>DEIB01000006.1 GCA_002352215.1 Chthonomonas sp. UBA2785 | reverse complement strand
TTGAGCGGGCGCTGGTTGCTGCCCACCACCGGGCGGCTGCGGCGGCCGTTGTCAATCAGGGCGTCCACCGACTCTTGGAGGAGTCGCTTTTCGTGGTTGATGATGCTCTCGGGAGCCTGAATCTCGATGATCTTGCGCAGACGGTTGTTGCGGTTGATGATGCGGCGATACAGGTCGTTGAGGTCAGAAGTCGCGAAGCGGCCCCCGTCCAGCTGCACCATCGGGCGCAGTTCGGGCGGAATGACCGGCAGCACGTCCAGAATCATCCATTCCGGGCGGCACTTGCTGATGAGCAGCGATTCGACCAGGTCCAGGCGCTTGATGGCGCGGGCCCGGCGGGTGCTGGTCGTCACGCGGATTTCGCGGCGAAGTTCGCGGGCGGTTTGCTCCAGGTCCACGCGGCGCAGCAGTTCCTTGACGGCTTCGGCGCCCACGTTGGCGTGCACCAGGTCATCGAAGTCGCGCTTGAGGCGGCGACCGACGGCATCCAGCAGCTTGCTGATGGCGCGCCACTTGTCCTCGTCAATCAGCATGTTCTGTTCGAGCATGCCGAGGAACTCAGCGGCCACATCGAGGTCGCGCAGACGCTCGTCCGCATCGCGGAATTCCGCGCGGATGCGGTCGAAGTTCGCCTTCATGCGTTCCCGAACGTAGCTCTCATCGAAGTACTCGTCCGGGTTGTTGATCATTTCCGAGGAGAGGTGATCGAGGGAGTCAGTCTCGAGCTTGCGCATCTCCTCCTGGATCATCAGCTTCTCGTCTTCCACGGCCTGCAGCAGGCTGGGCATCAGGTCGGCGATCTTGTCCAGGTCAACGTCAATGATGATGAAGGAACCGAAGTACACAACCTTTTCGAGTTGCTTCGGCGAGATATCGAGGATCAAGCTCAGGGGCGAGGGGATGCCCTTGAGGTACCAAATGTGGCAGACCGGCGCGGCCAACTCGATGTGGGCCATGCGCTCGCGTCGCACCTTGCTGCGCGTGACTTCCACGCCGCAGCGTTCGCACACGATGCCCGCGTACTTGACCTTCTTATAGCGTCCGCAGTCGCATTCCCAGTCCTTCACCGGACCGAAGATGCGCTGACAGAAGAGGCCGTCCCGCTCGGGCTTAAATGTGCGGTAGTTGATCGTTTCGGGCTTCTTAACTTCGCCGTGCGACCAGCTTCGAATGTCGTCCGGGCTCGCAATCCCGATCCGGATCTTTTCGAACAGATTTGAATCCGCCATGTTTTGTGACTCGTTTGTTTTGTGCCGCCCCCTTGCGGAGGTAAGAGCGTGAACTTCGCCGGCACACTGCGAAGTTCACGACTTGGGACGCCGAATTAGTTGAAGAAGCCGACCGACCGGGCGAGGCGCATTTCGTCGCCACCCGCGAGTTGGTCCAGATCCTTGAGCGAGAGTTCCTTGTTGTTCTTGTCCTCGACCGTGACGCGCAAGCAGAGCGAGCGCAACTCGTTAACGAGAATCTTGAACGACTCGGGCACGCCGGGTTCCGCGATCGATTCGCCGCGCACGATGCTTTCGTAAGCCTTCACGCGGCCGGTCACGTCGTCCGACTTGATCGTCAGCAACTCTTGCAGGGTGTAGGCAGCGCCATAAGCTTCGAGAGCCCAGACTTCCATTTCCCCGAACCGCTGACCACCGAACTGCGCCTTACCACCCAGCGGCTGCTGCGTGACCAGGGAGTAGGGGCCGATGGAACGCGCGTGGATCTTTTCGTCCGCCAAGTGCTCCAGCTTGAGCATGTAGATCGTACCGACCGTCATTTCGTTCGGCAGGCGATCGCCCGTCAAGCCGTCGCGCACGATGCTCTTACACGACACCGGGTTGAAGCCCGCGCGGTCGAACACGTTGGCCAGGATGCGCTCCTTGATGCCTTCGTAGACTTCCGTGGCGGCCTTGTAGGGTGCGCCGCTCGGCTGCACGTCTTCCGGCTGCCAGAAGTCGGCATCCTCGTCCAGCAGTTCCTGCATGGTGCGGGTGGACGGAGCCGCCACGATGCGCGAGATGCGCTCGAGGTTCGGCTGGTCCAGTTCGCGGAGGCGAGCATCCACGGAGGCCATCAGTTCATCAAAGCTGGCGCCCGGCGCAAAGTGCACGTCCAGGCCGAGGTCGGCGTGGCAGTACGTTCGCAGGGCCTTGCTGCGCATGTGCACGGCCAGTCGCTCGGCTTCGCTCAGGATTTCCTCGGCGGTCATCCCTTCAAAGGCCGGGCACTCGTAGCGTGCATTCAGGTGCTTCCCGACGTAACCCAGGTGGGTTTCCAGGATCTGCCCGATGTTCATACGGCTCGGTACCCCGAGCGGGTTGAGAATGATGTCGACCGGCGTTCCGTCTTGCAGCACCGGCATGTCCTCCACCGGCAGGATGCGGGAGATAACCCCCTTGTTCCCGTGGCGACCGGCCATCTTGTCCCCGACCATGATCTTGCGCTTTTGCGCCACGTGCACTTGCACGCTCATGTTCACGCCGGCGGGCAGTTCATCACCCGGAATCTGGAGCAGCGGCTCTTCCGTGCGGTCACAGATGAGACGATCGCGCTTCTTGGATTCCTTATAGATGTAGTTGATGCTCGGGCTGAGGTACTTGAAGCGGCTGAAGACCTTGACGTCCACCACCGTTCCCTTTTCGCCGTGCGGCAGGCGGAGCGAGACGTCGCGGGTTTCTTCGGCCTTCTTCCCAAAGATCGCGATGATCAGCCGCTCTTCGGCCGTCATTTCGGTTTGGCCCTTCGGCGCGACCTTCCCGACCAGGATGTCTTCCGGTCGAACTTCGGCGCCGATGCGGATGATGCCGTTCTCGTCGAGGTCACGCAGCGCGTCTTCACCCACGTTCGGGATGTCGCGCGTGATTTCTTCGGGACCGAGCTTCGTGTCCACGGCTTCCGTTTCGTGGCGCTCGATGTGGATGGACGTATAGATGTCGTCCTTCACAAGGCGCTCGGAAAGCAGGATGGCGTCTTCGTAGTTGTAGCCCTGCCACGGCATAAAGCAGACCGTAACGTTTTGACCGAGGGCCAACCGACCATCGTCGGTGCAGGCGCCGTCGGCCAGCGGGTCGCCGGCCAGCACGCGCTGACCAAGGTCCACCACCGGGCGGTGCGTGAAACAGGTGCTCTTGTTCGACTGGAACAGGTGCAGCAGGCTGTACGATTCCACCGTGCCATCATCGCTGGTCACGCGGATCGTCTTGGCGGTGACGTAGCTCACCACGCCGTCGCGGCGGGCTCGCACCGAGGCACCCGAGTCAATGGCGGCGCGGGCTTCGTGACCCGTACCCACCACCGGGGCGTCACCGCGCAGACACGGCACCGCTTGGCGCTGCATGTTCGCGCCCATGAGGGCACGGTTCGCGTCGTCGTTCTCAAGGAACGGGATGAGCGAGGTCGCCACGCTGATGATTTGCACCGGCGAAACGTCCATGTAGTCCACGCGGGCTCGCGGCACCGTCGGGTACTGCGCACCGGCAAACTGCTTGTCGCCGCCCGGGCAGCGCACCGTCACGAGGTCGGCCACGATACGGCCGTCGCTGTCCAGCGGGGTATCCGCCGGGGCGATGCGAGCCGTAAAGTCTTCACCGGCCGTCAGGTGCACCACTTCGTCCGTCACCACGCCATCCACCACGCGGCGGTAGGGAGTGCGGATAAAGCCGAATTCGTCCACGCGACCGTGGGTGGTCAGCTGGCTGATGAGACCGATGTTCGGACCTTCCGGCGTTTCAATCGGGCAGATGCGTCCGTAGTGCGAACGGTGCACGTCGCGCACTTCCAGCTTGGCGCTGGTGCGCTGCAGACCGCCAGGGCCGAGGCTCGAGAGACGACGCTTGTTCGTCAACTCGCTCAACGGGTTCGTTTGGTCCATGAACGTGCTCAGCTGGTTGCTGCTGAAGAACGACTTGATGCTGGCGCTCACCGGCTTGACCGACAGGATGATGCTGGGCAGCAGGTTGTCCTGGTCGGCGCTGGTCATGCGTTCGCGGGCAACCTTTTCCATACGGACAAAGCCGAGGCGGAGCTGGCTTTGCAGCAGTTCGCCCACACTTCGCACCCGCTTGTTGCGCAGGTCGTCAATGTCGTCGTGCTCCACGTCCTTGGTCAGGTAGGGGCCCATCGCCTTCAGCGTGCCGGCGAGGTCGTCGGACGTCAGATTGCGGATGGTAAGCGGGACGTTGTTGCCCAGGCGCTGGTTAAGGTGGCGACGTCCGACCTTGGCCAGGTCGTAGCGACGCTGGTCAAAGAACAGGCTGTAAACCAGTTGGCCGGCGGCGTCTTCGTTAGCCGCTTCGCCCGGTCGCATGCGCTTGTAGATGTCCAGGATCGCTTCGCGCGTCGTGCTGGTGCGGTCGGCGTGGAGCGTGGCTTCCAGAAGTTCCGGCAGTTCCAGAACTTCGATCGTCTCCAGGCCGAGGGCGGCAATCTTCTTCGCCGAATCCTCGTCGATGCGCGCCAAAGCAGCCACGATGATCTTCTTGCCATCGCGGATCTCTTCGATCGGGCGCATGCCCACCAGTTCGTGGGCTTCCGGCTTCGTCAGCGTCTTTTCTTCGCCGAAGTGCCAGATCATCTCCGTGTTGCTGCTCAGCGGGCTTTCCACCGTGGCTTCCCACGCCTTCTGCTCGTCGGTCAGGCCGTCCAGCACCACCTTGCGGAGGATGACGCCCTTGTCCAGCACCACTTCCCCGGTGTCGGGGTCCACCAGCGGCTCGCTCAGCTTCTTCTGCTGGGCTTGCCCCACCGGCATCACCTGCATGTCGCGACCCTGCTTAAAGCCGTGCAGCGCCTTCATCACTTGGGTGATGGGCAGCTTCTTGCTCTGCGAAACCTGGGTGTGCACCACGCCGTTCGGGTCGTTCTCGACCTCCAGCCACGCTCCCTCCATCGGGATCAAACGGGCACGAACGATCATCTGCATCGAGGTGTCAACGTCTTCCTCGAAGTACAGACCCGGTGAGCGGCTGAGCTGGCTCACGATGACGCGCTCGCGGCCGTTGATGATGAACGTACCGTTATCGGTCATCAAGGGGAGGTCGCCCAAATAGACCTCGGACTCGATGACGGGACGATCTTTCCCTCCAAATCGAACAATTGCCTTAATCGGAGCTTCAAACGTCATGTCCCGATCACGGCATTCGCTGATCGAGTACTTGGGTTCGCCGAGCGTGAAGCTGACGAACTCAAGATAATTTGTTTGCGTAAAGTCCCAGATTGGGGTAAAAGTCTTGAATAATTCCGGCAAGCCCTCTTCGAGGAACCATCGGTAACTGTTCAGTTGGAGATCAATGAGGTTGGGCAACTCTAGCGAACGTCCAATTCGCTTCGAGGCAGGCATAACAACGCGCATTCAGGACTCCGGGAACCTCAAATCATACTCGCAAGCGGCCCCGGCTCACGGCAAAAGGCCGCTCACTGGCGTATCTCTGCACAAGTAAGGGCCTTAAGTCCCAACCGCGAACGTTTTCACGCTCGCTTAACTTGGTTGGATCAGACGCGATCTTGGTTCGTGGCGGCTTCGGCCGGGAAGGCCGGCGGGGTGTTGCCGAGCTGCGGATTGAGGCCGCTGGAGGGCAAGCCATCCCGGTTCACGATCATCATGTTGACGGTTTCGCGGAGAGCACTGACCTCAGCGCGGAGGGCCTGCAGTTCGGCCGAAGCCGCCTGCCCCTGTTGGGCGTGGTGGCTGCCGTGGATGAGTTCGGCCATGGACCGCTGGTGGCGGGTGAGGAGCGCGACGATCGGGATGAGCAGCGCCACGATCGGGATCATGACGGCGATGTTTTCAGGTTGGAACATGGGGTTGATCTCGCTTTACCGCTCGGCCTCACGGGCTGAGTCAGCTTCCTTTCGCCTATTACACTCGCTTCGATGAGGCCGTTGCAACGGTCAGGGCTTCTTGCAGAGTAAATCGCCCTTCGTACAGGGCCTTTCCTACAATCACGCCCTCGAGGTTGGTGGCGGCAATGTGCTCGAGATCGCTAAGTTCGGCCACGCCCCCGCTGGCAATCACGGGCACGCCGGTGGCGTTGTGCAGGGCCACCGTTCCGCTCAAGTCCGGCCCGCCCAGCACGCCATCCCGGGCGATGTCGGTGTAGATAAACCGGGTCGCGCCCCGCTCGACGAGCGCCGTCGCCAAGTCCAAAATGCTCTGCCCGCTTCCCTCTTGCCAGCCGTGGGTCGCGACTTCCCCGTTTCGGGCGTCCAGCCCGGCCACCAGCCGCTCGCCGAACTGAGCGAACAGCGAGGCGGCGAAATCCAAATCTTGCGTCAACCGGGTGCCCACAATCACGCGGTTGGCTCCGGCCGCCAAGGCCGCTTCCATATCAGTGCTGGTGCGCAAGCCGCCACCAAACTGCACGGGCAACCTTGTGGCCTCCGCAATCCCGCGCAGCACCTCTAAGTGCACCGGATGACCCGCTTTCGCCCCATCCAGGTCCACGAGGTGGATCCACTCGGCCCCGGCTTCCGCAAACGCCACGGCCTGCGCCACGGGGTCCGCGTTGTACACCTTGGCGGCATCAAACGCCCCTTGGGTCAGGCGCACGGCCTGCCCTCCCATCAGGTCAATCGCCGGAAAAACAATCACGACTGAAGCAGCTTGCCCTTGGTGCTGGCCACACCCGGTCGCTCACTCGGACGGGTCGCCGCGTGCAGTGCCCGTCCCAGCCCCTTAAAGACCGCTTCGCAAAGATGGTGATCGTTTTCACCGGCCAGACGGCGCACATGAATGGTCATGCTGGCGTTGGTGGCAAAGGCCTTCAAAAACTCCGCCACATTCTCGGTCGCCAAGCCGCCTAAGTTCTCGCGCCGGAAGGGCAAATCCACAAACGCCATCCCTCGCCCGGAGATGTCCACCGCGACCGCCACCAGCGCGTCATCCATCGGCGAGAGCAAATCGCCGTAACGCTGAATCGACGAGACTTCCGCCAGGGCCATCCGGAACGCTTGCCCCAGCGTAATCCCGACATCCTCCACCGTGTGGTGGTCATCCACTTCCAGGTCGCCGTCGGCCGTTACGCCCAGGTTGAACTGCCCGTGGAACGCCATGAGCTGGAGCATATGGTCCAGGAACCCAATGCCGGTGTGGACATCGCGCCGCTGGCCTCCGTCCAGGTCCAGCACCACCGAGACCTTGGTCTCCGTCGTTTCGCGCTCAATCTCGGCGTAGCGGACGTGCGGGCTCCCTTTGCTCATATCCTTATTGTAACGAACGGCCCCGACCCGTGGTGGGCTTCGGTATTCTGGCGGGCAGGAGTATTCAAATTGGCAGTCTTGGTGAATAAGGACACCCGGGTTCTCGTGGCCGGGATGACGGGGAAAGAAGGCACGTTCCACGCCCAGCAGATGCTGGAGTACGGCACGAAGGTTGTGGGCGGCGTGACGCCGGGCAAGGGCGGCACCGAGCACCTCGGCCTGCCGGTGTTTAACACCATGCAAGAGGCCGTGGACGCCACGCAGGCCGATGCCGTGCTGGTGTTTGTGCCCGCGCCGTTTGCCGCCGACTCGGTGCTGGAAGCCGAAGCCGCTGGCATCCCGTTCATTACCCTCATCACCGAGGGCGTGCCCGTGCAGGACATGCTGAAGGTTGCCACCAAGATGAAGGCGCGCGGCAAGAGCCGCCTGCTGGGGGGCAACTGCGCCGGCATCATCACGCCGGGCGAATGCAAGATGGGCATCATGCCCGGACACATCTTCAAGCCGGGTCCGATCGGCATGGTCAGCCGCAGTGGCACCTTGACTTACGAAATTGCGTGGGAGCTCACCCGCGCCGACCTCGGCCAGACCACCTGCGTCGGCATTGGTGGCGACCCGATCCCGGGCACCCGCTTCATCGAGGTCATGGAAATGTTTGAAAAGGACCCCGCCACCACCGCCGTGGTGATGGTTGGTGAAATCGGTGGCACGGATGAAGAAGCCGCTGCCGAATACATCAAGACCATGAGCAAGCCGGTCGTCGCCTTCATCAGCGGCCGCACCGCCCCTCCGGGCAAGCGCATGGGCCACGCCGGTGCCATTGTCAGCGGTGGGCTGGGCACCGCGCAGAGCAAGGTGGATGCCTTGCTAGCCGCTGGGGCCAAGGTGGCCGATCGCACGAGTGATGTTCCGCGCTTGGTCATGGAATCACTCGCTACGGCGACCCGATGAGCGGAACCAACCGACTCGAAAACTACTTCGACAACGCGGCCACCACGCCTCTCGATGCACGAGTTCGAGAGGCGATGCTCCCGTGGCTAGGCGAACAATGCGGCAACGCCCACAGCCTGCACGCGTGGGGGATGCAAGCCCGTGAGGCCGTAGAACGCGCGCGGCAGTACATTGCCGACCAATTCGCCACGCCGCCGGAGCAAGTTTTCTTCACCAGTGGGGCCACCGAGGCTAACAACTGGGCGCTACAGCACGCCACCAACCTGGCGGTGAGCCCCTTTGAGCACAGCAGTGTGTGGGCGCCCGCTGAGGCCAAGGGCGCGACCGTGCTGGCCAACGAAGGCTACAAATGCATGGCCGCCCCGGCCGGCACCGACATGCAAGCCGTGATGGTGGTGGGCAACGAAACTGGCGCCGTACTGAGTGCCCCCAGCCTGCGGGGCTGGACGCACCGCGACGCCACCCAGGCCCTGGGCAAGGTGCCGATTGATTTGATTTCGGGCGATTCGTGGAGTTGCTCGGCGCACAAGCTTGGCGGCCCCAAGGGCGTGGGGGCACTGGTGGTGACCGGAAACGTGGCCCTAGCCCCCTGGATGGTGGGCGGTGGCCAAGAGATGGGCCTGCGCGCCGGGACGCTGAACGTGCCCGGGATCGTCGGCTTTGCCACGGCTTTGCGCCTGGCCAAGCAGGATTACGAAGCCCGCACCGCCCACGTTCGGAGCCTCCGCGCGGCCTTTGCCGAGGCCGTGGCCGGAATGCCGGACTCGTTCATTCACGAACACGACCGCCAGAGCCCGTGGATTCTCACCTGGGTGGCGGCGGGCATTGAGGGCGAAACCCTGGTGCTGGAAGCCGACGCGCGCGGGTTTGCCATTGGGGCGGGGGCGGCCTGTAGCGCCCACTCCAACGAGCCCAGCCGCACCCTGGTGGCCCTGGGTTGGCCGCCGGAACACCTCCGCAGCGCCGTGCGCATCAGTTTTGGCCCGCAGAACACGGTGGAGAGCGTGCGCGCCCTGGCCGCAGTGCTGAAAGAAGCCGTAAATCGTCTGCGCGGCTGATTTCCGGCCCTTTTGGCAAGTCTCGGGCAGGATTGTTGGACCCAGGCCGAAAACCCAGCCGGCCCTAGTCCAGGTGACCCCAAGGCAACCTCTAGGCCGTTCATTCCGTCTACACTCGTTGGCACGGCCCTTGCAACACTCTTTTGTAACTGAATTTTTCGCCCTCGGGCGGATTCTTGAGTTATAAATCAGTAGGAAGACGGAGGCCCGTACCTATTCGGGGCGACAAGGATCAACTTTGATCCGTCCGAACCTATGAACCCGGATGCTCTCGTAGCATCCACAGTGAGAAGTTAAGAAGAGAATGGCTGGCGAAAATCAGATGCCCACCCAGGTGAAGCGCGGCAAGGCGATCACCGTTCGAACGCACGCTCGGCACGTCTACATGGACGCGGCCAAGCACATGCTGATGGACGATGAACCGAATGCCGAAGACCTGCTGGAAATGGAGGATGAGGAAGAGGAGGAGGAGACTCGTACTAACGACGAATCCGAAGAACTCGAGATGTGGATGCGGCAGACCCGCCGCGCCCACCTGCTCACTCCCGCCCAAGAAGAGCATCTGGCCAAGCGTGTGCAAGCCATGGACCTCGCCGAGAACGGCAAGTGGTCTAAGGTCGCCGAACTGGTGAACAAGCCCAAGGACTACGAATTCGACCAGTGGGAGATCAAGGAGATCATCAAGTCCGGTCGCGCCGCCAAGCAGCACCTGATTGAGAGCAACCTCCGCCTGGTTGTCTCCATCGCCAAGAAGTACAACGCCCGGGGCATCCCCCTCGCCGACCTGATCCAAGAGGGCAACCTCGGTCTGATCCGCGCAGTTGAGAAGTTTGACTGGCGCAAGGGCTTCCGCTTCTCCACCTACGCGACGTGGTGGATCCGCCGCGCCATTGCCCGTGCGATCATCAACCAGGGCCGCACCATCCGCATCCCGGTTTACGTGGCCGAACTCATCAATAAGGTGATGAAGACGGCCAACCAGCTGCAGCAAGAACTGCACCGCGAGCCGACGCCGGAAGAAGTGGCCGAGCGCGTGGGCATGAGCCCCGACCGCGTGCAAGAAATGATGCGCGTGGCCGTGGAACCGCTTTCGCTGGAAACCCCGGTGGGTGAAAAGGACAACTCCTCGATTGGCGACTTTGTGCCGAGCACGAATATGCCGACCCCGAGCGATGTGACCTGGTCGCTGATCCGCCGCGAAGAGATTGACAGCATCCTGGGCCGCCTGACGAGCCGAGAGCGCGACGTGGTTCGCCTCCGCTTTGGGATGGACGATGGCCGCAGCCGCACCCTGGAAGAGGTGGGCGCCGCGCTCAACGTCACGCGGGAAAGAGTGCGCCAGATCGAACTGCGCGCCATGAAGAAGCTGCGCCACATTGGGCAAGAGCTCAGCGCCAGCGGCTTCACCATCACCCCCAGCCCCAACTAAGCGAACGCTACGCTTAGGTTCTCACAAAGAAATCCCCCTCCGCCATGGCGTGAGGGGATTTTTGGCTATGCCATTCTAAACTTACCAAGACTGCTCAAAACCGGTCGTCGTTCTGATGACAAACGATAATCGACCATCTGAGCCCAATCCGACCTTGACAGGCTTTGATCTGTCAGCCTCACCTATTTGTGGTGTATCGCGAACCATTTCTAGGTACCAAGTGTTATCCCCGTCGTAAGGACCTTCGGTGAGTGCTCGTCGGTGGTATTCAACAGCCGCCTGATGGACGGTTGATTGAGGATCAAACTCCTTTACAAATGTTGGCCCTTGAGGCGACTTGGACTCAAATATCTTCTTGAATTCATCATCCGTTAGGCTATCAAGCAATGCCCCGTAGATTTGACGTTTTGATTCGACCGCCCAACTCGCCAGCTGCTGCGTCCCCTGTTTGCGGTTTGCACCTTCGAGCATCCACTGTGTAGCTCGTTTTCTATTGACAACAAATAGCCCCTCTTCATTCAGCATCAGGGGGACAGTCATTTGCCGAAGTAAGCGAAATGTCTGCTTATCCACCGGTTCGCCCGAAATTGCGATGTTGCCATTGCCAGCGAGCCAATGGTCAGACCTGTCGAACCAACTTTGAACAGTCGATAGTGAGAAACTCCCGCTATCTCCGTGAGCGAAGGTCAAGTGCTCCGAATCAATTGACACGACTGCCTGATCAGCACTTGGGTAGCCCTTCGCAAGGTCCATGTAGAACGTACGTTCTTGATGATCGCGAGGAAAACCTCTCTGGGGTCGTCCGATGCGCGCACCAAGGTATTTAGCATCCTTTTCGTACAGGACCTCAAAAGAGAAACGCTGCTTCTCAAGCGATTTCGATATTAAGCGGCCAAAATACGCACTTGTGCTCTCGTCTAGCTTCTGTTCGGAGCTAAGATCGACCTCAATTCTCGGCACGCCAGAGAACGCGTTTACCATCGCTGGCTCGTTTGTATGCGAGCGAATCCAAACCGCCAACTCCCGGGCAGAACCGCCCGGGAATACGGCAATCTTTGGCTCACGCACGAGCAGGCAAACCAAAGCTACAGCTGTTGTCATGGTTGGTTCAGCGCGATAGTCAAAGTCGCGGTGTAACTGAAAGCATCCCACCACACGAAAGGAAGCTCCTTCATGTCTCGATAAATGATCCGCGCTTTCCCGAAGCCACTTGAACTCATCGACGTGGCCACATTTACTGCCAACTGATAGCGCTTAACACCACCAGGTTCCGTTTGTTGAAGTTCCCAACCACCATTGGGGGTTGAGCCCAACTCAAATCCTTCAATGTCAAGTTGAATTTCAACTGCGTTATGTTCGTAGTTGTCGATGGTGTACCACACCTCCGGAAACGTCTCCACTTCTCCGGTCGCAGGATTATAAACTTCTCTGCCGGGAAAATAGCCCGTATCTTGATCCTTGGCCATGAAGTTGATGACTATGTTTGTGCCGAGATTCGCGGAACTTGGCCCAGAAATAGTTCCGTATAGGGGCGGCTGATTGTTGCCAGCAGGAGGAGGAGGGGGCGTCTGCCCAAAAGCAGACACTGGATGGACAAGGAGGAGGGCACTCGCCCCCAATGCGGATGCTAGAGATTTCACTCGCATGCATTTAATATAAGGCAAAATCCTCAAACTCGCCCCCCCCCCGCGCTTTATAGGTCTAAATACCTATATTTGAACCTAAGAGTCCAGCGCTTACTGCCGCTCAATCTTGACCGTCATGTCTTGATTGGCAAGGGCCGGGCCGCCATCGGTACCGATCTTCAGCCGGTACTCGGCCGTGCGCAGCACCCCGGAACTCAGATCGATCGTCGCCGTCCCCGTCATGGACATGGTCATCTTGAACGTCATCGTGCGGGCCTGGGTTTGCGTGTTGCCATCGGAACCGCGCCCACCCGCCATCATCTGGCTGCTGATGCTCGGGTTGCCGGTGGCATTGATGCTAATCACCGCGCGGTCGCCATTGCGGTCAATGCTCTTGAGCACGTAGGTCACCGTCATGTCGGGGTTCTTCACATCCACGTTCGGCGGCAGGCCCATCTGCTTGGCGATGTCCACCTTGTTGGTCCACTTGTCGCCCACCTTCACGCCGTCGGTCGGGAACACGATGCCCAAGAAACCACTCTGCAGAATTGAATCGCTGCTCCCCGGCACGCCGCGCAGCACGCTACCGGTTTGCGCCCCGGGCTTGCCCAGCGCGTCGTAGGTGAAGTTCATGGTGCGGGCGTCGCCGCCCAGCATCTGCACAACCTGCTTGGCAGCCTCGTCGGCCTTCACCACTTCCGGCTTGTCGGTGCGGATTTCCACGTCGAACACGTCGTTCTTCACGTCCGAGATCGTGTAAGTTTGGCCCGTGGCCACGGTGTAGTTGGCGGGCTTGGCGGTGCCGCTGCCCATGGCGGGCAGGGTCAAACTCGCATCGGTGGTCTGCTTGAAGCGGAAGGTTTCACCCTTCTTCACGCCCAAGCGCAGGGCCACTTCTCCGTCTTCCACCTTGGCGGCCGGGGCCTCGACGGCGGTGCCGGTCGGCGATCCACCCGCGACGACGCCCCCACCTGCGGCGGCTCCGGGCGTGGTCGAAGTGGTTCCACCGGGGGTGGTCGGCGAGGTGCCACCCGTACCGGTGGGCGAGGTTTCGCCGTCCTTCAGGGCTTTGTATTCGCTGTTCAGGCCCGTGGCGCCGGAGCTACTACTTTGGTTCTGGCATCCAGAAAGGATAAGGGTTCCTGCCAGCAAAGCCAGCGCGGCCGGAGCGTATCGCGTCATATCGATACGATATCAGACGCAGGGAAAGGTTGAACAGTGTCCAAGGCCTAAGGGCCAAAGGCGTCGGCGAGGGCATCGGCCAGTCTTTCGGCGGTCAGGTGCGGATATTGGCCGTAAATCACCTGCGCGCCAAAGAGGTTCGCCACCTCGGGGTCCGGCAAACGCACGGGCAGGCTGCACTGCACCAGCACCCCACTTTCCCGCAGGGCGAGGGCACACCCGCACACCTTGCGGCCCGTCTTGGGGTCCACGATGTCGTTGGGCGCAATGTGGGCAAAGCAGTCGGCCACCTTGCCCGCACTGCGCACAAAGGGGGTCTGCTCGGCCAGGGCCGCCGCCACTCCCGCCTGATTCAGGGCCTGCACCAACGGCTCGGCCAAGCGCCGATATACCAAGCGAACGCTGCGGCGCTCGGCTTCGCTCCAGTTCGCCCACTCCCAGGGCACCGCCAAGCCAATGGTGAGGTCGTGGCCGTGGAGCACCGCTTTGCCGCCCGTGGGGCGCACCGCGTGCGGCAGGTGCGGGTGGGCGGCCATCACCCGGGCGGGGTCTTGGAACCGGCCAAGCGTCACGGCCGGGGCGTCCCAGGTGTAAACCCGCCCGCCATAAACCAGAGCTTCATCCGCCGCCATGTGCTCGCGCGGCCCTTGGGGGCCGTCGACTCGCCAGGGCATCACAGGTTTCATAAAGCAAGATGCCCCCACCTCATAAGCTGAGGTGAGGGCGAGGGGCTTACGCCGGTTGGTAGCGGACGTCGAGGTTCTTCACCGCCGCCGCTTCGTCCAGTCGTCCGACGATCGCCTTGGTCGGCGCGGCATGCAGGGCATCCGGGTCGGTCTTGGCAAGTTCGCAGATCTCGATCAGGGCATCGCAGAAGGCGTCCAGCGTCTCCTTCGCTTCGGTTTCCGTCGGCTCGATCATGAACGCTTCCGGCACGATGAGCGGGAAGTAGTTCGTCGGCGGGTGGAAGCCGTAGTCAATCAGCGCCTTGCTCAGGTCCAGGGCGCGCACGCCGTACTCCTTATACTGCTTCGCCGTCAGCACGCATTCGTGCATGCAGGGGCGGTCATGGGCGGCCGGGAGCACATCCTTGAGGCGAGCCTTGACGTAGTTGGCGTTCAGCACCGAGTACCGGCTGATGCTGCTCATCCCTTCGCGGCCATAGGCCAGGAAGTAGGTAAGCGCGCGCACGGCCATCAGCGATTGCCCAAAGAAGCCACTCACGCGGCCAATGCAGTGCGGACGGTCGTGGTCCAGCACGGCTTGTCCGGCGTCATTGCGAGTAATGACCGGGCCGGGCATGTAGGGCGCGAGGTGCGACTTGAGACCGATGGCACCGCAGCCAGGGCCGCCACCACCGTGGGGCGTGCTGAACGTCTTGTGCAGGTTCAGGTGCATGCAGTCGAAGCCGTGGTCGCCCGGGCGAGTGGTGCCCACCATGGCGTTCATGTTCGCGCCGTCGCAGAAGACTTGCCCGCCCGCTTCGTGCACCATCTGGCACACCTTGGTGATGTTCGTTTCGAACAGTGCCAGTGTGCTGGGGTTGGTGACCATGAAGGCCGCCGTATCCGGTCCGAGTTCCTTGGCCAGGGCCTCCAGGTCGGTGTTGCCGTCTTCGGCGGTGGGGATCGTCTTCACCACGTAGCCGCACCGGGCCGCACTGGCCGGGTTGGTGCCGTGGGCCGAGTCCGGCACCAGCACCACGCGGCGCTGGGCACCTTCGCCTCGGCTTTCGTGATACGCCTTGATCAGCATCAAGCAGGCCAGTTCGCCGTGGGCGCCGGCCACCGGTTGCATGGTGATGTCATCGAAACCCGTGATCTCCTTGAGGATGTCCATGCACGAGGCGTAGACCTCCAAGAAGCCCCCGATGGTCTCTTCCGGTTGCATCGGGTGGGTGTGCGTAAAGCCCGTCAGCCCGGCCGTGCGCTCGTTGATCTTCGGGTTGTATTTCATCGTGCAGCTACCCAGGGGGTAGAAGCCGATTTCGATCCCGTAGTTGCGGTGGCTGAGGTTGGTGAAGTGGCGCAGCATGTCCAGTTCGCCAATCTCGGGCCACGCCACGGCGTCGCGGGTTTCGCCCAGGATGGCCTGCACGTCCACTTCGGGCGTGTCGGCCTTCGGCAGGTTGCAGCCGATGCGGCCCGGGCGAGATTTTTCGAAGATCAGGGGGATTGGTTTCATCCGTTCAGCACCTCGCGCAGGGCACGGGCAAAGTCGTCAATTTCTTCTTGGGTGCGAATCTCGGTGACGGCGACGAGGAGGTCGTTTTCGCCTCCCGCCAGGTACGGGCCGAGCGGCAGGCCCGCCAGGATGCCGTGCGAGAGCAGCGCGTCGCGCACTTCGGCCGCCGGCTTGGGCAGGGTGAGGACAAACTCACCGAAGACGCGGGCATTCGGGAACTTGAGCTTCCCTCCTGCTTCGGTCAGCACCTTAATGGCGTACTGCGTGTTTTGCACCGTGCTGGTGGCCACGCTACGGATGCCGTTCTTGCCCACCGCACTCATGTAGACCGTGCTGGCCAGGGCCATCAGGGCTTCGTTGGTGCAGATGTTGCTGGTGGCTTTTTCGCGGCGAATGTCTTGCTCGCGGGTGCG
Organism: Chthonomonas sp. UBA2785; assembly: GCA_002352215.1. Taxonomy (GTDB): domain Bacteria; phylum Armatimonadota; class Fimbriimonadia; order Fimbriimonadales; family Fimbriimonadaceae; genus JAHBTC01. The sequence continues at coordinate 23,011 of DEIB01000006.1, read as the reverse complement.
GAGCGTCATTGTGAAGCCGGGGCGACCCTGAGCGTCGTGGGTGCGACCCACGATGCGGCCGGGGATGGAGCGGACATATTCCTGCTTGCAGGCGAAAAGACCGAGCATCGGTCCGCCGAGACCCATCGGGATGCCGAGCGGCTGGCCTTCGCCCACCACCACATCCGCGCCGTAGTGGCCGGGGGCCTTCAGCAGGCCGCAGGCCGTCGGGTCGGCGCTCACCACCAGCATCGCGCCTTGGCTATCGGCAGCGGCACGGGCGGCGGCGAGGTCTTCAATCACGCCGTAGAAGTTGGGGTTCTGGATGAGCAGCACCGCGCCCTCCGGCATCTGGCTCAGGTCGGTTTGGCCGTCCTTGAGCGGGAGCGTGCGCACTTCCACTTCGTTGGACCACGCGTAGGTCTCCATCACCTGCCGAGCGTGCGGGTGGATGCCTTCGCTCATCACCACGATGTCCTTGCGCTTGAGCGAACAGGCCATCAGGGCGGCTTCGGCCAGGCTGGTCGGACCGTCGTACATGCTCGCATTCGCGAGGTCGCAACCGTAGAGCTCCGCAATCATGCTTTGGAACTCGTAAATCGTCTGCAGGTAACCCTGGCTGACTTCGGGCTGATACGGCGTGTAAGCCGTGAGGAACTCGCCCCGGCTGATCACCGCACCGACGCTGGCCGGGATGTAGCGATCGTAGATGCCCGCGCCCAGGAAGCAAGTGACCTGGCTCAGGTCGAGGTTCTGGGCGGCGAGACCCGCCATGTGCCGCATCAATTGATGCTCGTCGAGTCGGCTGGGGATGCGGAGTTCGCCCTTCAGGCGGAGATCTTCGGGGATATCCGCGAAGAGCTCATCAATGCTGTTGACCCCAATGGTCGCCAGCATCTCACGCACATCGGCATCGGTATGCGGTACGTAGGTCATTGAATCGCTCGGTGAGGGCCGAAACTCGACCCTGCTTCCCCTACGATTTTGCATGGCGGACGTTGGCCGCACCCGGACAATTTGGGCCTCCCCGGGGAGGCCCCGAAAACCTTAGAGAGTGGCTTCGTATTCGCTGGCGGAGAGCAAGCCTTCGGGTTCGCCGTTCAGCTTGACCTTGATCAGCCAGCCCTGGCCGTAGGGGTCGCTATTGACGAGCTCACTTTGCGCGCCGAGGGTGCCGTTGGCTTCGACCACTTCCCCGCTCACCGGGCTGTAAATGTCGCTGACGGCCTTTACCGACTCGACCGACCCAAAAACTTCTTCGGCGCCTAGCTGGCGGCCTTCGTTGGGCAAGTCCACAAACACGATGTCGCCGAGTTCGCTTTGCGCGTGGTCAGTAATGCCGATGGTGGCGGTATCGCCTTCAATGCGGACCCATTCGTGAGACTTCGTGTACTTCAGATCGCCGGGGACGTTCACGGACCAGAGAATACCTTTGCCTATGCGCCACACTTCACGGGTGCGGATTGATTTCGTGACCTTGTTTCCGGAGATGATCCAGGAGGCGCTCTCGCATAGCATGATGGCGCGGGCGGCAGGTTCGGGCGCGGTTCAATTTCAGTGCGCTAACCCTCGCGATTTCGCCACCGATGCACACCGCACCGTGGATGACTCGCCCTACGGCGGTGGCCCCGGCATGGTGCTGCGGGTGGACCGCGTGGCGGATGCCCTGCGGAGCCTGCCCGGCCACCAAGAGGCCGTGGTGGTGCTGACCGACCCGCGCGGACCCCGATTCACCCAAGCCGACGCCGAAGCATGGAGCCAGCACGGGCACGCGATCTTTATCTGCGGGCACTATGAAGGTGTGGACGAGCGCGTGCGCACCCACCTGGCCACCTGCACCCGCAGCATCGGCGACTTTGTATTGACCGGCGGCGAACTGCCCGCCCTGATGATGGCCGACGCCATCACGCGGCTCCTCCCCGGCGTACTCGGCGACCCGGAAAGCCACCAAGACGACAGCTTTAGCCACGACGGACTGCTTGGGCACCCGCTTTACACCCGGCCGCTGGAGTTTGAGGGCGAAACCGTGCCCGAGGTTCTGCGCAGCGGCAACCACCCGGCGGTGGCCCGCTGGCGCCGCCAAGAGCAACTGAGGGTGACTCGCGACCTACGCCCGGACCTATTTGCACGCGCAGACCTTACGAAGAGCGACCTCGATCTGCTACCCTAGCCTGTTACTGACCGATCATTATCCGGGATGTTCTCCGGGAAGATCTCTGGGGAGTCGAACACGATGAACAAGCAAGCTATCCTGACCAGCGTCGCCCAAGCCTATATGAAGGACGACCTGCCCGAAATCCGCCCGGGTGACACCGTGCGTGCCCACGTGAAGGTGCGCGAAGGCGGCAAGGAACGAATTCAGATTTTCGAAGGCCTGGCCATTGCCGTCCGCAACGGCGGTATCGCCAAGAACGTGACCCTGCGCAAGCTGAGCAACGGTGTGGGCGTGGAACGCACCCTACCCCTGCACAGCCCCAACGTGGCCAAGTTTGAAGTGCTGCGCCACGGTCGCGTGCGCCGCGCCAAGCTGTACTACCTGCGCGACAAGGTCGGTAAGGCCGCCCGCATCCGAGAACGCCGCTAAACGTGTTCGGTCTCCCCGGCATCTATCTGGCTCAGGTCTCCCCCACGGTCGAAACCATCGACCGCTTGGCGCGGACGCCCATGAGCCAGATTCTCATCTTCGCAGGGATTTGCACCTTGGTGCGCCTGGCCGTGAGCCCGACCCTTGCCAAGACTCCCCCTCACCGCCGGGGTGGATCCTACAAAGTTCTCAAGTTCTTGAACGAATCCGGCGACGCGCTGGTTTACGCCGCCATCTTGGTGTTCCTGCTCGTTCGTCCGTTTGCCATCCAGACGTTCACCATCCCCACGCCTTCTATGGTGGACACGCTCAATGTGGGCGACGCCATCGTGGCCAACAAGTGGGTGTACCGAACCGCCGACCCCAAGGTGGGCGAGATTGTGGTGTTTTCGCCGCCCGCCGCTGGTGTGGATGAGCGCACCCCCAACGCGGACTACATCAAACGGTGCGTGGGCGTGCCGGGCGAAGTGATTGAAATCCGCGATTCCAAGCTTTATCGCAACGGCGTGGCCGTAGACGAGCCCTACGAAATGCGCACCACGCAAATGGCGACGCAGCCCGTGCCCAAGGCCAACTACGGCGACTATCCGCTCCCGGATTACAAGTTGGTGAACGACAACGGCAAGTACATTCCGCTCACCATCATGGGCGACTTTGCCAACGCGAGCCCGCTCACCGCGCCGACCTACCAGATTAGCGACCCCGCCGAAATGAAGCGCCTGATGGCGTTGCCCCCGGCGGCCATCCCGCCCGGCTACTACATGATGATGGGCGACAACCGCAACGGCAGCTACGACAGCCGCGCCTGGGGCCTGGTGCCCCGCGAAAAGATTGTCGGCCGGTGCGAGATCATCTGGTTGCCCTTCAGCCGCGCCGGCCGTCCTAAGAACGACTAATTAGTCGTCGTCTTCTTCGTCGTCCATCTCTTCGCTTTGGAAGAGGGCGAACACGGCACCCGCCGGGTCCTTCAAGATCGAGAGCACCAGCGTGCCGTCTTCTTCGCGGCGGAGCTCGACTTCTTCCCCGCCGTTGCGCACCGCTTGCTTGGTGGCAGTCTCGATGTCTTCCACGATGAAGTAAGGGATCCAGACGGGCGGGATGCCCGCGTTCATGCCCCGGCGGTGGCAGATGCCCGCCACAGGCTCGCCCGTGTCATCCAGCATGTTGAAGTCGTCGTAGCCGTCCATCTCCACGCCTTCGGGCTTCCAGCCAATGACGCGCGAATAGAAATCACGCACTTCGGGGGCCGCATCGACAGTGAGGTCGAGCCATCCCAGGCGGCCCGGCGGAATCATTTCCATGCGGGCACTATACCGGGAGGAGTCCAAGAGAGGCTTGCCCATCCCGAAAGCAGCACAAATGCAACTCGGGCAACGTAGGGGGAAAGCCGAAAAGCGGCTTTGGCGCGCTCGAGAGGACTCGAACCTCCGACCCCCAGCTCCGCAAGCTGATGCTCTATCCACTGAGCTACGAGCGCGCGCGAAACGACGTTATACCCGGCACCGGCCCGGACCCACCGTGCAAGACGGGACTGAGGAACCCCCGCAGAATTGCCGATACATCCGATAGGCACCACGTGTGCCTGATTGGGCATGAACACCTTCACCAAGATGCTGCGTCACACCGACCTCATGGTCGGCTTCGGGCTTCTGCTCGTGGTGGGCATGTTGATCATGCCTCTACCCCACTTCATCCTGGACCTCGGGCTGGTCATGGCCATCGGTGCCTCCATCCTCATTCTGCTCACTGCCGTGAACGTGGACGAGCCGCTGCAGTTCAGCGTTTTCCCCTCGCTCCTGCTCATCACCACGCTCTTCCGGCTGGCCCTCAGTATTGTCGCGGTCAAGCTCATTTTGGGCGCCGGCGAGGGTGGCCAGGTCATCACCACCTTCGGCAACTTCGTCCTCGGCGGCAACATCGTCGTCGGGTTTGTGGCGTTCCTCATCCTGATGATCGTGCAGTTTGTGGTCATCACCAATGGTGCCACGCGCGTCTCCGAAGTCGTCGCCCGCTTCACCTTGGACGCCATGCCGGGTAAGCAGATGGCGATTGACGCCGACCTTGCCGCCGGCCTGATTGACGAAGCCCAGGCCCGCGCGCGCCGCAAAGCCATCAAGCAAGAAGCCGACTTCTACGGCTCTATGGATGGTGCCAGTAAGTTTGTGAAAGGCGACGCCATCGCCAGCATCCTCATCGTCGTAGTCAACCTCCTCGGCGGGATTGTGATGGGCATGGTGAACGGCCAGGGCAGCATCGGCGAGGTCGCTCAAAAGTACGCGATTCTCACCGTGGGTGAGGGTCTGGTCTCGCAGATCCCTGCCTTGCTCGTTAGCACCTCCGCCGGTTTGCTTGTGACCCGAAATGGCCAAGAATCAGGCATGGGCGGAACGGTGTTCGGGCAGGTGCTCAGCCGTCCGCGCGTCTTCATGGCCACGGCCGTCGCCATGGCGGTGTTTGCCTTTGTGCCGGGCTTCCCCACCATCATCTTCTTGCTCATCGCCAGTCTCATGGCCGCGTTGAGTCAGTTCTCGAAGAACAACCCCGACACCATTTCTGCTCTCTTGACGCCCAAGGTCAAGGAAGAAGACATCCCCAAGCCGGAAGAGCCGCAGGGTCCGCCTCCAGGCAGCCCAGATGCGGTGCTGCCGCTGCTGAGCGTGGATGCGCTGGAGATCGAAGTGGGCTACAGCCTCACCAAGCTGGCCGACGCCCGCGTGGGTGGCGACCTCCCCGAGCGCATTGCCACCAGCCGCGCCCAGCTGGCCACCGATATGGGCTTTGTGATGCCCAGCGTCCGCATCCGCGACAACGCGATGCTGGACCCCAACGAATACGTCATCAAAGTGCGCGGCGAAGAAGTGGCGCGGGCGCGCTGCTTCCCGGATGAACTCCTTTGTATCTTGCCGGGCTATCCGATCTCCGGCATCACCGGTACCGCCGCCAAGGACCCCGTCTTCGGCCTGGATGCCCTATGGATTGACGAGGGCCAACGCGGCGCCGCCGAGCAACAAGGCTGCACCGTGGTGGAACCACCGGCCGCCCTGGCCACGCACCTGGGCGAAGTGGTGAAGACGTACTCCGCCGAACTGCTGACCCGCCAGGACGTACAACGCCTGCTGGACAACCTGAAGCAGACCCACGAGGCCGTGGTGACGGCCCTAGGCGCCGAAGCCCTGCCCCTGGGCGACGTGCAGAAGGTGCTGCAGCACTTGCTGCGCGAACGCATCCCCATCCGGGACCTCGTTACGATTTTGGAAACGGTGGCCGACTACGGCAGCCGGGTCAAGGACACCGACCAACTGGGCGAACTCGTCCGCGCGGCCATCAGCCGCACCATTACGCGGCAGTTCAGCAACCCCGACCTCAAGCTCACGTGCATCACGCTCAGCGCGGCCACCGAGCGCGTACTGCAGGAATCCATCCAGCAGACCACCGCCGGCCCGGTCATTGCCATCGAGCCCGAGCGGCAACGTCAGTTCTTGGAAGAACTAGAGCAAAGCTACATCCGCGCCCAGGATGAAGGCCACGCGCCCGTGCTGCTGTGCGGGGCGGCCCTGCGGCTGGCCATGCGGCGCTTGCTGGATCGGCACCTGCCGACCCTCCCGGTAGTGGCTTATAACGAAGTGGCGGCCCAGGCCGACGTGGAATTTGTTTCCCAAATCCAGTCGCTGGCCCAGACCGCCGCGTAGTTGGTCGCTTGGCTTAGCGGATCTTCTTCAGCACTTCCTGCACGGCCCGCTTCAGCTGCGGGTCTTCGCCGGCCATGTACTGTTCGTTGCTCCAGGCCACTTCGATGTCCGGTTCGATGCCGTCGTTCTCCAACGGTCGTCCGTCCATGCGGTAAACGCCCGCGCTTGGCATGCGCGCCCCGGTGCCATCCACCAGGCCGAGACCCCACGTCCAGATGACGTAGCCCGGCGTGCGCTGACCCACAAACGTGGCCAGCTTGCGCGCGCTCATGCTGTAGGGGAACATTTCCGCGTTGCTGTAGCTTGTTTCGGCAGCGAGGACGGCCGTCGGCTTGTCCCAACTGTAGTCGGGTGAGGTGAAGGCCGGTCGGTCGCGTTGCACGGTGTAGTAGTTCGGCTTGCGCTCGATCAGGTCGATGAGGTCATCGCTGATGTTGCCGCCACCGTTCCACCGCACGTCCACAATCACGCCCTTCTTGCCTTGCAGGTACTCCCAGACTTCGAGGTTGAACCGGGCGAGTTGCGCCCCGCCCATGCCGCTGATGTGCACGTAAGCCAGTTGCCCATTGCTGAGTTCATCCACCATGCGGCGGCGCTCGTTCACCTGGTGCTCATAGAGCAATCCACGGAACTGGCCGGCGTTCATGGCGCGGTAGGTAACCTTCCGCGCGCCTTCCAGGCTTTCGGTGGTGTTCACCGTCAGGGTGATGTCGCGTCCGGCCTTGCCTTGCAGCACGTCCGTCCACAGGGCTTCGTTGGCTTCCACGGCCACGCCATCGATCTCCATGACGAACTCGCCCGGATTGATCTTGGTGCGCGCAAACGACCCCGGAGAGCCATCAATCACGCGGCCGACCTTGAGGCCCTTGCCGGTGTGGCGCCAGTCAATCTCAAAGCCCAGGTGAGCCACGCTGAAGCTCGGCGGACCGCTGGGCGCGGGGCTGACTTCGGCGTGCGAGGCTTCCAGTTCGCCGACCATCTGGTTCAGAACCGTGGCGAACTCGTTAGGGTGACCTACCGAATCCAGCAGCGGCTCGTAGCGCTTGCGGATGGCGTACCAGTCGCGGCGGTGGAAGAACGGATCGTAGAACGACCGGTTGTATTCGCGCCAGAACTGGCTGAAGGCAGCCTGGCGCTCGCCCACCACGTCGCGCACCCACTCGGCCGTGAACGGCGTGGTGGCTACGGGCCGGTTGTTGGCGCGCAGGTTCATCTTGCGGAGGTTGCCGCCTTCGACGTAAACCAGGTGGTCGCCATCGGGCGTGAACTCGAAGGAACCCACGCCGCCGCCGCCGGTCAGCCGCTCAAAGCGGTCGCCCTTGAGGTTGGCGCGGACGATGTCCCCGCCATTGAGATAGAGCACGAACCCGTCCTTCTTATCGAAGCGGAGGTTGCGGCCGCCTTCAGCGCGCAGTCGCTCCACCCGGCGATGGATGTTGACCAGGTCCACGTCCACGTTGGGCACGCCTTCCGGCGCCTTGTATTCGCGGTCGTAGTCCTCGGGTCGGTTTTCGGGCGGCACCAGCGGCAGGATATAGAGGCCCGGCTGGCCGCGATCCGCGTTGAACAGCAGATACTTGCCATCCGACGAGAACACCGGCGCATCGTGGTTGCTGGCCAGGCGGGTCACGTTGGTTTCCTCGCCCGTGGCCATGTTGCGCAGGTACACGTTGGTGTTGGCAAAGCCCTGCGTGCCCTTGCTGTAAGCAAACCACTTCATGTCCGGCGACCAGGCGTAGGCCGGGTCGGTTTCGAAGCGGTGCTGGCGCGGGAAGTCGAACACCTTGGTCACGGCCTTGGTAGCCAGATCCAAGCGGAACAGACCGCCGTCCTTGCCGGTTTGCCAATAGGTAATGGCCTTGCCATCCGGGGTGGTGTGGAGCTCCAGCACGTCGCGCTGAGCCTGCGAAACCCGGCGCACTTCCTTGGTGTCCAGGTTCATTTCGTACAGCGCTTCGGAGTCGTCCCGGTCGCTGGTGAAGTAGACCACCTTGTTGTCGGTGCCAAAGATCGGTTCGCGGTCCAGGCCCGGCCAGTCGGTCAGTTGCACGGCCACGCGGTCGTTGGGGCGGCTTCCCTGCTTGGTCTTCACCATCCAGAGCTCGTTGTTGGCCACAAAGACGTAGGTTTCGCCATCGGGGCTCAGCGCGCCCTGGTTGGCGGCCGAGACGGCTTGGCGCTGATAGCGGGTGGTCTTGTCGTCCACCACGGCCACGATGTTCAGCGTTTGGGGCTCTTCGCCGGCCCGCATGCGATAGACCACGCCGTCCCGCTCGAAGGCCATGAGGCCGTTGCCCCGGGCCACCGTGAGGTAGCGCACCGCCGCTCCCACAAAGTTGGTCAGGCGGTCGGCCCGGCCGTTCATGTCCACGCGGTAAACGTTCGGCGTCTTGGCCGCATTGTCCACGTAGGGGGCCGGGGTTTCGCCGAGGCGGTAGCTGCTGGGCGTGAGTTCGGTCACGGTGATGCAGTACAGCGACGAGTTCGGTCCGAACGCCTGCCACAGGTGCTGGAAGCCGTTGTTGCGCAAGGCCTTGGACTGGCCGCTACGGGTGTCGTGCACCCAGAGCTGCGAGGCTGCCGAACCTTGGTAGCGCGAGCGAGCGTTCGGGAAGCCAAAGCGGTTGAACGCCACGTATTGGCCATCGCCGCTGATCTTGGGCGAGCCCACGGACATGAAGTCGCGATAGAACTCCACGAACCGGCCCGTGTTCACATCGAGGCGGTAAAGGCCGTTGTCAATGCCTTCGCGGTTGGCGCGGAACAGCAGATGCTTGCCGTCGGGCGACCAGTCGGTGGCAAGGTCGCCGCCGGGGTACCACGTCAGACGCTTGGTGCGCCCGCCATCGCTGGGCACCACGTAGATGTCGGTGCCGCCTTCGCGGTTGCTGTTAAAGGCGATCCACTTGCCATCAGGCGACCACACCGGGTTGTCGTCCATCTCGACGTGAGTCGTCACCGGAATGGCGCGGCCACCCGTGCTGGGCACCACCCAGATGTCGCCCCGGTAGCTAAACGCAAGGCGCGTTCCGTCCGGGCTGAGAGCCAGACTGCGAGCACCCAGAATCGAGTCCTCAGAAGGCGGGGCAAGCTGCGCCAGAGCCCCAACGGTCATGAGGGCGAGCACGCCCAACGTCATTGCACGCATCGTGTGATTCTAACCCAAGCCTATCAGCCAGTGCCCAAGGTTCAGGTGTGTAAAAATACGCTCCATGTCGCGGAGGGAGGAACTTGCTCAAGAGTTGGTGGAATACGGCCGCCGATTGTGGGAACGAAACCTCGTGGGCGCGACCGAAGGCAACCTCTCGGCCCGCTGGGATGACGGGCACTTCTTGATCACATCCAGTGGCCGATCGAAGGGCCATTTGTGCGTAAAGGACGTTATCCTGCTGCGCATGGACGGCACCCTGGCCGATGCGAACCCGACGGGTCGGCCTTCCTCGGAATGGGAACACCACGCCGTGATCTACCGCCATCGCCCGGATGTGCAGGCCGTGATTCACGCGCACCCGCCCGTCGCGACCTCGTATGCCGTGGCGGATGAGCCGATTCCGGCCAACGTGATGCCCGAAGCCGTGATGGTGCTGGGGCCGGTGGCGCACGTGCCGTTCGGGCTTACGGGCACCCCGGCCTTGGGGCAGGCTTTGGAGCCTTATGTGGCCGGTCACAAGACCTTTTTGCTGGCCCACCACGGAGCGACCGTCTTGGGGGCTTCCGTGGCGGACGCCTGCCACCGGATGGAGACCCTGGAACGGGTCGCCCAAGTTCTTCTCGTCGCGAACCAGTTAGGCGGGGCCAAGCCCCTGCCCGACGACGTCTTTGCGACTCTCGCCCAACAATACTTAAACGGAAACCTATGATCACTCAAGCCCCGCGCGGAACCTACGACGCCACCCCGAACGAAAATGCCACGTTTCGGAGCGATGTGCTGCATCGGCTTGAAGATCATTTCTTTGCCGTGATGGCCCGCTACGGTTACGGCGAGGTCCGCACCCCGATGTTTGAGCACACTGAGCTTTTTAGCCGCACCAGCGGCGACACCAGCGAAGTGGTGAACAAGCAGATGTATTCGTTCACCGATAAAGGTGACCGCTCGGTGACCCTGAAGCCGGAGGGCACCGCCCCGGCCGTGCGCGCCTACCTAGACGCCAAGCTGGGCGCTCAAGGGGGCGTGACGCGCCTGTGTTACCAAACCGCGATCTTCCGGTACGAGCGACCCCAGAAGGGGCGCTACCGACAGGCGCACCAGTTCGGGCTGGAACTCTTTGGGAGCAGCCAGCCAGATGCGGATGCGGAGATCATTGAGGCGACCATTGAGTTCTACCGGGCCATCGGCCTGCGTGACACGGTGGTGCTGCTGAACTGCATTGGCCGCGCCGAATCTCGGGCGCGGTTCCGGGAAGCTTTGGCCGCCTATCTCGCCCCTTGGTTGCCGGACCAATCCGAAGAGATCAAGATGTTGGCGGACCGCAATCCGCTGCGCCTATTCGACCAGAAGGACCCTAAAGTGAACGAGTTCATGGCCGGAGCCCCGGTGGTGACGGACCACCTTGAGGACGCCAGCCGCGCCCACTTTGACACCTTGCAAGCGCTTTTGACCGAAGCCGGGGTGGGCTACGAACTACGCCCCGAGATCGTGCGCGGTCTGGATTACTACACCGACACGGTGTTCGAAGTCCACAGCACTCTGCTGGGCGCCCAAGGGGCCCTGTGCGGAGGCGGACGCTACGACAACTTAGTGAAGGAAGTGGGCGGCCCCGCGACCCCCGGCGTGGGCGTCGGGATGGGAGTGGAGCGTGCCTACATCGTGCTGGAGGCGCAAGGCGACCTGCCGCCGATGCCGGGGCTGAACGTCTTTGTCGTGGCCGCCACCGAGGATGCCTGGCCCACGGTGCGAACCTTGTGCCGGGCGTTGCGCGCGTCGGGCCTCAGCGTTCAATACGATGTGGAAGGCAAAAATCTGAAGGGCCAGATGAAGCAAGCCGACCGGATGCGAGCGCAGTGGGCGGTGATTTTGGGCACTGACGAACTGGCGGCCGGGCAGGCCACCATCAAGAACCTCGCTACCGGTGAGCAACGACAGGTCCCGCAGAGTGAGATCGCGGCTACGGTGGGCGCATGATCGCACGCAAGGCCGCTTGTTTGGTGGGGGTAGTTTTGGCCACCTCCGCCCTTGCCCAAAACGCTGACATCGCCCCGTTCCTGGAGATTCGCCCGACCGTAATTGCCACCTCGGAGCGGACGAGTTTCGAGTGGTTCGATCAGCGCTACCAAAGCAGCTTGGTGGGCCTGCGCGGGGTACTGCCGAACGGGACTCGGGTGCGATTTGCCCAGCGGCTGGCCCGCCTACCAGGAGAGGTAGACCGCGAACTCATTGACGAAGCCTTCATTGAGCGGCGGGGTGAGTGGCGTCTGGGCCGCCAGCGTATGCCGTTTGGTCAGCGCCGCGTGGTCAACGAAAGCCTGTGGGGCGGCCGTTACGATACGCGCCTCGCTTTTGGGGTCAATGCTTCGGTCTACGCCTTTGATGAAGGGCGAGGCCGGGCCACGGGGGCTGGGATTCGTATCGGCGAAGAGGTGGGCATCTCGCTCATGGCGGGGACGGATTTGGGCATGCAGCCCACCTCCCAGCCGTTTATCGAACGGGACCCCAGTGAAGTCCAGCTCGGTGCGGGCCATGACTTGCTACTGGGCGGGGACGTGAGCTTCCGGTACGGCGGCATGCAAGGCACGGCCGAGCACGTGTTGTTCCTTAACCCTAGTTTCGGGCAGCGTAGCTACGCCCTCACCGATGTGTCCCTTCGTGCGGGGCCGCCGGTGGCCAATTGGGGCATCACTATGGGTTTCCATCGCCGTTGGGATCAGCGCAACGCCATCTTCACCATCGAGATTGATGCGCCGGCCGAAAGCGGCATCATTTATCGGGTCTACACCCGCCTGGAGGGAGGATTGGCCCTTCAGGGTGGGTTCGGCATGACGATCCGGTTCTAAACCCACTACAATAGAGCTATGAAAGACGCGCAACGAGTTGTGAATGTGCTCCGGTCGTACATCGGCCGCGAATGGGAGCGTGTCAAAGAGATCGAAAAGCAGCTGGCGCGGGACGAACTGAACCAGGCCACAGCCACGCCCGGGGGCCAGCCGCCTGCTTCCCCGCCCGCGGTGCCCAGCGCCAGTGCACCCGCCGCCTCCGGTTCGTCGTTGACCGAAGCGGATTTGGACCGCCAGGCGCGGGCCATTTTGGGGGTGGAACCGGACGCTGACTTCCCCACCATCCGCAAGGCTTACGAAAAGCTGGAAAAGCGCAGCCGACCGGGCAAGTTCCCTGAAGGTTCGCCAGAGAGCAATGTGGCCGCCGCCCTGCGGGCGCGGGTGGACTGGGCGTTCAAATTCCTTTCTCGCCACGCCAGCGAAGTCGAAAAGCGATTTAGTTCGCTTGAGATCGACTAGTTCGCGGCGTCGAGATTGAGCCGGCCCATCGGCTCCCAGTGGCTCCAATCCCCGAAGTACAGCACTTCGGGTTCCAGCAACACGCCAAAACGGTCGTGCACCAGCGCCTGGGCGTGCTCGGCCAAGCGGCGGAGTGAACTCGCGCTGGCCTTGCCCACATTCAGCAAGAAATTGGCGTGGCGCGCCCCCAGCATTGCGCCTTGATAGCGGGCGCCTTTGAGGCCGACATGCTCGATGAGATAGCCCGCCGGTACAACCCCGGCCGCTTTGAGCCCGGCAGGAAGGGTGTCAAGGCTTTCCGCCAGGGCCTTGTCTTCCACGTTCTTGAAGAAGCTTCCCGCGCTCGCCATCGGCGGCTGTTTGCTAATGCGTTGCCGCTGATAATCACGGGCGTTGTTGTAGATCTCGTGGGCAGGTTTCGCCTGTAACTGGCACCGAATGCGGAGCACCGTGATGGCCGGCGGGTTCGGGCGCCGCAGGATCGAGTCCCGGTACTTAAATTCAAGGAACGAGGCCGGCTCCCATCGGCGCTCGCCGTCGTGGACAACTTCCACTTCCTTGACGATCTCGCTGATGTTGCTGCGGTAAGCCCCGGCGTTGCTGACGAGCGCGCCCCCCACCGTACCGGGGATGCCGACGGCATATTCCAAGCCACCCCAACCGCGCTGGCTGGCAGCGAGGAACAGATCCTGGTAGGCGACGCCGGTATCAACCGTCACTTCTCCGGCGGGCGTGAATTCCATGCGTCGGGCCAGGTTGACCACGCACAGGCCGGGGACGCCTTGGTCGCTGGGCAAGAGGTTGCTCCCCCCGCCCAGGGGGTGGCACCGCAGCCCTTCCTGGTGGGCAACGGTTGCGGCCAAGGCGAGTTCGTCCACGTTGCGGGCCTCGGTGAGCCACTGCGCCGCGCCGCCCGCTTTGAGCGTGGTGAAGGTGCGGAGCGAGACTTGCGCGCGCGCTCCGATGCGTTCGAGCGTCACGCTTGGCCTCCTAAGACGCGCGGGTCCTTGGGCAAGGAAATGCGCGGTGGATTCACATAGTCCGGCACGACGGGCATCGGTGAACCCAATGTGAGAGTTGCCCAGTCCATCCGCTCGGCCAATGGATACACGTCTTCGAGACATGAAGCGCCATAACCCCGGGCACCGGCCGGGGGCGAAGCCATGATTTCAACTTCCCCACTGTGCCGCACCAGCACCGTGCCCCGACGCCCCGGCACGTAGCCCACGTCTCCCGGCAGCAAATCAAAAGAAGAGACGGAAGCCAAACCGGCCCCGGTCGCCCACGCCCAGGTTTTGGCCATCGTGACGCCGACGCGCACGCTGGTGAATCCGCCCGGCCCCACATCCACCGCCCATGCGCGCACCTCGGCCAAGCTCGAACCAGCTTCCGCCAAGGCTTGCTGTACCAACTCGGCGGTGGCGGCACTCGCCGCCCGCTCCGCGCGGAGCTGTCGCCCCAACAGGAAAAGGCCAGCGTCATCCCACAGGGCGACGCTGACCACTGGACTTGAGGTCGAAAGGGCTAACTTCACGAACGAATGCGGGCCAAGACAGCCAGCAGAGCTTCAATCTGAGCTTTGTCCTCGCCGTACTTGAGCGAATCCGTGGTCTCGTATTGCAGCGACCACACCCCAAAACTCTGACCGCCCACCGCACTCAACAGAACCAATGAACCGCCCGGTGTCGTTCCTTCGCGTAGCACCGACATCACTTGGGCTCCGTTCTGGTTCTCGGCAATCGTCTCTTCCTTGCGGAGCGAGACCACATCGAACCGCTTGAGCGCGTCCCGGTTGAGGTTGTTCATCACGCGACGGGCGAAAGCCGTGTCGCCCAGGGAAAGCGTGAGCACCGTCGTGCCTTGCACGGCCGGATGGCGGAGCACAATGACCGCGTCGCGGGGCTCGGCCGTCCAGCCTTCGGGCAGGGCAATCGTTTCGGTGCCACTCGGGCCGGGAACTTCCACGCGGATCTCGGGTCGCCGCGTATTGGCGGCGGCGGTTTGGTCACCCTTGGGGTCGGTCAGGGTGTAGACCTCGCGTTCGGCGTCCTGGGTGGGGTTCGTGGGGTTGGTGGTTTCCGGCGTTCCTTCGGCCACCGGGAGCTCACCCGTGATGGTGCGGAAGCTGTTCCACGTGCCACGCCAGGCCGTTTCGGCGCCTGGGAAGGCCGACTCCGGAGCTTCCAAAATGAAATTCAGCTTTTGGCGGGTGCGGCTGTAGAGCAACCCCTTGAGCTGGCGGAAGATGCCGTCCGGGCCGGTGTAGCGCGTGCGGGTGAGAAGCAGCGGTACGCCCAGCAGTTCTTCTTCGCTTTGGTCCAGCACTTCGCGGCGAGCAGCTTCCTCGATATCGCGCTGGTAGCTCTGCCATTGGTCTTTGGCTTCGCGGAACGGCGTGCGCGTGATTGTGACCCGCGCCGTGGCTCCTTCTTCGGTCAAAAACTCAAACTGGGCGCCCAGTCGCGTCTTGGTGAGTCGCCACTCCTGCGGATACTGGAAGATCAAGCCCAGGTCGTTGTCTCGATACTCCTTGGTCGCAGGTTCTTGCTGAACCAACGCGCTAAAAAAAACGGCCGCCCACATGGTGTTCACGTTACCGACGATTCAGGATCGCCAACCGTCTCACGGTACCCGTTTGGCCGAGGCCAGACGGTACATTTGAACGCATGACCGGCCAGCACATGGAGCGAGAGATCCTTTCGCAGAGCGAATTGCCCGCCCAGTTGGCCCCGCAGTACTTCGCGGCGGCGCAACCCTATGTGACGGGGGCTCCCTTTGAATTGGTCGTACTCGTGGCGAGAGGCAGTAGCGACAACGCCGCTCTCTACGCCCGTTATTTGTTCGAGATCCACCTCGGCATCCCCGTGGTTTTGGCCGCGCCAAGCGTGGTGACCAAGTACGGGGCGAACCTACGCTACCCCAAGAGCCTGGTCATCGGCATCAGCCAGAGTGGGGCCGGGCCGGACGTGAGCGAGGTGCTGGGGCAACTGCGCCGCCAAGGCCATCTCACGCTCGCCGTCACCAACACCGCCGGGTCGCGGCTCACCCAAGAGGCTGAGCACACGATCCTTCTGGATGCGGGTACCGAGCACGCCGTGGCCGCCACCAAGTCTTATCTCACTTCCCTGCTTGCCCTGCACGAGATTGTGCGGGCGGCGGGTGGCAACCTAGACGCCCCGCAGACGCCCACCGCCGAGTGGGTGGAAAGCTGCCGCGCCGCCGCCGAGCGAGACCTTGGTGCCCTTCTTCGCAGTTCGCTTTCGTTCTCGCTGGCCCGGGGCTACAACTTTTGCACCGCCCACGAGACGGCGCTGAAAATGGTGGAGTGCGCCCTACTGCCGTGCAAGGCCTACAGCACCGCCGATTTCGCCCACGGCCCGAAGGCGCTGGCGACCCACGGCACCGCCGCCATTGTTTACGGCGAAACGCCTGAGAACCTGGCCGAGACGGGCACGCTCATTCTGCAAGCCCCGCAGAGCAACAAGGGGACGAGCGCGCCCATGTGGGATGTGATTTACGGGCAGTGGCTGGCCCTGCTGGCCGCCCGCGCCCGTGGGCTCGATCCGGATCGTCCGGTCGGCCTGAGCAAAGTCACGATGACTTTGTGACCGGCTTAGTAGGTGCTTTCGATCCGAAAGTCGTCGCCTTCAGGGGCTTCGGCGGACTCAAAATGCACGCGCTCGGGCATCCCGGGGCCGTGCTGCAGCCGTTGCCGAAAGAAGTCCGCGCGCGAGGAATCCAGCCCCGCCACCACGGCTTCCACGCTGCCATCCCGCCGATTTCGGACCCAACCGGTGTAGCCCATGCGCCGAGCTTCGGCTTGCACATAAGCGCGGAACCCCACGCCCTGCACCCGACCCGTAACGAGGAAGCGATAGGCTCTCATTTGTAGTCCACCGGGCGGAGATAGTACTCCCGAATCGCCGAGTCGCTCATCATCGCCACCGTGGGCAGGTGCCGCTTCCAGTGGGTGCGGGCCACGCGCGCCTCAACGAGCCGCACTTGGGCCTCGGGGTACCCCTGACGTATCAAGGTGGCCGGCTTCACGCCGCGAATCAGGTGAATCAAAATGCGGTCCGCATCACGGTAGCTGATGCCGATATCGCCTTCGTCGGTTTGGCCCTTGACCAGGTCGGCGGTGGGGGGCTTGTGGATGATCTCCTTCGGCACGCCCAGAGCCTCGGCCAGTTGCCACACCTGCGTTTTGTAGAGGTCGCCCAGCGGGTTAATGGGCGGGGAATCGTCCGCGTGCCAGGTGTAGTAACCGAACAGGCGCTCCGTCTTGTTGCCCGTGCCGATGGGCAGGGCTCCGCGCTTGGCGCTCTGGTCAAAAAGAATGTTGGCGCGGCAACGGGCGCACACGTTGCCGATGCGGGTCGCGTCAGCATCCGGCTGCGTGGTCAGGTAGCCGTCCACCATCGCCGTGATCTCGATGGTTTCGCAAGAAATGCCAAGGTCATCCGCCACCAGTTGGGCGTGGGCCAAGGATTCCGGCGAACTCAACGAGTACGGCATCCGGATCGCGAAGACGTTCTCTGGCCCGAGTGCCCGCGCCGCCAAATAGGCCGACACCGCTGAGTCCACGCCGCCACTGAGACCAAGCACCGCTCGGGGAATGCCCCGCCGCACCACGTACTCCTCCCGCACGAAGGCGACCAACCACCGGGCCACGGCCTCCGCGTTGATCGCCAGGGGCGCATCGGGGTCTTGGTAGCGGGACGGAGCCTGAATCAAGCGCACGGGCATGACTGGCCCCATTCTACAAGTCCCAGGGGTGCAACCCCCGGGGCGGGCGGGTCGTCCCCTGCACTAAGCGGAGGATCCAAAGTGAAAACGGGAAATGGAATCAAAGTGGTTTTGGGCATCATCGGTGTCCTCATCGGGCTGTTTGTGATCGGCAAGGTCATCGGCTTCTTGAGCTGGGCGGCTTCGATGATCATTCCCATTGCCATTGTCGGGGGCATCGGCTACGTGGTGTACCGGTACGCCACTCGCAACAAGGCCCTGGAAGACAACTACCGTAGCCTTCGCTAAGCCTCTGCGTTAAGAGGATGTCGGAAGCGGTTCGGCCCATAGGGCCGAGCCGCTTTCTCGCATGAGGAAGATGGGATTCCCGTCGGCCGAATAGCCATGCTGGGTGGCTCGCTCATCGGGCATAAGCGCCATAAAGGACTGGCTCACGCCGATCGCGCCGGCGGGGGTCACCGCCTCAATATGGGCGGCGGTATCGATGAGCTGAGAGAATTGGACTTCGGCCAGGTTGCCTTGAACTTCGGCGGAGTCGATGCCGATCCGCACCTGGAACGGCTCGCTCAGGCGGTTGCCACGGGCGTTGAACACCAGCAAGCGGTCGCGCACGGCCGTGGCCGCTTCCAGGGCGCTGGCCGGGTCTTCAAAGCTCGCCACTACCCCGTCTCCGGCGGTGTTGACCACCTGCCCGCCTTCGTCCTCCACGCACTGCGTCACGATCTGTTGGTATTCGCGGAAGCACCACTCGCTCACCAGCATGTCGGCGTTGGCCTTCATGCGGGTGCTGCCCACCACGTCCACGGCCACCACGCACTTGCGGGATTGGTCGCGGAGGAGCGAGTTTTCAAGTCGCTGGATCTCCTCGTTCAGCACGGAGGCATCGCCGCGCTGGAGCTTCCAAATCCGGTCGGTTTTCCGTTGGACGTAAGCCGCCAGCCAGCCGACATTGCTGATCACCAGGGAGATGGCTAACCCTTGCAAGAACATGTCGCGCACCGAACCCACTTGATTCCCCATGCCCATGCGAAGCAGAAGGTGGGTGGGGTGATCCGCCCAGAACAAGAATGACGAACCCGACGCCGTGAGCACCAAGGCCGCGAGCAGCATCCGCAAGTATCGGCCACCGCAGTAGCCAACCAGAAGGTTTGCGCCGAAGACACCTAGGAAGGAAATGGAGTACAGGAACAAGATCGCCACGGACTGGTTATCCGGGGCCATGATAACGACTTTGCTCCGTACCAACAAACTCACCGCAATGACGAACAGCATGTCGAAACCGAACCCCAGGCTGAACGCCCAACCAAAGAGGTTTCGACTCACTCGATCGGTCCACGACTCCCGGTTGGCGGGCTCCCCTCGCAGGCTCGCCACGGAGACACGGTCCTTCAGATCAAGCAAGACCCCGATGCGCTGATGCCGGCTCATTCGCTTGCGCCGACTTTCCCACCGTTGCATGTCGGCTAAGCCCATGAATGTGGCGGCCATGGTGCCGGCAACGAAGAAAAGGGTGCCTAAGATGATCCCAATCGATACGGCCTCAGTGAGGAGGCCGGCCGTGATGGGCGCTCTATTGAGTGCAAGGGCCACCATGAAGACGCCTTGCGCCAAAGAAATCGAACCGGCAACCCTCAGCGACCGGGAGAAGGCCGACAACACAATCTGCGTCAGCACCCCGCCGACCACCGAGAACGCGAGAATGGTATTGGCCACTCGATCCGGCGCGAATGCGAAAATCAGGAAGAGGACACTGAGAAACGCGATGTAGCCGGTAACGGAACGCTGCTCTCTTTGCTTGCGCTCTTCAGGGAGAGGCATGCGCGGAACGGATCGGCTCACTTTCAAAAACCGGGCACCAAATTTCATCCGTTTTTCCCGCGCTCATCGGCCAAACTCAACCCATGTGGTTGACTCTGGGCCTGGCCCTTGCGATGAACTCTACCAATGCATACGGAGTTCCCGCCATTTCCGCCACCGATTTGCCCACGGCCCTCGAAATCTTAGGCGAAAAGCACGCCGAAGACCGCCTGTGGCAGATGGAAATGGCCCGCCGTTTGGCCCGGGGCCGCATGGCCGAGATCCAGGGCCCGAGCGCCTTGGCCGCTGACCAAGAAGCCCGCCGACAAGGCTACACCGACGCCGAAATGCGCGCCATGGCCGCCCGGCTGTCGCCCGAATTCCAGCAGATGTTTGCGGGCTATGTGCGCGGCGTGAACAAGGTGATTGACCGCGTGAACCGCGACCAGACCATGCCCGATGGCTACGAGACTTTGGGCTTTGACCCCGAACCGTGGACGCTGGAGGATTCGGTGGCGATTGGGGTTTCGATGGCTCGCCGGTTTGGTACCGGGGGCGCGGGGGAACTCCGGTCGCTGGCCTTGATGGAGTACCTCAAGCTCCAGCCGGTGCGAAACCAACGATTTGACGCGCTGGACGAGCTGATTTGGCAGGATGACCCACTCTCCACGCCCACCGTGAATACGGAGGATGACTTGTCGAAAGGGCGCGGCGTGGCACGGCTGCCCAAGTTCACCCGGGCGGATTCAGAGGCGCACTTGGCGCAGTTGCCCGCCATTCCGGTACTGGAACTCGTGCCCGCCATCTCGGCGGTGCATGAGGAAGAGTCCCGTCTTATTGCCAGACGTGAAGGCGTGCTGGAGTCTTGGGGCTCGTACGCCGTGGTGGCCAGCGCCAAGCGCTCGGATGGCGCGGTGCACCTGCTGAGTGCCCCCCAAATGGGTCACTCCACGCCGTCGCCGGTCTACGAGGCCAGCATCCGCACCCCGGAACTCACCATCCAGGGCATCACCATTCCGGGCACGCCCGTGATGGTGATTGGGCATACCGCCAAGCATGCCTGGGGCCTGACCAGCGGCGTGGCCGACCTGGAAGACGTGTACGTCGGGGCCACCGCCGGGGAAAGCGGCTACAAGTACGGCACCGAAACCCGCCCACTAGAGCAGATCCGCGAGACGATCAAGGTGAAGGGCCAAGAGTCGGTGCCCTTTGTGCGCGAACGCACCCACCTCGGCCCGGTCATCATGCGCACCAAGTCGGGGACTCACCTGATGACGGTCCGCCGCGCGTTCTACGGCGATGAACTCAAAGCGCTGGAAGTCTTCTGGGATATCGCCCACGCGACCGACGCCAAATCGGCACTGGCGGCCGCGGGCACCCTGCCCTTGTCGTTCAATGTCTTTGCTGCCGATGCCCGCAATATCGGGTGGCGGTACGCCGGGCGCTTCCCGGTTCGCGCCCCCGGCTACGATGCCCGGCTTCCCCTCCCGCTGGACCCCAAAACCGAGTGGAAGGGCTTCTTGAGCCCCGAGGAGATGCCGCACTCGTTCAACCCGAAATCGGGCCTTATCGTGAACTGGAACAACAAACCCGCCGTCGGCTGGCCGAACATGGATACGCCGGTGTGGGGTCGCGCCTTCCGCAATGACAGCCTCATACACGCCCTGGGCACGCAGCCGGTGACCGTGTCGCACCTGGTCGGGGCGGCGAAGGCGATCAGCGAAGCGGATTCGGCCACCTCTGGCTCGTACCGTGAGTTGTTCTTGCGGGCGATGGGCGATGCACCCGAGTTTGCCGTGGCCCGGCAGCGGATCACGGCGTACGACGGCTCTCAGCGCAATGGGGATGTGAACAGTGCCTTCTATCTGGAAGTGGTGAACGAGTTGCGCCGTCGCCTCTATTCCCCAGCCGTGGGCACGCTTCTGAACCCCAGCTTCTTCCAGCAAGCGGTGCAGCCGACCACGATTCTGCGGCAGCTGCAGGGGGCGGGCAGCCTCGAATTGGTGCCATCTCGCCGCCGCGAACGGGTGGTGAGGGAGGCGATCCTGGCCGTGCAAGCCAAAGCCGACACGCTGTCCCCGGCCGCGCAGGGCGCCATCCGCTACCCGGGCGAGGAACCCATCCCCTACATCAACCGGGGCACCTACATCCAGATCATCCGATTTGGGACGCAGGGTATCCAGGCGCAAACGGTGCTCGGACCGGGCAACGCGGAGAGTGGCGAACACTCCCGCGACCAAGCCCCGCTGGTACGGAACTGGCAGTTCAAGCCCTCGGCGCTCAACACCCCTTAGCGGATGTTGAAGTACTTCGCCTCGGGGTGGTGAACGATGATCGCGCTGGTGCTCTGCTCGGGCACCAGCATGTCCTCTTCGCTCAGCGTGATGCCAATGTCTTGGGGCTCCAGGAGTTCCATCAGGATGCGCTGGTCTTCCAGGTTCGGGCATGCCGGATAGCCAAAGGAGTACCGCGACCCGTGGTACTTGGCGCTAAAGAGCAACCGCATGTCCTCGGGCTCGGCGTCGTCAATCCCCATTTCACGGCGGATCATCTGGTGCCAGTATTCGGCCAGGGCTTCGGCGGTTTCCACCCCCATGCCGTGGGTGTAGAGGTACTCGGCGTAATCACCATTGGCAAAGAGGGCGCGCTCGTACTCGCTCACGTCGCCGCCTACGGTGACGATGTGGAATGCCGCGACATCCATGATGCCGCTGGAGACGGGCTGGAAGAAGTCCGCCAGGCATTGCCGCTTGCCATCGCGCTGGCGCGGAAACTGAAATCTCGCCCGCTCGGTGCGTTGGTCCTCGTGGTAGATGATGAGGTCGTTGCCTTCGCTCTGCGCCCAGAAGTAACCCCACTTCACCGCCGGCTTCATCACATTGGCGAGTTCGCGCTGCTTGCGCTCGTAGATCGGCCGGACGTTCTCCTCCAGCCACGCATTGAACTCGGCATTGGTTTGGTCGGCGCGGCGCTTGAACTGCCACTGCCCCCGCCAAAGCGCAATGGGGTTGATGTACTTGTAGAGCTCGAAAATGTCGAACTTGGTGCGCTTCTGCACTCCGTAGAACGGGAGTGTTGGCGGGGCTACGGGTTCAATCTCGCTCCGCACGCCGGTGAAGACATAAAGCTCAGGATCGCGGTCCGGTAAGCGGTGCGAAACCACCCGTTGGGACACGCGCGGAGCCGCATCCTCGGTGTTGCCCTCTTTGATCTCGCCCATCAGGTGCAGGCCTTCAAAGGCATCCTGCGCGTAGAAGACGTTGCCGTGGTACTGGGCGCGGAGGTCTTCTTCCACATACGCCCGCGTGAGAGCGGCGCCGCCCAAGATGACCGGAATGTGCGCCAGGCCCCGCGCGTTCATCTCCAGTAGGTTGTCGCGCATCACCAAGGTGGACTTGACCAGCAGACCGCTCAGGCCAATCACATCGCAGTTGCGGCGCTGGGCTTCTTCCAGGATGGTGTGAATCGGCTGCTTGATGCCGATGTTCTCCACCCGGTAGCCGTTGTTGCTGAGAATGATGTCCACCAGGTTCTTGCCGATGTCGTGGACGTCGCCCGCCACCGTGGCCAGCAGAATCGAGCCCTTTTCGCTCCCCTCCACTTTCTCCATGTGCGGTTCCAGGTAGGCCACCGCCGTCTTCATCACTTCGGCGCTCTGCAGAACAAACGGGAGCTGCATCTTGCCGGCCCCGAAGAGCTCGCCCACTGTCTTCATCCCGTCCAGCAAGATGTCGTTGATGATCTGGAGCGGGGTGTACGTTTCCAT
>DEIB01000032.1 GCA_002352215.1 Chthonomonas sp. UBA2785 | reverse complement strand
CGGTCGCGGCGGCGGGGGCGGCACTCGGGGCGGCGGCAGTCGCGGCCGGCGCCGGGGCATGGCCCACCGGCGCATCGCTCACCACCTCGTCGGTAGTCATCACCAGCACTTCGGCGCCGATGGGCAAAACCTGATCTTCTTCGGCCAGCCAGCGCACCAGGGTGCCCGCGTGCGGGGACTCCACGTCCATCACCGCCTTGTCGGTTTCCATCTGGTAAATGGCTTCATCGCGGCGGATGGTGTCGCCGGGCTGCTTCAGCTTCTTCACCAGACGCGCCTCTTGCAGGCCTTCACCAATCATCGGGATCCGCAGGTGAATCTCGTTGGCCGCCGAGGAGGTTGCAGGCGCCGCCGGGGCTTCAGGGGTCGTGGCAACGGGGGCGGCACTGGCGCCAGCTCCGGCCACATCCAGCAATCCCACCTGCTCGCCGATGGGCAATACGTCGTCCACCTTCGCCGTCCAGGCCACCAGGGTGCCTTCAAACGGAGACTCGACGTCCATCACGGCCTTGTCCGTCTCCATTTGGTAGATCGGCTCGTCGCGCTTCACAAAGTCGCCGGGCTGCTTCAAAAACGCGACCACACGGGCCTCTTGCAGCCCTTCACCGATCATGGGAATGCGAAGTGATTCTTGCGCCATACGGAGTACCTGAGCGTTAGTTTGGCACGAGGCCCCGGCCTAACCCAAGGCTCCCCGAGAAACAGGACCCGAACCTTAGGGCCTGACTTCGGATATCATTCACTTGCCGCGGTTCGGTAACGCTTCCCTCTGACCCACCGGCAGGCCAATCTGGGTGCACCTTGGTGCCGCCCGAAAAGGAGACTCAACTCCAATGGCAAAGAAAATCACGAACATCATCAAGCTGAATATCCCCGCCGGTAAGGGCACGCCCTCGCCGCCAGTTGGTCCTGCTCTCGGTCAAGCCGGGATCAACATGATGGAATTCCTTAAGCGTTACAACGAGCAGACCCAAGAGAAGATGGGCTTCGTTCTCCCCGTGACCATCACGGTTTACGAAGACAAGTCCTACTCCTTCATCGTCAAGCAGCCCCTGACTACCGACCTTATCAAGCGCGAGATTGGTTTGGATCGAGGTAGCCAGAAGCCGGGCCGCGAACGCGCCGGAACCATCAACCGCGACCAGCTGCGCGCTGTCGCGAAGCTGAAGATGGTGGACTACAACACCAACGATGAAGAAATGGCCATGCGCATCGTGGCCGGCTCGGCCCGCTCGATGGGCCTTGATGTGGACTGGGACAACTAATCGCCCCGCGGCGATCGTCCCGATCTAAGCATCGACCTGCAAACGACCCACAATTCATGCAACTGTGGGTCGTTTCATTCGTCACACACTGAGAGAAACCGGAATGAAAAGCTTTTGCGTCGCCTCTTTGAGCATGATGCTCATGGCGTTCGCCTCGGCCCAAGCCAATACGGAGGTTGGCGCTGGCCCTACCGCTGCCGGGCAGTCCATTGCGGATGCCCTAATGTCAGCTTCCGGTGCGGATGCGGCCTTTGTGGCCGCTGGACTTCTCAAGCGCAGTTCGGGCTCTCTCACCGAAGTGCTGAACTACCCCACGGATACTTTGGCCGTGGTCAAGCTCAGCGGGGCTGAACTCAAGTCCGCTTTGGAGCGCTCGGTCGCTCTTTCTCCTTCCGCCAACCCGGCCTTCCTGGACGTGGCGGGGCTCACGATCACTTTCAACCCTTCGGCTCCGAGCGAAGCCCGCATTCGATCGGTTTCCGTGGGCGGATCGCCGCTTGACCCGCGCGGCAGCTACCGCGTGGCTATGCCCAGCAACCTCGCCCGGGGCGGTTTGGGATACTTTTTGAACTGGGACGCTTCGGCCATCGAGGTCAATGTGCGCGCCGTCAACCTCGTGGATATCCTTCGGGGTCGCACTTCTGAGAATTCAGCCCCCCGCTGGACATCCGTCACCAACTAACCGGCTTTTTCGCCCGCACCTCGGCACGAACTCGCGCGCATAGCGTAGAGTGAAGGCATATGATGACGCCGTTTGACTGGCAGGAAGCGATGGGCCAGCGTGCGCAGTACGTCGCGGGTCGCCTGAGCGAAGCCATTCCCGTCCTTGCCGTCAGTTGCGCCGAAGGCATTGTCATGGCCACCTTCTCGCGGGTGCAGCCGAAGATTTACGAAGTCTACGACGAGCTCATCTTTGCCGCCATCGGTCAATCCGCCGACGTGGAACAGATGCGCGTAGCCGCCATCGAATTTGCCCACCGCGAGGGTTACCAGCGCAGCAAGCGGGACGTCAGCATTCAGCGCGTAGTGCAGACCATGAGCATGCCGATGAAGAACGCCTTCAACGACTACCGAGGCGCGCCGCTGGTGGCCAAGTGCCTGTACGCCGAAGTCCGCGAGACCCCCGCCGACGACATGTACTACGTGATGGATTACGACGGCGACTATCTGCCGGACCGCCGCGGGGCCGTGCTCACGGGCCTCACCGAGCCGGATGCCGAACTGGAGGGCCTGGTGAACGACCCCAAGTGGGCCGACGCCACCCACGAAGAAGCCATCGCGGGCCTGAAACCGGTGCTGGAAAACCGCGCCGAACGCGCCGTGGAAAACGACGGTGAAATTCAGTTCGAAGCCGCGTGGCTGAAGCGCGGCGGCAGCCACCGCCGAAGGTTCTACCGGCTCTAACGCCTTGGCGTAGAACTGAGGGTATGCCGATGACGCTTGCCCTCATGGCCGCTCTCACGCCGGTCCTCACCTCTTCGCCCGTCCGTGTGGATGCCGATGATCCCGCACTGTGGATCCACCCCACCGACGGCGCGAAGTCGTTTGTGGTCGGTACGGACAAGGACGACACCAACGGCGCCCTGCACGTCTGGGACATGAACGGCAAGGAGATCAGCCGATTTAGCGGCCTGAAGGGGCCGAACAACGTGGATGTGCAGCAAGGCTTCCGCGTCACCGGCGGCACCATGGATTTGGTGGTGACCACCGAGCGTCACGCGGGACGGCTGCGCATCTTCCGGATCTCCATGGACGGCAAGCTCCTGGATGTCTCGGGCATTACCCCTGTCTTTGAAGGCGAAACCGGTGGCGCCGGCGAGCCGATGGGCATCGCCCTCTACCGCCGCCCGGACAACGGCCAGGTTTACGCCTTCGTCGGTCGCAAGACCGGCCCGCGCACCGAGCACCTTCACATGTACCGATTGGTGCGGCGCGGCGACCTGATTGACGCCGAGTTCGTGCGCGCCCTCGGTGAGTTCAGTGGCACCGAAATCGAATCGCTGGTAGTTGACGACGAAGCCGGGGTGCTCTACGCCGCCGAGGAAGGGGCGGGCATCCGCGCCTACCCCGCCAGCCCGGACCGCGAACCCAAGTTGCTGGCGTTCTTCGCCCGCACGGGCTACCAGGGCGACCGCGAAGGTCTGGCCGTGGTGAACACGCCCCGGGGCCGCTTCTTGCTCAGCACGGACCAGACTCCCACCACCTCCCGCTTGTTCGTCTACAAGGTCGGCACGATTGCGAGTTGGATTACGCCGGAGTTCCGAGGGGCGGTGCCGATGACCGCCGACAGCACCGACGGCATTGAGGCGATCTGGCGACCGCTCGGCCCCAAGTTCCCGAACGGGGTGGTGCTGATGATGGACAGCACGCCGAAGCGTTTTGCCTACTTCGACACCAAGGCCGTACTGGCCGGCGCGGGCATCTACTAAGCGCGGTTCGTGGGGGCGGCACTCGCCCCCAACTTGCCCTGGACGTAGCCAATCAGCAGCGCAACGTCGGTGGGGCGCACCCCCGGGATGCGGGCGGCCTGACCGATGCTGAGCGGGCGCACCCGGGAGAACTTCTCCGTGCTCTCGTAGCTCAGGCCCTTCACGGTGCTGAAGTCGAAATCAATCGGGATGGCAAGGTGGTCCAGGCGGCGGGCTTGTTCGGCTTCGTCCGTCTGGCGGCGTAGATAACCGCTGTAAACGGCCTCAATCTCTAGTTGCTGGCGCACCTGGCCGGGCACCGTGCCAATGGGGCCATCCGGCACGTCCGGGCGTTCCATCCCGATGGCATCCAGCAGGGTGAAAAGCATCCCAAAGCTCATGTTGGGCCGCTTGAGGAGGTCCAGCAGCGAGGCACGCCCTCGGATTGCACTCATTTCCAGGCGTTCCAGGGTCGCGTTCTCGCGCTCAAAGACGTAGGTTTCCGCCAGGTTCTGGCGGGTGTGGGCCAGCATTTCACCCTTACGGGCAAAGCGTTCTTGCCGCTCTGGCGAAGCCAAACCGAGTTCAATAGCCAGTGGCGTCAGGCGCAGGTCGGCATTGTCGTGGCGCAGCAAAAGGCGATGTTCGGCACGGGCTGTGAGCATGCGGTAAGGGTCTTCCACGCCCTTGGTCACCAGGTCATCCACCATCACGCCGATGAAGCTGTTGTCGCGCGCGAAGGTCACCGGCGCTTCGCCTCGGGCGTACTGACCGGCATTGATGCCCACCACCAGACCCTGCCCGGCCGCTTCCTCGTAGCCGCTGGTGCCGTTCAGCTGCCCGGCCAGGAACAGCCCCGGCACCTCCTTGCTCATCAGCGTGGGATAGAGCTGGAGCGGGTCAGCCATGTCGTACTCCACCGCGTAGCCCGGGCGCAGCATCTGCACGTCCTCCAGCCCTGGAATGGTGCGCAGCGCCGCCAGCTGCACATCCGCCGGCATGCTGGTGCTGAATCCCTGCACGTACGTGCTTTCCCCGTTCCACTCTTCCACTTCCAGGAAAATCGGGTGGGAGTCCTTGTCGGCAAAGCGCACCACCTTGTCCTCCACGCTCGGGCAGTAGCGCGGGCCCACGCCCTCGATCTGGCCGCTGAACATGGCGCTCTGGTGCAGGTTCTCGCTCAGGATGCGGTGGGTGTCGGGGTTGGTGGCCGTCTGCCAGGTGGGCAGCAGCTCGTGCTGAGGATAGAACTCGTCGTGCAAGAACGAAAGCGGCCCCGCCTCCGGCTCGCTGGGCATCACGCCCGTGCGGTCCAAGTGGATGCTGCTCAACGCAATGCGCGGGGTGGTGCCGGTCTTGAATCTCCGCAGCCGCACGCCGTTAGCCACCAAGAATCCACTGAGGCCCTGCACAGCTCGGTCCCCTTCGCGGGCGGCGACGGTCTTCTGCGCGCCCTCGTGGCAGAGTCCATTGAGGAAGGTGCCGGTGGTCAGCACCACGGCACGGGTTGAAATTTGCTCCCCGTCCACGATCACGCCCGTCACGCCGTGGTCGTCGGTGGTCACCGTTTCGACTTGGCCTTCGATCAGCGTGAGCCCCGGCTGCTCGGCCAGCACCCGACGCATCATGTGCGGGTATTCGATCTTGCACACCTGCGCCCGAGTGGTCTGCACCGCCGGCCCCTTGCCCGTGCCCACGCGGCGCGTGTGGGTGAGCGTGTAGTCCGTCGTTACCGCCATCTGCCCGCCCAGGGCGTCCACTTCGCGGGCGATATGGCCCTTGGCCGGGCCGCCGATGCTGCAGTTGCAAGGCAGGTGCCCGATGCGATCGAGGCGGAGGGTGACGCACGCGGTGGCCAAGCCGCGCCGGGCACAGGCCAGCGCTGCTTCGATTCCGGCATGACCGGCCCCTACCACCACGACATCAAAACGGTTCAATTGAAGTCAATTTTACCGCTGGTAACCTCCATCGGTCCCGCCAAGGGAACCGCATGCGCCCGGCGAGCGCAGGAGGAATCATGACAACGACACGCGTTGCCCTCATCACGGGGGCCAACAAAGGCATCGGGCTGGAGACGGCCCGCCAACTCGCCCGCCAGGGAGTGCATGTGCTCATCGGGGCGCGAGACGAAGCGCGCGGACAAGCGGCCGTACAGCAACTTGCCGGCGAGGGACTGACCACCGAGTTCATTCACGTGGACATGAACGATGCCACCACCTTCCGGTCTGCCGCCAGTGCGATTGAGGCGAAGTTCGGGCGACTTGACATCCTGGTGAACAACGCCGCCGTGATGGAAGAGAGCCGGGGCGTTCTCCCGTCGCAAATCACCCCGGAAATGTGGCGCAGCACCTTTGAGGTTAACGTTTTCGGTCTGATTGAGCTGACGAACACGCTTCTTCCCCTCATCCGCAAGAGTGAAGCCGGGCGCATCGTCAACCTCTCCAGCATCCTGGCCAGCACGACGCTCCACGCCGACCCGGCCAGCCCGATTTACGACAGCAAGGTCACGGCGTACGACGTGAGCAAGGCGGCGGTGAACTCGTGGACGGTCCACCTGGCGTGGGAACTCAAGGACACGGCCATCAAGGTTTTTGCGGCTCACCCGGGCTGGGTAAAGACCGACATGGGCGGTGACATGGCCCCGATGGAGATTCCGGATGGTGCCGTCACCTCGGTGGCTCTCGCGCTGGCCGACCCCAGCACGCCCAGCGGCACCTTCACCCACAAGGGCGAAACCCTGCCCTGGTAATCACCTCGAAGTCAACAAAAAGAAACCCCGGGGACTCCTCTGCTCCCGGGGTTTTGTCGTGGGTCGGTGCGGCCTTAGCCTTGCTTGTTGGCCAGGAGGTCGCGGATTTCGGTGAGGAGCTTTTCCTCGGCCGGCGGTTCGGCCGGGGCAGCCGGTTCTTCGGCCTTCTTGAACTTGTTCATCGCCTTCACAAGCAAGAACAAGGCAAACGCCGTCAGGATGAACTTGATCACCGCGTTCATAAACAGTCCGTAGCGAACGGCGATCGCACCCGCTTCCTTCACTTCGGCCACCGAAGCGTACGGACCGGGTTTCGTACCTTCTTTGAGCACGAGGAACAGGTTGCTGAAGTCACCCGAGAAGATCAAACCCAGCAGGGGGCTGATCAGGTCGTCGACAAGCGAGGACACCACGGCACCGGTGACGGCACCTAAGATCACACCAATGGCGAGATCGAGCATATTGCCCTTGAGAGCAAACTCGCGAAACTCTTTCAACATAGAAGTTGGCCTCCCCCTTATCAGGGGTGGCCCATTCTATCACGGTTGCACGCGCAAATAGTTGTCGCGTAATTCATCGAGCGTGGCCGTCGCCACCCCCAGCTTGCCGACCACAATCGAGGCGGCGCGCATAGCCAACTGGCTGGCCGTTTTGAGGTCAGCTCCGGCCCGCAAAGCCATCGTGAGGGTGGAGATGGTGGTGTCGCCCGCCCCCGCTACGTCGTAGACCTCGACCGGCACCGCCGGCACAACGAGGGGATCCTGATCGTGCGAGAACGCGCTCATTCCCCGTCCGCCTTGGGTGATGACCAACGTTCGGACATCCAACATCGAGCGCAGTTCGGCGCCATGCTTGCGAATATCAGGCTCCATAGCGAGGCGAGCCGTGCCCGCCACTTGCTCCGCTTCAATCTGGTTGAGGGTGACCAGGTCCGCGCCCGCAAAGGCATGCACTTGCCCGGGCTTGGCATTCACGGCCACAAAACAGCCTTGCTCACGCTGGGCCGTGGCCGTCCGGGCAATGCGTGGGGTCACCAACCCCTTGGCGTAATCCGAAATCAGGATCACATCGTGCTGAGGACCAAAAGCTTCGATTTGCTGGCAGATCTCCGCTTCTGCCGCCGGGCTAATGGGTTGCTTGTTCTCGCGATCAATGCGCATCACCTGACGGTGGTGGCTCATCACTCGCGACTTGACCGTGGTGGGGCGGCCGGCATCCACGACCAATCCCTCGGTGTCGGCACCTTGTTCGCGCAGGGCGTTCCGCAGTTGCTCGCCGGGGGCATCGTCGCCGATGACGCCCAGCACGCGCACCCGCGCCCCCAAAGCCGCGAGATTGTGCACCACATTCGCGGCCCCGCCCGGCACGGAGGTCTCGCGCTCGACTTCGACCACCATTACGGGGGCCTCGGGGGAAATGCGGGAGGCGTGACCCCAAAGGTACACATCCAGCATCAGGTCGCCCACAACAAGGACCTTGAGTTCCGTCATCCGGTCGAGGACCGTGAGGGTGGTGTGCGCGACTTGAGCCACGAGATGGTCTTCGTTATACCGAGCCGTCGTCCTGCAATGCCGTGACAAGCCCCGTGGTGGAGTAGCCCGCATGGTACGAAAGGATGACCACTTGGCCCCCGTAAGCCTGCACAATGGCGGCTTCGGGCAGGTCCTCGGGTCGGTAATCCCCTCCCTTGACATGCACCTCCGGCCGGAGCCGCTCAATGAGGGCGCAGGGGTCGGGTTCCTCGAAAATCACCACCTCATCCACGCAGCGCAGGGCCAGGAGCATCTCCCGCCGCGCTTCTTGGGAGTTGATGGGGCGATTTGGACCTTTGAGTGCGCGCACGCTGGCATCGCTGTTGAGGCCCACGATGAGGCGATCGCCCAGCGCGCGGGCTTCGGTGAGGTACCGCACGTGGCCGACATGAAGAATGTCGAAACACCCGTTGGTGAAGACGGTCTTCACTTCGCCCCCCCGCGCAGTCGATCGTAAACGTCGGCGTATTGGCGGCTTACCCGCTCCGGCTGGAACCGCTCGACGTTGGCAAAGCCTCGTTCAATCAGCCGGTCTCGCAGGGCGGCATCATCCAGGAGCTGCTGCACGCACCCACGCAGGCTAGCGGTGTCCTCGGGGTCGGCGTAGAGGGCGGCATCGGCGCCCACTTCGGGCATGGGCGCTCGGTTGCTGGTGATCACCGGGCGGCCCACTTGTTGAGCCTCAATGATCGGCATCCCAAAGCCCTCAAACAGCGAGGCAAACATCACGGCATCGGCCTGGACGTAGCGGTCGCGCATTTCGGCATCGCTAAGCCCCTTCTCCCAAATCATCTCGACCCCGGCCCGTTGGGCGGCGGCTTCGACATCCTCCGATCGGTCACCCACGAGGTTCACCACCACCGGGAGCCCGGCCAGAGCCTCGATCTGACGTGCTCGGTTCTTGTTCCAAAAACTTCCCTGGATGAGGATGCGCGCCTTGTCTTGCGGCCACGCTTTGGGCTCGCGGGGCAAGCCCGGGGTGAGGGGGTTGAGGATGACCTGCACCCGGTCTGGGGCGCATCCCGCGTATTGAACAATGTCATCTCGGCTGGCGCTGGAGATCGCGGTCACGGCCCCTGCCGCCCGCACCGGCCGCACAAACCAGAAGTACCGGAAGATCGTGCGCTTGAGCCCGCTGAGCTTCTTGATATTCGTGCAATCGTGGATGGTGAGCACCGAAGGCACCCGGAGCGCCGGCACCACATAGTGAATGTCGCCCGTCACATGGGCGATATCCGCCTGAATCTGGGCGGCGGCTTGCATGTTGGCGCGCATGCCGTCGGGCCGCACGCGGGGGCTGGGGGCTTCCCACCGTTGGGCTTCGTATCCCGGCGGGAGGTGGTCCATCACGGTTTCGAACACCCGCTCGATGCTAAATCGGCGCAGGGCCGCGCTACGGAAGAGGTACGAAATGGTCATGGCTCAAGCCTGGTTTCCACGGCTTCGATAAGGGCGTGCAGCGCCAGCATGTGAAGCTCCTGGATCCGGTCTGCCGTATTTCCGGGCACGATATGCGCCAAATCGCAGAGAGTCCGGAGAGCACCGCCGCCCCGGCCCAAAAGGGCCACCACGCGCATGCCTTGGTTTCGCCCCGCCACGGCGGCCTTGACCAAATTGGGCGATTGCCCGCTTGTACTGAGAAGCAAGAGGACATCCCCTGGCCGGCCAAACGCCTGCACCGGACGGGCAAACACATCTTCGAACCCAAAATCGTTGCCCACACAGGTGAGATGGGCGGGCTCGGCGAGGGCCATCACAGGGTAAGGGCGGCGGTTCTCGCGGAAGCGGCCGGTCCATTCCTCGGCAAAGTGCACGGCGTCGGCGAGGCTCCCTCCGTTCCCGGCCACGAGGATTTTGTGGCCGGCCTGTAGACACTCGGCAAAGGCCTCGGCGATGGCCGTGAGTTCCTCCAGAGTAGCCGGGTCGGCCCGCCACGCCTGCAAAAGCGCTTCCGCGTCTGCGAAGGCTTGCGCCAGGTGCCGTTTCATGCGTTCGGGTTTACCAGTTACGGGCGCGGAGGTGCGGTAAGGTCACGCCCACATCTCATGTTCCGGTGGCTTGGTTTTCTTTTGGTGGGGTTGTGCGCGGTGGCGAGCGCCCAGGAACTGCTGCCCACGCCGCAGGCGATAACGCGCACCCGGCAGTTTGCGCCCGTGAACGTGCGCCTGAACGTGAAATCCACGGATTTCCCGGTGCAAACCAAGGCGTTTCGGCAGGATTGGTCGGTGGCCAGCGCGGCAGGCGCGCCGCAGCTCACCTTGAAGAGAGACCCGTCATTGCCCGAAGAAGGCTATCGCATCGAGTTCGGCGGAGCCATTGAGGTACGAGCAAGCACCCCCACCGGGGCGGCCTGGGGACTGCAGACCCTTGGCCAGCTGTTGGCCTCGGGCACCAAATCGGCCGTGGTAACTGACGCCCCCGACACACCCTTCCGGTGCGTGATGATTGACGTCGCCCGCCGCTACCACAGCATCTCCACGCTCAAACGGTTGGTGCGTTGGGCCGCGCTGGGCAAGGTCCGATTCATTCAACTTCACCTCACCGACGACCAGAACTGGATGCTGCCCAGCACCGTCGTGCCCGGGATTGACAAACTCAATTCGCACCAGCGGCCCGCCTATACCCGGGCTGAATTGGAGGAACTCCAAGCGTTCGCCACCGCGCGCGGGGTGACCCTCATCCCCGAAGTCGAATTCCCCGGCCACGCCGCCATCCTCTGCCAGTACGATCCAGCCAAGTTCCGGCTGGCGGGGTCAGCGTCCGAGAACTGCATCAACTTTGGCTCCGAAGCCGTGCGGAAGACGTGCCGGGACATCCTCGCTGAAACCGCCGCCATCTTCAAGGATTCGCCCTACATTCACTTCGGGGGCGACGAAGCGTGGTATCCCGACGCGGACAAGGACCCCCAATTCCGCGCGGCGATGGACCGGCTTGGCCCGGGTGCCGACGCCAACCGGGTCTTCATTGACTTTGTGGGGGACATGGCCCAAGAGGTGGTGAAGCTGGGCAAAACCCCGCTGGTATGGGAGGGATTCCCGCGATCCGACTTTGCCAAGCAGCGCATCCCATCGGAGACGGTCGTCATCGCTTGGGAAAATCACTACTACCCCGCCACCCATCTCGTGGAGGACGGCTTCAAGGTCATCAATGCCGGTTGGGACCCCTACTACGTGGTCAACCACTACCCTTGGGATGCCTACACTCTGGTGCCGCTGGCGCGGCTCTACAACCACGATCCGGACGTATTCGGCATCGTGGCGTGGAACGACCTTGAGCAGAGTGCGGCGAAGATCGGGCCGGGGCTGTACGGTTCGCTCATGCCTTGGTGGGAGGGCCACGAATGGAACACCTTGGCCGTGATGCCGGAGCGCATTCTCGCCTTTGGGTGCCGCTTATGGAACCGCGAGGGCGAAAGTGGCTACTTGGGCTTCCGGCGCCGGGCACGACATTGGCTAACGTCGGTGGATCGAGTGAGCCATCCCTTTGAAGTTCATCTAGAAGGGGTGCGATCGCAGAATCCGGAGCAATTCACTGACTTCGTGCACGTGAGGGCCACACCCGCCCCCGGGCTGGAAATCCGAATGAGCACTGACGAAAGGGTGCCCACGATTTTTGATGGAGGCCGGGAAGCCCGGTTGGAATTCAGCGGCATTGTCACCATCCAGGCGTTCCGAGGCGGCGAGCCGGTGGGGGAAGCCGCACTTCTACGCTTGAACAAAGTGACGGAAGTGCCGAACCTGGCCCGGGGAGCCAAGGCGTGGAGTTCCGCCCACACTGACCCCCAGTTCGCTGCCGACCTGGTGACGGACGGGGTGGCGGATGACATCGGCTCCTTTTGGATGTGCTACCCCTTGCCCGCCGACCTAAAGGTCGATTTGGGGCGGGCGGTGGAAGCCCGGCGCGTGGAGATCGTCGCCTTCTACGCCGCCGGGAGTGCGCTGCAGTACCGCGTGCAAGTGAGCACCGATGGCTTGACTTGGGAAGAAGTGGCGGACGCTTCTGCGAATTCGACCGGCGCCACGGCTGAGGGATACGTTCACCGGTTCAGCCCGCGCCCGGTTCGGTATGTGCGGGTGCAGGATCTGCGTTCTCTCCAGCACCCCAGCACGATGCCGCGCATCCACGAGATTCGGTTGTTCAACGACTGAAATCAGACACAGCGCGGCCTGCGCCGAGGTAGGAAAGGGGAAGGTGGTGGGCCTAACTGGATTCGAACCAGTGACCTCACCCTTATCAGGGGTGCGCTCTAACCAACTGAGCTATAGGCCCGCGAGCCGTCAATATACCCCACGCCCTGCAGGCCCATGAATCGGGTAGGCCCGTCACACGTCAGTACCCTCGGTAGACAAGGCAGGACTCACCTCGGTATTCTCACGGGTAAGTCTGCTTTGCGGACGAGACGACTTATGCGGTGGACAACCCTTCTTCTTGGCCTCATGGCGGTCGGTGCGGCGCACGCGGACTTCGACGGCCCGGCTCCTCTCGCTTGGCGCTGGTCAGGCTCGACCTCCGTGGTCCCGAGCGGATCGCCCATGATGGACGCCGACGTGATCTACGCGGCGGTCGGCAATCGCATGTATGCCATCAGCCGGGAAACGGGCGGGCAAATGTGGCGCTACCCGGCCGGGGCACCGATCCAGGCCAACTTCCGAACTGGCGCGCACATGAGCGGCAACATGATGGTGGCCGCCGCCGATAACCGCAACGTCTACGCCGTGGACCGCGTGACGGGTGCCGAAATGTGGGTTTATCAAAGCCAGTTCGGCATTCAGGGCACGCCCAAGGTGGTCGGCAACCTTGTCGTGGTCCCGATTGAAGGGGGCCGCATGGTGGTGCTGAATGGCAGCACGGGTGCCGTGGATGGCGAAGCCTTTGATCTCCCGGGTGGCCACAGCGGTCAATTCTCGGTGGATGGCGACTCGCTCATCTATGTCTCCGAAGCCGGCCAACTCACAGCTTTTGATCCGGGCAGCCGCCGCGTGGAGTGGCAGCAGCGCCTCGAGCGCTTTTCGCGCACCACCCCGCCTTCAGTGTTTGAAGGCACGGTCTATGTCAACTCCGGCAACTACGCGGTTGCGATTCGCGCGAGCAACGGCCGCGTGGCCTGGCAAAGCAATGTGGGCGAAGACCTCGTCTACTCCCCGGCCGTGAACGAAGACTATGTGGGCGTGGTCGCCGCTGATGGCACCATCCAGATTCTCAACCGAGACAACGGTCGCCCGGTAACGGGTCCGAAGCTGCGCACGCAACTTCCTCCCGCCACGTCGCCTTCCTTTGTGGGCAAGATGTTCATCACCAACGGCGTCAACGGCTCGGTCAACGTGATTGACCCGGTCACGGAGCAAGTGGTGTTCACTTATCGCATTCCGATGCCGCCGGTGACGGCGGATCCGAACGCTCCGACCGGCCCGGGCGCTGGCCGGGGTGCCGGTGGAGGCGGCGGCGGTAACGCCGGTGCGGGTGCTGGTGATGATGGTGGCGGCCAAGCTGGCGGCGCCGACGATGACGAAACCAAGGTGGACTATGTGGCCGCCTCGGGTCCGGCCATTGGCATGGGCGATTCGCTCATCGTGATGGCGCGTGACGGAAGCATCCTCAACTTCGACAAGAACCTCGGCATTGACCTCACGGCCCCGTTCGTGGAAATGCAGTGGCCGGGTTCGGGCGAAGTTATCTGGGCACGCCCGCCGCTCAACTTCCTCTTCAACATCGCGGACTTCGGCTCTGGCCTCAACTCGGCGAGCGTGAACGTGACCATCAATGGTCGCAAGTATGAACACGTACTGACGCCTGATGGACGTCTATTCGTGGTCATCGGCAACTCGGCTCCGAACCCGCCGCTCTCCAACGGTCGCCAAGAAATCGTGGTCAGCGCCTCCGACTGGCTCGGCAACGAAATCAAGAAGACCTTCGTGGTGGTGGCCGATGTCAGCCTCTCGCCGCCGGCCAGCAACCAGGGCACCGGAAACACCGGTCCGGGTGCGGGTAGTGGTGGTGGTGGCCGAGGTCGCGGTAGCGGCGGCTAGGCTTCGCTTCACATTCTAGATAGGGACGGAAACTTGCTCCCGCCATCCTTTTGGCAAGCCTTAGGGGTGGCGGGAGTTTCTCGTCATTTAGCGCAGTCCATCGTGGGCACCCTGCGCCAAGACTACACTCTGAACCCTCTGGCCACCCTACGGGCGTGGCCGAATCTCCCCGCGGAGGCCCTGAAGCGCCTGAATCAGGCCGACCTTGGCCTTGCGGACCGCGCCTTGCAACAGGGCGGTTGGGTGCTGGAAGCTTCCGAGTATCCCGAAAGCCTGCGCGAAATGGAATCACCTCCGCTTTGCCTCTTCGGGCGCGGGGCGGTCGACGTTTTGCGCGAACCTATGGTGGCGATCGTCGGCACACGCAAAGCCAGCAGCTACGGGCTGGCGGTGGCCGAATTCTTCGGAAAAGGGCTGGCGGAGCAAGGATTCACCGTGCTCAGCGGCGGCGCCCTGGGGATCGACGCCCAGGCCCACAAAGGCGCGCTGGCCGCCGGCGGGCGAACCGTGGCGGTGATGGGCACGGGGCCAGATGTGGCCTACCCGGCCGTGCACAAGGCTATGTTCGCGCAGATGGAAGCGGGCGGTGGCGCGCGGGTGAGCCCCTTCCCCTTTGGCACGTCTTCGTTTCCTTCCAACTTCCCCGCCCGCAACCCGATCATTGCCGGGCTCGCGCAAGCGGTGGTGCTGGTCGAAGCCCCCTCGCAATCGGGTGCCTTGCAGACCGTGGCGGCGGCGCTCGACCTGGGCCGCGATGTCTTTGTGGTGCCCGGCCCCATCACAAGTCCGGCTTTTCGAGGGAGCCACGGCCTGATTCGAGACGGGGCGACCCTGGTGGAGCACCCCATGCAGGTGGTGGAAGCCCTGGGCGGAGGCATGATTCAGCCCCTGCCACCAGATGAAGGCGAGGGCCTCAGTGAAACCCAGCAGGCCATCCTCGCGTGCCTGAATGGTGGACCCATGCTGACCGAAGCGATCGTGCGGCAAACCGGATTGAACGCGCCGTTGGTGCTGGCAGAGTTGACGATGATGGAGCTAGACGGTATTGTCAAGAAGGGGAGGGATGGCTACCAACGCGGCCTCTGAGAGCAACGAATGACCGGAATTTATGATGCCCTCGGGCCCGAAGGACTCGCTACCTATGAGGTGAACTTTAAGGTCTCACCGCCGGAGTTCACGCGGATCAGCAAGCCTCCCACGGCGCTCTTAGTGCCTGGATTCGTGGATCTGCATATCCATGGCGGCTTTGGGGTGGACGTGATGGACGCCCAGCCTGCCGATTACGAACTTTGGCTGAACCGATTGGCCAAGTGCGGCTACGAAGCTCTCTTGCCCACCACCGTGACGGCTTCCGCGAATGATGTGAAGCAAGCGCTGACGAATTTGCCTTCACATCCCATGATCAAGGGCTTCCACCTCGAGGGCCCGTTCATCAGTCCGGCTTACCCGGGCGCGCAGCCCAAATCGTCCATTGCCGCGCCGCCGGTCGGCGAGAGCGAATGGGATGAGATTCTCGATGACCCGCGCCTGCACGTGGTAACCCTTGCCCCCGAACTCCCGGGCGCGGTGGACCTCATTCTCCGGCTACAAAAGCGGGGCGTGATGGTGAGCATGGGCCACACCGATGCCACCTACGAAGAAGCCCGGCAGGGCTTTGAATTTGGGATGACGCACGCCACCCACACCTTTAATGCCATGCGTGGCCTGCACCACCGGGAAGCCGGTGCCCTCGGCTATGCCCTGAGCAATGATGGGATGACCACCGAGCTGATTTACGACCGGCTCCACGTGGCCCGCGAGGCGGCGGGATTGCTGCTGAAGTGCAAACCCGAGGACCGAGTGGTGGCCGTAAGCGACAGCACCCGCGCCACCGGAATGCCGAATGGTGCGACCCTGCAAATGTGGGGCTATGACTGCATTGTGAGTCGAGGTTCGGTGCGCCTGGTGCACACCAATACGCTCGCGGGGAGCGCGGTGAGCTTGCTGGACTGCTTCCAGAACCTTGCCCAGGATTTCGGGCCGGAAGTAGCGATCCGAGCTTGTTCGCTCAACCCGCGCCGGGCGTTGGGGATGACCGACCCGCCGCAGGTGTGGCTGGAGTTCGATAGTGACTACCAGCTCATCCGGCGGCGAGGCCCCGGCGGCGAACTGCTTTAACCGACCATTCGGTTGAGGCGATCGTGGATGGCTTCCCACTCGGGCGTGCTTGGGGGACGCTGGATGAAGATCGCTGCCAAGCCTGCGCGGTCGAGGCGTGCTAGCTCGCGGTATAGCCTTTGGGCGTAGGCCTGCGGCTCGGTGGGCATGGCCACTTGATGCGGTCCCGCTACGCTTCCCATGACCAAGCCCGGATGGGACGCGTCGAGCTGATCCACCAAGTGGATGGGAGTCCGGGGGGCGTAGTGGCGTTTGCGCAGGCCGGGGCTGGCCTTTTCTGCCGCGTCGTTGGCCAGGAGCGGGCCGACCACGGCTTCAATCTCCGTGCGGCTGATGGCCCCGGGCCGCAACAAACGCACGCCGTCCGGCGTGACTCTTACGACCGTGCTTTCGATTCCGAACTCGGTGGGCTCGCCTTGCAGCACCGCCGCCGCGCGTTGCGTGAGCCGTGGCTCCAGGTCATCTAAAGCCGTGGGGCTGAGGCTCTCACTCAGGTTGGCGCTGGGAGCCGCGAGGGGAAACTCCAGGTCCGCCAAGAGGGCCTGTAAAACCGGGTGGCGCGGGCACCGCACGGCCACCGAATCCAGCCCCGCCGTCGTGATGGCGGGCACGAGCGCCTGCTTGGGCAACACCATCGTCAGCGGTCCGGGCCAGAAGGCGTCCGCCAGCTTCTGCGCGAGGTCGGGCCACTCGGCAGCCAGGGATTGCGCCTGCGCCACGTCCCGCACGTGCACGATGAGCGGGTTATCGGCCGGGCGCCCCTTCGCCGTAAAAATCCGCGCCACCGCTTCGGGGTCCAGGGCATTTGCCGCCAGTCCAAAGACGGTTTCCGTGGGTACCACCACCAGTTGGCCACGCTGCAAATGCCCCTGGATCACCGCTTGGTGTTCGCCCGTGTAAGGCACCGACCGCACTGCGCACTCCATCGCCGCCATGGGCGGCTCACAAACTTCCCACTGGGCCAGCGCCAGCGCCGCTTGCTGGATCAGCATGGAGAGGCCATCTTGGGTCGCCCACCCGGCTTGATGGGCGGCTTGCAAGAACGGCTGCGCCGCCGCGCCGTAGACCAGATCATAGGCCAACCCCTTCCCGACCCACTCCACGGGCAGAGTCTCCCCGGCCAGCCCCGCACTGGTGGCGTTCACCACCAGGTCAAACCCTTCAGTCCTAAGGGTGTCCGCAACCCCCACGCCCAGGGCCGCCGCCGCCTCCGGCCGACGCGCCCACACCTTTACGTCCCAGCCGACACTTTCCAGCGCTCGCACCACGGCCACGGCAGAGCCCCCCGCCCCCAGCACCAGCGCCCGGCCCACCGTCACGCCCGTCAGGCTCGCTAAT
This sequence comes from Chthonomonas sp. UBA2785, assembly GCA_002352215.1. GTDB lineage: Bacteria > Armatimonadota > Fimbriimonadia > Fimbriimonadales > Fimbriimonadaceae > JAHBTC01. Next base: position 18,501 of record DEIB01000032.1, on the reverse strand, counting down.
AACCCCGGCGCATCCGTGTTTGCCCCGTGCCGGGTGCGCAAATCAATGGTGTTCACCACGCCCACGCGAGTCGCCCACTCGTCGTGGCTTTGGCACCACGCAAAGGCTTCAGCCTTGTGCGGCACGGTCACATTCACTCCCCGGTAGCCCAGCCGTTGCAAGTGGTCCAAAGCTGCGCCCACTTCACCAGCGGGAACCCGAATGGCCACGTACGAGCGATCCAAGCCTAGCGCCGTATACGCCCAGGTGTGCAAGCGGGGCGAAAGCGAGTGCGCCACCGGGTCGCCCAGCACCGCATAATCCGCCGCCGGAGCCAAGCGCCAATCGTCTACGACGACCGCTTCGTATCGCGAAAGGTCCACTGCCGCTGCCCGATAAAGTTGACAAACGCCGCCACGATCATGCCGACAAACGAGGCCACCCAAAATGCCTTCTGCGCCGAGCCGTGCACGGCAATTTTGACCGACGTGCTCACCACAAGGTTAACCACCATCGCCGCCAACGCCACGATGTAGAAGCGCGAAATCAGCTTGGCCTGCAGGGTGCGTTCGGCCACCCGGAACGTCCATTTGCTATTCCAGTAATAGCCGTTAAAAATGGCAATCAGCACCGGCAGAATCTTGAGCGGCGCGTAGGCCGCATCGCTCAGGGCTTTCTCGGTCGCCACCGCGCCGGGGTTCACCATGCCCAGCATCCAGGCCCCCACCACTTCGCTCAGTAGCTGACCACCCCAAGTGGCTTTGTACATCAGCAGGTAGTGCAGTCCCCAGTCCAAGGCCGTGCTCGTCGCGCCCACGATCCCGAACTTCAGGAACTCCTTCACCACTTGGTGCTTAAAGAGACCTTCGCGCTTCGGGGCCACCCCAAAGGCCACCGAAGGCTGAAAATAGCGATAGAGGAACTTGCCCACTACCGACTCCACCATCCGGTTGATCTTGGTGCCAATGAATTCCTTGTTGCTCATCGGCGCCACCCACACCGCATCAATCCCCGCCCGGTTGGCCCCCAGCACGTCGGTCATCAGCTGGTCACCCACCATAAGCGCCTCGTGCGGTTCAGCCTGGAACAGGCGCAATGCCTGCACAAACATGCGGCGGCTCGGCTTGTTCCGCGCCCGCACGTGGTCAATGCCCAGGTCGGCACAAATCTCCCGCAAGCGCTCCATGCGGCTGGTGTTGCTTACCGCGCAAATCTTGTAGCCCAGGTCTTGCGCCCGCCGCAAGAACTCGCGCACTTCGGTCGGCACTTCGTGGGTGCGCCACGGCACCACCGTGTTGTCCATGTCCAGCAGCAGCACTCGCTTGCCGTGGGTGCGGTACATCTCCAGGTCCAGGTCCAGCAGGCTGGCGTGGGCGCTCAGCGGGGCAAAACGGCGCAGCCCCCTGGGCATTGCCTCGCGGGCGTATTGACCCGGCTCGTGCCTCATTCGGCCTCCTGCTTTTTGAACTCAGCTCGGTTCCGCACAATCGCCGCCTTGTGCTCGGCGTAGGTGCTCGTAAAGGTGTGGCTGCGGTCGGGCCGCGCCACGTAGAACAGCCATGGGTGCGAAGCCGGGTTCATGGCCCCTTTGATGCTCGCCGCGCTGGGCGATCCGATCGGTCCGGGGGGCAAGCCTCGATTGAGATAAGTGTTGTAGGGCGACTTCACCTTGCGAACCTGACCCGGCCCCAGCACCCGCCACTTCCCTTCGGCGTACAGCACGGTCGCGTCGATGTCCAGAGTCATGCCCTTCTTGATGCGATTTTCGATGACGCCGGCGATGATCGGTCGCTCCTTGTCCAGGGCGGCTTCCAGTTCCACCATGCTGGCAATGGTCAGCACTCGGTGCGGATCCTTGGCGTCCTTCAGCATAGGCCACGCCTTGCGTTCAAAGGCTTTCAGTTGCCGGGCCACCACATCCTTCGCGCTGATGAGCGGCGGCAGGTCGTAGGTGTCGGGGTAGAGATAGCCCTCCAGCGAGTCCTTGGGCAGCGGAAAATCCACCATGCCCTCAAAGAGCTCCGGCTGGTTCGCCAGAGCGATGTATTCCGCGGCCCCGCATACGCCTTCCTTCTCCAGGCGCTCGGCGACACGGCTGATCCAATGGCCTTCCGGGATGCGCACCATGCGTTGCACCGGCTTGCGCAACGCCACGATGATCTCATCCACGGTCATGCCCGGGGCCACCCGGTAGGTGCCCGGCGCAATCGGCTGGGGCGCCCCTTTCAGGCGGGCGTAAACCCGGGCCGCGCGACCATCCCGCACCACGCCTTGCTGTTCCAGGTCGTGGAAGATGAGCGCGTGGCTGGCAGCGGTTTCAAAACGCACGTACTTCGTCGGACCGCTGGGCATGGGCCGCAGGGCTTGGCCCGCAAATCCTGCCGCTCCCGCCCCCATCACCAGGGCCGCCAAGCCGACCATTAGGAGCGCCTTACCCTTCTTAGCCATGTGCAGCACCTCCTTGTCGCTCGTACCACCGCTCCAGAATCCGGATTGCAGCCTCGCCATCCACCATCTTGCGTCGCTGAGAAGCCTTCAATCCGGCCGCTTCCATCTCTCGTTCCGATTCAAAACTCGTCAGGGCTTCGTCCTCGTAATCCGTTTTTACGCCGCGCTCGGCCAGCCGGTCGCCCAGCATCCGCACAATGCGGCTCATCTTGGTCTCTTCGCCCGCCGCCAGCGGTACCCCCAGCACGGCCAGTTCGCACTCCTCCTTGCCCATCCGCTTGGCGATTTCGTCGGCGTCTAGCGCCAAAGTGCCACTGGCCAAGAGCGCCGGGCGGGCACTGGCAATACCAAAGCGGGCGTCCATCACAGCCAACCCGATGCGGGTTCCCCCAAAATCCACGCCCATCACCCTCACGCGCGAAACGCCTCGAGAATGTGACGGTGCAGGTCGGGGCTGGCGCTGATGGCTTCGTCGGCCAGCTCTTCATTCCCTTCAAAATCAGTAAACAAGCCGCCCGCTTCCCGGACGATCACGGCCATCGCGCTGATATCCCACCGCGCCACCACGGGGTCAATCATGGCGTCAATGCGCCCGGCCGCCACCATCGCGTGGCCGTAGGCATCGCCCCACGTGCGCGTGGCCAGCACCTGCGGCACGAGGTCAAGAAACCCTTCCATGCGCCCCTGGCCCAGCAGGCTCCGGTGGCCCCCGCAGGCCAGCACGGCTCGGTTCAATTCGCCTTGCTCGCGCACTCGGATCGGCACGCCGTCCCAGTACGCCCCGGCCCCGCGCTCTGCCCACACGGCTTGCCCCAGCGCGGGCAAGATGCACACCCCCAGCACGGGTTCTCCGGCCACTTCGTAGCTCAGCAGGGTGCTGTAGAGCGGCACGCCGCTGATAAAGCTCTTGGTGCCATCTATCGGGTCGATCACCCAGCGATCGTCGCTGGCGCCGGTCAGGCCTTCTTCTTCGCCCAGCACCGTTTCCCCCGGATACCGCTGAGCAATCCCGCGGCGGATGATGGCCTCGGCCTCGCGGTCGGCCACTGTTACCGGGCTGTCGTCGTGCTTCCAGTCAATGGTTGCGCCCGTTTGAAAGTGCGCCAGCGTGGATTTGGCGGCATCCCATGCCACATTGAGCGCAAATTCCAGCCGGGGCGACATCATGCGCATAGTTTGAACGAAAAAGGCCCCACGACCGTTCAGCCGAGGGGCCTTTGAAGAATGCGCGCTTACTTAGCGGGCATCAGCACGGTGTCGATCACGTGGATCACACCGTTCTTGGCGGCCACGTCGGCCTGCGACACGGTCGCGTCACCGATCATGACCTTTTCGCCTTCAACCTTCACCGGGAACTTGCTGCCCTGCAGGGTTTCGACTTCCGTGAGCTTGACCACATCGGCCGCCATCACCTTACCGGCCACCACGTGGGCCTTCAGCACGTCACCGAGCTTGGCCTTGTCCGCCTTCAGGTCTTCCAGAGCCTTGGCGTCCACCTTGAGGAAGGCCGCATCGGTCGGCGCGAACACCGTGAACGGGCCATCGCCCTTCAGGGTTTCGACGAGACCAGCTTCGGTCAGCAGGGCCGCGAGCGTGCCGAACGAACCGTTGGCCACCGCGGTGTCCACGATGTCGCTGCCACCCATGGCCGTCTTGGCGGCATCACCAGCCGCAGCGGCGGCGTCGCCCGCCTTCTCAGCCGCTTCGCCGGCCTTTTCAGCACCAGCTTCAACGGCATCACCCGCCTTATCCATGGCGGCGTTGGCGCCTTCGCCCGCTTCCTTGCCGGCTTCCGCCGCACCCTGGCAACCGACGAGCGTCATGCCGAGTACGGCCGCCATCGCAATTCCAAACCACTTGTTCATGTTTCGTAACCTATCGCGATGCCGTTTCAGGCTCGCTAGTGGTTACTATGGTGGGAGTTCTGGGATCGTTCGGCAATGTAGTGCACTAGTCCCGGGCCAAACGCCAGGTGGCACGGGCACAAAGTAACACCCCCCACCCTGAATCCAGGATGAGGGGTGCTTGCATTGGTCTCTTTTCGACCTTACGGGTTGCCGCCGCCGGAGGTCGTGTAGTCCTTCATCGGGTCCGGCACGGCCGTCTCGTTGCGTCGCGGGCTGGCCGCATCGCCTCGGTTGTCCTCGTTCACCACCTTAGCGGTGAGGAAGAACACGATTTCCGTGCGTTCGCGGTTCGTTTCCGTGCGGCTGAAGAACAGGCGACCGATGATCGGCAGATCCTTGAGGATGGGAATCCCACTCACGGTCTTGCGATCTTGGTCGAGGATCAGACCACCGATGGCGATCGTCTCTCCGCTCTTCATGTTCACGAACATGCTGGTGCGTCGGTCACTGGTCTGCGGCAGCTGACCACCACCCGGAACCGGCAGGAACGAGGTGAGGATGCTGAAGTTCTGCTCCAGGTCCAGCGCAATCGCGCCCTCGGCTCCCACACGAGCCTTGATGTCGAACAGCGCACCCACTTCCAGTTCGTCGGTGATAACCGTCGTCCCGCTCTGGCTGGCTTGGATCTGCTTGATGTAGCGGATCGTGTCCCCCACGAACAGTCGCGTATTGCGGCCGTCGCTCACCAGGGCGTTCGGGCGGGCAATCAACTTGTTGCCGCCGGCCAGTTGGTCCAGCACGCCCAGGAAGTTGCTCGGTCCTTGGTTGAAGTTAAAGTTCCCGCTCACGGAGCCCGGCAGTGCGGCTTGGCCGCCCGGGTTGTTGTTGAAGCGGATTTGGCTCAGTCGGCCACCGGTCAAGAGGTTCCAGTCCAGACCCATCTTGAAGGCGTCTTCCTTGCTCAGTTCCAGCACGCGGAGTTCCAGCGCGACTTGTCGCGGGGCCACGTCGATCAGAGCCAGGTAAGCCTTGGCCTGTTGGATCTGGTCCTGCGTGCCGCGCACCACCAGGCGCATCGGTTCGCGACCAATCTGGCGTCGCAGTTCGGCTTCGCGGCTCGTACCGCCACCACCACCCTGACCGGCACCGCCGCCCTGGCCTTGACCTTGACCCGCCGTTTGCGGATCTTCGGCCTTCTTGCCTTCATCTTCGCCCGTGATGCCCGGCGTCACGGGGTCGGGGACCACCGTCACGTGCAGGCCGCGGATGCGGTTCTTCAGGTCAAACTCGGCCACCATCGGCTCGATGTACTTAAGTTCAAGCACTTCGTAACCACGCTGGCTGTTGCTGGCATCGGCGACATAGTTGATGCCGACGGCGCCACAGAGTTGGCGGTCAAGTTCCGTCGCGAAGGCTTCGAGCTTCGCCACTTCCGACTTGGGGCCAATCATGAGCAGGATTTGCGTGGCTTGGTCCGCCTCGCTCAGCTCGCTCAGGGCCGTCTGTTGGATGCTGTAATCGGCGCGTCGCGGATTGTCCGCCAGCAGTCGTTCCAGCATCGTCTTGATGCGCTCGGTGTCTCCGCTTTGGATCGGGACAACCACGGTACCTAAGTCTTCGGCGCGCGAAACGCTGAACGAATTGGTGATGCGGTTATCGAGATCGCGGACGTACTTTTCGATCGAATCCAGGCGAGACTTGTCGCCCATGATCATCACGTAGTACACGCGTCCGGTCGGGGCCGCTTGCGGAGCAGCTTGCGGCGGGGCCACTTGGCCATCCGCTTGCTGCGCACCGTTGGCGCCGTTGGCACCGGTCGGCGGAGCGGTCACCGGGGCACCGCTCATCTGCGGGTCCGGCACCATCACGTCGTAGTAGCCGTCACGGCCATCCTGCGGGAAGGCCTTCAGCGTGGCTTCGCGAATCTGCTTCGCATCGCCGCTCATCAGGTTCACCACGCGGGTTTCGTAGTTGTTCGACCGCTCCAGAATCTGGCGCATGGTGTCGTTCAACTCGCTCGCCGGGGTCACCACAAAGGTGGAGTCCACGCGGGCATAGCGCAAACCGGCCATGGCGGTGATGAAGCTCAGGGCTTCTTCCAGCGTAACCTTGGTCAGCGAAAGCGTAAGGTTCGTCGGGTTGCCCGCGCTACCGATCTTCGGCGACGTCACGATGTTGACGTCCGCTTGCAAGGCCAGGGCCTTCAGGATTTGCACGACATCCGTGTCCACAAAGTCCAACGAGACTTGGCGCTGCATGCTGGCGTGGCCATTGCGGGCCGCCACCGTGTTCGATTGCACCACCTGAGCCGGCGTTTGAACCGGGAGCACCGGAGCTTCCACCGGCGTCACGGGTCGGAGCGGCCGGGTCGGCAGCGGCAAATCGCGGGGAGAGGGAATCGTCCGGACGGGTTCTTCCTTCTTTTCTTCCACCGGCGGCTTGGTTTCCACCGGGGGCTTTCCTTCCACCGGCGGCTTCACTTCCGTCGGAGGGGTTTGCACCGGCGGAGTCTGGACCGGCGGGGTCGTGCCCGTGGCCAGGTCGTTCACCATGTGTCCGAAGCTCGTGCGACCATCAGCCGACACATCGCCCTGCGGACCCGTGCCTTGGTTGGCGGTCGGCGGCGTCACCAGGGCATTCACCCCGTTCTGCTGCGTGCGCAGAGCCGTCAGCGCGGCCTTGTCGGTGGGCAGGTTGATGCGCACCACATAAGCGCCCTCTTCCTTATCCACGCGGATCGGCGTTTCGCCGTTGTCCAGCTTGATGTGAACGCGCACCTTAGCCGGGCGGCTGGTGAACCAGCCCCACTCCACAAACGTGGCGTGGCCAGCGGTGATCGTTTCACGCTTGGGGTCCAAGCCCAGATGGGCATCGAACTCGACGATATACGAAGTCCCACGCAGTACGCGTTGGGTGCGCGGAGTACCGAGAGCGTCCCCCTTGACATACACCTCTAAGCCAGGGCCAAGCGGCTTGACCTCGACCTGAGTCAGACGAGCGGAGGATTGAGCCCACGCTCCCTGTGCAAGAAGCGCCACGGTCGCGCCAGTGATGAGTGTTCTTTTCATTGTCCTTGGCCCTCCAAGGTGAGGGTTTGTTCGCCGTCGCGGGTCTTCACGCGGACCTTGCCGCGCTCGATGCCCACAACTTTGGTGTCTGCGTCAACGTGACCACCGAGCGGAACAATCCGCTGGTTGCCTTGTGAATCTTTGAAAACGGCCATCGGTCGGTCGCCGGTGATCACGCCGCTGACGGCGTAACTCGGCCCGATGTTGGCGATCGGTCCCCCGCCCGCCGGCAGGCCATTGCCTCCGGTGGGGTCATACGGCGGAATTGCGCCGCCCATCGAGGGCGGTCGATAGCCCGAGCCACCTCCCGGCGATCGCGGGCGCGGCGAGCTGGCCACATTCCCGCTCGGTCGAGCGGTCGGCGGCGGCACCGTGGGCGGCACCACCTTGTTGTCGGGTAGCGGGTTCGAGATTCCGGCCGTCGAGAACGGGTCGCGCGGAGCCAGCGGGCCCCCCAGGACGGCGATCAACGCCTCCTGCTTGGCGCGCTCTTCCTCGGCCTTCTTCTCTTCCGGCGTCAGATTCTTGCCGTCAGTCTTGTCCTCGTCAGCCGCATACGTTTCCGTTGCGGTCGCCACGGGGGTACTGCCCTTCGGCATGAACTGGAAAGCCCCTACCCCGAGCAGCACCACCCCGAGAACGCTGACGACAATCGTTTTCGTCTTGTCGTTTTTCATTGGGTTCCTCCGGGAGTGGAGTTCATGGCCAGGGGCTTCGAAGTCGATTCCTCATCCTTCTTGGCGCCTTGGTCCAGGCTAAAAACGTAGGCCTTCAGCCGAATGGTCGTCTCGAGCAATCCCTGAGACTTCGAAATTTCATCCTTCTTCGGCGTGAGCGCCACCGTGCGCACGGCGACCACTTTGGGGAACTCCTTGAGGGCGTTCACCATGGCCAGCACGTCTTCGTAACGTCCCACACCGGTGATGTCAATTTCGACTTCGTTGTAAGCCTTCTTCTTCTTGCTTTCGGCGGCGGCGTCCTTCTTGTTCTTCGCCGGCACCTGCACCGGGCGCACGCCCGTTACGGAGATCCGGTTCAGTTTGCCGAGGGCTTCCAGCTCGCTCAACATGGTCGGCACATAGGCCTCGGGCGGCACGCTCTTCTCCAGGTGGTTCAGGCGTACTTGGTATTCCTCCACCTCAGATTCGGTGCTGCGCAGTTCGTCTTCCACTTCCTTTTCCGTCGGCACTTCGGCCTGAAGGGTCTGAAAGCGGGCCTCGGCCCCCTGCATCACGTTGTATTGCCAATAGGCGAACAAGCCACCTAACAGAACGACGCCGATGGCCACCAGGGCCATGGGCTGCACTGCGCCACGTTTCATGCTTTCTCCTTGGCCTCAGTGGCCTTCTTCGGGGGTTCGGTGCCGGTCAGTTGACCGTTCACTTCAAATTCAATGGCCGTACCGCCTTCCACCACGCGCTCTTGCGTGAACTTCAGCTGCACGTTTTCCACGTCTTCGCTGGCGTCAATCCGCAGGATCATCGCGCCCACCGCATCTTGCGACACGCTGCGACCGTTGAAGAGCACCTGGATGCCCTTGGTCGGGTCAGACTGGCTGCACTTGAGGTTGGTCAAGGCCACTCCCGTCGGCGTATTGGTGGTGAGGTGCGCCATCAGGCGACTCCATCGTTCCGTGTCCTTCTGCGCGGCTTCCAGCGTGGTCAAACGGGGTTGCAATTCGGCAATCGCCTCCTTGTTCCGTTCCACCGCTGCCATCGCGTCCTTCAGCTTTTCGCGTCGGGCTTCGAGCTGCGCGGACTGAATGGTAAAGCGCGCCGACTCGAACATGAAGTAGCCGCTTACGAGCGCCATCATGCCGGCGAGGCCGAGCGTGGTCATCACCATCATGCGCGACCGTTGTTCGCGCTGACGCTTCAGGACTCGCTGTTCGTAAATGAGGTTAATCGTAGGCATGGTGTCTTCCCCTTAAGCCGCCCGCACGTGGGGACGCATCGCCAGGCCGCCGACCACCGCGAGCTCAATGCCCGTGGATTGGTTGTCGGCCGGGGCATGCACCACCTCGGCGTCGTAAATCCCGTGTCGGTCCACCGTCAGGCCCAACTTGTGCGCCATGTATTCGGCCAGACCCGGCAGGTTCGCCCCGCCGCCCGCCAGCAGCACGCGGGTGACCGGAGTCGGCGTACCGTGTTCGGTTTGCTGGGATTGGTAGTAGTTGAGTGATCGTCGAATTTCTCGGATCAAGTCGTCCAGGTGCGGCTGGAGCACGCGCAGCGGCGGGCTTTCTTGCACCTTCTGTTCGGCAATGAGGGCTCGCAGGTCGAGTTGCGACTTGCCGAGTTCGGCTTCCGCATCTTCGAGCTTAAAGTGCGACTTCAGCGCATCCGTCAGCACCTGTCCACCCTGGTTGATGGAGCGGGTCATGCCAAAGATGCCGCAACTCACCACCGAGACGTTGGTGGTTTGCGCACCCACGTCCACCAAGGCGATGGTTTCCTCGTTGTACGGCCCGACATTGGTTTCCACCAGCGAGCGGTACATCGCAAAGGCTTCGACGTCCACGATGTCCACTTCCAGGCCCGCGATTTGGCAGGCTTTCAGGCGGCTTTCGACGATGTCGCGCGGGGCGGCCACAATCAGCACGTCCATCTGGCCATCCGAAGCCTCGCCCATGATCTCAAACTCGATGAACGAGTCCTCGATGCTCGACGGGACGTAGCGGCTGGCTTCAAACTTGATGCTCTTGCGCAGCGTGGATTCGGGCATCTTGGGGATGCGCACGGTGCGCACGATGACCGAAGCGCCGGCGACCCCGACGACCGCATTGGTCGCCGAGATCCGCTGTTCACGCATCATTTGCCGCACGGCCAGACCGACCGCTTCCGGGTCGATGACCGAGCCATCCTTAATCGAATCCGGTGGCGTTTGGATAAACGCAGTGCGCGTTACCCGGTAGCCATTCCCGGTGCGTTCCATCTGCATGGCCTTGATGCCTTTGGCACCCAGGTCCAAGCCAATGTACGATTTCTTTCCGAACGTCTTAAGCGACATGTTGATCCTCGAGGTGGGCAGAGCGCAGCGCCAGCCAGTCGTCCAGGTTCGGCTTGGGGAATCTCCACTTGCCGTCAATCTGCACGCCCGGAATCTCGCCATCCTCGGCCAGCTTTTGCAGCGTGGGCGCGGAGATGCGGAGATAACTGGCCGCTTCGCGGAGTGTCATCACCGAGTGCTGGCCGGCCAGGATGGATTTCATCAAGTTGGCCATTTGCTCGGGGTTGAGAAACAGTTCGAGCCGAACTACGTTGCCCGTAGCTACCGATGCGTGGAACTCTTCCGGCACGGCGGCAGGTTCCGGCACGGTCAACGAGACCGGCTGATCGTCTTGGACTTCCTTCGGCAGCGGAGCCGGGGGAGTCGGGGCCTTCACGGCCGGCTGAGGCTTGCTCGCGGCCGCCGTCGGCTGGCCATGAGTGGCCGCGCGGATGGCATCGGCAAGATTCATGCTGCCTCACCTAAGTAGTCCTCAACGATTTCGTTGAGCAGGAAGCCGTCAATCATCTTCACCTTGCGGGCGGCGCCCATCAGCAGGGCGTTGTCGGCGACTTGGCAGATGACACGCGGGGCGCCCTTGGCGACCTTGTGAATTTCGAACACGGCGTCCGGGGTGAACGGGCTCTTTTCGCCCGTATAGCCGGCCACGCGCAGACGGTGGAGAATCATTTCGCCGGTGTCGGTCACGTCGAGAGGCTTCAGGACGTGGCGGACGGCCAGGCGTTGTTCCAGCGCCGGCACCTTGTGCAGCTTTTCGCGCAGTTCGGATTGGCCGAGAAGAATCAGGCTGATGAGGAACTGGTCATTCATCTGGCAGTTCAGCAGCAGGCGGAGTTCTTCCAGGGTAGCGGCGCTGCGGACCAGGTGAGCTTCGTCCACCATGACCACGACGCGGCGACCGCGATCGTAGTGTTCCAGCAGGGCCAGGTGCAGGCGTTGCACCAAAACTTGTCGGTTACGCGAGGGGATGCTGATATCCAGTTGCGACAGGATCTCCTGCATCATCTGGGTCGGCGTCAACAGCGGGTTGACGATGAGCACCATATGGTAGAGCACCGGATCGAGCGTCTCGATCAGCTTGCGGCTAATCGTGGTCTTGCCTAATCCGATCTCACCCGCTAGCATCGCCGCCCCCTTGTTACGGGTAATCGCGTAGTGCAGCATCATGAGTGCGTCCTCATGGGCGCGGCTCATATAAAGGTATCTCGGGTCGGGCGTGAGTGCGAACGGCGACTCAACTAATCCCCAATACTGCTCGTACATGCATCGGCTCCGGGAGTGATCCCGGTATTCCTATCGGGGAAACTTCGGCAAAACCTTAGAGTAATTCGTCAAGGCCTTGCCCTTTGTCCCCCTCCCGGTCTCCACTTCGGAGATGGGAAGGACCAGGGTCACCAAGACTCCCCTTTCCGCGTGGGCCGCTTGGATCGCCCCGGTAGGGCCGCCGGGTCCTTTTGAGAACCGGCAAGTTTTCCGTGAAGAAACGGCTGGTACCGTGAGGAGATCATGTTGCCCGGAGGTCGTCTGTTGCGTCACGCCGGCTTCCGGAATCTCTTCTGGGGGCAGGTGGTCAGCCAGCTCGGCGACGCTTTCTACTTTCTGGTCTTCATGTTCGCCATCGACCGGGAAACCAAGTCACCCCTCTTTGTCGGCATCGTGATGGCGGCCCAGGCGCTGCCCTATCTGCTCCTGGCCCCGGCGGCGGGGGTGGCGGCAGACCGGTTCGATCGGCGCCGCATCCTGTTTGGCTTGGATATGGCGGCGGCGGCCCTCATGGGCGGGCTGGCCGTGGCCATGGCCCTGGGCTTTGCGCCCGCGCCGATCTTTTTGGCGTGCTTTGCCTTTGTGCTGGCGTGCCTGAATGTCTTCTTTGCGCCCGCCCGGTCGGCGGCGATTCCACGCCTAGTGCCCGCAGAGGAGTTCCAAGAAGCGCAGGGCCTGCTGCTGGCCACCCAGCAGCTCACCATGCTCGTCGGCGTGGGGCTGAGCGCGGGGGTGTTGGGCGTGGTGGAGCGCGTGAGCGGATCGAACTTCTTGCTCTACGCGGTGGTCATCAACGCCTTGTCGTTTGGCGTGTCGTCTATGTTCCTCTCCCGGCTGCCATCCATCGTGCCGGAACGAGAATCGCACGAGGAAAAGCCCAAGTTCATCGAGGGCTGGCAGGCCATCCAGGCAGACCCGTTTATGCGCATCGGCTTGCCGATGCTCACCCTCATGAACCTGGTGTTCGCCGGGTTCTATCCGGTGTATCTGGAAACCAATCGCTCATGGTTTGGGGGCCAGTTCTACACCGTCGCCATCATCGAATTCGCGTTCTTCGGGATGAGCATGCTGTGCAGCCTGTGGGTGGCCAAGCGGGCCGTGCAACGGGTGGGTTTGGCTTTCGTGGTGGGGCTGGCGGGCACCGGCCTGAGCGTGGCGGCCATGGCGGGCGGGCAGATCTACCTCGTTTACGTGCTGCTCAACGTGGTGTGCGGCTTGTTCTTGCCGTGGGTCACCATCCCGATCAATACGTATATCGGCTTGGCGTTCCCTGATGCCGTGCGCGGCCGCGTGGCGGCGGTGCTGGGGGCCACGCAGGTGGGGATTCAGCCGCTGGGGATGCTGGGGGTCAGTGCGGTGCTGGCCGCCGTCGGCTTGCAGAACGTGTACTTGGTCATCGGTCTGGTGTGCGCGATCCCGGCTTTGCTGATGCTCCTTTCTGGTCCGTTCCGGGCCAGCCGTATGCCCACCCCCGCGCAGGATGCGCTCAACGCGCCGCAATCCGAAGCTTAAGCCGCGTAGAGCGGGATCTGGCGCGCCACCACTTGCAGCGCCCATACGAACTCGGGGAAGCCTTCGCTCAGCTTGAGGAACGTGGGGGCTTCGGCATCGTGCGGAGGATAATCGAACGAACCGACCACTGCGTAGCTGGCCGCGCCTTGGGATTGGTAGCTCAGCCGGAAAGCCACGTCTTCAACTTGCAGGCGCTCGAGGTGCGGGGGATAAACGCCGCTCCAGAACAGGATGTAATCCGCCAAATGCTTGTGCGCGGTGCGCTCTTGTTCAAACGACTGCGCGTTGAGGCGCACATCCCCGGCCGCAATCATCTCGATCACACTGCGCAAGGGCTTGCCCTCGGCGTCGTGCAGGCCAAACATGCGGTCGGTTTGGGCAAAGGCCGCTAGCAACCCGCCCAAATACGCGGTGACGTCGTCCATGCCGTGCGAAGCCACGTGCTGGGCAATCACCTCACCCACCGCATCGGCAAAGAACTGCTGCAGGTCGTTGTGGTCCGGTCGTAAGATGTCACTCATGGGTTCACCCTGAGATTCCGCTCTTGAATCTATTGGACGACCGAGGGCTTGCCTGGAGTTCCGGGCAACTCTTCCTACAAAAACCTGGAAACCGTGCGGTGAACGGAAAGCGTCTAAACTAAAGGAGGCGGAACCATGATTAGCGATCCTTACGCCGCGCAATCTCGACGACAGCGCACGGGCCTGATTGTAGGTGCGGTGCTGGCCGTTTTGGTGCTGGTGCTCGGGTCGCGGCAGCTTGGATTAAGCCAGGGCACTCAGGCTCCCGACTTCGGGGGCGGTTTGCAGGCCCGCTCGGCCGCGCCGCCGCCCATCACCGCCGAATCCTCCGCGCCTCCACCGCCCTTGCTGACGGAGGCCGCCGAACCCCCGCCCGAAGCCGCCCGTATGCCGGCGGACATCCGCGAGTGGCTGGAGCACCTGGAACGCATCGAGCGTCAGCGCCAAGCGTTGGCCACGCAGCAGGTCAGCTCGGCCATGGTGAGCCTGACCATGCTGCAAGGCGCGGGCGCCACTCAACAGATCTTGGATGGGCTGCTGGACACCGGGGAAGAAGAGCCGACCACCACCGAACCCGCCAACCCCGCCGCCGAACTGCAAAAAGACAACCAGGATTACCAAGCGCAATGGGAGCAACTGATGGCGGATTTCCGCGCCCTGCCCCCGCCGCCCGCCTGTGTGCCGTTGCGCAATAGCTACGACCAGACCCTGGGGCAGACGGAAATGATGATTGACGAGATCGTGGGGGCGATGGACAAAGCGGGCAGCGACCCGCAAGCCGCCCTGCGCGACCTTTTTGGCATGCGCGGCACCAGCGGAGGCCGGATTGATGCCGCCGCCGCCCAGAGCAACCGCAACCTGGATGAAGTGTGCCGCCCGTACGGCGTGCGGCCGTGGTTCCAGATTCAAACCGACAGCCAGGCCGGCATTCTGGGCAAGATGGGCGGCCTGCCGGATATCAGCGGCCTAGGCGGCGGATTGGGCGGCGGGCTCTAAGCCCCCCGCCCTCGCTTTACTTGCTATCCGCCCACCAAACGTGGTGCATCTGGATGCGCCCGGTTTCGCCGAAGATACGGCGCGGCGGATAGTGCCCCGAAGCCGGGCTGTAGCTGAGTTCACTGCGCGGATGCCCCTTTATCGTCCCCGGGGCCGTGGCCGTATAGGTAAATGAACGCACCACCTTGGTGCCAATCTCGATATCAATCTTGATGGTGCCGGTGAGTTTGGCCAGGTCGGACCAGTTGAACTCCTCGCCCCGCCCATTGGGGCCATCAAAGTGCAGGCGCGTCCAATACCGCTGGTTGTGAGGCTCGGAGATGTAGGTCGTCGGCGTCACGCCCATCACTCGACCGTTGTGCGTGATCTTGGCGACAAAGTTCGAGCCCTTGGCAATGCCCTCCGCCGCCGGGTGCATCATAAAGGAGATCATGGCCGGCCCATCGCTGGCCTGATCCACGTGGAGCTGCCCCATCCGGTCAATCGGAGTCTTGAACGACCACGCGGTGGTGGGGTTATAGGCGTCCCCGCCCGATTTCTTGGTGATCGTGAACGGGAAGGCTGAAATCACCTTTCCATCCAGTCGGTATTCAGCCACGTACTCGCCTTCTTGTTCCAGCCAGATCGGGGCCGGGTATTGCAGCCGCGCCAACCGGAAAGCCGGCCACGGCGTGTCATCAAAGTAGTGCCCGTATGTCACTAGTTCCTGGTCGCCCTTTTTGAGGTGGAAGGTCATAGACTCATAACTGGCGGGGGCCATCACAAGATGCCAGCTCTCACTCAAAAAGCCAAAATTGGCCTGATTCGCATACGTGCGCATCCCGTAAAAGGACATCGGCTCAATGCTGGGAGCCGGATTTTGGGCCATTGATGCCAAAAGCACAAGTTGTAGCACGCGCTTAATCCTACCTATGTGCAGGGTTCGGATGACAACTTCCTTGCCTCGGAACGAACCCACACCGTTCTATGACCCGCGCGGGGCATAATGGGGCTCACGATGGAACGCAGAGAGTTCTTGAAGGGAGCCGCCGTGGCCGCCGGAGCCGGAATCTTAGGGGCCAGTGCCCTGGCCCAAACCAAGGGCAATGACGCCAACCGCAAGCGCGAAGAGCTTTTGCGCGTCCCCGCCCGCAAGGGCAAGTACATGGGTGGCTTTGCCGCCCCGGCCATGGACCGCATCCGCGTCGGCTTCATCGGCGTGGGCGCGCGCGGGCCGGGACACCTGGCGCACGCGCTGGTGATTGAAGGCTGCGAAGTGGTCGCCATCTGCGACACCCACAAGCCCTCGCTGGATCGCGCCGTCAAGATGGTGACCGACGCCGGTCGCCCCGCCCCCAAGACGTTCGGGGAGCGCGGACCGGAAGACTTCCGCCGCATGCTGGAAATGAAGGACCTGGACGTGGTCTACATCTCCACCCCCTGGGAATGGCATGCCCCCATGGCCATCGCGGCGATGCGCGCCGGCAAGCACGCTCTGGTCGAAGTGCCGATGGCGTACACGGTGGAGGACATGTGGGACATCGTCAACACCTCCGAAGAAACCCAGCGTCACTGCATGATGCTGGAAAACGTGAACTACGGGCGTGAAGAGCTGATGGTGTTGAACCTGGTGCGCCAAGGCCGCTTGGGCGAACTCCTGCACGGCGAAGCCGCCTACATCCACGACCTGCGTGGCCAAATGCACGAGATTGACCACGGCACGGGCAGCTGGCGCACGTTCCACTACGCCCAGCGCAACGGCAACCTGTATCCCACCCACGGCCTCGGCCCGGTGGCGCAATACATGAACATTGATCGGGGCGACCGCATGGATTACCTCACGTCGGTGAGTTCGCCCAGCATGGCGCGCGCCATCTACGCCCGCACCGCGTTCCCCGAAGGCCACCCGCGCCGAGATATCAAGTTCCAATGCGGCGACATCAACACCACTATCGTTAAGACGGTGCGTGGACGCACGCTCATGATCCAGTGGGACGAGCAACTGCCCCGCCCCTACACGCGCCACAACCTCATCCAAGGCACCAACGGTGTTTGGACCGGGTTCCCGGGCCGCGTGGTCATTGAGAACGAAACCCCGGACACCCACAGCTGGGTGCAAGGCAACGCACTAGCGGACCACTACAAGAAGTACGACCACCCGCTTTGGGTGCGCCTGGAAGCCGACGCCCAGAAGAACGGTGGCCACGGCGGGATGGACTTCATCATGAACTGGCGCGTGATGTACTGCCTGCGCAACGGCTTGCCGCTGGACCAGAACGTCTACGAAGGCGCGTCGTGGTCGGTGATCGCCCCGCTCAGCGAGTGGTCGGTGGCCAATCGCAGCCAGAGCATTGACGTGCCGGACTTCACGCGCGGCGAATGGGCACGCACCGAGCCGCTCGCCATCGTGGACTAAGCACCTGACCCAGAAACCAAAAAGCCTCTCTCGGGGAAACCGGGAGAGGCTTTTTTCTTGAAAATTGGGTGGGTTTAGAAGGAGCGGAGCTTGGCGGCCAGAGCTTCGACATCTTGAGCGCCGAATTCCTTGGTGGCCACGTAGGGCGCCAAATCTTCTTCAATCCCGATGTAGCCCGGACCGGACCACACGCCGAGGGGGGCTCCTCCGCTATCGAGCTTGACGAGGGTGATGCGGAAGCCGTCGCGCTTCGGGTTGCTCTCCAGCCATCGCATTCCGTTCTCCATCAGGTCGGGGATCGAGGTGTAGACCCCGGTCACGTCGGAGGCGCCATCTGCGCTCAGTTGTTCGGTTACCCAGTAGATTCGGCGGAACACCATTGGTCGGCCCTGCTAGAAGCTTCGGTAGTTTTCCATACATGCGCGAGAGGGGTACGGACTATCTCCAACGGGCCTAAGCCCTCGGGGGTCCGAACCCCACCGCCGCCAGGCTTACGCTTCCCAGAGGAACGGTTCGGCGTCCGTGAGGATGCGACCGTGCTGCTTGATGGCGCGGAGCATGTATTCCGGCAACGTGAACATCGCACTGTGGAAGCGCGGCGTGTAGTACCGGTTGGTGGTCACGCCTCGCTCAGCCAGCCGCTGGGCGATCAGCTCTGGCGTCAGCTCCAGCGGGTCGTGCTTCTTGCTGGCCAAGATGAAGCCCCACGGCATTTGGAACGTGGTGACCAGGCCGTAGTAGCCGCGCACGTACGGGAACTGTTCCTTCAGGCTGTCCAGCGTCTCGTGCACCGCCGCAAAGCAGTACGGGTACGTCTCGTTGCAAGCGCCGCTTTGAAGCACAAACACGCCGTCGTCGCTGAGGGCTTCGGCCACGCGCTGGAAGTACTCCTTGGTGTAGAGGTACAGCGCCGGGCCCCCTTCGATCGGGCCGGGCAGGTCGCTCAGGATGACGTCGTAATTGGCACCCTTGTGGTCTTCCACCCACTTGCGGGCGTCCTTGTGCACCAGGTTGGCGCGCGGGTCATCAAAGCAGTCGTGGTGCCACTCCTTCATGTGCACCTTCACCATGTCCACCAGCTCTTCGTCCAGGTCCACCATGTCGCAGTGCTCGACGGTGTTGTGCTGGAGGGCTTGCCACAGGGTCGCGCCCTCGCCGCCGCCGCACACCAGCACCTTCTTCGGGTTCGGGTGGGTGGTCATGGCGGGCTGGACCATGCTCTCGTGATAAACGTACTCGTCCAGAAGGCTGCTTTGGATCTTGTAGTCTAGGAACAGCGTCTTGCCGAAGGTCGGCATTTCGACGATCTGGTACTGCTGGAACTGGGTGTGGCCTTCCACAAGGAATCGGTCAACGGAGAAGTGCCAGGTCACCGCATCGGTGTGGGTTTCGGCGATGAACATCCCCGTGCTTTGGGAGAACAAGCGATCACTCATGGAGCGTGGTCATTATCCCCCGCGAGG
>DEIB01000047.1 GCA_002352215.1 Chthonomonas sp. UBA2785 | reverse complement strand
AACGGCAGCAACCCCTATGTGCTGGCGAGCTGGGCGCAGGAATATGTCTCTCCAGGCCCCGCCGGCTTCAAGGATGGACTCAACCCCACCGCGAACGACCCGCTCCTCGCGGCTCCGGGCCGAGGCAACGGCTTCCTCTTCGCCGATACCAACAACCACCGTGTGCGGCGATTGATCCTCCCGAACTTCGTGAGTGGCTCCAGCACCCAACCGGTGACCTTCAGCAACGAAGAGTGGACCACCACGTCGGGGCGTGCGGTCTATACCTTGGGCTCGCTTCAACCCAATGCAACTCGGACCCTCGACATCGGCTTCACGGTCCAGTTTGAAGCCTCGATGACGTTCTACGTCACCGTTGCGGGAGGAGGGGTGGCTCCGATCGCACTGGACGGTGGTACGAATGCCCCGCCGGCGAATGTCTACAGCCGGGTGCTAGCCGGAGGCGTATTAACTACGGGTCGCGAAGATGGCGTTGGAGACGCCGTTTCGTTTGAATTCGATTCATTTATGGGATTGGCCGCAACGACCAACGGAGTGGTTCTGATTGGCGACGGCAACAAGCTTCGCCGGTTCTCTCCCTTCGATGGGGTTGTCTCAACCATTGGGAACGTGAGCGGCGGTGTAAGCCCCACCTCTGGCAATGGTTTCAATGCTCAATTCCCAGATTCCATTCGTAGCATTTCAATGATCAACGATTCCACGATCCTGTTTGCTTCCGGGAATCAGATATGGATTGGTTCTGGTCCGTTCACTGCGCTCACATTCGTGAATGCCAGCAATTTCACCTTCAGCCGTGTGGCGGGAAACCCCGCAAATTCCCCCGGATTCGCCCTCGGTGATGGAAACTCGGTGACTTTCACCACGATTCGAGGCCTGGTCTACGACCCCAAGTCTAACTCGATGTTTGTGGGTGACTCCGTCAACGATCGAGTCCTTCGTGGGCGGCAAATTGGGGCTTCGCAAACCGATCCCGCAAGCTGGGCCTTCACCATCGCCGCTGGTACAGGTGTGGGCGGGTTTCTTGACGGAGCGGCGACCTCGGCGCAGTTCAATGCCCCAAACGGAGTGGTAATGGGTGATGATAACGATGTGTTCATCAGCGATAACCTTAACTACCGTCTTCGACGTTTGGACCTCACGAATAACCAGGTGACGACCGTCGCCGGTGATGGCTCGTCGGGCTATATCGACGGGACGCCAGGTCGCATCGAATCTATCCGCACTCTGGCGAGCGATGGGGCGGGCACGATCTACATGTATGACTTTTTCCGCCTTCGCGCTTATCGAAATGGACGACTCTACACGATCACGACTAACACAGATGGCGGACTCTCGGATGGATACGTGGATGGTGCCGGCCAGCAAACAGTAGGCGGCGTCGCCGTGAATCGTGCGACCGGCACCATCTACCTGCTGACATCAGGGAACACAGGCGTCCCCCGTCTCGTGGCGCTCGACGCCGTCGTTCCCTAGGCTGGCAAATTCTCTCCCCGGGCCGGTAACCCGGGGAGAATCCAGTCTTACACCACGCTGCGCAGGCGGCGCAGGCTTTCCGGATCCAGCGCACTCACGGGCTTGACCTGGTAGTGGTTGCCTTCCACATCAATGAGGAGCAAGAACTCTTCATCAATCCACTGCGCATTTTCCTGGAGGCTTTGCGTCACAAAGTCGCGGTGACCCCGGTCGGTTTCCACCGACCAGTACGTCGCCCCGAACTCCATCCGCACGGCATTCACGCGCCGCACCTGGCTGTAGAGGTAGCGGCGGCGGAGCTCCTGCCGCAGAACTTCCACGTTGTCCGCGCCGGCGTCCTCCAGCCGGTCCAGCATCAAGATCTCCTTGCCCTTGCTATCCAACAAGGAGAGATACCGATCCGGGTGGGTGCGGGGCGCGGCCCAGGCCGGCACCACGTCCAGGTGGCTGCGGTCTTCCAGCGTCAGCCGCAGGCGACCTTCGGGAGCGTAGAACAGCTGCATCAGTTGCCCACCCCGATGATCTCCGTCACGGCCCGTTGGGTTTCCACCAGGTTGCAGAACACGCCTCGTCGCTTCATTAGCTCTTCGTGCGTGCCCATCTCCACGATCTCACCCCGCTCCAGCACAATCAGCCGGTCGGCGTTGCGCAGGGTGCTGAGGCGGTGGGCGATGGCAAAGGTGGTGCGGCCTTCCACCAGGCGGCCGATGGCCTCCTGGATTTGCCGCTCCGTCTCCACATCCACGCTGCTGGTCGCTTCGTCCAGGATGAGGATTCGCGGGTTGTGCAGGATAGCGCGGGCGATGCTGATGCGCTGCTTTTCTCCGCCGCTCAGCTGCACGCCGCGTTCACCCACAATGCTGTCGTAGCCGTCCGGCTTGCTCACGATGAAGTCGTGGGCGTTGGCCGCGCGGGCCGCCACCATGATCTCCTCCAGCGAGGCATCCGGCTTGCCGTAAGCAATGTTCTCCGCAATGGTGCCATTGAACAGGAACGGCTCTTGCAACACGATCCCAATCTGCGAACGGTAGTTGGCGATGTTGATCTCGTTGAGCGGAACGCCATCCACCAGGATGCGTCCGCCGTCCGGTTCATAGAACCGGCAAATGAGGTTGATGGTGCTGGATTTGCCCGCCCCGCTGCGCCCCACAAAGCCGATCATCTCGCCCGCCTTCACGTCGAAGCTCATGTTCTTCAGCACCGGGTTGCTCTTGTCGTAACCAAACCGCACGGCATCGAACGTCACGTCGCCCCGGATGTCCAGGGTGCGTTCCAGTTCGCGGTTGCTCTCCGGGGTCATGTCCATGACTTCAAAGATGCGCTCCGCCCCGGCCATGGCCCGGCTAAACCAGTTGTTCACCTGCGCAAACCACTGCATGGGTCCGTACACCATGATGAGCAGCGAGTTGACCATGATGAACTCGCCCAGCGTCAACCGGCCTTGCAGAACAAACATGCCGCCCACGGTCCAGTTGATGAGCGCGCCCAGGCTGGCCGCGAAGGTCATCATGCCGAAGGCCGTGTACCACTTCTGGTCGGCCTGCATGGCGGCTTGCTGCCACGCCTTGTTGCGTTCGTCAAAGCGCTTGAACTCGCGGTCTTCGCTGACAAACGCCTTCACCACACGGATCCCACTGAGAGATTCGTTCAACTGCATGTGCAGACGGGCCATGCGCTGGCTCACCTTAAAGAACATGTTGCTAATCGGCTTCCAGTAGCGGACGCTGATGAGCAAGATGAACGGAATCGGCACCAGAATCGCAGCGGCCAGCACCGCGTCGATGCTGAACAAAAACCCGATGACGCCCAGCGCCATCAGCGAGTTGGTGATGAAGAACGGGAAGCCGTCCACCAAGAAGTGCCACACCCGGTCCGTGTCTTGCGTCACGCGGCTGGCGATGGCCCCCACTGGCTTGCGGTCGAAGTACTTCATGCTGAGGTACTCGATGGCACGGTAGGTGCTGGCGCGCAGGTCCTTGCTGATGTGGGTGGCCAGGTAGGTCATCAACCGGCCATTGAAGATCTGCAACCCGCTTCCGGCGAGCGCGATGCCCAGCCACAAGGCCATCCACTGCAAGAGGCCGTTGGTGCCGAGAGTCTTTTCCGTAAAGCCGTCCACCAGTTGCTTCTGGATGTACGGCGGGATGAGGTTGAGCGCGGTGGTACAGACCGAACCCGCCACCAGCATGGTGGTTGCGCGGCTATACGGCTTAAGGAAGCCAAAAATGCGCCACAGCGTCTTGCTGCGGTTCACGCACACCGGGCACGGGCCGTCCTTTTCGGGCAGCAGCCGGTCGCACTTGGGGCAGCGCTTCAACTCCTCGTGCATGTCAATCGAGAGCTCTTCGCCTTGGCTAAGCTGCTCGATCCCGCGCGCGACCTCGCTGAACTTCTCGCTGACGGCCAAGGAGTAGTTGACGACCGGGATGATCACCCCATTCTTGAGGGTGACAATCATGCGGCCCCCACTTACAAGGGGGTCGTGGCGAGCTTTGGCAATGTCGCTGAGAGCGATGCGGCAGGTGGGGACGCCCGTCGGGGTGGAGACTGTCACTTCGGTGGCAGTGACCACGAGCCGACGGACGCCGTACAAGCCATCTTCGTCGAGATCGCTTGTGACGTCAATCAGTGGTATTTCCGGCGCGGAGGCTCCGCCCGGAGTTAAGGAAGCCGTTTGCATAAATTCCAGAGGTCGGGATTCCCGATGTCAGGGGCCGGGGGAACGTCACTAACCCAACGCGGCCAGAAAGAAGGATGAGCGGCGGCAGAAGTCAAGTTACCCAACAGGCGTATACGCCTGTCTGGGTCCATTGGGCAGGCTTAGTCCAAAGCGACGGGCGGCAAGGCGCGGCCCCAAGCCAGTTCCATAAGGAAGGCTCGCACCGCATCCTGGTTGCCTTCGTCGCAGAGCCGGTCTAGTTCATCCAGCGCAGCGCGTAAGGATTGGTGATCCACACGGCCTGTGTTTTGCACTCGGCTGATGCGAGGGTCTTCGAGCGGCTCCAGCGGCTCGTCGGCGTAGGTGAGTTCTTCGTGAATCTTCTCACCCGGGCGGATGCCCGTGATCTTGATCTCGATATCCTGCCCCGGCACCAGCCCGTGCATGCGGATAAGGTCTTCGGCCAGTTCCATGATGCGCACGGCCTGGCCCATATCGAGGATGAAGATCTCGCCTTGATTGCCAAACGCGCCGGATTGAACAATGAGCTGCGCGGCCTCGGGGATGGTCATGAAGTACCGCGTCATGTCCGGGTGGGTCACGGTCAGCGGCCCGCCGTTGGCAATCTGCCGGGTGAGGATGGGCACCAAGCTCCCGCGACTGCCCAGCACGTTGCCAAACCGCACGATGGCCATGCCGGTTTCGCTGCGCCCAGCCAACGATTGCACAATCATCTCGGCCACGCGCTTGGTGGCGCCCATCACGTTGCCGGGGTTCACCGCCTTGTCGGTGCTCACGAGGATGAACTTATGGGCGCCGTGGCGCACACTGGCCTCGGCTGCATTGAGGGTGCCGAAGACGTTGTTGCGCACGGCTTCGATGGGGTTGGCTTCCATCAGCGGGACGTGCTTGTGGGCGGCGGCGTGGAACACCACCCGGGGCAAGTGCTGCTTAAACACCATGTCCAGCGACTGCGCATCCCGTACATCGCACACCACCGGGGTGGGCTGATAGATGCCGTTGTCGCGGAGTTCGCGGTCAATCTCAAAGACGCTGTTTTCGCCCTTGCCCAGCACGATCAGGCTGGCCGGCCCGAGCGGGGCGAGTTGGCGCACGAGTTCGGAGCCGATGCTTCCCCCACCTCCGGTCACCAGCACGCGTTCGCCGCCTACGTATTCCTTCGCCCGAGAGCTATCGGTGCGCACGGGGGCGCGGCGGAGCAAGTCTTCCACCTGGAACGCCCGCATCAGGGGCATCATTGGGCGCTCGCTGTAGACCAGCATCGCGATGCTGGGCAGGTTGCGCACCCGGGCGCCGGTGCCGCTGCTGGCCTTGAAGATGCGCCGGTTCACCTCCCCGCTGGCGCTGGGGATGGCGATGAGAATCTCCTTGATGTCGTGCTGCTTGACCAAGGCGGGGATGTCGTCAATCCCGCCCAGCACCGGAGTGCCGTGGATGCGCAGGTTGTGCTTTTCGGCGTCGTCGTCGATAAAGCCAACGACCCGGTAGCCGCCTTCCGCCCCGCGATTGAGTTCACGGAAGACGATTTCGCCCGCATCGCCCGCCCCGACGATAAGAGTGTTGGCGGCGCCGGCATCGGTGCCCCCGAACCCCGGAATCTCGCGGAAATTGGCCGCCACCCGCGCCGCAATGAGCCCGGAGAATGCAAATGTCCACGTGATGATGGGAACGCGGTAGAGGTCAGGCGTCTGGTTGCCGACGCCCGTCACCGCCTGAATAACAGCCTGGAGCACGGCCACGATGAGCGTGGCGAGAGCGACATTCAGGATATCGAAGACCCCGAGGTGGCGAGAAGAACTGCGGTGGGTGCCCCGCCAGGCGTAAACCCCGAGCGCCACCACGCTGAGCGGCCCGGCGAGGGGCCACCATGTGGTTTCCGAGGGGCCTGCCCCCAGCGCGATGGCCACAAAGAGGGCGATCACCGTCAGCACGGTGTCAAGGATCAGGGATCGCCAGCCAGTCGCCAAAGTCTTCTCCGTTTAGTTGCCAAAGATCGTGCGGAGGATAGAGGCCGCCGAAATCACTTGAATCGCCGCCCCCGCCGTCAACCCCTTGGGCTCACCGACCACCACGACGTCACCTTCTTGCACGATGGGGTTTTGCTCCAAATTGCCGTCCTTGAGGAAGGCGTCGAGGCGGTATTCCACGACTTCCACGCGGCCGGATTCCGTGCGGCGGGCGAGATAGACGCGCATGGTGCTGCCATTGGGAGCCACACCCCCGGCGGCGGCCACGGCATCGGCTAGGCGGTACTCGCGGTTGTCTTCTAGGCGGACATCACCGGCCTTGTTCACCTTGCCCAGTACCACCACGATGCGCTCGTTGCGGCGCACAAACACGGCATCGCCATCTTGGAGGATGAATTCAGGCACCGGGCCGTCGGCGGTAACGGTGCCGCTGACATCCAGGCGGAAGGCTTCTTGCCCCCGAATGACCAGTACGTCCTTGAGCGTGGCGGTGGGGGTGGGGCCGCCGGCCTGGGCCAGGGCGCGAGAGAGGGTGGTTTCAGGCCGGAGTTTGAGTTCGGCGGGCTGAAGGACTTCGCCGCCAATCGCCACTCGGATGGGCGTGGGGACGGTGACGGATACGGTGTCACCCGGCTGGAGCACCAGCGGGGCTTGGCCTTCGGTAAGGCGGGTGGGGACGGGGATTGTCTCTGGGCCGCGCCGCACGCTCAGGGCGAGGTCAGGGTCATTGATAATGTCGGCCAGAGGGCCACCGGCGGCGGCCACGGCTTGGTAGACATCCGAACCCGGGCGCAGGAGCAATTCGCCGCTCTTCACCACGCTGCCGGTCACCCACACGCGCACGCGCTCGGCCTTCGCCACGGTCACGACGTCATTGGGTTCCAGAATCGTAGCGCCCAGGCTTTCCGAACCGCTCAGCACACCCGCCAGGTCCAGCCGGATCACGCGCTCGCCACGCCGGAAAAGTGCCACGTCGTATTCGTCAACCTCAGCCGGCAGGGCCACCCGGGAGATCAGCGCCCGCAGGTCCATGCCTTCGGCCAGTTCCACCGGTCCGGCGCTCTGCTGGATCACGCCGCTCACGTAAACGTATTCGAGCCGCTGCTTGGCCAGCACCACTTCCACCACCGGCTCGCGCAGGATGCGGCGCATGCGGGCGGTGATTTCGGTGCGCACTTCGGCGATCGTCTTGCCTTCCACGGCAATGCGTCCGAAACCGAGGCCCACTACCGAGCCGTCGCTTAGCACCGTGTAGTTGCCATCGTAGCCTTGGATGGCCACGACGCGTACGGCAATCTCATCGCCGACCCGCAGTCGAGCGACGGGGCGATCTCCCGTCTGAGCGAGGGGCCCTTCCGCACCGGAAATCAGGAGCATCCCCAACATCACGGAGGCCAAGACGGACATGCGGTCAAGAATACCGGGGCGAGGGGGGCTAAACTGGACTTCCGTGATCGAAATCGGCACCGTTCTGGCCCTGATTCCGGCCCGGGCAGGCTCCAAAGGTCTGCCGGGCAAGAATGTGCGGCCCTTTCTCGGGCGGCCTTTGATCGCCTGGAGCATCGAGGCGGCCCGGGATTCCGGGCTGGCCACGGCGGTGTGGGTGAGCACGGATGGCGAGGAAATCGCCTCAGTGGCCCGCGGGGCCGGGGCCGAGGTGCCGTGGTTGCGGCCCGCCGAACTCGCCAACGACACCGCGAGTTCGCTGGATGTCGCCCTGCACGCCTTGGATGCGTTCGGCCCCGTGGACTGGCTGCTGTTGCTTCAGCCGACGTCCCCATTGCGCACGGCGGAAGACATCCGGGCCGCCGCTCGCCTGGTAGATGACGAGACCGACGCCGTGGTGAGCGTGTGCCCCGCGCATCCTCTCACGTACTTCCGCCGGGAGACCGACGAGGGCTACCTGGCCCCACTCACCGAGGACACCGCCGCCCGGCGGCAAGACACCCAGGCCCCCTGGCTGCTGAACGGAGCCATGTATCTTGTGAGAACCGAAGTGCTTCGCGCCACCCGACAGTTTTTGCCACCCCGAACTCGACCGTACGTGATGCCCGCGCTCCGCAGCGTGGATATCGACACCGAGGAGGATTGGGATATGGCGACCCTGTTGGCGGCCGGAGCCACCCGAGAAACGCTATGAACTCACCATTTGGTCAAAACAAGCCTTGCTTCATCATTGCCGAAGCCGGTGTGAACCACAACGGCAGCCTGGCCCGCGCCAAGGAAATGGTGGAAGTAGCGGCGGCCAGCGGGGCCGACGCGGTGAAGTTCCAAACCTTCCGCGCCGAAGCCCTGGCCAGCGCGGATGCGCCGCTCGCCGACTACATGAAGAAGCCGGGTGAGACGGCCCCGGATCAGCTGACTTTGCTCAAGTCTCTGGAGTTCACCGACGCGCAGTTTGCCGAGCTCAAAGCCTACTGCGAGGAGTGCGGCATCCGGTTCATGTCCACTGCATTCGATGAAGCCAGCGCGGACATGCTGGACGCCCTTGGTATGGACGTGGTGAAGGTGCCGAGCGGCGAACTTACCAATATCCCGTTCCTGCGGCACCTGGCGCGCAAGGGGCGGGCGACCATCCTGAGCACGGGCATGGGCACTCTCGGTGAGGTGGAAGCGGCGGTGGAAACCCTGACCGAATACGGGGCGGGTCCGCTGGCCATCTTGCACTGCGTCAGCGCGTATCCCACGCCCCCCAGCGAGGTGAATCTGCGGGCCATGGACACCTTGGGGGCGGCATTCCACCTTCCGGTTGGATTTAGTGACCACACCTTGGGATTCCCGGTGGCGTGGGCGGCGGTGGCGCGGGGGGCGTGCATCGTGGAGAAGCACTTCACCTTGGACCGCAGCCTGCCCGGGCCGGACCATGCGGCCAGCCTGGAGCCGGGTGAACTGAAGACCCTAGTGCAGGGCGTGCGCGACATCGAATCGTGCTTGGGGGACGGGCGGAAGCGCCCCACCGCCGCTGAACTGAATACCAAGCAAGTGGCGCGCCGAAGCGTGGTGCTCACGCAGGCTTGCCCCGCCGGCACCGTGCTCACGGAGGCCCACGTGGGCTTGCGGCGACCGGCCGGGGGCATCGAGCCCGCCGATTGGGATCGCGTGATTGGGCGCACCCTGCGGCAGGATGTCCCGGCGGGTCACCGACTGGCGTGGAGCGACCTGCAGTGATCCGGATCGGGGTCGTCACGGTGGCGCGGTCAGACTTCAACTACTTGGAGCCCGTGCTGCATGCCCTGCAGGCTCACCCCATGTTCGAACCCCTGCTCATCGTGGCGGCCGCGCACCTCAGCGAAGCCCACGGGTACACGCTCGATATGATCGAGGCCCGGGGGTTCTCCGCGGCGGCGCGGGTGCCGATGACCATGCCCACGGACGACCCTCTGGCCATCGCGCAGAGCATGGCGCGGGGTACGGAAGGCTTTGCCCAGGCCTATGAAAGCTTGAAGCCCGATGCCGTGATGCTCCTCGGCGACCGCTACGAAACCCATGCCGCCGCCGTGGCGGCCACTCCGTTCCGCATTCCCCTCATCCACCTGCACGGAGGCGAAGAGACCGAGGGCGCGATTGACAACGTGCTGCGGCATAGCCTGACCAAGCTCAGCCATCTGCATTTCACGGCCACCGAGGCGTACCGGCAGCGCGTGATCCAGATGGGCGAGCAACCGGGCCGCGTCTGGGTGAGCGGGGCACCCGCGCTGGACTTGGTGCTGTCGCTACCTCGAGCGGAGCGGGCGGAACTCGAGCAAGCCGTGGCGCGCGCGCTCCCTGATCCCTTCTTTGTCACCACCTATCACCCCGTGACGGTGGCCCCCGAGACGGCGGCCCAAGAGACGCACACCCTGATGGATGCGATCGAGGCGGTGGGCGTGCCGACGATCTGGACGATGCCCAACACCGACCCGGGCGGGCTGGCCGTGCGCGAGGTGTTGACCACCCGGGCCAGTGACCTCGTCATCCCGGTCGAGAACCTGGGGGCGAAGCTCTACTACACCGCACTCAGCCTGTGTGCGGCGTGCGTGGGGAACTCTTCCAGCGGCCTCCTGGAGGCACCGAGTTTTGGGATTCCGACCGTCAACATCGGCCCTCGGCAGGCCGGCCGCATCCGAAGCAAGCACGTCATGGATGTGGATTGCGAGCTCACTGCGATCATCGCCGCTTTGACGAACGCCCTCGACCCGGACACGAAATCCAGCCTCAAAAGCGTGCCCAACCCCTACGGAAACGGGCAAGCCGCACCCCAAATCGTGCAAACTCTAGCGACGTTGGATTGGAGTTCGCTGAGTGTGGTTAAGCCATTTGCGGATGCCGCGCCCCGATGAACTCTGGACCCGGTTGCGGGTCGGGGTCCCATTATGAGTGTCGTTGTGATTGGCGCCGGAGGTCACGCTTCGGTGGTGTTGGATGCCCTAATTGCCCTGGGCGTGGATGTCCACGGGCTTCTGGATGCCGATGCCGCGCGCGTGGGTGAGCAAGTCCTCGGCCACCCCATTCTCGGCGGCGACGATCTTCTTCCGGTCCTGCCGGGCGCGGGCGTGACGCACTACGTGGTCGGCATCGGGAGCGTGGGCAACACGGTGCCACGCGAGATGGCCGCCCGGGCCGCCGAAGCCGCCGGCCTTCAACCCTTCACGGTGGTCCACCCCATGGCCATCCTTTCGCCCTTTGCCAGTCTTGGCCCGGGCACGGTGGTGCTGCCGGGGGCGGTGGTGAACCCCAACGTGACGACGGGGCCGCACGCGATCATCAATTCGAACGCGACCATCGAACATGAAGCCGCGCTCGGGGCCTTCGTCCACGTCGCGCCGGGGGCCACGGTTTTGGGTCGCGTCAGCATTCAAGAGCGAACGCATATCGGGGCGGGAGCCGTCATTCGGCAAGGGGCTTCGATCGGTAAAGACGTGATGGTGGGCGCGGGGGCCGTGGTGGCCAGCGATCTGCCGGACGAAGTGCGCGCGGTGGGGGTCCCAGCCCGTTTTACGGGGGGACAGTCTGAATTGCCCGGGCGTTAGCCTCGATTCAGGCTATGATAGAGAGGGGAAGGAGTCCTATGGGAAGCCGATTTCAAACGCTTGCGAACCTGACGTTGCCGCCGACGGCAACGGTTCGCGATGCGTTGCAGGCCATTGACCAGAACTCCACCGGCATTGTCTTGGTGGTGGATGAACACCAGCGCATCCTCGACAGCATGACCGACGGCGACCTTCGCCGCGCCATTTTGGGTGGCCGCACTTTGGATTGCGGGCTGGCCGAACTGATGGACCGGCCGGAACGCCAGCAGCGCCCACGCCCGATCACTGTCACCCCCGAAACGAGCCCCGCCGACGTACTGAGCCTGATGAAGCGGTACGCCGTGCAGCAGGTGCCTGTGGTGGACCAGCAAGGCACGGTGCTGGGCATGCACACCATGCGCGCCCTGGTGCCTGACCTGGACGACGGTCTGGAAGCGGTGGTGATGGCCGGTGGCTTTGGCAGCCGCCTGCGCCCCCTCACGGAAGACACCCCCAAGCCGATGCTGAAGGTGGGCGATCGCCCTCTGCTCGAGCACATCATCAAGGGCCTGCGCACCAGCGGCATCGCTGATGTGCGCGTGACCACGCACTACCGCCCGGAAGTTATCCACGGCCACTTTGGGGATGGCTCGCAGTTCGGCGTGAACATGGATTACGTCCACGAGGACGAACCCTTGGGCACCGCCGGTGCCCTTCGCTTGCTGGAGCGGCCCGAGCGCACCATGCTGGTGATGAACGGCGACATCCTGACCAACGTGGACTACCGCCGCATGAAGGCGTACCACGAGGAATGCCGCGCCCTGATGACGGTGGCCGTACGCGCCCACGAAACTTACATCCCCTACGGCGTCATCCAGGAGCGGGACGGCATTGTGGTGGGCATTAACGAAAAGCCGACCATCGTCCACTTTGTGAACGCGGGCATCTACATGCTCGATCCGCGCGCCTTTGAATACCTGGGCGACAACGGGCGCATGGACATGACCGATTTGATCGTCCGGCTGATGGATGAAGGCCAAACCGTGGCCAGCTTCCCCGTGACAGAGTATTGGCTCGACATCGGGCATCACGACGACTACATGCGCGCCCAAGTGGATATCCAACAAGGCCGCGTTTAAAACGCACATGAACTACCAAGGAAGGAAAGTACTCGTCACCGGGGCGGGCGGATTTATCGGGAGCCACCTGGCCGAGCAACTGGTGAAAGAAGGCGCCCAAGTGCGCGCGATGGTGCACTACAACGGCGCGGGCCGCTGGGGTTGGCTGGACCACAGCGAGCACGTCGGGGAGATGGATGTCTTTGCCGGTGACATCGGCGATGCCGAGTGCGTGCGGGCGGCCGTGCGCGACTGCGAAGTGGTGTTCCACCTCGCCGCGCTGATTGCGATTCCTTACAGCTACCGCGCCCCGCGCAGCTATGTGCGCACCAACGTGGAGGGCACGCTCAACGTTTTGCAAGCGGCGCTGGACCAAGGGCGCCCGCGCGTGGTGCACACCAGCACCAGCGAGGTTTACGGCACCGCCATTACGGTGCCCATCAGCGAAGATCACCCGCTGCAGGGGCAATCGCCGTATTCGGCCAGCAAGATCGGCGCGGACAAGATCGCCGAGTCGTTCTATAAGTCGTTTGAACTGCCCGTGGTGGTGGCCCGGCCGTTTAACACTTTCGGCCCCCGGCAAAGCGCCCGCGCGGTCATCCCTACGATCATCAGCCAGCTTCTGGCCGGCCGCACGCAGGTGGCGCTGGGCAGCCTTTCGCCCACCCGCGACCTCAACTACGTGAGCAACACGGTGGAAGGGTTCCTGGCCGCCGGTTCGCATCCCGCCGCCGTGGGGGGCACGTTCAACTTTGGCTCCGGCCTCGAAATCAGCATTGGCGACCTCGCGCACCTGATTGCCGAACTTGTGGGCAAGCCCATCGAGGTCGTTTCGACTGACGAACGTCAACGCCCCCCCGCCAGCGAAGTTGAGCGCCTGCTTGCCGACTTCCAGCTTGCGAGGAACACGCTGGGCTGGACCCCCAAGGTCTCGCTGGAAGATGGCCTCCGCAGCACCATCGCGTGGCTGGAACGCCACCTGGACGCCTACCGCCCCGACGTTTACGCCGTATGAGCGGGGGCACCTCGATTCCGCTGTGCGTCCCCAACCTGGGGGGGCGCGAGGCTGAATACGTCCAGGAGTGCTTTGCCACCGGCTGGGTGAGCACCGCCGGCCCGTTTGTCGACCGTTTTGAGCGTGAATTTGCCGCCGCCGTAGGCGCGCCCTATGCGGTGGCGATGATGAACGGCACCGCCGCCCTGCATATCGCGATGTTGGTGGCGGGTGTGCGTCCCGGCGACCTCGTGGTGGTACCGACGCTCACCTTTATTGCGCCCATCAATGCGATCACCTATTGCCAGGCCACCCCGCTGTTTGTGGATGCCGACCCGCACACCTGGCAGATGGATGCCGCCGCGACGGTGGCGTACATCGAGGGCTTAGAACAGCGCGAGGATGGCGCCTACGATCCCCAGCGCAACCAGCGGGTGGGGGCGATCTTGCCGGTGCACCTGCTGGGGCACCCTGTGGATCTTTCGCCGATTCTGGCGTCTGCCACTCAAAAGGGGATCCCGGTAGTGGAAGACGCCACCGAAAGCCTGGGCGCACTGGATAAAGAGGGGAGGGCTATCGGCACGCGCGGGCAGTCGGGTTGCTTTAGCTTTAACGGCAACAAACTCATCACTACGGGTGGGGGCGGCATGTTGGTCACTTCTGACCCCGAGGCGGCGAAGCGGGCGCGATATTTATCCACCACGGCGAAGGATGAGCCTGTAGAATTTATTCACGGGGCGGTCGGTTACAACTACCGCCTCACCAACATCCAAGCCGCCATGGGGGTGGCGCAACTAGAACAGTTGCCCACATTCCTCAATCGGAAACGCGAAGTGTTCGAGTTTTATAACGAAGCTTTCAAGGACCTCGCCGGATTTACACCGATGCCAGAAGCCGAAGGCATCACGAGCGCGTGCTGGCTTTACACGGCCCTGTTTGCGCCCGATAGCCGTCCGCTCCTGCGTCATTTGGACTCGCTGGGCATCCAAACGCGGCCCCTGTGGCAGCCGAACCATCTCAGCCCGGCCTATCTCCATTTGGGCCAAGGTCCTTTCCCCGTGGCCGAACGCTTGAACCGAGAGTCCCTAAGCTTGCCGTGTTCGACCCACATCACCGATGAGCATTTGCGCAGGGTGGTTGACGCCGTTTCGACCTTTTGGCATACACTCTAGTCTCTCCCTCGGGTGTTTATGGATATTTATCCGGCTTCACGTGCTCTTGATCTCTCACTGTTCGCGCCGGATCGCGACGACCGACCCACCAAATACGGCCTCCCCCAAGACGTCGCTTTTTGTGCGAAGTGTGTGATTTCTAACCAACGCCCGAATTCGGCGGTTGAGTTCAAGCATACGAACGAAAGCAAGAAGGCCACCATCAACTTCGACGAGCACGGCGTGTGCGATGCTTGCCGCGTTTCTGAGCAAAAGGAAGCCACCATCAATTGGGAGCAGCGCGAGGCCGAACTCCAAGAGCTCTGCGACCGCCACCGCAAGCACGACGGAAGCTACGACTGCCTGGTGCCCGGCAGCGGCGGCAAGGACAGCTTCTACGCCGCGCACGTTTTGCGCACCAAGTACAACATGCACCCGCTCACCGTCACGTGGGCACCGCACATCTACACCGAGTGGGGTTGGCGCAACTTCCAGCGTTGGATCCACGCCGGGTTTGACAACTTCCTTTGCACCCCTGATGGCCGCGTCCACCGGCTGCTCACCCGCCTCGCCGTGGAGAACCTGTTCCACCCGTTCCAGCCGTTCATCATCGGACAGAAGGCGATGGCCCCGCGCCTCGCGCTTCTGCACGATATTCCGCTGGTGTTTTACGGGGAGAACGAAGCGGAGTACGGAAACCCGCAAGTCGACACCGAAAGCGCCCGCCGCAGCTACGACTACTTCTCCATGGAAGACCAAAGCCAGGTCTACTTGGGTGGCACTTCAGTGAGCGACCTGAAGGAGAAGTTTGGGCTCGAGCAAAGCGCGCTGAACCCGTACCTGCCGGCCAACCCGGACGATTTGGCGGCCAAGAACATCGAAGTGCACTACCTGGGCTACTACCTCAAGTGGCACCCGCAGTCGGCGTACTACTACAGCGTGGAGCACGGCGGCTTTGAGGCCTCGCCCGAACGCACTCCCGGCACCTACAGCAAGTACAACTCGATTGACGACCGGATCGACGACTTCCACTACTTCACCACTCGAATTAAGTTCGGGATTGGCCGCGCGACGTACGACGCCAGTCAGGAAATCCGCAACGGCGACATCACACGGGAAGAAGGAGTGGCCCTCGTCCGTAAGTTCGACCACGAGTTCCCCGAGCGGTTTGCGGAGGAGATCTTCCGGTACCTCAGCATTCCGGAAGCGGAATTCCCCGAAGCCAGCCGCATGTTCGAACAGCCGATCATGGATCGCGCGTACTTTGACCGACTGACGGACTCCTTCCGCTCGCCGCACCTGTGGAACTACGCTGATGGGCAGTGGGATCTGCGCTACAAGGTGTGGGAATACGTGCCGCTTTCGGGTGAATATCTGAAGGTCTAAGCGGTGCGAAATCTCCGTCTCATCGCTCGGCTGGATATCAAGGGTCCGCACCTCATTAAGGGGGTGCACCTGGAAGGTTTGCGCAAGATTGCCGGTGCCCCCGAAGACTGGGCGCGCCGCTACGCGGAGGCGGGCATGGACGAAATCCTCTACATGGACATCGTGGCTAGCCTGTACGACCGGTTCTCACTCAGCGACCTTGTGCGCAAGACGGTGGACAATGTGTTCATCCCCGTCACGGTGGGGGGTGGCCTGCGCACTCTGGAGCATGTGCGGCAAGCGCTGCAATCCGGCGCGGACAAGGTGGCCGTGAACACGGCGGCTATCCGCCGCCCGGAGTTCATCGAAGAGATCGCCAGCGAGTTCGGCCAGCAAGTGCTGATGGTGAGTGTGGAAGCCAAGCGCCAACCAAATGGTGGGTACCTCTGCTTTACCGACAACGGACGCGAGCACACGGGCCGCGAGGTGCTGGATTGGGTGCAAGAAGCGGTCGAGCGTGGAGCGGGTGAAGTCCTGGTGACGAGCATTGACCAAGAGGGCACGCAGCGCGGATTTGACCTCGAACTCGCCGAGAAGGTGACGCAAGGCGTGGACCGGCCGGTCATCATCAGCGGCGGCTTTGGGCAACTTGACCACCTCGACGCCGTGATTGAGCGGGCCGATGTGGACGCCGTGGCCTTTGCCCACGTATTGCATTACGAGCGGGTGGCCCCGGCGGCAATCCGGGAACGCGCGGCCAGCTTGGGCAGAATGGTGAGAGAAGTATGAGCAAACGCGTGACGGTGGTGGATTACGGCATCGGCAACCTGCTGAGCGTGTGCCGCGCCCTGATTCATGAGGGTGGCGATGTCACACTCTCGGGCGACCCCGAAGTCATCCGCCAGGCTGACCATTTGGTGGTACCGGGGGTGGGCGCCTTTGGGCAGTGCACGCTGGAACTTGCTTCGCGCCACCTGCGCGAACCCGTGCTGGAGTTCATTCAGACCGGCCGCCCGACCCTCGGTATCTGCGTGGGCATGCAGATGATGTTCGATATCGGCGAGGAGTTCGGCGAGCACCAAGGACTGGGCGTGTTCCCGGGCCGGGTGGTGGCGATTGACCCGCGCAAGGCCGATGGGGGCCGCCGCAAGATCCCGCACATCGGCTGGAATCGCTTGCAAGTGCCCGCCGGACGCGCGTGGGAGGGCACGATGCTCGCCCCCGTCCAGCCGGGTGAGAGCGTCTACTTTGTGCACTCATTTTCGGCGCGATGTGAGCGCCCCGAGGATGTGCTGGCCACGGTGGATTACGAAGGTTACGAAGTGGTGGCGGCCGTGGGGCGAGACAACGTAATGGGCACCCAGTTCCACCCCGAGAAGAGTGGCGATGTCGGCCTGCGCATCGTGCGTCAATTTCTCAGTCTCTAAGCTCATCCAGGCACAAAAAGACCCCGCTTTCCGATGCGGAAGGCGGGGTTTCTTGTTTGCGGTGCTTAGTTGCCGCCGCGCGCCAGGGCCTTGCCCTCGGCGATGATGCTCTTCAGCTTCTCGGTGGTCAGTGGGTCGGCTTCCAGTCCCGGGAAGCCCTGCCAGCGCACCACGCCGTCCGGAGTGATGACCATGGCGTGGGGGATGCCCTTGACGCCCACCGTCTTGGAGGTGCGCGCCTGAGTATCAATGGCGATGCTGTACTTCATGGCGGTGGTTTCCATAAAGGTCTTCACCACTTCCGGCTTCTCGTTGCTCAGCCCGATGATCACCAGATCATCCTTGAACTCGGCTTGCCACTTGTTCAGCTCAGGGATGGTGGCGCGGCACGGGCCGCACCAGGTCGCCCAGAAGTCGAGGAGCACGGTCTTGCCCTTCAGTTCGGGGTTGGCCCCGCCCAGCCAGGTCTCCACTTCAATCTTCGGGGCCGCCTTGCCCCGGAAGTCGTTTTCGGCGTAGAGCTCCTTCTGCACCACCGGCGGGAAGGCCATCAGCATGGCCGCCGTGGTAAGAGCGGCGAATGTCGTCATCTTTCGCATCCTTCGATCATACAACGATCATCGAAGATTTCACAACAAATCTAAGCGTTGAGGGCGTCGAGAAGGGCTTGGACGTACGCTTGATGCTCCAGGGTCAGCACCCGGGCGGCCAGGGTTTCGGGGGTGTCATCCGGGAGTACCGGGCAGCGTAATTGGAGCAATATCCGCCCTTCGTCGTAGTGCTCGTTGACCAAATGAACCGTGCAGCCACTCTCGGTTTCTCCTGCCGCCACCACGGCTTCGTGCACGTGCATCCCGTACATCCCCTTGCCGCCAAACTTGGGGAGCAAGGCCGGGTGCACGTTAAAAATCCGATCCGGAAAGGCCGCCAGCACCGGGGCGGGCACCATCGACATAAACCCCGCCAGGCAGACGTGGGTGATGTTGTAGGTGTGCAAAGTGGCGGATAGCGCGGTGGCGAAGCCTTCGCTCTTGGGTGAGAGAGCCACCACGGGCACGCCAAAGTCTCGGGCACGCCCGGCAGCGGGGGTGTCCTCACGGGGTGCCACTACAACCCCAACATCGGCGGGGAGGCGGCCATTTTGGCAAGCCTCAATGAGGTTGGCCATGTTCGATCCCCGGCCTTTGCCGCTTACCAGGATGCCGAGCCGTGCGGGCACGGCTCGGTCTTACCCGGATTCAGCGCGGGCGGGTGACTATGCGGCCCGGCGGCGCGCGCGGGGCTCGTCGGCCACGGTGGTGTCACCGGCGTCATCCAGCTGGAACTGCGCCACGATCTCCGAGAGTCGCGAGGCAAGCTCGGCGAAGCTCTCCGCCGAATTGGAGGCTTCTTCCATGCTCGCAGCAACCTCTTGGGAGTTGGCGGCGATCTCTTCGGTGGCTTCCTGCAGCGTGCCAAAGTCGCCTTGCATGGATTGGACCGAGGCCACCATTTCGCTGCACGTATCGGCGTTGCGTTGAGCCGAAGTTTCGATCACATCCGTCTGGCGGATGACGTTCTCGCTCGACTGTTGGACCACCCGCAGTCGGTTCGTGGCATCTTGGACCACGTTGCGGAAGCGCTCAAAGGCTTCCCGCGTGCGCTCGACCTCGGCCTGGCCCGAATGGACAACCTGCGAGGTGTTGTGCGAGGCCTCCACCATCGATTCGGCGGTGACCCGGGCTTCCTCAATCAACTGGCGAATCTGGTTCGCCGATTCGGCGGACTCGGTGGCGAGTCGGCGCACTTCTTCGGCCACCACCGCAAAGCCGCGTCCCGCCTCGCCGGCTCGCGCCGCTTCGATGGCCGCGTTCAGGCTGAGGAGATTAGTCTGGTTGGCAATGTGGTCAATCGTCTCCACGATGGAGCCGATCGCTTGACTTTGCCGGTCGAGGTTCCGGGCGATTTCCTCGGAACGGGAAGCTTGATCGACAATGTCGCGCATGATAGAGGACACTTCATCCACCCGCTTCTGGCCGTTTTCGGATTCCTCGTTCATTTGGCTCAGATTCGAGTTCAGCGCGTCAATCGCTCGTACCGTGCTCTCTACGGCAGTGCGAGATTCGTTCACCGCTACGGATTGGCGGTGCGCTCCTTCCTGAAGAGCTTCCAGTTCTTGCACCATCGTCTGCACGTGTTGGTTGGCGGATTCGGTTTGCGAGGCTACGTGAGTTACGGAAGAGGCCACCGCTTCCATTGAGCGTGCACCTTCCACACTCACCATGCGGATGTTTTCGCTGCCTTCTTGGATGGTACGAGTCTCTTCGTGAATTTGGCGCACCAATCCGGAAGTGCGTTGGATCGCCGTGGATTGAGAGGCGTGAAGTTCGCGGGCATCGTTGACGACCCGCTGAATTGAGGCGTTGAGCTGCCCGAGTTCGTCATTCTTGGTGCTGAGCCGAGGCATCGTCGGGATGGCCGAAGGCATGCGCAGCACGCCTTGGGCGAGGTCTTCCAGCCCTGCCTTGAGGCGTGGCGTCACTTCATCCTTCAGGAAGCTCAGCCCCTGTTCACTTTCGCGAAGGCCTTTAACAATGCGCCGGATAAGCAGGAATTGGAAAAGAAAGGCCAGGCTCCCTACACCGATTGAGACTACATTCAAGAGCTGCACGCCCTCTCGATGCCAATCCACTGCGTGCTTCATCACCTCGTCGGTTTCCGCTTCAATGGCGTCGCTGACGGCTTCCATACCTCCTGCCAGCGCCACATAGTCCTCGTCGAACTGTGGGAGCATGCGCTCTAAGGCTTCGGTCTGCGAGGCCACTTTTGCCATGGCTTCGGCACTGCCCAGATAGGAGTCCAACAACGGCTTGACGTCTGCAAGGCTCTTCTTGGTCGCGGGGCTGAGGTTCAACTTCTCATTGGCAGCCAAGGCGTCGCGGAAAGTCTGACTCGTGTCGGCAATCCCGGCCTTGGCGGCTTTGAGTCCCTCCAGATCACCTTTGCCGGAGGCAAGGACCAGCGCGAGGACTTCGCCGCGGAGAGCGTCATGCATCATGTCCGCTTCCATTTGGTTGCGAGTCATCGAGTTGATTTGCTTCAACTCATCCGTGGACTTAAACAGCTTAGCGAGGCCCGCTCGTCCTTCCCAGTTTACGACGAACATGCCAATGGCAACGAAAATCGTCACCGCAACGAGTAGAAATCGGATCTTCATACTCTCCCCAGTACAGGAACATTGTTGGTACATGGCCCTGGCAATTCTAGGGGAGTTGACAAGAAAGTGAAGATTTGGCGTCGTTCTTGTCGTAACCTCTCCACATCATGGTCATTCTCCCCGTCATCAATGTTCCGGCTCCGGCGGCCGAACCGGCCTTCGCGGTCTCCGCTCAAGTCACCCATGTCACGCGCACGTCGACCTTCGCGGGCCGACGCGGCAAGCTCGTCCGCGAAACCTGGACCGTGGACGTGAACGGCAAAGTGGTGACGGTTTACGTCTCGCCCTACCACACGAATGTGGCCGGTACCCCCAGCTTCATTCACGTGGGCCAAACGATCGAAATCCCGCTGAGCCCGGAAGCCACCGCCACCACGGTGCGCATCTCGCAAGTCAGCGTCCGCTAAGTTCACCTTGCGCGAAACAAAGAAAGGCATCCCCTTCCGTGGGGATGCCTTTCGTCATTTCTGCCGGCTGCCAGCTTTAGAAGCGCACGACGTAGGCCAGGGTGGCGCTGTGCGTGACGCCCGCACCCTTGGTGTTCGGGACTCCGGCCGCGAGCGTGAGCGCCCAGCCTTGCAGCTTCGGCTCGGTGATGAACAGCGCCAGCGACGTGGCTCCCTCGGCACCGCCGATGTGGTCCACACCCCAACTCCAACGGTCGTTGAAGGCGCCATCCAGGCCGATCATGCCGCGATGGGCGTTGTCTCGCATCCAGCCCGCGTGCCATCGGTAGTTGCCGGTGGCGTAGGAGCCGACCACGAACGGATTGCCTTCCTTGGGTCGCACACCGTCCCAGCCGTCCGAGATCGCCCACTGGCCGGCCTCGTCTTCCCACATGCGGAATTTGAAGCCCAGCGATTGCGTGCCTTGGTAATCCGTGGCAGTGCCGAGTTCAAACCAGTCGTCCAGCCCGACCACCATGTACGCGCTGTGATAATAGCGCGGGTCAATCTTTCGCTCGGTGCCCTCGATGACGGCCCCGATTTCCATTTCGCCCTTCCCGAGCCGGTCTGAGATCGGCATGGCCGCCAAACCCGTCACTTGGGCCTGGGCGGCGCCCGCCACCATCAACCCGATGCCTAATACAAACCCCTTCTGTCCCCACATATTCGCAAGACCTACAGGGGGAATATCGAGCTTTCACCCGGCCTTGCTAGTCAGAAAAATTGCTAGGATTCTCCATTCGTCGCGGCTTTGGCCCGAGCGGCCGGAGCGTGAATCTGCCGTAAAAAATTTCACGTACGGCCATTCACCCGAAATGAGGCGATAGATTGGGTGTTGGGGAGAAGAAGTTCAATCCCCAAGCGGGGCCATCTGGACCGAGACGTACAGAAGCGACCCCAGCCACAACAGGCTTGCCCCCGATGGTCAGAGGACCCTCTTGCGACGGGGATCGGGGGCATTTTTTCCGATGCTGTCAGCGGTTTTGGAGATCAAGCAACTTGGCGTAACGCTCGGGCTCTTGCTGGGGCCACTCGGGGTCCATGGCCTTGAGAAGCGTGGTGGCCTCGAAGGCGTGTAGCGCGGCCAGCGGCATATCGCCCCGGGCTTCGCTGAGGTAGGCCAATTCTTCCGCCACAAAGCCATCGGGCTCCCCGGTGGCGTGCAGCACTTGCTGGATCGCCCAGGCTTCTTCGTTTCGCCCGAGTTCGCGTAGGCAGCGAGCCTGGCACCACTGGGCGATGGCGAGGCCCTTCTCGTCGCCCATCTCGCGGCGGGCATCCACCGCTTGGGCAAACAAGCCGAGGGCCAGTTCGTGCTCACCCCGCTCAAACCGGGTCCACGCCTGGTTGTTGAGCAGAGACGCGCGCCATCGCCGCGCATCGGGGTCCGTGGCTTCATTGGCCATGGCGATGGCCCGGTCGTGCAGCTCCAGCGCTTCCTCGGACGGCGCCACCAGCGCCACCATGTGGGCGGCGTCAATGGCACCGTGTTCCAGGCCCAGGCGCTCGGCCATGCCTTGGGCGGCCTCGAACCACGGGCGGCTCTCGTGGGGGCGACCGCTGGAGCGCAGCACCCGCCCGGTTTCCAGTAGCCAGTAGAACCGCGACGGCGCATCGCCCTCGGGCAGGCTCATTTCGACGAGGTCGAGCGAATCCTGCGCCGCCTCGTAGTGCTTCTGCAGTCCCCGAGCCCGCGCCACTTGCGTGAGCAGCACCAGTTCCTCGTCGGGGTCGGTGGCCGCCTCGGCCGCCTCGCCCAGTCGGACTTCACTCGCAACCGGGTCCGAGTAATCCCACAAACTCAACCAACTTGGCATCGCTAGTCCGCCTTCTTGGTGGTGTAGACGTTGCTGCCATCCGAGACCTTTTGGGGGATCGGTGGATCGCGCAGCTCCAGCAGGACCAGCGATTTGTTGCCATCGGCGAACTGAGTGACCCCGGCCACGCGGTACTGACGAACGCTCGTCACGGTGCCAGATGTGGGCGTCAGGGTGAGGAGGTCGCCTTCGACGGACCAGCGCCCCTTCGCATTCTCACTCCCAAACGTCTGCGCCCCCACCACGCCCGAAGCCGATGCAAAGCGATAGCTGTAGGTGCCGTCGGCCTTCAGGAAGAGATCGCCCCCGTAAGAGACGGCCGTCATGAAGGATGAGCCCGTGTAGGTGTTGATCCACGAGGCACTGGCCCCGCTCCCGAAGTGGTAGTCACCAACCATGGCCGCTTTGTCCACGAGCGAGGCCCGCTCTTGGCCCGGGCAACGGAAGGACGCGAGGAACGGCTCGGCGTACATCACCGAATCGTTGAAGCTGAAGCTGGCCGACATGGATTCGCCCGCAAGGAAGTCTCCGGTGTCCTCGTAGGTCTGCGCCATCACCACCGGTTGCCAATAGCGGCCGCAGTCGACCAGGAAGATCGTGAAGACCGTGTCGGTCCGGCGCCCACTCTCCTTGCCCGAGCCAAAAATGAACTGGGTGAGGAGCTTTTGCCCGGTGTAGCGGCGATAAACCAGCGGTCCGTAACGCCCTTTGAGCTCGGCCGGCACTTCGGTTTCCCAGAGCTTGCGTAGGGCGTCGCCCATGTTGCCCTGGGCGGGGATAGCGTTCGGGAACCGGATGAGGCAGTTGGTGTACTCCGCTGAGCTGCGGTTTTCAACCGTCGATTTGATGTACCACGCACCGTT
Organism: Chthonomonas sp. UBA2785; assembly: GCA_002352215.1. Classification (GTDB taxonomy): domain Bacteria; phylum Armatimonadota; class Fimbriimonadia; order Fimbriimonadales; family Fimbriimonadaceae; genus JAHBTC01. Next base: position 14,244 of record DEIB01000047.1, on the reverse strand, counting down.
CTTCTTGAAGTCGGCCGGCGCGGTGTAGGCAAACCCGGGGGCGAGCCCGGCGGCCGCAGGAGCGGTGGGCTGGGCCGGCGCGGCCCCTGCCGTGGCCGGGATGCGGATGCCATCGGCGTTAAACGCAAGCTTGCTGGCCTCGACGCCGATCAGCGCCTTGGTCATCTCGTTCACCGCGTTCACGATGCTGTCTTGGTTCTCGTCATTCGCGCCCGCAGCCAGCACCACGGCCAAACCGGCTTGCAAAAGCAGGGTTTCGCTGGCCTCTTGCTTCTGGCGATCGGTAGCCGAGCGCATCTCGGGCGTGTCCAGCGCTTTGCGCAGTTGCCCGGTCGCCTTTGTCACTTGCTCGTCCGGAATCTCTTTGCCCGAAACGATCGTGACAAACAGGCTCAGGCTGTCGGCGGCGGCCCCGGCCACATCGTGCGCGCGGCCCCGGGTGGCGGCTTCCTTGTCGTAGTCATTGAGGAACTGCACCAGCGCCTCGCGCACCACCTGCTGCGTTTCGGCATCGTCAAAGAGGTTCTTGACAAAGTCGTTGAGCAGAAGGCGCTGCCCGGAGTAAGTGAACTTCGTCGGCCCGGTGGCCGCCGTCGCCGCCCCGGAAACCCCCTTGGCCGAGAGTGCACGCACGGCGGTGAGGGCCGGGTTGGCCTCCTCCGCCGGGCGGGCCCAGGCCACCAGGGAACTGGCCAACAAGACAAAGGCGAGAAGTGGGCGCATGAGCGTAAGTCCGGGGCGGGGCGCCCGCCCAACAAAGGGTGAGCGCACCTCGCGCATACTCCCAATTATGATGTCCGTCTCCGCGATTCGCGCCGCCTTCCCGGCGTTGGATCGCGAATTGATCTTCTTGGAGAATGCCGGGGGGAGCCAACTCCCCCGCGTGGTCATCAACGCGATGTCCGACTACATGACGAACTCCTACGTGCAGCTGGGGGCTCCCTATGAAGTCTCCCGCCGGGCCACGGCCGTGGTGGACGACGCCCACGCCTGGGCGACAACCCTGATGGGCGGCACGGGTGCCGGGCAAACCGCCATCGGCCCGAGCACCACCCAACTGGTGACGATGCTCGCCGACTGCTACCGCCGCGTGTGGCAGCCCGGAGATGAGGTCATCATCTGCGAAACGGCGCACGAGGCGAACGCCGGCCCCTGGGCCAAGCTGGAACGCGAAGGCATCAACGTCCGCACCTGGCGCGTGGACCCCACCACCGCCCAGTGCGACCTGGAAGAGCTACGCCGGATGCTGAGCCGTGGCACGCGGCTGGTGGCCTTCCCGCACGTCAGCAACCTTCTGGGCGAGGTGGTGGATGTGGCGGCCATCACCAAGCTAGCCCACCAATACGGCGCCCGCGTGATGGTGGACGGCGTGGCCTACGCCCCGCACCTGGCCGTGCAGGCCCGCGAGTGGGACGTGGACTGGTACGTCTTTAGCAACTACAAGGTGTTCGGGCCGCACGCGGCCATGCTTTACGGCCGGCATGACGCCTGGGCCGAGCTTGAAGGCCCCAACCATTTCTTCATCCCCCGAGACCAGGTGTACAAGTTCGAACTGGGCGGGGCGAACCACGAATCCTGCGCGGGCATCCTGGCGCTGGCGGACTACTTCCGGGAGCTGACCAGCGCCCCGGCAGCCCCGGCGGACGAGTTCCTGGTCACCCAAGCTTTCGACACCATCCGCACCATCGAGCAATCCCTCACCTCGCAACTGGTGAACGGGCTCAAGGGCATCCCGGGCATCCGTATCATCGGGCCGCAGGGGGCGGAGGGCCGCGTGGGCACGGTTTCATTCCTGCACGAGAGCGTGTCGCCGCCGGCGATCTGCCAGGCCACCGATACTGCAGGCGTGGCCATCCGGTTTGGGCACATGTACGCCTACCGGCTGTGTCAGGCGCTCGGGATTCCGCTGGAGACCGGCGTGGTGCGGGCCAGCCTCGTGCACTACAACTCGCACGAGGACATCGACCGGCTGCTGGACGTGGTGGAAGCCGCCGTCAGAACTTAAGCGGTTCGGCGCGGCCCGCTTCTTTCTCGAGCTTGGCGAGGCGGGCTTCCAGCCGCCGGAACACCGTCCAGTAGACGCTGTCGCGGTCCAGCCCTTGCCAAAACGGCTCGCTCCGCCCGATGAGGGCCACATAGTAGCCGAACATGTAGTTGGCCACCAGGGGCCGCAGCACGCCGGAGTTGATCATCAGGGCGATCTCTTCAAAGAAGCCCACAAGGTTGCGGCGATCTTGGATGGGGGCCTCGGCTAGGGTGGGGTCATTCACGGCCAGCCGGTTGAGGAGGTCGCGGAACACCGGGTCCTCCAGGAAGCGGCGGCGCAATTCTAGAAAGTTTTGCACCCGCGTGTACCGGGCCTGCCGCATAAACTGCCACGTCCCGGTCATAAATGTCACCAGCGCAATGAGGCCGGCGAGGATGATGCTGAGATCCTTGACGTAGGCAACCACGCCGCCATTGTGCGTGGGTTTCGGGGGCTGGGTGATGAGGCTGGTAAGGCGAGGGACCCAACCCCGGAATCGCGCAGGCCGGAATTGAGACTTACTAGGTGTATGAGCATCAATTTGCAATGGGATGGAAAGATGGGCTTCGCCGGAGATGCGCCGAGTGGAGCTCGCATCGTTTTGGATGCCCACCCCGAGAGTGGCGGCAGTGGCACCGGCCCGACGCCGGTGGAAGCCCTGGTGGCCAGCGTGGCCGCCTGCAGCGCGATGGACGTCATCTCCATCCTGCAGAAGAAGCGCCAGGAAGTGACCAGCTATACCGTGGAAGTATCGTACGAGCGCGCGCCGGAAGGCGAGTGGCCGCGCCCGATTACCAAGTTCAGTGTGCGGCACGTGGTGACGGGCCCAAACGTGGACCCCGAGGCCGTGGCGCGAAGCATCCAGCTGAGCGATGAAAAGTACTGCACGGTGATGGCGACTCTGCGCCTCTCCCCGCCGATTGAAAGCACTTACGAAGTGCGTTCGTAATCCAAGAGCGAAACAAAGAAGAAGGCTCCGGGTGATATCTCACTCCGGAGCCTATTTTGTTGTGGTCGAGCCTGTTTAGAAGCTGAACAGCCGGATGCCTACGCGGTCCAGGATGAACAGGGCGTCGGCGATCTGGCGGACCAGCGCCGGGTCCAGGTTCTGCGTCTTGCCGACGTAGATCACGTCACCGGGCTCAAGCTCGATGTTCTGGATGTAGTCGTTGCGCTCCAGGAATCGGACCAAGTCCACCTTGAGGGTGCGCGTGCCGCCCGGAGCCGAAAGGTCGCGGCGGAAAATCTTGATGTCGCTGGCCTTGGTCACGCGGTCAATCGGACCACCCGAGGTGACGAAGGCGTCCAGCACCGTCATCTGCTCGCGGAAGGCGTATTCGCCCGGCGCGCGAATGGCACCCAGCACAAAGATTCGGTTGCGGACGTTGGCGGGCACGTTGAGCGTGTCGCCATCCATGATCGGATAGTTCTGGCTCGTGTCCATCTGCACCATCAGGGCGTAGAGGTCGAGCGGGATGATTTCATCCGAACCCTTGCGGCGCAGGGTGGCGCGGCGCAAGTCAGCGCGGTCGGGGATGAAGCCCCCCGCATCGGCCAGCAGGTCCAGCACCGTGGCGCCGGGGCGCATCACAAAGGTGCCAGGTCGGTTTACGGCTCCGGTAACCCCCGCTTTGCGTTGCCGAGCACTGAGCAGGGCCACACCAATCTTGGGGTCGCGAAGTCGGAATTCCTGTTGGAACCGGGCGCGAATGTTGTTCGCGAGTTCGTCCGTCGTGAGACCAGTGGCGGGCATCACCCCCACAAACGGCACCGTGATGTTGCCATCCTGGCCGACCGGAACGTCCACGAGGAGTTCAAAATCCGTTCCTTGGGCGTACACCTGAATGCGCAGCAAGTCTTCCGGTTGAAGACGGTAGGTATCAGGCATCGTGACCTGAGCCATCGAACAGACGGCCAGAACCATTCCTAACAACAGCGCGGTGAGACGTCGCATAAAATTTCGAACCCTTCAGGCAGACAGAATCCACCCGAGATACATTCTTGGCATAAGGTACCCGTCTCTTTACTCGACAATCAAGCGGCGGTGACCTTCGATGACCACGGTAATTTCGCCCTTCCACTCGCGCGGGGCCCCTGCCAACTCTTCCAGGGTGCCGCGCCACAGCTCCTGATGGCGTTTGGTGAGTTCGCGGGCCACCACTACGCGGCGATTGCCGAGGGCATCGGCCCACATCCGGGCGGCCTTGGTCAGTCGGTGGGGACTTTCAAAAAGAACCAACGTCATGCTGTTCTCGGCGAAGGGGGCCAAAGTGCGCTGGATGTCACCCGCTTTGCGCGGCAAGAACCCCAAGAAGGCGAACCGCTGCGCGTAGAACCCGCACACCGAAAGGGCAAAGGTGACGGCGCTGGGGCCGGGGATGCCGTCCACCCGAATGTCGCGTTCCAGGCAGGCTTGCACGAGTTCGGCACCAGGGTCGCTGATGCCCGGCGTGCCCGCATCGGTCAGCAGGGCGGCTTGTTCGTGGCTTTCAATCTCATCGGCCAAGGCTTGCACGCGAGCGGGGCTGGTGTGGTCGTTCAGCACCTTGTAGATCGGCTTCACGGCGAGGTGGGCGGCGAGCCGGGAGGACACGCGGGTGTCTTCCACGATCCACAGCGAGGCGGCCTGCAGAATCTCCGATGCCCGGGGCGAGAGGTCGCCTAGGTTCCCGATGGGTCCGGCCACCATCCAGAGTTCTGCCATGTCGCAGGTGTACCTGCCCCTGCCGCCGCCCGCGTAGGCAGAAAACAAGAAAACCGCTCGCACCCGGTGGGGTACGAGCGGTTCTCCGGGCTTATCCGCGCTTACGGGTTGCTAGGCGCCGGATTGACGGGAGCGGGGTTGGAAGGGGCGTTACCCGCCTTCTTGTCTTCCTCTTCCATCTTCTTGCGTTCGGCTTCCATTTCGGCGTCGATCTTGGCTTGCTCTTCCGCGATGGCGGTTTGCTCCTTGTCGTACTCCGCCTTGTTCGCCGCCCAGGTGTTCAGCGCCTTCTTCACGACCTCAAGTTGCTCCGGCTCCAGCTTCTTGTTGGATTCGGCTTCGAACAACTTGCCGCGAATCTCGCTGATCTGCTGCTGGCCCATTTGGTCGTAGCCAATCCCGCTATCCACGGCGGCGGCCAGTTGCTGGGCCGCATTCTCCTTATCGCCTTCGGCCATGAACAGGTCGTACAGCTCGAGGCGGAAGGCCGAATCTTCACTGTAGGTGAAGAAGTCTTCCAGTGCCTCGATGCGATCTTGGCGCAGCGTGCTCTTCTCTTGGTCGGTCAGGTCGTTCCAATACACCTGCTGGGCAATGAGGCGAACCTGTGAGGCATAGCCCGCGCCGGGTTCGGTGCTACCCGCCAGCTTGACGGCTTCGGCTTCAAAGGCCTGCATGCGCGACTTGCGCTCGGCGGCGCTGGCCTGCATCTTGGGGTCTTCCAGAGCAATGCCGAGGTCGTAGAGCAGCTTCATCGCCTTGTCGTTCCACTGCACCTTGTCGGTCGCGATGAGAGCATCGGCTTCCTTCTTGAGTTGGTCAGCGGCGCGGCCCTGCGCCAGGGAGCGGCGCAGAGATTCCTTGTTGGCTTCAAAGTCGCTGGGCAGCTTGGGCTCAATCTTCGTCAGCCGGTAGATCGTCGGCCCGTTGGGGGTCATCAGCACGTCGCTGACCTGGCCCGCCTTGAGGTCGAGCAAAGACTTGACGTTTTCTTGGGCTTCAATCTCGCTGCGCGTGAAGGTGCTGGTCTCCGGAGTGATGGCCATTTGCTTGGCCACGTCGGCCCAGGCTTTGCCACCGGCCAGCGCGGTTTTGGCTTCTTCGGCCTTCTTTTCGCGCTCGTCTTCCGGCATGTCCGGCTTGCTGAACGCCATGGCTTCCACCGTGAAGTTGTCGAAAGACGCCTTCAGCTCTTCGTCGCTGATCTTGATGCCCGCCGTGACCTGATTCATCAGCATCAGCGGGGTCTGGCTACGGATGGCTTCGGTGGCGTTCGTCTTGAACTGCTCCTTGATCTGGTTGACCTGTTCCGTCTTGATCTCGGCGGGGGTGCGGGTGAACTTGTCCTTAAAGGCCTTCTCGAAAGCCGCCTGGTCGGCGTCACTCTTGATCTTGCCTTCCTTGACGAGGGTGGCCTTTTCAAGGTTGATTTGCCGATCGAGTTCCATTTCCAGGAAGGCGGTGACGCTGGCCTCGTCCACCTTGACGCCCTTGGCCTTGGCCATGGACTGGAAGGCGAGGAGCCGCACGGCCCCGGTGAGGATCTGCGGGCGTTGAATGAGAAGGTACGCCTGCGGCAACTGGAATCCGCCGAACTGCTGGGACGACTGCTCTTGCTGGCGATCCACCAAGGTTTGAAACTCGCGGTAGGTCAGGCGATTGCCGTCCACCGTCACGATGGATTCGGTGTCCGGCCCCTGGGCGGCATTGTTCATGCCGGCGCATTGCCCGGTGACCAGGAGGCCCACCATGACGAACAACGCCACGATGCCCAAAACGACTTGGCAACCCTTCTTTTGGAAAAGCTCTTGAATTTGTACGATCGACAAGGATGAACTCCTAAGGAAGTTAAGGGCTCAATTTTAGACGATGGTTCCCGATTCCGGGCGGGCAGGGTCTAGCGTCCCCGTAAACTTTTTAGCAGACAAGGCTTGACATGTAGACAAAGTGTGCGTATACTCACGTCTGCTAGGAGCACTATGGCCAAGGGACTGACGGAGCGACAACGAGACATTCTCGCCTTCCTCGCGGATTACACGCGTTCGGTGGGGTATCCGCCTTCGATCCGGGAAATCGGCGACAAGTTTGGGATCGGCTCCCTGCGTGGCGTCACGGTTCACCTCGATGCGCTGGAAAAGAAGGGCGCCATTGGGCGAGAGAACACGCCGCGTTCGATCCGCATTCTGCACCCGGATTACCAGTCCGTGGTGGCACCCGAGGTCCACTTCCGCACTTTGCCGTTGCTCGGTGAGATTGCCGCGGGGGCGCCGATCACGGCGGAAGCCCACATCGAAGAGTATCTGCCGGTGCCTTCGAGCATGCTGAAGGGCTCCACGGAAGCCTTCCTTCTGCGCGTAAAGGGCGACTCGATGATTGAAGAAGGCATTTTTGAGCGGGACCTGGTGGTGGTGCGCCGCCAAGACGATGCCCGCAATGGTGACCTCGTGGCCGCGATGGTGGAAGGCGAGGCGACGGTGAAGCGTATCAAGTTCCAACGCCCCGACATCCATCTGATCCCGGCCAACCCGGCCTACCGGGAGCAGATCTACCCCAGCGAGAGCGTGAGCATCGTCGGGCGCGTGATCGGCTTGCTCCGCACCTACGCCTAAGCGGTTACTTCGGATCTTTTGCGGAGTCCTTGGTAGCCGTCTCGCCGGCGTCGCGGGCGAGCAGCCGCAGCCGGCGCACCTGCAGGTCGTTTTCGTAGACGTCCTGCCGGATGAGGCCGACCCCTCTCAAGTAAGCGCTGTCAATCCGCATCGAGGTCTCGCCCTGAAAGGTGTGGATCACCTCATGCAGGTCGCGTTCGCTCCCGCGCCACAGTTCCTGCACCACATTACGGGTGATCGAGGCGGTGGCCTTGGTTTCTGCTCCCGGCCAGCCCATGGTGCCGGTCCACTGCGCCTGTTCGGTGGACGGGATCAAGATTAGCGGCGGTGTGAAACGCACCCCGCCCCACTGCGAGGCAAGGAGCTGACCATCCTCCCACACAAGGTGGCTTTCGCCTTCAGGGGTTTCCAGCCGCCACCCCTCGCTGCGACTGACGGGCACGCGTCCACTCACGGTCAACGCGCGCACCCGCGCCTGCAGCACGGGCCCGACATCGTATGTCCATTGGCGGTTAAGCGACAAGGGTAAGAGCGTGGATAGCGGCTGATTGCGGCATCCGCCGAGCAGCCCGCCACTCGCCATCACGAGTGCCGCCAGCCCGACGAGTCCCCTCCGAATTCCGCGCAAAGTTGTGCTCAAGATACCGCTTCGAGTTTGGCGAAGCTCTGCACCATCTTCTTGATGCCGGTGGCGCCGCTGAACGCCACCGTCACCTCGGCGTCGTTCTTCAGCGGGTTGCAGGCAATCACCACGCCCATCCCTAACTTGCGGTGCTCCACCCGTTGGCCCACGGTGAAGGGAGCCTGCCACGGCGCGGCGGCCTCGGCCTGCGGGCGCGGGGCTTCGATGACCCGGTAGGTGCCCATGCGCTCCGATTCCACGCGGCGGGTGGGGGCCATGCTCTCGTGGTCGTAGCCTGCGTCATCATCCACTTCCATTGCCGGAAGGTCATTCAAGAACCGAGATCGGTGGTTAAAGTTGGCCTGCCCAAAGGTGCTGCGCCGGCGCGCGTAGGTGAGGTGCAGTTCCTCTCGCGCCCGGGTCATGCCCACGTAGCAAAGGCGGCGCTCTTCGCTCAGTTGCCGGTCATCGCCCAGGGAGCGCGAGTGCGGGAACACGCCCTCCTCCATCCCGGTCAGGAACACCACCGGGTACTCCAGACCCTTGCTGCTGTGCAGGGTCATCAGGGTTACGGCCTCGCCGCTCTCCTTCAGCATGTCCACGTCGCTCACCAGCGCGACCTGCTCCAAGAATCCACCGAGGGTGGGGGCTTCGTCGGCATCCACGTTGCCCTCGTCGAACTGGGTGGTCACGTTCAGGAGTTCCTGCAAGTTTTCCAGGCGGCTGATGGATTCATCGGTGCGCTCATTGCGGAGTTCATCCAGGTAGCCGCTCTTGTCCAAGAGAATCTGAAGCACCGGCGTCACCGGGCCGCTGGTGGCCAAGGCGGTGGCGGCTTCGAGCAAGCGGTGCAGGTCACCGAGGGCGGTGGCCGCGCGCTTGGTCAGGGTGGCGCGGTAGGTGGGGTCGCCGATCACATCGCGCATGGATTGGCCGAGGCTGCTGGCGTACTGCGCAATGCGGTCCACGGTGGTCGCCCCGATGCCCCGGGCGGGCACATTCACAATCCGCCGAAAGGAAGCGTCGTCGGCGGGGTTCCAGGCTAGCCGCAGGTACGCCATTGCGTCCTTGATTTCCTTGCGGTCATAGAATCGCTGCCCACCCACCAGCACGTGGGGGATGCGCATGGTCAGGAAGGCTTCTTCCAGCGCCCGGCTCTGCGCGTTGGTGCGGTAGAGCACCCCGTATTGGCCATAGGTGCGCTTGCCGGTGCGCACTTCCCTCAGGATCGAGTCTGCCACCGCCATGGCCTCGTCGTTTTCGGTGCCGTAGCCCCGGATGCGCACGCTCGCGCCTTCCGGGTTGTCGGTCCACAGTTGCTTTTCGTTGCGGCCGTGGTTGTGGCGGATGATGCTGTGGGCGGCCTTGAGGATGTTGGGGGTGGAGCGGTAGTTCTGCGCGAGCGTGATGACCTGGGCATCGGGGTAATCGCTCCCGAATCGCAGCATCAAAGAGACGTCCGCCCCGCGCCACGCATAGATGCTCTGGTCGTCGTCGCCCACGATCATGATGTTCTGGTGCTTGGCCGCCAGCAGGTGCGTCAGGCGGTATTGCGCCATGTTCACGTCTTGGTACTCGTCCACCATCACGTGCAGGAAGCGTTCCTGATACTTCTCGCGCACGCTTTCGGCCTGCTCCAGTAGGCGCACGGCGTAGAGCAGGATGTCGTCGAAGTCGAGCGCATTGGCCCGGCGGAGGGCGTCGTTATATTCCTTATAGATGTCGGCGACGATTTTGGGGAAGAAACCAGCGGCGGTTTCGGCGTACTTCGTGGGGCTCTCCAGTCGTTCCTTCGCCCGGCTGATTTCGGCCAGCACCGCGCGCGGCTGGATCGCCTTGGGGTCCAGGTTGCGGCGCTTGATGAGGTCGCGGACGATGCTTAGCTGGTCCGTATCGTCATAAACCACGAAGTTGCGGTCAATCCCGATGGCCGCCCCATCCATCCGCAGCAGCTTGGCGCAGGTGGAGTGGAAGGTGCCCATCCACAGGTATTTGGCTTCCTCGCCCACCATTTGCTCCAGGCGCTCGCGCATCTCGCGGGCGGCCTTGTTGGTGAAGGTGACGGCCATGATGCGGCTGGCGGGCACCCCTTCAGCAATGAGCTTGGCGATGCGGCAGGTCACCACCCGGGTCTTTCCCGATCCGGCCCCCGCAAACACCATGAGTGGGCCGCCATTGCACTCCACGGCGCGCTTTTGCTCAGGATTTAGGGAGTTCAGATCAAAAGGGAGAGACATATGTCTATCTTATTCTCTCTCTGACCCCCTAGCCCCGCAAAACGTCTAGGGAGTAACATATGCGTACGGTTCTGCGTATGAGGGAGTAGACTGCGTTCCTCACGCATCGGAGTTCGTGCATGAATAAGTTGGCAGGTACGTTACTGATCGCCGCCCTCGCCGGGTCGGCTTGGGCTCAAGGGTCCTTCACCATTCGTCGTCCGGTGGATGGGTCGACTGTCCGAGAAACCGTTAAGGTCCGGATTCCGCTGAACAGCATGACGGAAGGTTCGTATCTGGGCATTCTGATCAACGGCAAGTTCGTGGAAGCTGTGATCCCGAAGGTGGAAGGCGCGGACGCGGTGTACGAATTGAACACCAAGGAGATGCGCATCCCGGATGGCGAAATGACGCTGGACGTGGTGCTCTACCAAGACGGTGAGCCGCCGGTGGAGCGCGATCGAAGCTCGATCCGCCTCAACGTGGACAACTACACCAGCATCACGCCGGGTATCGAAGGCAAGCTCCTTCGCTACAAGTTTGCGGCGAACACCGAGCGCGTTTACGAAACCAAGATTCAGCAAGAAATCCGCGTGGGTTCGTCCCTGACGATGAGTGGCGGCACCGGTCGCCGAGGCACGCTGGTGGGCCGTGAAGAAGAAACTTCGCGCTTAGCCTATGCCGTCCACAACACCTATTCGACCCCGAACGGCCGCGAAGCTCTCGTCAGCGTTCAACCGCGCCCGCCCAAGGGCAAGGACTATGCGTGGCTCACGCTGAGCGGCGCGACCGAGCCGACCAAGTGGTACGCGGAGGATATGTCGCCGTGGTACATGCGGATGACCGACACGGGCCGCGAAGTCTTCAGCGGTATTCCGTTCCGCGCGGACCTAGAAAGCACCACGGCTTCGCAAACGATCACTCTCCTCTATGCGTTCTTCCCGCTCCCGGTGCTCCCCAGTGAGCCGGTGAACCCGGGCGACGTGTGGGAAGGCGCGATGTTGGACGCCGAAGGCGGGATTGACAAGCTGGTAGAAGCCCGGAAGTTCTTCGGAAATCCGGTGCCGGCCCGCGCGACCTTGCAAAACTTTGAGTGGTACCAAGGCCGACCGTGCGCCAAGGTCACGATGGAACTCGGCCAAGCCGAAGTCGCCATTGACGCCTTTTCAGGCGGTGCCGCCCAAGCGGCGGCTGGTAAGGGCAGCAGCCTGACGCTGAAGGAGACATACTACTTCGACCTTCAGGCCGGAGTGGTGCTGAACTCGGTGCTGGAATACACTTCCATCGTTCCGATAGCGGCCGCAGCTGGTGGCACGGGTGGCAACACCGGTGGCTCGGGCGCGGGCGGACGACCGGGCGCTGGTGCCTCGGGTGGCGGCGGCGGTGGCCAAAGCGGCGAGCTTGCCGAAGACAGCTTCAACTCGCCGATGATGTTCCCGGGTTCGCTGAACTTCATGATGGAAGGCAACCTCTACGAGTTTAATCCGACGTTCAACGACAAGGGCGAAGTCATCAGCTTCTGGCAGAACCGACCGGGCGGCGGAGACGGTGGCCCGGGTGGTCGCGGTGGCGATGACGGCCAGGGTGGCGGTTTCGGTGGCGGTTCGCGCTTCGGTGGCGGACAAGCTGGCAACGCGGCCGCTGGTGGCGCACGCTCTGGCGGGCGCCTGATGATGATCACCGCTCGCATTGATCGGACTCTCGAACGCTAAGCGAAACTGAGGCATGCCTCTCGCTCGTCGTGACACGCCGCGCAGCTCTTCCCCTCAGGAGGAGCTGCGCGCAACTTTAGCCGAACACCTCGACGAGCTCCGCACCCGCGCGATCCGCGTGGTCATCGCCATCATGATCTCGATGATCCTTTCGTGGATCTTCGTGTGGCCGACCTATAACTTCATCGATCAACTCGTCCGCAGTTCGGTGCCCAAGGGGCTGGTCTATAAGGAAGTCACCACCCACATCACGGAGCCGTTCATGCTCCAAATCAAGCTCTCGTTCTATCTGGGCTTGATTCTGGCCCTGCCGTACGCGGTCTCTCAGATCTGGGCGTTTGTGGCCCCCGGCCTCAAACCCACCGAGCGCAAGCCAGTGCTCATGCTCACCCCGGTGTGCTTGGTGCTCTTTGCCCTGGGCCTCACCATCGGCTGGTTCACATTGCCGGCCATGTTCCAGTGGTTCTTTGCCTATGCCCAGGCGGGCGGCTTCGAGGTCTACCAAGAGCCGGGCAAGATGATCATGCTGGTGGTCAAGACTCTGCTGGGCTTTGGCCTCGCGTTCCAGATGCCGGTCGTGGTGTTCTTCCTCACTCGCCTGGGTTTGGTGACGCCCGACACCCTCCGCACCTATTGGAAGCACGTCGTCATCAGCAACATCATCGTGGCGGCCATCATCACGCCGGGTAGCGACCCGGTTTCGCTGGCGGCCATGGCCATCCCCATCATCGCGCTGTTCTATTTGGGCGTATTTGCGGCCACTTGGAGCATGAAGAGCGCAGGCCGAGACGCGGCGCTCAATCAGCTCGATGCGCCCCCGTGCTAGGGGGTGACTCAGTTGGACCCAACCCCTCCGTTCGCCTATTCGGGTGAGGGCATTGCCCATGTGGTCACCACGCCCGGGGTTGATCCGGTTTACGGCGAGTGGCCCGAGAGCTTGCACCCCCGGCTACTGGCCGCGCTCCAAGCCCGGGGACTGCAGCGACCCTATCGGCACCAAGCCACGGCCATTGCGGCCGCCCTGCAGGGGCAACCCGTGGTCACCGCCACCGGCACCAGCAGCGGGAAGAGCCTGACTTACCAAGTGCCCGTGCTGCACACTTGCCTGAGCGAGCCCCGCGCCCGGGCGATTGTGCTCTTCCCCACCAAAGCCTTGGCCCAAGACCAGCTGCGCAGCCTGCACGAGCTGATGCCCGATGCCCCCATCCCGGTGGCGCTTTACGACGGCGATACCCCGCGCGATGAACGCTCCCGCGCCCGCCGCCACGCCCAGGTGATCCTGACCAACCCGGACATGCTGCACCAGGGGATCCTGCCGAACCACGAGCCCTGGAACACCTTCTTTAAGAGTCTGCGCTACGTGGTGGTGGACGAAATGCACGCCTACCGGGGCATCTTTGGGGCGCACGTGGCCTGGGTGTTGCGCCGCCTGCTGCGCCTGGCCGAATGGGCGAGCGGCCGCGCGCCCACCGTCATTGCCACCAGCGCCACCATCGCCGACCCCGCCGAGGTGATGCGCGACCTGTGCGGGCAAGACCCCCTGGTGGTGAGCCGCGACGACGGCCCCAAAGGGGCGCACACCCACGTCTTTTTGGAGCCACCCGAGGTGGTCGGCCTTGGAGCCACCGAGACCACCGCCCGCCTGATGGTGGACCTGATGGCCGAAGGCCAGCGCGTGCTGACCTTCTGCCGCAGCCGTAGCACCACTGAGCGGGTCTTGCGCCGCGCCCGCCCTTACGCCGAACAGAAGGGCCTGGACCCCCGGAGCCTAGAGAGCTACCGCGCCGGCTACACGCCGGAAGAGCGCCGCGCCATCGAGCGGGCGTTTGCCTCCGGGCAGCTGCGGGGCCTAGTGAGCACCAACGCGCTGGAACTCGGGGTGGACATCGGAGGGCTGGACGCCGTGGTCATCAACGGGTGGCCGGGGCGGCGGGCCAGCTATCGCCAGCAATCGGGCCGCGCCGGGCGCAGTGGCCGCGAGGGGCTGACAGTGCTAGTGGCGCACAGCGACCCGCTGGAAATCCACCTCTGCCGGCACCCGCTGGAGACGGTTTTCGGCCCCGCCGAACCCTCACCGTGCCGGTGGGAAAACCCCTTTGTCGGGCGCGCGCAGATTTCGTGCCTGGCCCACGAACGTGCGTTTGACCAGACCGAGAGCGCCGCGTGGCCCGACGATGTACAGGCCCTGCGGGATGAACTGACCGGGGAAGGAGAGCTTCAGTACGGGGCGGGGCGGTGGTTTTGGGCGCACCCCCACAGCCCGGCTTCGCGGGTCAGCATCCGCAACACCGACAACCGCCAGATCCGCCTGTGGAAGGACGGCCAGGAGATGGGGGCGATCGAGTTCTGGCGGGC
>DEIB01000034.1 GCA_002352215.1 Chthonomonas sp. UBA2785 | reverse complement strand
ACGCCATCCAGGGCTACCCGGTTGTCGTCGGTCAGGCGTCCGGCCAGGCACTGGCGGGCCACCAGCGGCTGTTCATGAATCTCCTTGATCATGAAGTGCTCGTAGCCCCCTTTCTCGGCGGCGGCCACATCCCAGGTCACTTCCTCGGGCTCGGCTTCCACCGGGCGGCCGTTCACATCGGTCACCCGAATACCGTCCTTGGTCAGTACGGCCACGGTGTCGTCGGGCATCGTCCACACCTTTCGGGTCCAGGGGATGAGGGCGGGCACGTCGCTGGCGAGGAGGTTCTCGCCCTCACCGAAGCCCAGCACGAGCGGGCTGGCGTTGCGGGCGCACACGATGGTGCCGGGTTCGCGGGCGCTGAGCACGACAAACGCGTACGCACCTCGGAACTTGGCCAGAGACTGGCGCACGGCTTCTTCCAGGCTCAGGCCCTGGGCGTGCAGGCGGCCAATAACGTGGGCGGCGACTTCGGTGTCGGTCTCGCTTTGGAAGGTGTCCCCTTCCCGGGCGAGTTCCGTCTTGAGTTCGAGATAGTTCTCGATAATCCCGTTGTGGATGAGCGCGATCTGCCCGAATTGGTCGTAGTGCGGGTGGGCGTTCAGGTCGTTGGGAGCGCCGTGGGTGGCCCAGCGGCTGTGGGCAATCGCCACCTGAGACTCGGGGGTCTCTTGGGCCAGCATCTCGCCCAGGCCACTGAGCTTGCCCGCGCGCTTGAGGATGCCGATGCGATCCCCCTGCGGAAAGGCAATGCCCGCGCTGTCGTACCCGCGGTACTCCAGGCGTCGAAGCTGGTCGAAGACAATCGGAACGGCCGACTGGGGTCCCACGTACCCCGCAATGCCACACATGCCCGTATTTTAGTCGGTACAGCGGGTNNCTCGCGCGCGGGTCGAGGCGGCGGCGCAGGCCATCCCCCACAAAGTTCAGCGCAAACACCGTCATCGAGAGGATCAAACACGGCCACAGCAACAGGGTGGGGTGGCTATTCATCTCCGACCGCGCCGAGTTGATCATGCTCCCCCAGCTCGGGTTGGGCGGCTGCACGCCAATCCCCAGGAAGGACAAAGCACTCTCGCCCAGGATCGTCCCCGCGACCTCCACCATCGCCACCGCCGTCAGTAGCGGGGCCAAGTGCGGCAGTACGTGCCGGGTCACGGTCCACAGGGTGCCTGCCCCCAGGGCGCGGCTGGCCACCACGAATTCGCGTTCGTTCATGGCGGCGGCTTGCGTCTTCACCAGCCTCGCCACCCCCGGCCAGGCGGTGATGCTAAGCGCCACGATGACGGGCGTGATGCCCAGCCCCCACACCCCGATGATGAGGATGGCGAGGAGGATATCGGGGAAGGCGAACATGGCGTCCGTGAGGCGCATAATCGGCCCGGCGAGCCAGCGCGGCCCGTACACCCCGGTCAGGCCGACAATGATGCCGACGGTGAGGGCGATGGCCTGCACCGCAAACCCGACGAAGAGCGATATCCGTGCCCCTTCGGCCAGGCGGGCAAAGATGTCGCGCCCCAGTTCATCCGTGCCCAGCCAATACTGCGACGACGGCGGCAAAAAGTTGGTGCCCACCGGGGTGATGGGGTTGTGGCGCAGGTTCGGTCCGAAGACCGCGAACAGCACCAAGAAAACCAAGAAAACCACGCCGCCCCAAAAGAGCGGGTCGCGCCGCTTCATACCTGCGACTCCCGCACGCGCGGATCGAGCGCGGGCTGCATCAGGTCCACGATGAGGTTCACCAGGATGTAGAGCACCGCCGCCGTGAGAGCAGTGGCCATCACCACCGGGGTGTCGCGCTTCTTGATCGCGTCAATCGCGGCCTTGCCCAGCCCGGGCATGGCAAATGCAGTCTCGGTGATGAACGACCCCGTGAGCAGAATGCCGAACGAGTTGCCCATGGCGGTCACCACCGGGGGCATGGCGTTACGCAGGCCGTGCTTGAACATGCGTTGCCCAAACGGCACGCCCTTGGCGCGGGCAAAACGCATATATTCTTGGCGCAAAACATCCACGAAACTGGCGCGGGTCAGGCGAGTGAGCACCGCCATCGGCCGGGCCGCCAATACCGCCACCGGCAGCACCAGATAGAAGAAAAGCGGGCCGCGCAGGGGGGTTTCCCAGGTGAGCGGGAAGAGGTCCATCCTCAACACAAAGATGAGCATGAAGATGGGGATAAGAACAAAGTTTGGCACCGTAACCCCCAAAGTGCTGAGGGCAAGGATGATGCGGTCGGGCCAGCGGTCTTCAAAGATCGCCGCCAAAGAACCGAGCAAAATCCCGATCAGGGCCGCCACCCCAATGGCCAGTACCGCCAGCATCGCCGTGATGGGCAACGAGCGGCCAATCAGCTCACTCACGGGCTCGCGGGTACCGAAGTAGGAGTTGCCAAAGTCACCCCGCGCCGCGTTGCCCACATACTCCACAAAGCGCACGGCCACAGGCCGATCCAGCCCCATCTGCTTGCGCATCGCGGTGATTTGCTCGGGGCGGGCTTTCTCGCCCAGGATGGCCATCGCGGCATCCCCGGGGGCCAATTCGTCGGCCATGAAGGTGACGAAGGCGACAAACAGCACGCTCAGCAAGCCCGCCGCCACGCGGCCCAAAAGCCGACGCGTCAGCGATGCCGAAGAGGTGCCGCCCGAAGCCATAGTTGCCCGCTCATTCTAGCCGAGGAAACGGGCCGATGAGCGGGAATCCGCAAACAGGATTAGCGAATCGAGGTGATGCGATCGCCCAGTTGGATGGAGCGGACTACGTCCATGCCCTGCGTGACCCGGCCAAACACCGTGTACTGACCATCCAAGAACCGCGAGGGGCCAAGCAGGATGTAGAACTGGCTGTCTCCGCTGTCACGGTCGCGCGGGAGGGTGCTGAGGCCGACGTAGCCCGTGTCATTCGGCAGGCCGCTATCTTCATAGGGCACGCGCGCGCCGCTGCCGCCACTGCCCATGTTGGCGCTGTCCATCGCCTGGGTGCGGCTGGCCGGGTCGCCCGTCTGGATGAGATAGGGACGCGGCTCGGTGATCACCCGGAAGAAGCGCTGACCATCATAAAAGCCCCGGCGCACCAGCCCCTGGATGTGGCCCACCGTCTTCGGGGCCTTGTCCGGATACATCTCGATGACGATGCGGCCGCGCCCTTCGACCTCGAGGGTCATTGTGGGGCGGTTTTGCGGGATGAGGGCCGGCACCATCAGGGCCGCCATCAGCACCGCAACAAACAGGATGAGTCGCCGCAAGGCCATGTCAATAACTTAGACGATTCAGCCCCTCAGAGCGGCGCAAAAGGCGGGACTTGCCGCCAAACGGAGCAGGAAGAAAGTTGGAGGCGCCGGGCGGATTCGAACCGCCGCGTAAAGGATTTGCAGTCCTCTGCCTTACCACTTGGCTACGGCGCCTAACTGTTTTTTCGCGGGAACGCAACAAGGTTGGAGGCGTCGAGCGGACTCGAACCGCTGCATCACGGTTTTGCAGACCGTTCCCTTCACCGCTTGGGTACGACGCCCAGCGAGACCCAAACAATACCCCAGCCATGCGCCCCGCTCCCGAGACATCGGGACGCCTGACGCGGTAGACCAGAGACATGGCGAAAATCCACGAGTATCCGGTGCAAGTTCAATGGGCCGGAGGCCGCGACGGCCAAGGCAAGGCCACCACGCAACGCACCCAAGTGGGCATCGAACTGCGCGTCCCGCCCGAGTTTGGCGGCAGCGAAAGCCAGTCCACCAACCCCGAAGAGCTGCTGACCAGCGCCATTGCCGCCTGCTACAGCATCACCTTTGGCATCATCGCCACCAACCGCAAGCTGCCGTTTACGGGGATCGAGACCAACGCCCAGGGCGAAGTGGAAGAGAGCGGTCCTTCCTTCAAATACACCAAGATCACGCTCCGGCCGGTCATCACGCTCAGCCACGAAGCCACCGAAGACCATTTCAAGATGGCCGAAGACATGGCGCACAAAGCGGACGCCTACTGCATCGTCACCAACGCGGTGCGCGGCACGGTGGAGATCGCCGTGGACCCGACGGTCGTCCGCGCCTAACTTCCCCGTTTCCTTCCCGGCCACAATAACAGCATGCGAAAGCCGCTGGTGGCCGGGAACTGGAAGATGAACATGACGAGGGCCACGGGCCAGGCTCTTGTCGCCGAACTCAGCGGTTTGCCCGCCGCCGTCGAGGTGGTGGTGTGCCCGCCCTTCACCCTGCTGGCCGAAATCGCGGCCCACTGCCCCGCCGGGGTCAGCACCGGGGGCCAAGACTGCTTCTGGGTGCCCAATGGCGCCTTCACCGGCCAAATCAGCGCCGAAATGCTGGATGACGCGGGCGCCCGCTACGGCATTGTGGGGCACAGCGAGACCCGGGGCCGCTTCGGCAAGCTGGATATAGACGCCGGCGACGTCGGCTACTTCGCCGAAACCAACACCACCGTCCGCCGCAAGATGGAAGCCCTGATGCGCGTCGGGTTGGTGCCCATCCTTTGCGTCGGCGAGACCCTGGCCGAGCGCGAAGCCGGCCGCACCGAGGATGTCATCCGCGAGCAACTGGAGGGCGCGTTCCAGGGCTTTACCGAGGGCGACATGGCCAAAACCGTGGTGGCCTACGAGCCCGTGTGGGCCATCGGCACCGGCCAAACCTGCGCCGCCGACGAAGCCAACCGCGTGTGCGCCTTCATCCGGCAGTGGTTCCCCGCCGGGGTGCAAAACCAGGTGCGCGTGCTCTACGGCGGATCGGTGAAGGCCGAGAACGCCGCCGAACTCTTTGGCCAAAGCGACATTGATGGCGGCCTGGTGGGCGGTGCCAGCCTGGATGCCGCCGGTTTCCGCCGCATTGTCGAGGCGGCCGCCCCGTGAGCGAGAGCAAAAAAGAGGTGCGCGTCCAAGACACCCACCTCAAGCTCGCGCAGATCATGACCCCTACCGATGCCAACGTGCTCGGCAAGGTCTTCGGCGGCAGCATCCTCAGCATGATTGACCTCACCGCCAGCGCCACCGCGCAGAAGTTTGCCGGGCGCGTGTGCGTCACTGCCTCCTTCGAGCGCGTGGATTTTCACACCCCCATTGATGTCGGCGCGCTGGTGACCATGCGCGGCCATGTGAGCTATGCCGGCCGCACCTCGGTGGAGGTCACCATTGACGTCACCGCCACCGACCTCCCCACCGGCCGCGACACCCACACCAATACCGCCCGCGTCATCATGGTCGCGGTGGAAAACGGTCGCCCGGTGCCCGTGCCCACCCTCATCTGCGAGACCCGCGAGGAGCGCATCGCCTTCGTGAGTGGCCGCCTGCGCCGCGAACTCCGCGCCGAACGCATCGCCCAATTCGATGGCCTCGTCGCCCAGATCCAGGCGATGGACGAAGCCACGCTCACCGAACTGCAGACCTGCGAAGGCCGCCTGCTGGACCGCCTGCAAGCCTAACGCCATGTCGCTGAGCCACTGGGAGTACGACACCTATTTCCGCGATCTCGATGTCGCGGTCATTGGCGGGGGCATCGTGGGGCTCAATGCCGCCTGGGCGCTCCGCCGCGCCCGCCCCGATCTGCGGGTGGTGGTGTTCGAGCGGGGGTCCCTGCCCTATGGCGCCAGCACCCGCAACGCCGGCTTTGCGTGCTTTGGCAGCGTCACCGAGGTGATGGACGACCTGGAGCGCATGCCCGAGGCCGAAGTCCGCGCCCTCATGGCCCGCCGCTACCAAGGCCTGCGCCGCCTGCGCGAGAACCTGGGCGACGACGCCATCGGCTACGAACCCCTGGGCGGCTGGGAGCTGATTGCCGACGATGCCACCATGGCCCGCTGCCTCGCTTTTCTGCCGACGCTGAACGCTTGGGCCGCCGAGTTCACCGGCCTGCCCGAAGCCTATGCCGACGGCACCGCCCACCTCGCCGAGTTCGGGTTCGGGGGGACGCGCCACCTCATCCACAACCGCGCCGAAGGCCTGGTGCACACCGGCCACATGATGGACGCCCTGATGCGCCAGGCCGTGGCCAGCGGCGTCAGCCTGTGCCACGGGGCCTGGGTGGAGCGGATGGACGACGACGGCGACGGGGTGGAACTGCACACGCAACCCTTCGGCCCGGTGCGCGCCCGCCGCGCCGTGGTGTGCACCAATGGCTTTGCCCGGCAGCTGCTGCCCGCGCTGGATGTCACCCCCGCCCGCGCCCAGGTGCTGGTCACCGACCCGATCCCGGGGCTGCGCTTCCGGGGGGCGTTCCACTTTGATGAGGGGTACTACTACTTCCGCAATGTGGGCGACCAGGTGCTGTTTGGGGGGGCGCGCAACCTGGATTTTGAGGGCGAAACGACCACCGAAATGGTGACCACGGGCCTGATTCAAGATCGGCTGGAGCGGTGCCTGCGCGAGGTGATTATTCCGGGGGTGGATTTCCGGGTGCAGCGGCGGTGGAGCGGAATTATGGGGCTGGGGCCGACCAAGTCGCCGATTGTGCAGGCGCTGAGCGGGACGACCGTCGCCGCCGTGCGCATGGGGGGCATGGGTGTGGCCCTCGGCACCCTGGCCGGCGAGGAAGCGGCGGCGCTGGCGCTGGGAACGATGTAACTCGCGGGTTGCGTTGTAAGATTCAAGCCGGAAGTGGTACGGTCGCTTTGCTAGGGCATGGTTTTTATTGAAAGCAAAAGTCGCACAATCGATGCAGCTGTAACTAGTTCATCTCCCAAGGGGTCCGATGCGGAAGTCAAGGCCAATTGGTCTCGTGGTGGATTGTGTACAAGACTCCTCTAGTCATCGTAAGCCTTGCTGGAGTTGCGCTATTGGCGTTCTTTGGCTTGCACTGCGCTCGTCTCAACGCAAACAATCCTCTTTACCAGAATTGCAAAGCAAATGTGAAAAGCGGAATGACACTCGAAGCCGTTCGCCAGTTGTGTGGGAAGCCGCTGATCAACGTTAAGGATTACCAGTTTGAGAAGCACAGCTATCAAGAGAGCATGGCATCTGATGAGGCACTCTACGTGGACTTTACTGATGGAGTTGTAGTAAGAGTTCGTATCAAGCGGATTTAACTGCAATGGCTAATCACAGTTCTCGCTTCCTTCAACTCACAATCAGGCAGGCACCGCCTGTACAACTCATGCATATGATGGTGACGGACTGCGGCGGCGTATGGTAACCTCAGACGTAAACACCACCTTAGTGTGGGATGGCACGGACTACCTGCAGGAGCGCACCTGATGCCCGTAGTGAACTACACCACCGTGAACGGACGGATCCTCCACGAGGACCGGAACGGGGTCAAGACGCTCTTCATGCCCGACACCCTGGGCAACGTCATCGAAACCCGGAACATGGACACCGGCGCGCAGACCAGCTCTACAACCTATTGGCCGTACGGAGAAGTACGCACCCAAACCGGCACCAAACCAGGCGGCCCAGTTCAGGAGCCTAGTCCTATAGGAATAGTGGTTGGCAGTGAATAGAACAACACTCACCGGCGTTGCAATAGCCGGAGTCGCGCTAGCAGCACTCATCGGCGGTCACATCTACCGCATTAATAAGGTCAATCCGCTCTTCGCCAACTGCAGAGCGAGCGTAAAGGTTGGCATGACCAGCGACGAAGTTAAGTCAATTTGCGGAAAGCCCCTAATCAGCGCTCGGAGCAATCAGTTTTCAAGTTTTGGCTATCAGGAAACCTTGGTATCTGATGAGCATCTCAAGATTGACTTTGAGGACAGAGTCGTGGTTCGCGTAAGGATACTTCGAGACTGATGTTGAAGGGTAATGGTAACTTGTGTGTTGTCAATCTTTTTCGGTGACGGGCTGCGACGGTGCATGGTAACCTCGAGCGGTACCACCACCTACGTGTGGGATGGCACGGACTACCTGGGAGAAGTGAAGTAAATGCCGATGGCCGTACGCTACACCACTGTCGATGGGCAGGTGCTTTGCGAAAACCGAGGCGGCGTGAAGACGCTCTTCATGCCCGACACCCTGGGCAACGTCATCGAAACCCGGAACATGGACACCGGCGCGCAGACCAGCTCCACCACCTATTGGCCGTACGGAGAAGTTCGCACCCAAACTGGCACCAACCCCAGCCCCTTTGGCTTCTGCGGGGTGTGGGGGTACTACACCCAGGCGGGGCAGCCCACCTATGTCCGTGCCCGCTACTACCGCCCCAACCTGGGACGATGGCAGACGGTGGATCCATTGTGGCCGTGGCAGATGCCTTATCGCTTTGCAAGCAATCCCCTCACATCAGTGGATGCCTCTGGCCTTGCAGCAATTTATCCCGGTTCTGCTTTTGAACGAGCTTGGGGCCTCAGATATGGAAGCGATCCAGACAGCCTCATACCAGATATTCCAGGTCAAGTGAAGGATCGAGCAAAGGAGTTTGCGATGGAATGCATGTACAGAGTACCATGCATTAACGCTGTCAGGAAAGTCAGGCAAGCAGTTGACCCCGGCAGCCTCAAGTTAGTCGGGGATATGGGTCTAGATCATCGCTCTGGCGAGGGAAACGCAATTGTCCACTGCATATCAGCTTGCGAAGCCGTAAGACGCTTGGGCTTTGAAGAAGCATGGTGTGGCTTGTCGAATTACGAGCGATTGGATTTCGGCGGATCTAAGATGGACAACAACAACAATCGGATAGGTGCAAACGGTGCAGGGCGGTCAGGCCCTCATTGCGCCTCCTTTCCGGGACCTACTTGCACGGATTGGTGCCTTTGCCAGTGGGAAAAATCAAAGGGCACGGGCGGAAAGGGACCGCTTATCTGGTAGTGGCTATGTGCCTTAGTCCTGAACGACTTTCTTGCATTATTGTAGCGCTGTCCTTTGCGCTCTGCTCGTGTACACTAACCCACCCTTCCCCTACGGCTTGCAATCTTGGGCAAAGGGTTGACGAGTGTGTCGGTACTTCTGGCAACCATAATGCGATTATCCTCAGTCTTGGCGCTAGGTCGCTGATCACCGACAGCTTTTCCGGTGAGATTCTTTTGACTGGTAATCCGATTTGGAATATGGACACCTTTGTACCGGCACAATCTCCACGATTGCTCGTTCGCGAAGGCGTCGTACAGTCGGCATTCGACCGGAGTGGGCGTGTAATGAGCAGGAGCGACATTACTCACGATCTGAAAATCTCAGAAATATGCAGAACACGAGAGTGTTTTGTATTGCCCAATCGCATTTACTTCGTAAGTGAGGACAAGACTTTCTCTAATCTTAGAAAAGAACTGAAAAGCACTTTTACTGGGACAATTATGATTTTGGACACCAACGTCAACGCAACGGTCGGATACGGTTATGTCGTTAAGGAAGGCATCATTTCTGCATCCTACAAGTTTAGGACTGTGCGTTCATGACCTATTGGGCTAACGAAGCCTTTCCTGAGGCGATACGCAGCATTCTCCTTCTAGCGCATCTATTTCCCGCTAGGGATGGCACGGACTACCTGGGAGAAATGAAGTAAATGCCGATGGCCGTACGCTACACCACTGTCGATGGGCAGGTGCTTTGCGAAAACCGTGGCGGGGTCAAGACGCTCTTCATGCCCGACACCCTGGGCAACGTTATCGAAACCCGGAACATGGACACCGGCGCGCAGACCAGCTCCACCACTTATTGGCCGTACGGAGAGGTGCGCACCCAAGCCGGCACCAACCCCAACCCCTCTTGGTTCACAGGAAATGCGACTTGAGATTCAACAGAGCGCTAGGATTCGAACCTGTCCTGGATTTTCCACCGAACCACTAACGGTTCGAAGCAAGATTGCTGCACGATTGGCACGGCAAAGGATATTCGAATTGCTCAAGGGCTCCCTCGCAGTCTTTTCTGTTGCGACTATGGGATGCACTAGCTTAAACAGCCCGAGCGTCAATCATACAGCGTCCGATCCAGCTCCTAGACTTGAGTCTAAAGCACACGTAACCAGTACACTGCCGGTTCTGGTTGACTTCCAGCTTGAGCCTGGTACTCGCGGCAAGAAGCCAATAATAATAACGTTCGTAATCAAGAATAATACGCAGAGTCCTTTTGCGTTCTGCCCTTACGTCTTCAAGTACGGACCAGATGGGAAGGATATCCTGCCTGACCACGGCGTTTACTTTGATCCCGCTAACCCACTGGAATATCCAAAACCTACTGACATTGTCATTCTAAGGCCAAAGGATTCGTTTTCTTTTCAAATCCCAAGACACGAAATGGTCGCCTTTCCAATGCTGGTTGGGAGGACGTTTTTCTACGAATCCCCAGACTTGCGCAAGCTGTCAAGTGAATACCGACACGCGCAGGAGATCAAGGACCTATTGAATACTCAAGGGATCAAGAGCGGACGAATCTATGTTGAGTCTAGACTACGCGAGTAGCGAGCTATGAGTATCTCTATATCGTGGTTCTCCCTTAGAATCGTGACCGAGCAACCCGGTACATGGACACCGGCGCGCCGCCCCTTACCAGCTCCCCCCGCCGCCGCCGCCAAAGCCGCCGCCGCTGAACCCCCCACCGCCACTAAACCCGGAGCTCCCGCCGCCCCCGCCGCTGCTCTTGGGAGGCGTGCTGGCCGCGCGCCCCATCTCGCTGGCAAAGCTGCCAATATCCGAGCCCAGGGTCTCGATATCGCTTACCGGTCCGTGTCCCACAAACCAAGGCGGCCGCACCACCCCCGCCTGGTGGAACGCCCGCGACCAGCGCCCCGCGCACCGGAACGCCACCGCGTGGTCCAGGTAATCCTCATACAGCGTCTGGTCCATCGGCCGGCCGCCCAGCTTCGCCCGGTGCGGAAACGCGTTGTCCAAATACTCGGCAAACGACTGCACGTGCGTGTACGCCTTGCTCCCCCGGCGAGTGAGGCGCGGCATGGCCCGGGCAAACCACCACAGCGCCGCCATCCCCACCAAGAACCCCAAGAACGTGATTTCGCGGATGTAATACGGCGTGACGGACCACACCCCCAGCGAGACCACCACCAGCAGGATGAAGCCCAAGATCCCCCAGGCCAGGGTCACGCTCTGCGGGTTGCTGCGGTAATAGCCCCGCTTCACCAGTTCCCCAAAGGCCTTGGCTTTGATCTGCCACATGTGCGGGGCTACGCACTCCATCAGGTCCACCTTAAAGATGGTGGGCCCGTTCGGGATGAGTAGGCTCAGCACATAGGCTTCCAGCTCGTCCAGGTTGTTGGTGCTGGTGTCGCCGGTCAGGCGCATGTAGTCGTTGTGGCCATCGTGGTGCAGCACCAGCTTCCCTTTCTTGGCCAATGAAATGAAGACGGCCGAGAGGTCATCCCGGTCGAATTTGCCATCCGCCAGGGCTCCGGCCAGGGCCCCGCTCATGTCGTCGGGCACGCTGGCCATGGCTTCGCGGCGGGCGTGGATGGGGTCGCGCCCCCACAAGAACCAGATGACAAGGAACGCCACCCCGACCCCGGCCGGCACCATGATCCACATGAGGTGAGAGTATTTGAGCCGGAACTCTTGCCAGCGGCTGGGCGGTGCGATGAGTTCGGGCGGCATAGAAACCGCAAAGCTGAGCCCCTGGTAGGGCGGCAGCACGGTGGGGTTCTTTATACGCATGCCGTTGGCCATCAGGTCCACGCGCATCTTGGTGGCGGGTTCGGTGAGGTTGCCCGCCCCCACCTGCTTCACCTGGGTGCGGCTGCCGTAGCTGCCCCAAAAGACGACGGCGCGCACTTGGTCCGGCTTGGCGCCCTCGGGCCAGCGCACCGTCACCTGGCTGCTGCGGATCTCCACGGGCCATTCGGTGCCCAGGGCGTTCCAATACAGCTCCACATTGCGGCCCCAGTCGGCGTCGTTTTCAAACCGGTTGAGCATGCCGGCCACGCGGTACTGGATGGTGTAGGTGACGGGCTGGCCCACGGGGGCGTAGGCATCGGGGTCGCCGATGCGGATTTTGAGGTTGGCGCCCTCCTTGTCCACCTTCATGCCGCTCTTGTTGCCGGTGGTGTCGCTCACCCGGATGTCATCCACCAGCACCAGGCGGCGGAACCCGCTGGGGGTGGGCATCTCGACCGGCAGGGTGCGGAAGATGCCGTGGCGCTGGGCGGTGAAGACGACCTGGATGTCCTCGCGGACCAGCATGTCGCCGTCCTTTTGCAGGTTCAGGTCCACGTCGAATTGGGTGATGTAGAAGTATTCCGCCCGGGCCGCCAGGGGCAGGCACAGCAGCATCAGCCAGATGAGGATTCGGCGCACACTTATGGAGACGGTGGGGTGGCGGAGTGGGATGCGGGCCGCTTTGGACAACTTGGAGACACTTGGAATAGAATCTTTGTAAGGAAGGCGCGTATGCACTCCCGAACTCTCCGTCGCTTTCAAGTCCTCAGCCGGGTGCTGACGGCTGGCGGTTTCCTTTCGACCATGCCGGGCCACAGCATGCTGCAGATGGCGATGGGCTCCACCACGACTGAGGGCCATAGTTACTCCCCGATCGGCAACAACACCACCTTAGTGTATTACGGAGATTCCCTCCTGTTCTCGCTCATCGTGATGATGGCGTGGTGGGGCGCCATTGGTTACGCATGGGGCTCTCAACTTGAACCGGCCGTTGAGATTCGGATGAACGGGCTCATCATTGGTCTGCTTCTACTCGGAAAAGCCGTGGACCTGATTTGGGAAGGACGCTTGTTCACCGGCAACTACTGGCTGCTCGCGTGCATTGGCGTGGCGCTCTTCGCTGTGCGACGCGAGCGATCACGGGAGTAGCATGACATTGCAACGCCGATGGATCAGACTCACGTCGCTTGTATTGCTGGGACTTAGCCTCCTTGTCTTCGCAATTTGCTTTAGCCTTTCATTTGCCGGACGATGGGTGGGACAGTATTCTTCAATCTTAGAACCGGCGCAGACGTCATCTTTTCTTGGCTGCGTTTTGTTCGGGCCAGCAAGCGTTTACTTGTATCGAAAGGAAATCTTCAAGCTTGGCTCGCCAGAGTCTGACGGCAAAGACAAAGAATAAGTTTCTGGTTCGCTTTCGCACATACCCGGATTTGGTCCTGTATACTGTCTTTGTGTCACTCTCACAACTCGGTGCAGTTGCCCTAGGCGGTGCCTTTTTGATCGCCACCTTTGGTTGCGCTCCCAAGCCGAGCCTGGCCACGTGCCACAAGTCGCTTCAAGCCGGCATGAGCGAAGCGAAGGTGTTCTCTTTGTGCGGCAAGCCGACTATGGGAAAGGCGCGTCCCGATGGAGTTTCGATTCACAACTACATGCCGGGAATGCTCACCGGGAAAACCGAGGCCCTGCATGTGTTCTTTGAGAATGACAAGCTCATCCACTACAACTACATTGACAACGCGGGCATCAGCCACAACCTTCGTGGCGAAGTCAAGGACATCAATAACGTGCGGCCCTGAGGCACTTCCATCCGACCAAAGTGAGAACGAGGGTGCCGGGTCCGCCGATGTATGCCGGATCGCGTGGTCAGTTCAAACGAGGGGCCGCGGCCCAGCGGCGTGCGATCTGGCATCAGCGATGGAACTTCGATGCGCCCGGATTTTGTTGAGGCTGCTTAGGGACGCTACGAGGATGGACTACCTGAAAGCCAAGGGCGAGACACACTTACGGCCCGAGATGCGGCGGCTAATTCTCTGGGGGATGGCCAGTCCATTACTTTCGGTAGTGGGCGTTGGCCTTGTCGCCGCGATCGCACAAAACGAAGTTAACATCGTGTCGATGGCTCTCAGTTGCTTTGCTCTCTTTGGTAGCGCCCTTGTCGTCCTTTGGGGAATCAAGGAGTTTTCTGAAGTCAAAAAGGAGCCGTCAGATTTTTTGAATCTGTATCGAGTCATGCTCATTCTGAATTCGCTGCTGATTTTGTATTACATTGCAAGTACGGCCATGGCGGGATTTATGATTCGTAATGACTAACTCGAATTCAGATGCGCAAGGGAAACCCTGACGCCTAGTTCAATGAGAAGAAGAGACGAAAGCCATTTAGCTCGGAAGCCACTGGCTTGGCGCCCACTTGTCCAAACCCTGGTCCTCTTCACCCTTGCTTTCGCACTTTATGATTTGTCGAAAGCGATCTATGTCACCCAGTTCACGGATCGCAATCAGATGGATTCGATTTACCAGCTCCAAGGACGAAGCCGCGAACAGGTCGAAGCCGTGCTTGGCGAGCCGATGGAAGTTCTGGCCAAGAACGACCCCCGCTACCCCCTGGCGGGCTATGGACGACCCAAGATCAAGAGCTTCAGCCAAGCCTCCGTCTACCCTCTCCGATACGGCATCGCATACATCTACTTCGACGACACGAATGAGTGCTTTTGGATTCAATATGCCGGCGGATGAACTTGATGAAGACACGACGGCGACCAGATCAGAGCGTGAGCCCTCCACGCCTGGCCGTCAGGGGTTGTATCGCCGGACGACATTGAGACTGGCTGCCCTCTGTGTTCCCCTTGCGGCATCCATCTATCTGCTCGAAGGATGCCAGACCCTGGAGCGCCACCATTCAATTGAGCTGACATCCTCCGCGTCGTCGCGGACGCCTTACCTCGTCAACGGGAAGCGAGCGCGAGTGGTTTTCGGGTACTACCTCCTTATCCCCGAGGGGCGGCAGCGGCTCACAATTCACTGCCCTACAGGCAAGATTGAACAGATCGTCGAAGTCAGCGGCGAGCAGTATTTGTTTTATGACTGCCGCGATAGGACGATGAGTCTATTGTGAGATGAGCACAATGAGCAGCGAAGATAAGGTCGAGATTGTGGATGTTAAAGATTCCCAGGTATCCTGGAGGCCGAATTCGCGCATCTACTTACTGGCCCTTCCAATTGCACTGAGTTCATTGTGGCTCAAGCTCGTCTCGGACCATGATGACGAAGAGCTACAGCTTGGATTCACGCTTCTCATACTTCCCTTCGCCTACCCCATTACTGCAGCTTGCGTTGTCTATTCGATCTTCATATTCAAACGCCTGAAGACCCTCAAATTGCCCATCAGGATATTGCTCTATTTTGTTTTTCTTGTGAACACATACCTTCTGTTCATGATGGCCAAGCTCATTATTGACCTTTCAAGCGCTATAATTGCGTTGAAAATGATAAACTATATTGCATTATAATAGCATTTGCGATCCAATCAATTATAGGAAATAAATGGCATACAATGAATTGACTCTTGCCGATGATCGGCAGCGTCTGATCCTGCGGGGAGCCACTGCACCCGTGATTCTCTACGGCGCTTCCATTTTTGTGATGCTAGGCTCCTTAGGGAAAGATTCGTGGGCGGTCCCTGGTGTCGTCATGTGGTATGCCGCGCAATTGGGCAATCTTGCCGTTATCGTTTTGGGTCTATTGAAGAGGCAAGCCATTGACCAGCAACCGATAGGATTTCGGAGAGGCTTTTACATACTATATGCTCTTAACATCTTGATATTGCTGGGCTACTGGACATTCATATTCGGATTCAGATCGAACCTCGATTTTCCCTGGGGATAGTTCCGAAGCCCAACCGTGAAGCCCTTGAGTTCAAACACATGGGCCTCAGAGCGACCTCCCGGAACTCCCATGCGCTAGCATGAACCGTGCGGATCGCCTTCGTCACCTGCCTGTCGCTCCCCGAACCCGACCACGACGAGCCCATCTTCCTCGCGGCCGCCCAGGACGCGGGCCACAACGCCACCATGGCCGCCTGGGATGACCCCACCATCCCCTGGGCCGACTACGACCGCATCATCCTCCGCTCCTGCTGGGATTACCCCGGGCGGGTGGACGAATTCCGCGCCTGGCTGGCTCGCATCGCCCCGCTCGGCACCCTGCAGAACCCCGCCGACATGGTGGCCAATAACCTCGACAAGCGCTACCTGCAAGACCTTGAGCGGCACGGCCTGCCCGTGGTCCCCACCCGCTGGGCGGAGCGCGGCGCCACCCTCCACCTCCCCGACCTCACGCAGGGCTGGCCGCAGTTTGTGCTCAAGCCCGCCATCTCCGCCGGCAGCGAGCTCACCCGCCTTTTCTCCCAAGACCAAGCCCAAGAAGCCCAAGCATTCGCCAACGAAATCCTGGCCCAGCGCCCGCTGATGGTACAGCCGTTCTTCCCCAGCGTGCGCACGGTCGGCGAGCGGTCCATCGTCTGCCTGGGCGGCGAACCCAGCCACGTCGTCATCAAGATGCCCCGGTTCGACGAAGACGACGAATCCGTGTCCGGCCCCGACACCCCCACCCCCGCCGAAGCCGAGCTGTGGCAGCGCGTGCTCGCCACCCTCCCGCAGACCCCGCTCTACGCCCGCCTGGACCTGATGGAGGACGCGCAGGGCCAGTGGTGCATCAGCGAGCTGGAACTCATCGAGCCCTCGCTGTTTTTCTTCAAGCATCCCCCCGCCGCCGCACGCTTCATCGAACTCATCGCTGATTAGCCTCGCGAAGTAACATCAAGCCGATGCAGCGAGACCGGAGCCAGCGCCTGGAGCAAGCCCGGCAGGCCACGTGGCTGGGCATCCTCACCAACGGCACCCTGGCCCTCATCAAGGGGGTGGCCGGGGTGCTGGGGCACTCGCAAGCGCTCATCGCCGACGCGATTGAGAGCACCACTGATGTCTTCGGCAGCCTTTTTGTACTCATGGGGCTCAAGGTCGCCCGCCGCCCCGCCACCAGCCAGCACCCATACGGCCGGGGCCGCGCGGAAACGGTGGCCGCCGCGGGCATCTCGCTCCTTTTGCTGGCCGCTGCCGTGGGCATCACCGTCACCAGCATCCACGAAATCCGCACCCCCCACGCCGTGCCCGCGCCCTACACCCTGGCCGTGCTGCTGGGCGTGATGCTGGTCAAGTTCCTGCTGGCGCGCCGCACCCACCGGGTGGGCGAAGCCGTGGACAGCCAATCCGTGAAGGCCGATGCCTGGCACCACCAGAGCGACGCGCTCACCTCGGCGGCGGCTTTCGTGGGCATTTCCATCGCCCTCATCGGCGGGCCGGCCTACGCCACGGCGGACGACTGGGCTTCTTTGGTGGCGGCGGCGGTCATTGCCGTCAATGGCACGTTGCTCCTCCGCTCGGCGTGGGAAGACCTCACTGATGCCGTGCCCTACCAAGAGCTGGGCGAGGATGTGCGCCGGGTGGCCGCGCAGGTGCCGGGGGTGCGGGGCACCCACCGTTGCTGGGTGCGCCGGCACGGGTTCGATTACTTTGTGGACCTCGACATCCTGGTGGATGGCGACCTGACCGTGCGGGAGGGCCACGACCTAGCCCACGCGGTGCACGAGCGGGTGCGCGACGAGCTTCCCCTCATCGCTAAGGTGATGGTGCACGTGGAGCCGGACGACGAATACGGCCGCTTTGCCCTGCCCGGCGAAGCGCCCCCGTCCGCCTAGCCCGGCATTACTCCCGGTTTTGAGTTGTTAAAGCGGAGTTAACACAGCCTTAACCTCGCCATGAAGTTTTCTTAACATTCCGCGCTCAGATTAGCCGTGTGCGCCGCGCGTTTACTCTCATCGAACTCCTGGTGGTGATTGCGATCATCGCCATCCTGGCCTCCATCCTCTTCCCCGTGTTTGCCAAGGCCAAGCAAGCGGCCAAGCAGGCGGGCAACGTCAGCAACCTCAAGCAGATCGGCCTCGCGGGCATGATGTACGCCGCCGATTACGACGACACCCTGCCGGCCAACGGTGGCATCTGGAATGGCCGCACCATCAGCAACGGCAGCTGGTACTGGATGTTCCACTTCACGCCGTACATCAAGCAGAAGCCGGGCAGCCACATCACAGGCAAGCAGGGCATCTTTGTGGGCCAGAACGCGCCGTCGCCGAGGCTCCAGTACCTCAGTGAATCCGGCAGCAACCCGCGCGTCACCTTCGCCGAAGCCCAGGGCTGGGATGTCTCGTGGGGCCTCACCCGCACGGTGGATGCGGAAGGCCGCCCGGCGTTCGCCTATTACGCCACGTACGCCTACAACGAGCACATTGCGGACGAAGGCCCGGTGATGACGAGCTGGGAAGCCCCCTCGGAATCCTTCTTCATCCTGGAAGCCACGGACTCCGAAATCGAAGGCGACGAACTGGACGAACTCTACAGCCGCACCCAGACCTGCCCCGACGGCGGATGGATCGGCACGGGCAACGGCCGCGCTCCCATGGGCGGCAACAACGATGGCACCACCATCGCCTACCTGGACGGCCACGTGAAGTGGCGCAAGACGGCCTGGGGCAACCCCTCCAACCAGTGCCAAGCCCACCCGACCATTAGTGGCGCGGGCTTCCTAAACTGGCCGCCGGCCACGCAGGGTGGTTCGTCGGTGCAAGTGAAGGGCTGGACCCCGTCGTTCATCGAGCCGTAAGCGCTATTGCTTCTCGCTTCTAACTCCCGCCGGGTGTCTTGCCCGCGCGGGAGTTTTTTGTGAGGGCGGGAGGTTATTCGCCGAAGAAGGCGGATTCGGCCGAGTCCACTGCCTCGATGAAGTTCTGGGCCGTCCGCTTCAGGTTGGCCTGGGTCATGCCGCCGCTGAGTTCAATGTCCATCTCGACGAAGATCTCGCTCTCATCGTTGTAGTAGGCGCGCACCCAGTGCGAATCCCAGTTGAACTGGTTGATCGCAGACAAGTCCATGTCGTCTTCATCAATCGCCTTGCCTACTTGCATCATGCAGAACGTGGCATCGGGGTCGCCCAGGTCCAGGATCTCGCCGTCTTCGTTGTAGGCAAAAACCTTGCCCTCCCAGCCGGCGTGCTTGAAGACCAGGCCGCCGACTTCTTCGTCCTCTTCGGCTTCCACCTTGATGCTCTCCAGCACCTCCTTCATGGTGTCCTCGTCGTAGCCCTTCACCATGCCGTTCTGGATGACGTTGCGGCTGAGGGGTTCGGCGGGCGCCGTGTGGGAGACGGACGGGATGACGGCGACGCCGAAGGCGAGGGCGAGAAGCAGCGCAGTGGGCTTCATTTCACGAGCTTAGACGGATGAGGTGGGGTTGGCGCAACCCGCGTGAATACGCCGCCGCAGCCCGCCAAAGTCGCCATTGGTCAGCACCGCCACCACATCCCCGGGCTGCACCAACTCTTGCAGCACTCGCTCCACTTCCCCGCCCCAGTCGGGTTGGCCCTGCATCTCCAGCGGTAGCGCCCACGCCTGCTTGCCCGCCGCCTTCCACTGCTGCACCAGCGCCCCCGTGTCCAGCCGCTCCGCATCGGTGTACCGGTGGGGCCGGTCCAGCGCCCCGATCAGCACCACATCCGCCTCGGCAAAGGCCTCCGCCAGTTCCCGTTGGAACAGGTTCCGCGTGGTCGTATTGCTGCGCGGCTCAAAGCACGCCACCAGCCGCCGCCCGGGGTACTTCTGCCGCAGGGCGCGCAGGGCCAGCGCAATGGCCGTGGGGTGGTGGGCAAAATCTTCCACCACTGTGGCCCCGTGCCAGGTGCCCACTTCTTCCAGCCGCCGGCGCGGCAACTTAAAGCTCCGGGCCGCCCGCTGTACGGTGGCAAAATCCACCCCCGCCGCCCGCGCCGCCACCGTAGCCGCCAGCCAATTGCGCACGTTGTAGTCCCCCGAAACCGGCAGGTCAATGGTGCCCCATTCGTGCTCGCCTTCCCACACATCAAAGGTGGTGTGGTCGCCCACCGCCGTCATCCGCCGGGCTTGCCAGTCGCCCTCTTCAATCCCGAACCGCACCACCGGCGCGTAGGCATCGGTGCGCAGCACATCGTCCACGTTGGCGTCCCCGGCGGCCGCGATGATCTGCCCACCCCGGGGCACCAGCCGCACAAAGTGCCGGAACGTGCGCTTCACGTCCTCCAAGTCGCGGAAGATGTCCGAGTGATCGAACTCGATGTTGTTCACAATCGCGACCCGAGGCCGGTAGTGGATGAACTTGCTCCGCTTATCAAAGTACGCCGAGTCGTATTCGTCGCCTTCGCTCACAAAGATGGGGTTCTCCCCCGCCGCCGGCCGGCAGCTGACCTCAAAGTTGCCCGGAATCCCGCCAATCATGAACCCCGGCTCGCGCCCCGCCTCTTGCAAAATGTGGGTGAGCATGCAGGTGGTGGTGGTCTTGCCGTGGGTGCCGCTCACCACGTAGCTGGCCGCTTCGCCAATCAGCCACTGCGCCACCGCCTGGGGCAAGGAAACCAGCGCCAGGCCGTGGTCCAGGGCGGCTTCTAGCTCTTCATTCCCCCTGCTGACGGCGTTGCCCACCACCACCACATCCGGCCCCCAGGCCCGCATCGCGTCGGGATTGAACTCGCGCTGCACATCCACCCCCGATGCCGCCAGATACGACGCCATGGGTTCGTAAAGGTCCGTTTCGCTCCCCCGCACCACGTGGTCTGGAGACTGCGCCAGGGCCGCCGCGACACTGCCCATGGCCGTGCCCCCCACCCGGATAAACCACACCTTTTGCGGACGCGCCGACATCGCGCCCAGTTTAGCCGCCCGTTCCCTGCCCACCCGCAGGGGATGGGACACAATAGAAGGATGCCGCGCCGCGATGGGGATGAATGGCTGCTTCAGGTCGGAGTGGACCTGGAACGGTTCATGAATGACACCGGGTTGGGCGCGCCCATCCTGGCCCGCCAACGGGGCTGGGGCCCCCGCGTGGACATGCTGGAAACCGAAACGCACGTGCTGGTGCGGTTCGAGTTGGCCGGGGTGCGCCGCGACCAGTTCCAGCTCACCTTCCGCCCCGCCCGCAACGTGCTCAGCATCCACGGCGTGCGGCGCGATGAGCAGAATGAGCAGGGCAACCCCCGCGCCCACTTGCTGGAAATTGAGCACGGCGAGTTTGCTCGTGACTTGGTCCTGCCGGAGGTTGAACTCGCCTTCGCGGAGACGCGTACTCACTTTTATAACGGCCTGCTTTTGGTGGCCATTCCCAAATCCGGCACGCTCATCGTGGAGCACACCGTCACGATTCGAGAGGTTTAATTGTCGTCCGAAATTGAAGTCCCCGTAGACAATATTGAAGAGATCGAGGACCTGCTCGAAGCGCTTCCGGTAGAGGAAGAGAGCGGGGATTCGGAGTCGCGTCGCCCCGACGTGCCCGAAATTTTGAACCTGCTGCCCCTTCGCGAATCGGTCATCTACCCGATGCTGATTGCGCCGCTGAGCGTCTCGCGCAGCTCGGCCATGCAGCTGATTGATGACAGCGTGGCGGAGAGCACCCGCGTGATCGGGGCCATCAGCCAGCGCCAACCCCAGACCGACGAACCGACCTTCGACGACATCTACGAACACGGGTGCGCGGTCATCATCCGCACCCTGATGAAGACCGGTGAGGGCACCCGCATGATTGTGCAGGGCGTCTCGCGGTTTAAGATCGTCGAGCGGCTGCAGGATGCGCCCTATCTGAAGGCGCGGGTCGAGGTCATTGAGGAGCCCGAAGTCCCCGCCGACCAAGCCGAAGAAATTGAGGCCCTTCGGCGCACGGTGGCCAGCCTGTTTGACCAGGCCGTGGCCCTGCACCCCAACCTGCCCGACGAACTGCAAAGCCTGACCAGCGCAGTGCAAGAGCCGGGCGTGTTCGCCGACCTGGTGGCCGCCCACATCCCCATGGCCACCGCCGAGAAGCAAGAAATCCTTGAGATTCTGCCCATCCGGGAGCGGCTGCGCAAGCTGGTGGAATTCTTAGGCCGCGAGGTGCGCGTGCTGGAGCTAACCAACCGCGTACAGAGCGAAGTGAGCGCGGAGCTGAGCAAATCGCAGCGCGATTACTACCTGCGCGAGCAGCTAAAGGCCATCCAGCGTGAACTCGGGATGGGCGACGACACCGACGAGGACCTGGCCGAGTTCCGCATCAAGATTGACGAAAGCGGGATGTCGGCGGACGCCCTGCGCGAAGCCAACCGGGAGTACGATCGGCTGCGTCGTATCAATCCGGGCTCGCCGGAATACACCGTCGCCCGCACCTATCTGGAGACCATGCTGGCCCTGCCGTGGCGGGCCGAAACCCCTGACAACCTGGACCTCGTCCATGCCCGGGGGGTGCTGGATGACGAGCACTACGGTTTAGATAAGATTAAGCGTCGAATCGTTGAGTTTTTGGCCGTACGCAAGGTGAAAACCGACGGGCCAGTGCGCCAGCCCATTCTCTGCTTTGCGGGTCCCCCGGGCGTGGGCAAAACCTCGCTGGGCCGCTCGATTGCGCATGCTTTGGGGCGTGAATTTGTACGCATCTCGCTGGGCGGAATGCGCGACGAGGCCGAGATCCGCGGCCACCGCCGCACCTACATTGGCAGCATGCCGGGGCAGATCATCCAGGGTCTCCGCCGGGCCGGTACCCGTAACCCGGTCTTCGTCCTCGACGAAATTGACAAGCTAGGCACGGACTTCCGGGGTGACCCGGCCTCCGCCTTGCTGGAAGTGCTGGACCCGCAACAGAACGACACCTTCCGCGACCACTACGTGGATGCCCCGTTCGACCTGAGCAACGTCTTCTTCGTCACCACCGCGAACCGGCTGGACACCATCCCGGCCGCCCTGCGCGACCGCATGGAGATCATCGAACTCGGTGGCTACACCGAAGAAGAGAAAGTCGAGATCGCGAAGCGCCACCTGGTGCCCCGCCAGATTTCGGAGCACGGCCTGACCACGGCCAAGCTCAAATTTGACGATGCGGCCCTGGTGGAGTTGGTGCGGCACTACACCCGCGAGGCGGGCGTGCGCAACCTCGAGCGCGAAGTGGCGAGCGTCATCCGCAAGGCCACGGTGCTGTTCGCCGAGGGGCGGACGGCGCCCGTCAAGGTGACCCGCAAGTTCGTCCGCGAGGCGTTGGGCGCTCCGCGCTACCTGGAAGACGCCATCAACGAGCGCAGCCTCAAGCCCGGCATGGCCATCGGCCTTGCGTGGACACCGGTGGGCGGCGACGTGCTGTTCATCGAAACGGCCCGTATGCCCGGCCAGAAGGGCCTCACCGTCACCGGGCAGCTCGGCGACGTGATGAAGGAGTCGGTGCAACTCGCCCTGACCTACCTGCGTGCCCACCACAAGGCCCTCAAGATCAGCCCGACCTTCTTTGACGAGAGCGACCTGCACGTGCACGTGCCCGAGGGCGCAGTGCCCAAAGATGGCCCGAGCGCGGGCATTACCATGCTCACGGCGCTGGCTTCCTTGCTGAGCGGACGGGTGGTGCGGCCCCGACTGGCGATGACGGGCGAGGTCACCCTCACCGGTCAAGTCTTGGCAGTGGGGGGCATTAAGGAGAAGGTGCTGGCCGCGCACCGCGCGGGCGTCCAAACCCTGATTTTGCCCAAGGAAAACCGCAAGGATTACGACGAGGAAGTGCCCGAGGCCATCCGCCAGCAGCTCACCGCTCACTTTGTGAGTTCGGCCGAGGAAGTGCTGCGCTTGGCGCTGAGCAAGTAGTCCACAATCGCCCCTTCCCAGTCGTCGTAACGCTCCGGGAGCCCGAATCGGGGTTCGTCCACGGCCCAGGCAGCGGTGAGGCCCGCGATCACGGCGTCCAGGGCGTCGGCTTCGGCGTCTTGGGTGGCCACTTCGGCCAGGGCCGGGGGGATGACAATTTCACGCCCCCGATGGTCTTTCAGGCTGGCCAGGAGCCGCTGGCGGGGTGAGGGGTCCATGCCTTTGTAAGGCCCCACGTTCGCCGCGCGGGCGGTCAGGCTCGGATAGACCTCCACCATCCGCGTGCGATCCAGATACGGCAAGCCCGCCCGCAACATCATCCCCACTGGGGGGTTGACGGTGTTGAGGGGGCTCTGCGAGCACGCTTCGCGGTCCGTCGCCCGGTACCGGAACTTGCGCCCCGGCGGCTGCCCGGCCCGCCACGCACTCACAAACTGCCGCCACGCGGCCGATTCAAAGCTGGTCACCCAGTCACGCATGCCCTCCCAGGTCTCGGACAATCCCCACTCACGTTGCATCTCACGGGGGAGCCCGAACGGGTGGTCGATCCCGATCAAATCGAAGGGCCGGGCCAGCCACGCCGCGTAGTCGCTCCACGTTGGCAGGGGCACCAACTCCACCAACTCGACCCGGCTCGATGAAACCCGCCACGCACTGGCCCACTGGGGTTTGCGCCGCGAAGGGCGCGAGGTGAAATCAATGCCGGAAACCAGCGGCATATCGGGGCGACTTAGGCGAGCGGGTCGGGGGTGGCTTCCACCCGAATCCCGATGGTGGCGATAATCTCAGCCGCCCGTTGGCACTCAGCTTCGCTGGCGCGGTGCACCACGCTCTTGCCCAGGTGGTCAATCTCCCAGGTCTCCATGTAGGCCTCGTCCGTCGTGCAATCGGTAGCCAACATGAGGATCATGATGACCTCTTCGTAGGTGTTGGTCTCGTTGTTGTAGACCGTCACAATCCAGCCCGGATCCTTCTGGCTTTGGCTCTGCTCAACGGCCTGCTCTACCGGGGCGGGCAGGATGAGGGTCAGTCGTTCCATTCCGGCAGCACCTCCGTTCTCACCCCAATCGAGGAGATCACCAAGGCAACATCTTCGCACTCGCTCACATCGGCGAAGTGGACATTCGCTTGCCCGAAGGTGTGGGCTTCCCAGGTCTCGATCACGGCTTCTTGGGTATCGCATCCCGTCGCCGCAATCAGGATCATGATGACATCTTCGTAGGACGTCGTATCGTTGTTGTGAATGACGACGCGGTGGCGCCCGGCTCCTTGGGTTTGGTGAGCCGAACGTTCCAGTAACTCGGGAATCCCGATCGCGTTCATTCGTCCTCTATTTTACTGGGTTTAGAGTCCATTCGTTGGCGTGCGCCCACCACGGCCAGGGCAGCGATGCCAAGAATCCCCACCAAACCGAGCATCACGCCCGGCCCGTAGCCCGGCGGCGTGTATTGGAATCGCACGGATTGCGTGCCAGCGGGCACCTCGGCGGCGAGCCATCGATTCTCTTGCAAGGGCACGGGCTTGCCATCGGCAAAAGCTTGCCAGCCGGGGAGCGGCATGAACCGCGCCACCACGAGGCCGCCCTTGCCTTGCAGATCAAGTGTGAGGCCCTGGGCGTCGATGGTGGAGGCGAATCCTATATCATCAAGCTCGACCAAAGATCGTCCAAGGATGGGAGAAATTCCGTCTGTATGCACCAAAGCATCAACGCCTATTTCTCGAAGCTCAGGATCAAGTCTCTCACTCAAGAGCATCATATTGCCGTTCGAAGGTGGAGCTGGATTCTTTCCACCGTTCACTCTCGTCAGTTCTTGCACCGTCTGAACAGGAATGAGCGAGTCATAGCCAAAAGCATCGAATCGACCAGATCTTGTGGCTAGGTTTGGCAACATGTATGCCCTCTGTGGCCAAGCAATCAGGTTCCAGCCTTGATTGATCGCCACGGTACGTCTAGTAAGAGCGGGGTAATCCCCTAATATCTTGGACTTGTCTTCATTGGATGCTACATTCGGTGTGTGGGTGGGCACGACTCCGGGTCCCGTGGCCAGGGCCACGGAGAGGAGGGCCGCCGCCACCTTGCCGCGAGCGTCGGGCACCATGAGCGCCGCACCCGCGCACGCCAGCGCCCCCACCACGAAGGGCAGGGCGTTCACCAGGGCTTGCGCCTGAATCTGGCCGAAGAACGGCCCGACATTCGGGAGCCACGGGGCTTGGCTGCTCGCCAGCAAATTGGCGATGGCCACCCCGCCTAACCCCACGCCGATCAGTACGTAGAGGGGCGTCTTGGTCGCCTTAGAATCGGTGACCGTAGCCCAAGAAAGCCCCGCCCCCAGGCCCGCCGCGATGACCCACAGAATGGCCGCGCGCCCCGGGCTCCCCGAGCCCGACCACCCCGGCAGTCCGTAATAAAGCAAGGCATTGAAGGGCGTCCCCAGGGCAATCAGCAACCCCAGCAAACCCAGTGACGCCACCGCCACCTTGGCCCGTCGCGTCCAATTCCGAAAACCCAAAGCGAGCAAGACCAGCGCCAGCGGCCCTACGCCCAGCGCACTCTCCGCCGGATGCGCCCCGGGCTTGGCGTATTGCGGCCAGTAGGTAGAGAACGCAGGGGTACGAGCCGATGCGTTTTCTGGAAGCGTTAGTTCGGCACGGGTGCGGGTTTGGCCTAGCAGCATCGGCGAAACCATCGCGGGCAGCTCGAACAGCTTCACCGCCGAGTCCTGGTAGGCGGCAAATCCCTCCGCCGTCGCCACCGTGCGCCGGTGGCTGGTCTTGGTGCCTTCCAGCACCGGCAGCATCTGCGGCATCGAAGCTAACGCGCCCACAAGCACCGTCACCCCGCACACTGCTACCCACGCCGCCCGACGCTCAACAATCGCAAAGCCCAGGGCCAGCACCACCGCCCCCATCAGCCCGAAGGCGGCAAACTGCAAGTGCCCGGCCAGCATCATCATGGCGGTAGCCAGCGCCCCCGCTCCGGCCCGTCGCCAGTGCGGTTCATCGTCGGCGGGCACCATCGCCGCCCACACCCAGGGCATCCACGCCACCGAGCCCAGCACGCTGGCAAACGGCGACCACAGCCCCACAAACCCCGCCAGCGCCACGGTGCCCCCGGCCACCACCGGCCCGTGGCCCTCGGCCCCCAGCCGCCGCGCCATGGCCGCCACGCCTAGCCCCAGCAAGGCAATGTGAAGCCACGCCAGCAAGCTCAAACTCGCATCGGGCGACACGCGCAGCATCCCTAGCACCACGTGCGGCGGATAGAATACGGCGGACTGCGAGTTGGCCATGAGCGGCACGCCCAGGAGCTGGTGCGGGTTCCAAAATGCGGGCTGCCCCGCGGACCAACTTTCCAGCACAACTTGCCGCCATGGCCGCACCTGCAGGTCCGCATCCGCGTGTAGGACATCGAAGGGTTCGTTGAACCAGCGGTCCGCCGCGATCTCAAAGCCGATGCCTTGACCGATGGCGCGCCCCCCCAGCACCGGCGCTAAGAACCAGGCCGGCAAAAGCAAGAAAAGGAGCCAGTACGCCCAGGATCGTCCGAAGGGGCGCATGGCGAAAACTCGTTAGCAGTACGCCAGTTGGCGGCGAGCGTTCTCGTGGTCCGGATTGATGTGCAGGATGCGCGCGAAGGTCTCGCAGGCTTCGTCCGGGTACCCGAGCATGTTGTAGGTCATCCCCAAATCGTTGAGAATGTCCAGATCGTTCGGATTTTGTTGGTTCAACCGCTTGAGGTCGGCTAGCGACCCGTCAAAGTCACCTTCAAACCCCTTAATGAGGGCGAGTTGCCAGTGAGCCTTGGTGTGATGGGGGTCCATCGAGACCACCTGCTCTAGGTAGAGCTTGGCCTCGCGGTACCGTCCATCACACCGAGCGGCAAACCCAGTATCGTAAAGTTCCTGCGCGGTCATGATACTGCCAGGCCAGAATACTACCAGGTTTAGGCCGTGCCGGGTTCCAATCGCGGCGTATTTCCGGTGGGATTCGGCGCATCGCTTTCGCGAACCTCGTTTTCCGGGGTCGCCGCCACTTCACCGTCGCCCCCGGCCGGGGGCGTACGCGGCGGCAGGGACTCGCCTCGCATGACCGCCAAGAATTGTTCGCGGTCCAGGGTTTCGTGCTCAATCAGGGCACTAACCACGCGCTCCATCTTGTCGCGGTGCTCGGTCAGGATTTGGTGGGCGCGGGCGTAAGCCGTGTCCACAATCGCACGCACTTCTTCGTCAATCTGGCGGGCCACGTCCTCGCTGTAGTTGCGGTCTTCCTGCACCGAGCGGCCCAAGAACGGGTTGCGGCTACGGTTGCCCAGCGCCAGCGTCCCGAGCTTCTCGCTCATGCCGTATTCCGTCACCATGGCGCGGGCAATGGAGGTCACGCGCTGCAGGTCACCGTAGGCGCCCGTGGTAACGTCGCCAAACCGAATCTCTTCGGCCACGCGGCCACCCAGCGACATCGCGATGTCCTCTTCCAGCTCCATCTTGGTGCTCAGGTGCAGGTCCTTTTCGGGCAAGCTCCAGGTGCTACCCAGCGACATCCCGCGCGGAAGAATGGTGACCTTGTGCACCGGGTCGCACTTCTCAAGGGTTTCCCCGATAATGGCGTGACCCGCTTCGTGGTAGGCAATCACCAAACGCTCTTGCTCGTCCATCACGCGGCTCTTGCGCTCCGGCCCGGCCATCACGCGGTCAATCGCATCCTCGATGTCCTGCATCAGGATTTGGGTGTGGTTGCGTCGAGCGGCCAATAGAGCCGACTCGTTCAAAGCGTTGGCAAGATCGGCGCCCGTAAAGCCCGGCGTCCGCTTGGCGATTACGTTGAAGTCCACGCCGTCGGCAAAGGGCTTGCCCTTCGCGTGAATCTTCAGAATGGCTTCGCGGCCGGTGGCATCCGGAGCGTCCACCACGATCTGGCGGTCAAATCGGCCGGGGCGCAGCAGCGCCGGGTCCAGAACGTCCGGGCGGTTGGTGGCGGCAATCATGATGACGCCGCTGTTGGCGTCGA
Source organism: Chthonomonas sp. UBA2785 (assembly GCA_002352215.1). Classification (GTDB taxonomy): domain Bacteria; phylum Armatimonadota; class Fimbriimonadia; order Fimbriimonadales; family Fimbriimonadaceae; genus JAHBTC01. The sequence goes on along the minus strand of DEIB01000034.1, from coordinate 1,035 downwards.
AGCCGTCCATTTCCACCAGGAGCTGGTTCAGCGTTTGCTCACGCTCGTCGTGGCCACCGCCGAGACCCGCGCCACGCTGGCGACCTACGGCGTCAATTTCGTCAATGAAGATGAGGCTCGGGCGGTGCGCCTTGGCCGTCTCGAAGAGGTCGCGGACACGCGCCGCGCCCACCCCAACGAACATTTCCACGAAGTCCGAACCACTGATGTGGAAGAACGGCACACCCGCTTCGCCGGCAATCGCGCGGCTCAGGTGCGTCTTCCCCACCCCTGGAGGGCCGGTGAGTAGCACACCCTTCGGGATCTTGGCGCCCAGGGCGCTGTACTTCTTGGTGTTGCGCAGGAAGTCGACGATTTCGAAGAGCTCTTCCTTCGCTTCGTCAATGCCCGCCACGTCGGCAAAAGTGACCTTGATGTTGGTCTCCCCGGCGCGCTTGGCTCGGCTGCGGCCAAAGTTCATGGCCTGGTTGCCCGAGTTCTGCGACTGACGCCACATGAAGAAGATGAAACCGATGAGCAGGAGCGGGCCAAGGATGCTGATGAGCAGCGGGGCCATGGTGGCCATGGCCGGCGGCGGGACGCGCTTGTAAGCCACGCCATTCGCGGCCATGAGTTCCTGCAGGTTGGCAGCCGATTGGCTATCCGGGTCGCCCGCGTAGACCTTGTACTTCTGACCGGTCTTGAGGGTCCCGGTGATCTCGGTCATCTGCCACTGAGCATCCTTGACGTTTTGCTCGGCGACCTGACTGCGGAACTCAGATATCGTGAGATCCTTAGGCGGTGTGCTGCCAAAACTCAGCCCACTACTCGCCGAGGGATTCATCGTCTGCACGATGAGCAAGAGCAGCAGGGAGACCACGAAGGTCAACGCCAATGTACGTCCCGGGTTCTTCAAATTTGATTCCTACCGATGGGTCAGGTACCCCGTCCTACGCGAGCCTTGTTCAGGCTGTTCCGAGAGGCGGAAAGGAACTAGGTCACCTTCCCGTAAGTTACCCAACGAATCAGACGGGAAGTGCCGGTTGCCGGTTTCGC
>DEIB01000025.1 GCA_002352215.1 Chthonomonas sp. UBA2785 | reverse complement strand
GAAGACGTGGGCACGCTGGAAGACGTGTGCGAGCCCTTCCTGCTGCAGATCGGGTTCATCCAGCGCACGCCGCGCGGCCGGCAGGCCACGCCGGCGGCGGTGGCTCACCTGGAATCCGGTCTCTTTGGTCACTGAGAACAGGTCGTAGGCAATAGCCTCAAATCTCTTTGGTCTCATCTGCTGAAACGCGAGCGACAGCCAAACTTCTGACTACGGGAGGTCTCGAAGAGAGGTCCCTCCCATCCAGAAAAGAGTTCTTTATGCGAAAGCTTCTCAATCTCTCGGCCCTGATGGCCGCCCTCGTTCTCACCATGACCGCGACGGTCGCCCAGGCCAATGTCCGCCCGACCGCGCTGGACGTGATGGACGACCTCACGCCGGAATCCCTCCTGAGCTTTGTGAAGGAGGCGGGTGCCGAAGATGCCGAACTCGAAGAAGGCTCGGTCACCTGGACGGCCGAAGGCATTACTTACTCGATCTCCGTGTTTGCGGCGGATGAAGAAGAAGAAGGCCCCTTGACGGACATCTTCTGCCAAGCCTCCTTCGACTATGAAGAAGAAGATCTGGCCAAGGTCAACGAGTACAACGCCATCAGCCGCCACATCCGCGCTTACTGGATGGAAGGCATGGTCTACGCCGAACAGGACATGGACATCAAGGGCGGCGTGATGTCGGCTCAATTGATCAACTTCTTCAAGAAGTTCATCGCTTCGGCGGAAGCCACCAAGAGCTTCTTCGAAGGCGAAGGCGAGAACTAAGCCGGAGGCCTGGGCCGGGCTCCGTCTAAACTAGGCGGTGCTTCGGCTCACCGGTACGTTTCTAGACGAAATCACGCATGACATCCCCAGTCAGAATTGGGGCGAGCGGGAGTGGGATCGAGAGTTCGGTCTCTACTCCCGCATTGGCATTGACACCGTCATCATCATCCGGGCGGGCTACCGCGACAAGTGCATCTTCCCGGCGCAGAGCATCCCGGGCTTGCTTCCGCTCGAAGTGGACCTCGGGCGGATGTTCCTCGATTTGGCCGAGAAGCACGGACTCAAGCTCTTTTGGGGCACCTACGACAGCGGTCGCTATTGGTGGCGTCGTAGCTGGTGGACCGAGGTGGACCTCAACAAGGCGTTCATCGACGAAGTAGTGGAGCGGTACGGCAGTTCGCCCGCCTTTGCCGGTTGGTANNGAATCCTTCGACCACTGGGATCGCATTTTTGACGCCACCCAGGGGGCGTACGATATCTGCGCGTTCCAAGACGGCCAGATTCAGTACCAAGAGTTGCCGGAGTTCCACAAGGGCATCAAGGCGCTGTGCGACAAGTACCAGCTGACCACCTGGTCCAACATCGAGTCCTTTGACCGCGATATGCCGATCAAATTCCCGCCCGCCGACTGGCGCTACCTCGACCTCAAGATGCGCATGGCGAGCCCCATTGTCGAGAAGCTCATCACGTTTGAATTCGCGCACTTCATGAGCCCCTATTCGTGCTACCCGGCGGCGCATAACCTCTTCCGTCGCTATTGCGAGCGTGTGGGCATCGACGCGGAGGCCGTGATTTGAAGCGCGCCATCGTTGTGGTGCTAGATGGCTGCGGCGCGGGGGCGACCCCCGATGCCGCCGCATTTGGCGATCCGCACGGCCCCGCCACCCTGCGCCACGTAAGCGAGGCAGTGGGCGGGCTGGACTGCCCGAACCTGGCCGCCTGTGGCTTTTTGGCGGCGGCGGGCTATCCCCCGGCGGCTACCGCCCACTTTGGGCGCCTGCGGCCCCTGAGCATGGGCAAGGACAGCGTCACCGGCCACTGGGAGATGATGGGAGCGGTGGTGACCGAACCCTTCCCGACCTACCCGGACGGATTTCCGCCGGAACTGATTGAGGCCTTCGTGCGCGCCATTGGCACCGAGGTGCTGGGCAACAAGCCCGCCAGCGGCACCGCCATCATCGCCGAACTGGGCGAAGAGCACCTCCGCACCGGCCACCCGATTGTCTACACCAGCGGGGATAGCGTGTTCCAGATTGCCGCGCACGAGGAGATCATCCCGATCGAGCGGCTTTACGATATGTGCGAGACGGCGCGGGAACTGTGCGTGGCCCCTCACAACGTCCAGCGTGTCATTGCCCGGCCGTTCGAAGGCAAACCCGGGCACTTTGAGCGCACGACTCGGCGGAAGGATTATCCGCTCACGCCGCCGCCGAACCTGGTGGACGCCATCGGCGATGTGCGCGGGGTGGGCGTGGTGCCGGAACTGTTCGCCGGGCGGGGCTTCCAGGTCACGCCGCGCACGCAAAGCAACGCCGAGCATGAAGTCGCGCTGCTGGAAGCCATGGCCGCGCAGGATGCCCGCTTCATCTTCGCGAATTTTGAAGATTTCGACATGCTGTACGGCCACCGGAGTAACCCGGACGGGTTCGCGGAGTGCCTGGAAGAGTTTGATCACACCCTGGCCCGCATTCAAGCGGCGCTGCTGCCGGAAGATCTCCTGATCTTGACGGCGGACCACGGCAACGACCCCACGGACGCCAGCACCGACCACACCCGGGAGTACGTGCCCCTGGCGGTCATCGGCCTGCCTCCGCAAGCGCGAGGCGATGAGGACGGGCTAAGCGTGGTGGGCGACTTGGTGCGCACGCACCTGGGCGTCTAAACCGGCTTACTTGCGGAAGAACATGTAGCCGCCCACCAGCACCAAGAAGATGGCAAACGACTTGCGCATGGTGTTGGGGTCCAGCCCCAGCGCGATCTTGGAGCCGAAGAACGCCCCGCCGAGGAACCCCAAGGCGATCCAGAGACCCTTGGCGAGGTCCACGTTGTTTTCCTTCCAGTAGTTCATCAGGCCGAGCAGGCCGACGGGGGCCAGCAGCGCCACCAGCGAGGTGCCCTGCGCCTTGTGCTGCGTAAAGCCGAAGGCCAGCACCAACAGCGGCACGATGATGACGCCGCCGCCAATCCCAAAGAGGCCCCCGGCCACGCCCGCCACTACCCCGATCAGAATCATGCCCAGAATGGTCATGCTTCCATTGTGGCGCGGGGGATAATCCAAACATGCGCATTGGGATTTGGGGAACCGGGGGCATCGCTCGCGCCCACACGCGGCACTTCGCCCGTCTGGACGGGGCCGAACTGGTGATGTACGACCTGGACCCGGCGCGCGCCGAGGCGATGGCCGCCACCGTCGGGGGCCGGGCCGTCGCCACCGCCGAAGAGCTTTTGGCCGCCGTGGATGGGGTCGTGATTGCTGTCCCCACCGATGCGCACTACGCCTGCGCCCGCCAAGCCCTGGAAGCGGGCAAGCACGTTTTGCTCGAGAAGCCTATCACCCGCTCCCTGGAGCAGGCGGATGAACTCATTGCGCTGGCGCAGGCTAAGGGCGTACACCTGGTGCCGGCCCATGTGAGCCGCTTTTTCCCTGAATTTGTGGCCGCCCGCGACCGTGTGAACAAGGGCGCCGTGGGCACCCCCGCCGCCATCCGGGTGTACCGAGGGGGCAAGGCTCCGCAGGGCACGGAAGGTTGGTTCCAGAACCTTGCCCGCAGCGGCGGGGTCATCCTCGACCTGGCGGTGCATGACTTCGACTGGTTGCTGTGGACGTTCGGGCCGGTGGAGCGGATCTACTGCCGCTCCGTGCGCATGGGCGCGGAAGCCCGTGACGTGCCGGGAGACTACGCCCTCGCCACCATCACCTTCCAGAACGGCGCGGTGGCCCACCTCGAGAGCTGCTGGATGGACCCGCTGGGATTCAACATCGCGTTCGAGGTCGCCGGAAGTGAAGGGCTCATTTCGTTCGATGCCCGTGCGGTGGCGGGCTTGCGGATCACCGGGGCCGTGCAGGCCAGCGGGACGAACCGAGACGCCAGCGACGACCCGTTCTACGGCCAAGCGAAGATGTTCGGCGCGGTGCTGCAAGGGGCGGCACCGACCGTCAGCGCCCAAGAAGGGCGAGCCGCGCTCGCCCTGGCCCTGGCCGCCGAGGAAAGCGCCAACACCCACCGCGTGATCGTGATGGACCCCGCGACCGCTTCGGTCTAAGGCAAGTCGATCAGTTCACAACCGGGGCGGCGTTGCGTTGCCGTCCCCATTCCAGGATGCGATCCATCTCGCCGGCCGCGTGCCAGCGTTCCAGAGCCTGGGTGCGGTGTACCGGCATGGGGTGCGTGCTCCACGTGCTGTAGAAGAACGCGATCATGAGCTTGCCAAAGGAGTCCATGGCGTTCATATCCTGGTACGTCTGGGCTTGCTCCAAGAACGCGGCGGGGTTGCCCTCGTCCTGCAGGCGGTGCGGGCCGCCGCACAGGTGCAAGTTCGCACTCAGCGAGGTGGCAAAGTTCTGCGCGCACAGCAATCCGGCGCGGTCGGCGCTCAGCTCGGCGTTGCGGCTCCATTCCATAAAGGCGGCCATTGCGGCAATTTGCGCGGCATCGCCAAGGCCGAGGGTGCGTCGGCCCAGCATCTCGAGGAGCGGCATCAGCACGCGGGCCACGCTGAAGTAGAGGATATGCCCGCACTTGATGTGCCCGAGTTCGTGCCCGATGAGGTGATAAAGCTCGTCATCGTTGAGCGTATCCACGATGGAACTGCGCAGCGTGATGTACGGCCGCTCCACGCCGCCCGCAAAGGCGTTGGCGAACGGGTGGTTGGTCAGGTAGAGCTCAGGTTCGGGCACGTCCAACACCTCGCAGCACTCTTGTAGGATCCGGTAGAGCGTAGGGTACTGGTCCGGCCCCACGCGCACGCTCACGGCCATGTTCCAGCAGTAGAGCCAGCGGTCGGCCCCAATCTCGTAGAACTTCTGCACAGCGGCGGGCACGAGCGGCAGGCGGCGCAGAGCCTCCAACGCCTTGCGGTCAGTCTCGGCCTGGAACGCGTCGCAGGTTAAGCCGGTGAGAAGGACTCGATCCATATACTTTTAAGATAACGGCAAAATCGGGGGTCGCGGTTGCAATCGGCCAAGAACGGCCCATTCGCCCAAAAAATCAGGGCCCCTGTCCGTTATGGACAGGAGCCCGGAATCGGAGAAACGACCAGAACTAGGCGGCGCGCCGCGTTCGTTCTTTGATGCTCACGTTGATTTCGAACTCCCCAATATCCTTGAGGCGCATCGGAATCACGAGAGCGGGGATGTCCAGCGTGCTGATCTTCACATTGGAGCCCTTGATGATCGTCGGCGGCGTGATGTCGCAGGTAAAGCCTTGCCCGTGGAGGAGCGTCATGCTGTTCCCGCTGATCATGTTGCCCAGCTCGGCGATGGCCGAAGCCGCGAGTTGGTCGAATGTCACCACCGGCGAGCCCAACATGCGCGAGGCGATTCGGTCCGCCGCCACGATGCTCATGCCAAAAATGACCTGACCCTCGACGTCGCCCGTGATCCCACACACGATGTTCACTTGTTGGGTGGTAAAGACTTGCGGACGGGCGCTCAGTGTCCCGCGTTCCGGCGTCACTTGCAGGAGCGTCGTCATCACTTTGACGGCCGCTTCCACAAATGGGCTTACGTACTCAACTTTCATCGTTCTCCCCTCTAAAAGTCTTCATGGACGGCTTAGGCCGCCACCTTGCTCAGGGCCTCAATCACGCGATCAGGCTGGAACGGCTTGACAATGAAGTCCTTGGCCCCGCTTTGCACGGCGTCAATCACCATCGTCTTCTGTCCCATGGCCGTGCACATGATGACCCGGGCATTCGCGTCGATCTTCTTGATCTCCTTGAGCGCCTGGATGCCATCCATTTCCGGCATGGTGATGTCCATCGTCACCACGTCGGGCTTCAGTTGCTCGTAGAGCTTCACTGCTTCCGCGCCGTTGGTGGCTTCGCCGACTACGTCGTAGCCCGCTTCGGTGAGAATCTTCTTCAGCGTGACCCGCATGAAGAGTGCGTCGTCTGTGATCAGGATGCGTTTCGCCATTGGTTGTTCCCCTCTATGGGTTTTCGGTAGAAAAATGGAAGACCTGTATCAAAACCCAGGTCGCGGTAGTTGGTGACCCGCTCGGTGCTGCCTACAAAGAGGATTCCACCCGGGCGGAGAGCGTTGTAAAACTTCTCATACAGTGCCTCCTTGGCTTCGTCGGTGAAGTAGATCACGACGTTGCGGCACATGATGAGGTCGTAGCCGCTATCAAATCGATCGGCCAGCAGGTTGCCCTTGCGGAAGTTGAGGTAGCTGCGCAGCACATCGGTGGCAAACCACTTGTTGCCCTCCTGGCGGAGGTAGGTGGACTTGTACTCGCGCGGTACCCACCGCACGTCCGATTCGCTGAACTCGCCGCGCTTCGCTTGGTCGAGGGCGTCCTGGTCAATATCGGTGCCGAGAATTTGGTGGCGACCCCGGAACTTCTGATCCAAGATCATGGCCAGCGTGTGGGCTTCGGCGCCGTAGCTGCAACCCGCACTCCAGACCTTCAGGGCCTTCTTGTCCGCCCCGAGTTCCGGCAATACCTTGTTGATCATCTCCGTCCACTTCTCCGGGTTGCGGAACAGTTCGGAGACGTTGATCGCCATCTTGTCGAGGAACCATCGCTGGTTGACGGCGCTCTCGCCGAACCACTTGGTGAATTCATCCAGTGATTTGAGATTGAGCGACTCGACCATACTCACGGTGCGGCGCTGAAGCTGGTTCGACCGATAAAGATCGAGGTCCACACCCGTCTTCGCCTTGACGATGTCGTAAAACCGTCGCCATTCTTGAGCGTTAGGCAGCAACGTTCTTCCCCTTCACAATGGCAGTCACCAGGGCCGGAGCCATAGCGGTCAGCGGCAGTTCGCGGTCAATGCCGCCGGCTTCCTTCGCGGCGCGGGGCATGCCGTAGACCACGCAGGTCTCTTCCGATTCACCGATCATGTAGCCGCCCTTGCTTCGGATCACCTTGGCGCCTTCGGCGCCGTCTCGGCCCATGCCGGTGAAGATGGCACCCAGGCAGCGGTCGCCCCACTTAGCGGCGGCCGTTAAAAACAGGTGGTCAGCGGCGGGCTTCACGCCGTGGAGGTTCGGGCCATCGTCCAGCACGATCGCGCCGTGGGCATCAATCATCATGTGCTTGCCGCCGGGGGCCATCAGCGCCACGCCGGGCACCAAGCGATCACCCGCTTTGGCAACCTGGCACGGGACAGTGCCGATGCTGTTGAGCCGAGCGGCGAAGGAAGCCATGAAGCTCTCGGGCATGTGTTGCACCATCAAGATTGGGGCACTAAAGCCTTTGGGGAGGTCGCGCCAGAACGCCGCGAGGGCCTTGGGGCCACCAGTTGAGCTGGCCAAGAGCACCACACGGTCCGTCTTGGGCATGGAAATCTTAGGGGCGGGAGCTTGCACCACCGCTTTGGCCGGGGCGGCAGCCGGAGTGAGGCGGCGCATGGTGGCACTGCCCACGGCGGCCTGGAGCTTCGCGATGAGCTCTTCTTGGCACCCAATAAACTTGATGGAGCTCGATCCGTTCGGCTTGGCAAAGTAGTCAAACGCGCCGATTTCCAGAGCTTCCAGCGTCGGAGTGGCGCCGGATTCAGTCAGGCTACTGACCATGATGACCCGGGTCGGGCACTCGGCCATGATGTGCCGCAGGCACGTGAGGCCGTCCATGATCGGCATCTCGATGTCCAGCGTCACCAGGTCGGGGCGTTGCGCCTTGACCATGGCCAGGCCTTCGCGGCCGTTGTTCGCCGAGCCCACGACTTCGAATTCACCGCTTTCCGTGAGCCAATCGACAATCAGCCTTCGCACAAACGGCGAATCATCAATTACAACCACACGGGGCTTCACGCAACAATCTCCTCGAACGATTCGGCTTGAAGCCGTCGCTCACGCTCTAAATCATCGGCAATTCGGTCGATGTCTTGAGGGTGAAGACCAAGTCGGACGAGTGTATTGGGCTGAAGCGCGTACTGCAGTCCATCGGCACCCAGGCCAAAGCCCAGGACGGAAGCCAAATAGTCACCCAAATGCACGGCATCGACCACCAAGGAGGGGTCAGGGCGTTCATCCGGCTCGTGATGGTAGCGCGCAGAATCAATGACGGAGAGGGGGAGGTTCCAGCGTTCGGCCAGACGCCCGCCCACTTGGCCGTGGTCGTAGCCTAGCACTGTGCGTTCGCACTCCACAAAGCTCCAGCCGTTCAGCGTTGATAGCTGAATGAGGGCTTCGGTTTTGCGCTCCAGCCAAACGTTCATGGCCAGCTTGCCGATGTCATGCAAGAGGCCAGCGGTGAAGGCTTCGTCATCGCGGAGACGACCACTGCGCTGGGCCACCAACATGGCGGCCACGGCGGTGCCGTGCGAGTGCATCCAAAGATCTTTGGGCTCCAGGCCGTAACCGTGGAGCGGCTTGCTCAGCCACGGATAGCTTGCGGCGACCAGCGCTAAGTTCTTGACGCAGCGCAGACCGAGAACCACAACGGCTTCCTTGAGGCCAAATACTTGACCCGAAAGGCCATAGTAGGCGGAGTTCGCCAGCCGGAGGACACGTGACGCCAAAGCGGGGTCGCGGGCCAAGAGCATGGCAATTTGAGAAGCAGACGTCGTATTCGAATCTGCCTCGTGCATGATGCGAAGCGCCACCGCCGGAATTACCGGCAGATCGGCGGTCCGATCAATCATCTCATCTATCGTTATGATTACGCCCACAAGTCTCTCCCTCTTTTAGGCCGCGCTACGCTCTCGATTGTCGGCAAGGTAACAGAGTTCCGCTACCCCTTGGCTGAGAGTTTTCACTTCCACCTTTCCGTCCGGAACCGTAAAGGTCACCGTGCGTCCGTGAGTGCCACCAATGTCCTTGGCCAGAATGCGGAGCCCCGCCTTGGTGAGCTGCTCGATGACCGCTTCCCCATTACGACGCCCGATATCGAGGTTGTTCGCCCCGGTGTTATTGAACTTAAAGACTTGCGCCCCCCCGGCAATGGCTACCCGCATATATCGCTTGTTGGCGCCCATCTTTTCCATCGCCATCAGCAGAGCCGGGATGCCGGTGTCGGCAAACTTGCCAATCTGGTCCACCGGACGATCGGGGAATGCCGCCGGGAGCATCACGTGGATCATGCCGCTGACATCCGACTTCGGATCGTAGATCGCGACGCCCACGCAGCTTCCTAAACCTAAGCAGAGAAACTTCGCGGGTCCTTTTCGGACCACGATCTCGCTCATTCCAACGCCGAAGGTTTCCACGTTTAGGCGGCGACCTCAAGCCCTAGGGACTGAAGCAGCTTGACCAGGCCTTCCTGGCTCGGAATTACAAGGCACATGCCTTCGAGAGCGCTGCCATCCGCGCCGTGGAGGCGGGTATTAATCGTCAGAGCCACGCGCATATTGAGTTCCGCCTCAACATCCAATGTGGCTAACAGGCTCTCCATAAAGTCGACGCCCATTGCGGGCGGGGTGGCGTACATGCCGAGGTTCGTGAGCTCGGCGACCGAATTGAGGAAGCCCGAGCAAACCATGTTGCCGACTTCGATCATCACCGAGGCGGCCATTTCGTCAATATCGCAGGGGCCCTCGGGCTTCGCGCCGATCAGGGTTTCCCAGAGTTCGGCGGCGGCTTCCCACGGGAAGAAGAATGCCATCGTGCCCTCGACGTCGCCATCAAAGGGCATCAGGACGCCGACCGTCACGATCCCGGCTTCCAGTGTCTCGTGAGCGAGAGCGCCAACCAGACGAGCACTGACCTGCGGGACTTCGATGTGAACCGTGCGTCCGAGCAAAGTGGAAAGCGACGTGGCCGCATTTCCTAAACCGATGTTGGCGATCTCATGAACCGCCGACAACTCGATTTCACCGAGTTGATCTAAAAACTCCGCCATACCAAGAACCCTACTCACGCTTTCCACACGCCCCGCCCCGTGCCGCCTGACAGGGATACTGGGTTTCGCCCTTGGTACACTGAATGGCATGAGCGGCTTCGATGCAGACACCCTGCGGGATATCCTGCGCCGGGCAGCGGACGCAGGCGTCCGATATGTACGCGTTCGGGAGGGCGACGCCAAGTTTGAGGCGGTCCTGCCTCCCGCCGTGGAGCTGGATGAAGACGAATGGGAGGTGGGTGAGGCCACGCCCGAAGTTGCACCCGCCAAAGCCGTCACGACTCAACTCGTGGGCACGTTCCGGGCGGCCGACGATGTGCAAGTCGGAACCGTGCTCGAAGCTGGGCAGCGAATCGGCGAAGTGGTGGCGCTGGGCATCTCTAACGAAATCACCACGCCCGTGAGTGGGGAAGTCCTGGAACTCGTGGCCAGCGACGGCGCCCGGGTGGACTACGGCACAACGATTTTGCGGGTGAAGGGCGAATGAAGCGCACCCAAGCCGGTCGCGGCATGATTGAAATGGTCGTAGTGGCGGCCGTGGTGCTGGTCGGCGTGATCGTCTATGTCAACGGCGGCTTCCCGGGCCTGACCGGCAAAGCGGCCGACAAGCGCAAGGATGGCGTGGGCGAAACCGTGGTGGGCCGCAGCCTGGCCGCCGGCAAGGACACCAAATGCCAAAGCAACCTCAAGCAGGTACGCATGGCGATTCAGATCGGCACCGACCCGGTGGAAGAAGTGGCGCCGTCTTCGCTCAAGGACTTGAAGCTGGGGGCGGACTACGAAGCCTGCCCGCTCGGGAAAGAGCCTTATGTTTATGATCCGGCTACGGGTCAAGTCAAATGCGTCCATCCCGGACACGAGAATTATTGATGTTCCAGAAGATCTTGATTGCCAACCGGGGCGAAATCGCCTGCCGCGTGATTCGGGCCTGCCGTGAAATGGGCATCCAGAGCGTGGCCATCTACAGCCAGGCCGATGCCGCCAGCCGCCACGTGCTTCTGGCCGACGAAGCCATCTGCGTGGGCGAAGCGACCAACACCGACAGCTATCTGAACTTGCCCAACGTGCTGGCGGCCGTGGAAGCCACCGGCGCCGATGCCGTGCACCCGGGTTACGGCTACTTTAGCGAGCGCGACCGATTTGCCGAGGCCCTCGCTAGCCTGGGCGTGAAGTTCATCGGCCCGAACGTGGCGGCCATCCGCGCGATGGGGGACAAGGCTTCGGCCAAGCAAGCCGCCATCGTTAGCGAGTGTCCGGTGGTGCCGGGCTCCAGCGGCGTGGTGGAGAACGAGCAAGACGCCTGCAAGATTGCCGACGAGATTGGCTACCCGGTGCTGCTGAAAGCCGTGGCGGGCGGCGGCGGGCGGGGCATCCGCCGGGTGGACAACGCCGAAGAACTGGGCCGCCAATGGAAGACCGCGCAAGCCGAGGCCCTGGCGAGCTTTGGCAACGACGAGATGCTGGTGGAGCGCTGCGTGGTGGAGCCCCGGCACGTGGAGATCCAGATTCTGGCCGACGAGCACGGCAACTGCCTGTACCTGGGCGAACGTGAATGCTCGATCCAGAACCTGCGCCACCAAAAAATCGTGGAAGAAGCCCCCTGCGCCGTGCTGGACGAAACCACGCGCCGCAAGATGGGCGAAGCCGCCGTGCGCGTGGCCAAAGAAGTGGGCTACACCAACGCGGGCACGGTCGAGTTCTTGCTGGATGCGCACGGCGAGTTCTACTTCCTCGAAATGAACACCCGTATTCAGGTGGAGCACCCGGTGACGGAACAGATCACCGGCCTGGACCTGGTGCAGTGGCAGATCCGCATTGCCAATGGCGAGCCGCTGACCATGACGCAGGCTGACATTGCCTTGCGCGGGCACAGCATTGAGGCGCGCATCACGGCGCAGGACCCGGACAACGACTTCCGGCCGGGCACCGGCTTGATAACGCGCTGGGATGCTCCGGGCTTCGGTGGCGTCCGCATGGACACGCACTGCTACGCGGGCTTCACGGTGTCGCCGTTCTACGACCCGATGCTGGCCAAGTTGATCGTGACGGGTCACGACCGGGCGCACGCCCTGCGCATCCTTACGGCGGCGCTCGATGAATTCCACGTCGAAGGTGTGCCGACCAACATCCCCTTCTTGCGCCGTCTGGTGCGCCACCCGGATTACATTTCGGGTGACGTAAGCACGGCCTTTGTCCCGCGGTTCCTGGATGAACAAGTCGTCAACGCCTGAGCCATCCGGGGCACCCGAAGAGATCGCCCCGCCGATTGCCAGTCGAAGGGATGCGCGGGAGGCCGCCTACCAGGCGATGTACGCCGTCACGGTCGGGAATCGCACGCCGACCGAAGTGCTGACGGAGCTGAAAGACGCCACCAACTTCGAAGCGAAGACGTGGGCGTTCCTTAAAGACCTGGTGCACGGCACGGCCAGCGATGCCGACCGCTGGGATGCCTGCTTTGCCGGGCACCTCACTTCCGCGTGGCCTTTGGAGCGCCTGGCGGCCACGGACCGCAACGCCCTTCGGATGGCATGCTACGAACTGTGGGCACTGGATGACATGCCGCCCAAGGTGACCATCAGCGAATACATGCACCTGGCCCAGCGATTTGGCGGCGAGGAGAGTGGTCGCTTCGTCCACGGCATTCTGGCGACCGTGCTGAAGAACTCGCCCAAAGCCAACTGGACTCCGCCTACGGACATGCCCGGCGGTGAGCAAACCGATATTCCCCTGGCCCCCGAGGTCGTAGCGGTCGAGCCCGGCACGATCCGCCCCGAGCCCAGTGCCCCCGTGTGGGTATTGCGCCACGACGACGAAGAAGAAGACTCCTGAGGGGCACCCGTGTTCATCACCTTTGAGGGCCCTGAAGGCGGTGGAAAGTCCACCCTGTTGCGCACTTTGGCGGCGCAGCTTGAGACGCAAGGCCGCGAAGTGGTTTGCACCCGCGAGCCCGGGGCCGGTACCCTTGGCGGCGAGATTCGCCGATGGCTTCTGGAGAGTGAATCCCTGGATGAGCGGGCGGAGCTGTTCCTTTTTCTGGCGGATCGCTCCCAACACTGGTCTCAGCTGATTGCCCCCGCTCTGGCCCGAGGCGCGGTGGTGCTATGCGACCGTCATGCCGATAGCACCATGGTGTATCAAGGCTACGCCCGGGGCCACGATCTTGATCTGCTGCGTAAGCTCAATGCGCTGGCTACCCAAGGGAACTCCCCGACGTTGACCTTCCTGCTGGACCTTGACCCCGCCATCGGGCTGGGCCGCGCCAAGGGTGACCGGATGGATCGGGAGCCGCTTGAGTTTCACCAGCGGGTTCGCGAGGGCTTTCTCACCGAATCCCAGCGCGATCCCCACAGATGGGTGACCCTAGACGCCAGCCAGCCCGCCGACCAGGTGGCCGAGCGGGCGTGGCAAGAGTTGAGTGCGCGCCTTTAGGCGGCCTGGGCAAGCTTTTCGGCTTTCGCTCGAAGCTTGGACGGGAGCAGCGCTTCCGGATTCAGGAGCAAAATGAGCTTCTCATCCCACTTGCCGATTCCCGACACAAACGGATCGTCCCGGCGGGTGAACTGCTCGTCCGCGTCTTCCTGATTCTCTTCGGTAAGCGTGACAATGCCGACCACCTGGTCCACGCGCAGGGCGTAGGGGCACTCAGCGTCGGCGACCACCACGTCGTTGCCGCCCTTGCTGGGCTGACCGTAATCGAGGCGCAGAGCAAGGTCAAACACCGGAATGGTGCGTCCTCGCAGGTCGAAGAGACCCAACATCGCCGCCGGAGAGCGGGGAATTCGCGTTTCTTTTTGCGCCGTAAGGATGCGCTCGGTAAATCCGATCTCCAGCCCGAACAATTCCGAACCGATCGAAAAGACAACGTACTTGGATTCCGCCATATTGACCCTGCATGGTCTTTCCATGCACGGGCGGCGTAAATCCTAGTACGCTCACTAGGAATCGCTCATGTTCATCCCGCTCCTTGTTCAAAATCCTGCCACCCCACCGGCGGTGGTGCAATACGAGCGGTACCGGGCTTCGGCGAACGCATTTGAAGTCACCTATACCGTCCAGATCGAGGATGAAGCCTGGCGGGCGCGCTCCGTCCTCAAATTCGGCCCTGACCAGCAGCAATCGGTGACCATGAGCGGGGCCGGGGTGCAGTACGCCTTTACGCAGTCGGGCCGACAGACAATATTGGTGAGCGACCCGACCCGGGAGTACGACTTCGGGCGTTGGGGCGCGGGCTTTGCCGTGCCCGAACCCGTGAGTACCTTCGTGCAGTACGCCTACTCGCCTTTCTTCTTCCTAGAACAGATGCCCAAGAGCGATGCGCGGGCCAAGTGGGAGACGATGGCCGTGCCCGCCGATGTGCCCGGAGCGAAACTGGCCGCCCAAATGATGAACGAGGGCGAACTCCGGATCAGCCTGGTGACCGATGCGGAAGGTCGCCCGCTGAGGGTGGTGGAAGTGTTTCCGACCTCGGATGGCCCCGTGCGCCGGACGATGCAAGTGACCATGCGCCCCTTGCCCCCGGTGCCGCCCTTCCGGGCTGAGATCCGCCCGGTGATCGGTTATATGCCCATGTCGCTGCCCGATTCTCTGGAGCCGCTCGGCACATTCCATGAACTCGGCGAGCTGAACTGGGCGCAGGGTGGCCGCCCGGCAAAGTGGTCGCAAGTGGCGAAGCAGGATTACACCTTTGTCTACATACCCGACCCCGAATTCCCGGCGGATGCCGCGAAACTCGCCCAGGGTGCCGATAAAGCCGGCTGGGGCAAGGTCGTGGTTGGTGCGGACGCGAACGGCTGGACCCGTCTTGATGACCCCCGCAACGAACTGGTGGATGTGGCGCAACTGGAGCTGACGCCTTGCTTCTTGCTGGTGAACAAGGCGGGCCAAGTGGAGGCCGCCTGGAAGGGCTTTGCCCCCGGTGAAGAGGATCAGATCCTCAAAACCTTCACTGACCGAGTGGAAGAGCAAATACCGCAGCGATCTTAATGGCGCTGCAAAGCGCGTTCGGCCAGGATGACGGCGGCAAAGTCGTCCACGGGTTCCGGTGGCACTTGCATGCTGCTCGGCAACAAGATGCGCCAGCCGCGCCGCCCATGGTGCAGCCAGTAGCGCTCCCTCGCCATCTGGGTGGTGTTCCGCTCGTCCACCGCGAGGATGCTGAGGCTCGGCCACTCTTCTCGAAGCTGGCGCAGGAGGTTGCGGCCCCCGGTGCCCGAGCCAATGACGACCAAATCCGGCGCGTGGGTGGCCCGAAGTTCGCTGATGGCCGCTACCAATTCTTCGTTGGCAACCACGGCGCGGTGGAGAATCTCCATTTCGCCGGCGTGAGTCTGGGAGACCACCGCGAGTCCGCACTTACTCGACCCCGGATCAATCGCCAAAGCGACGCGCGAGAGATTATCCATCAGCGAATCCGAAGAGTGAGATCGAGGGAGTCCCCGGCGCGGGTTAAGCGGGTGGTGAGGAACTGGACTCGCGCGGTACGGTTGGCCTCGCGGATGACGTTTACGGCTTCCAAAGTCGCATCCGGCGAGAGCGACCCCAGGCCCGCATCCGGCCCGATCACCGGGATAATGCCGTCGCGAATCGCTTCGTTGCGCAGGGTGGTCTGCAGGTACTGCTCAATACGGCGCAAAATTTCGGAGTTCGAGAGTCCAGGCTCAATGCGAAGCTCGCCCACCATCTCACCCGCTTCATAAACCACCGGGTTCGGCAAGACTTCGATGCTCAGCGGCACGCGCTCGCGCTCAAAAGCGTTCAGGAGGGCGCGGGCGATGAGGAGCGTGGGGCCGGTGCGGCCATTAAGCTTGGCGATGGCCTCGTTCAGTTGTTGTTCGGCGGTGACAAAGCCCTCATCCAGCTGAATCGAAGCAAAGCCAGCGGCGTCGTTGGGGGGCTCGGCACCTTCTTCCCGCGCTCGATCCGCCGCGTCCACGGTCAGGGCGAGGATAAAGGTGCGGGCGTTGGCGGCCGTGAAGGGTCCGTCCACGGCCTTGCGGGCCAGCTCATCGTTGCGGCGGAACATCAGCTCGTTCAGTCGCGACGCGAGCTGTAAGTCTTGGATGATGGCGCGTTGGTTCTGGAGCGTCCGCGAGGCAAAGGCGAGCTGGTCTTCGATATCGGTCAGGCTGCGGAGGGCGCGTTGAAGCTCATCCGCAACGACCTTGCGCTGGTCTTCGGCGAGGCGGCGGTCTTCCTGGGCGTCGCTGGCGGCCTTGCGCAAACTGTCCACCTCAGCCTTCAGCCGATCGGCGTCGGCTTCCAATTCGCGTCGGGTGTTGGTCAATTCGCCGTTTTGCTGGATGATTTTTGCGCTCTGCTCACTCAGGTACCGGTTGTTGGCGCTGAGCTGCGTAGACGTTTTGTTTAGTTCGCTTACTTGGGCCTGCAGGCGCTTTTGGTCCACACTGGCTTGGGTGAGGCGACTTCGGAAAGTGCCCACCTCACGCTTCAGGCGGTCGGCATCGGCGCGCAGGGCACGAGCCTGGTCGGTCAGGCGGCGCGTATCGGCCTGGGCGTTCTTGAGTTCCTTGTTGGCGTTCTGGAGCTTCTTTTCTTGCTCTTGGGCATCGGCCAGGGCATTCTCAGACCGCTTTTCGGCGGCTTCCAGGTTCTTGCGTTCGGTGGCCAGGCGGGTTTCTAGGGCCGCCACTTGAGCCTTGAGAGCATTCCCCTGCAAGATCCACTCCCGGGCTTCCTTGCTGGTCGCCGAAATAGCGAGAATCGAAATCAGTACCCCCGCCGCTCCAGCAAAGAAGGTGAACAGGATGGCGGTGTGTCGCGGGCGTAAGCGGCCAAATCGGCGGCGGCTCTTGCCGATCTTGCGGCCGATCCAGTCGCCCACGGCCGCAATCGCGCCCCCGACGAGGATCATCGTCACGAGGAACCAAATGGGAGTCAGGTCGTTCATTGGTCCTTCTTGCGAATCAGCCACGCGGCCACCAGCAAGCCCACCCCGATGGGGGTGAGGCTGGCTGCCGACGCGGGCAGGCGCCCTCCTTGCGCGAACAATGACATGACGTTGGTTACCATCATGTACCCAAAAATGATGATGACCGACAGCCAGAACCCGGTGGCCGTCCCGGCCCGGTGGCTACGGATGCCAAGCGGTGCCCCCACTAGCCCGAAAACGAGGGCGGCGAGGGGCAGCGAAATCTTGTTCCAGTAGCCGAACTCGAGGTTGGCGATGCGCTTGGGGTCGGCGCCGGGGTCGGCGCGCATTTCGTTGATCTGCTGGCGCGTCTCGCTCATGCTCAGGGCATCGAGGTCGGTGATCGTTTGGCTTAGCAGGCTCTGGGGCGTCATGGCGGGGGCGGCCAGCCCGCGCGGCCAGGCACCTTCGATGGTGGCCGTGGTCTTGGATTCTAAGTCGTAAAGCGTGGCGGTGCCGACGATCCGCCAATCCTGTTCGGATTCATAAACCAGCTCGGGGGCCTTGAGGAGGAATCGCTCGCGCCCATCTTCCGCGAGATAGAGGACGTAGGCATCGCGCAGGGTGCCGGCGGCGATGTCGAAGTCTTTCGCGTTCACATAGCCGCGCAATTTGCCCTCTTCGTAGATGGCCCGGGTGGCGGCGCGGTCGGTACGACCATTGAGGGCGGCGGCAATCTCGGCCTTGAGCGAGGTCGCCGAGCGAGCCGCCTGGGGCACCAGGAGTTCGTTGAACGAGAACGCGGTAAGAAACACCACGGTGCCAAAGATGGCCACCGGCAGCATGATGCGGCGCAAGCTGACGCCCCCCGCGCGCAGGGCCACAATCTCACTGTCCCCGCTCAGGCGGCCGAAGGCCAGCAGCGTGCCCAGCAGCATCGCCATGCTGAACGTCTTGGCCACTACCCCCGGCAGCAGCAACACCACCAATTGGATGACGGCCACGGGGTTAGCCCCCTGCGCAAGGTAGCGGGTGAGCTCGAACAAGAACGAACCCGCCATGATGAGGACACTGAAGATGGCCACGCCAAACACCCAGAGCCCGAACAACTCGCCCAGAATTAAGCGATCAATCCGACGCAGCGCTTGGGACCTCCCCGCGTAACCCCTCTCGCCGATACCCCTCGCCTAAGTAGAACTTGCGCACCCGCTCGTTTTCCCGGATGTCTTGCTCCGGCCCTTCGGCAATGATCTGGGCGTCCACCAAAATGTAGTTGCGGTCCGTGATCGAGAGCGTGGCGTCCACGTTGTGGTCGGTGATCAGGATGCCGATGCCCCGGCTGGCCAGGTTGCGGATGATGCCCTGCAGCTCTTCGATCGTCACGGGGTCAATCCCGGTGAAGGGTTCATCCAAAAGGATAAAAGCGGGTTCGGTGCTGAGGGCGCGGGCAATTTCGGCGCGGCGTCGCTCGCCGCCGGAGAGCACCCCGCCCGGCTTGTCCAGAAACTTCTCCAGGTGAAGTTCGTCGGTAAGCACCTGGGTGCGGGCCTTGATTTGGGCGGACGTGAAGCCGTTCTGCTCCATTACCAGCTTAATGTTGTCGGCCACGCTGAGGCGGCGGAACACGCTGCTTTCTTGCGCCAGATAGCCGATGCCCCGGCGCGCCCGCTTGTACATGGGGAGCCGGGTGATGTCTTCATCGTCGAGGAAAACGCGCCCTTCATCCGGCCGCACCAGGCCGACGACCATGTAAAACGTCGTCGTTTTGCCCGCGCCGTTGGGGCCTAGCAACCCGACGACCTCACCCTGGGTGAGAGAGACGGAAACATCATTGACCACTCGCTTGCGGTCGCCGCCCTTCTGCTTGTAGGTCTTGACCAGATGTTCGGTGCGGATGATCAAGGGGTTGCGGGCTCCTCAGGAGATTCGTTGACCGTGGCGGTGCCCGGCCCGCCCGACATGCGCAGGCTCTTCACTTCACCTTGTTCGTCAAAGGTGATGGTGAGGGTGTCGGCTTTGAGGGTGCCGAACACCGATTTGCCCTCGGCGCGGCGCAAGCCTTCGGTTTGCACCTGGCTCATGGTCAGTGTGCGGGTAGCGCCGTTCAGCACCAGGTTCCGCCCGGTGGCCGTGACGAGCAGCGACGTACGCTCGCTCTTGCCCGGTTCGTTGCCCATGAACTCGAGGCGCAGGGTCACTTCGCCGGGGGCGCGGGCCTCGCGCAACTGATCCACATCGCGCAGAGAAGTGTCGATCCGAGCGGTGATGCGAGGGGAAGTGACGGTAAGGTTCTGGCGTGATTGGGAGTTCTCCGCACGGCGAGTCAGCACCACGCCGCCGGTGGCTTCTACGCCCATGATCTTGTCGGCCGGGGTCATCACCAGGCGGCCGGCCGTCATGCCGTTGCTGCCCCCATTGCCGGTCAACGTCAGGCGGGCATTGCGCTCGACGGTCACCTGCCGGAGGGGCGGGGCTTCGCTGCCCATGGCCCCGAACAAAGCGGTCAGGCCTTGGCCCGTCACTTGGTAGGGTTGGGTGCCGGTCTCGCCGCGCAGAGTAAAGGCCTGGGGTGCCGTAACCACCGTGCGTTCACCCTCGTCGCGCACGCGCACCAGTTCGGTCGTCAGCGTGTGGGCGGGGGTGGCGGTGGTGCGGCCCAGGGTTACGCGCACATTGCCGCTCAGGTTCGCGTCCTTCAGGCGCAGTTCATCGTTGGCGGTGCGGCGGATCGAGCCTTGCATCCGCTGCATCCGGAACGTGATGCCCTGCTTGCGGCTCTCGCCCTCCAGCGGGTTCCCCTGGAAGTCGGCCTGAATCTCGTCGGGGTTGGACTGCTCCACGTAGACGTCTTGGAAGAACAGCACAAAGCCCGCGTCGTCGGTGATGCGTTGGCGCTCCTGGGTTTGCGCCCCCAAGATTCCACTGGCGACCGCAAGCCCGCCCAGCACCAACAGCTTCGCAATCTTCATTCCTTTTCCTTCCAGGCCTTGGGCGTGGCCACCCGCGAGAGATCCCGGTTCGCCCACAGCTCGGGGAGCGGCCCCATGGACCATCCCTTTTGCTCTAGCCTCACCTGCCCGGTGGCCTCTACGCGCGCCATCGTTTCACGGTAGACGATTTGGTTGGCCCGCAACGTCGCTTGGTCCCGTTGGCTGGTCACCACCACCTTGCCCACCAGCACCAGCTTTTGGTTGGTCTTGTCGATGGTGGCGGAGTCGGCCTTAATCACACTCGCGGGCTGGTTGGCCTCAAAAATCGTGACTTCCACGTCCTTCAGGCCGCTCTGAATGCGGTTGTCCCCTTCAATATCGAACGTCGCGCCGGGGCTCTTAAGCGCGTAGCTTTTCTCGCCATTCGGCAGTTGGCCCTCGATGGTCACGGGGCCAGTGTCAATGGCACGCCGGGTGGCGGGCTTCTCCGGCTCTTTCTCGCCCGATTTGGCCGCCGGCGCTGGCGATCCACACCCCCACGCAAGCAACGGTGCCCCCACTAAGAGGAAACGGGCAGTGATGTGACGCCTCCCCGCCGGGCGAACTTGCCCTGATGTTGTCCGGCCAGTTGCCCGCAGGCCGCCGCGATGTCGTGGCCGCGCTCCACCCGCTCGGTCACATTCACGCCCCTCCCGGCCAGGCGACCCTTGAACTGGCGCACGCGCTCCCGGTGCGGCCGCGCAAATCCGTGCTCGGTGTCCACGTAGTTGAATGGAATCAGGTTCACCACGCACGGCAACCCCTTCACCAGGTCGGCCAGGGCGTCGGCTTGCTCGGGGGTGTCGTTGACTTCATGGATTAGCAGGTACTCAAACGTCACCTTGCGCCCGGTGATAGCGTGGTAATCGCGCATGGCTTGCACCACCACTTGCACGGGCCACTTCTGGTTCACCGGCATCAGGCGGTCGCGTACGTCGTCCAGCGGTGAGTGAAGAGAGAGCGCCAGGTGGATCGGCATCTCCTCCTTGGCCAGCCGCTCAATGCCCGTCACCAAGCCGACCGTGGAGACCGTGATGTGCCGGAGGCTGAGCTTCACCTCTTCGTGCAAAAGCCGGATCGCCGCCAGCAGGTTGTCGTAGTTTAGCAGGGGCTCGCCCATGCCCATAAACACCACGTGGCTCACTCGGCGCGGGCTCAAGCTCTGCAGGGCCAAGTACTGCCCCACAATCTCGCCCGCCGAGAGGTTGCGCGTAAACCCGCCAAGCCCCGTGGCGCAAAAGGTGCAACCCATCGGGCAGCCCACCTGGCTGCTGAGGCAGCAGCTCACGCGGTCCTCATAGGGCAGCAAGACGGACTCGAACACGTTGCCGTCGCCCGCGTCCATCAGCAGTTTGTCCACGTCGTCGGTGCTGCGGCGGTGGTCCACCACCCGCAGGGGCGTCGGGGTGATGCCCGCCTCTTGCAGCCGCGCAATGAAGGCGGCGGGGAGGTTGGTCATCTCCTCGTAATTGAGAACGGCCTTGCGGTAAATCCAGTCAGCAAGTTGGGCACCGCGGAAGGGTTTTTCTCCCATGCCTACGGCAAGTTCTTTGAGTTCACTGGAGGTCATGCCGACCAGGTAGCGCGGGCCGTCGGGCACTTCGGTGAGGATACCTACCCCTAGGGTGCACGTTTGGGGAGAACCGGAGTAGAACACGTTACGATGAAACGCGTGCTTGGGTATTCGGCCCTCGCCTTCGTGGTTGTGTTCACAGCCGTTTCCTTGGCTTTGCGCTGGGATAAGTACAACGAAATGAGCCGACTGGGCCAGATATGGTCGGCCCCTGAGGTCCCCGCGAAGCTGACTTCGGGCCAAGTGCCAGTCTCGGGCGACTCGCTCGCTGACTTCCGTTCCGCGGCCAAGAAGGCCATGCCCAGCGTGGTCAGCATCGACACCGCCCGCCAAGTGGAAGACATGTGGCAGGGTTCGGTGACCGTGCCGCAGGGTCAGGGGAGCGGCGTCATCATCTCGCCCGATGGCTACATCGTCAGCAACGCCCACGTCGTGGGCAATGCCACTCTCATCCGCGTGGAACTCGCCGACGAGCGTTCCTTCCAGGCCAAGGTGGTGGGCGTGGACCCCCGCAGCGACCTGGCCTTGCTCAAGGTGGACGCCAACGGTCTGCAGGCCATTGAACTCGGCGATAGCGACACCGTCGAGATCGGGCAGTGGGTGATGGCCCTGGGCAATCCGCTGGGCTTCGAAAACACGCTCAGCGTTGGCGTCATCAGCGCCCTGGGCCGGGAGCTGCCCACCGGTGACACCACCACGCTCATCAACGCGATTCAGACCGATGCCGCCATCAACCCGGGCAACTCCGGAGGCGCCCTGTGCGACGCCCAGGGCCGCCTAATCGGCATCAACACCGCCATCGCTAGCCAAACCGGCAACAGCGTGGGCCTGGGCTTTTCCATCCCGGTCGCCCGGGTGCGGGAAGTCGTGAACGGCATCCGCACCAAGGGTTACGTGCCCTACGCCGGGCTGGGAATCAACTTTGCCTCGGCCGAACTTGACCTCCGCAACCCGAATGTGCGGGCCGTCCTCATCCGCCGCTTTGGCATGGACCCGAACCTGCCCAAGGAAGGCGTGCTGGTGGCCGACGCCACCCCGAGTTCGCCCGCCGGACGGGCGGGGATTGGGGAAGGATCGGTGATCCTCGCCATCAACGGAAAGGCCGTGAGCGACGCCCGCGAATACAGCCGCGTAATGCTGGAGCGCAAGCCCGGCGAGAAGGTGCGGGTCAAGTTCTGGGCCGGCGGCCGGGAAAAGGAAGCCGAAATCACCCTCATTGACGTGGGTCGCTAAGGGTGCTTCACGCGTCCGGGGGTGCCAGGAGGCCCTCCCGGACCGCTCATTTCGCCTCGTTGCGCGTATCAATAGCGTGGGGTTTCCCGTGGCCAACACGGAACAAACCCAGTGAATCTCCCATCCACTAGGTGCAGGCCGGGTGTGTAAAGATTTCTTTACAAATCGCGGCTTCGCCCTCAACGACCCCGTCTCAAACATATCTTGATGCCCACTTTTAGCGATGGATTGATGCAACTGCTGGAGGTTTTGCCTCCCGTAGTGCGAGAAAAGCTGATCGCGAGCCCGCATTTGCCGGAGCTCGTAGAAGTTGTGCTGGACTACGGCCGCCCGGCCGAAGCCCGGTTCATGCATCACGCCGACCGCTGGCCCCAGATCATCGTCACCGAGCACGACATTGACCATGTCGTCAAGATGATCGGCGACTTTAGCGGCGACAACCGCGCGGGTATCGAGCGCACGCTCCACCGCATCTCGTGCATCCGCAACCGGCATGGGCGCATCATCGGCCTTACCTGCCGCGTGGGCCGCGCCCTGGAAGGCACGATCGACATGATTGACGACATCGTGCGTAGCGGCAAGTCCATCCTGCTACTCGGCAAGCCTGGGGTCGGGAAGACCACCAAGCTGCGTGAAGTCGCGCGCGTCCTAGCCGACGAGGTGAACCTGCGCGTGGTGATTGTGGACACCAGCAACGAGATTGGGGGCGACGGCGACGTGCCGCACCCGGCCGTGGGGTCGGCTCGCCGCATGCAGGTGCCAAATCCCATTGACCAGCACGGGGTGATGATTGAGGCGGTGGAAAACCACATGCCCGAGGTCATCGTGATTGACGAAATCGGGAACGACGCCGAAGCCGCCGCCGCCCGCACCATTGGGGAACGCGGGGTGCAACTGGTGGCCACCGCGCACGGGGGCAACCTGGAGAACCTGATGCTGAACCCCTCGCTGTGCGACCTGATTGGCGGGATTCAGACGGTGACGCTGAGCGACGACGAAGCGCGCCGCCGGGGCACGCAAAAGACGGTGCTGGAGCGCAAGGCCCCGCCGACCTTTGACGTTGTTATTGAATTGCTAGAGTACGACCGACTGGCCGTGCACCATAGCGTGCAGCAGACGGTGGACAACATGCTACGCGGCCTGCCGCCGCGCCCCGAGATTCGGGTGCGCACCGGCGGTGGTGCGATAGAGGTGGTGCAAAAGGAGCACACCCCGCAGGATCTGGATGACTTGGCCGAGCGATTCCCCTCGCTGGCCCACCGCCCAGGCCGAGAGGCCGAAGAAGATCGTTTTGAGGGGCGCCGCCGCAGCGAACGCCCGCGCCGAGAAGAAGCCGAGGCGGCCGACGGCCACGACAAGCCCCGCCGCAAGGACGAGGAGAAGTCCAGCCCGCTGCGTGTGTACCCCTACGGCATCGCTCGCACCCGACTGGAACGCGCCATCCGGGAACGCCGCCTGAACGCGGTGATGACCAGCGACCTACACCATGCTGACGTGATCATCGGCATGCGCACGACCATGCAAAACAAGCCTGGCCGCCTGCGCGAACTGGGCCGCACGATTCCCACGTTCAACGTGAAGTCCAACACCTTCAGCCAAATCGCGGGGGCGCTGGATGATGCGCTCAAGAGCCACGGCAAGAACAGCCAAGAAGACGCCGCCAAAGAAGCCATGAACGAGGTGAAGCAGGCGATCCAGATGGTGCAGCAAAGCGGCCGGGCGGTGGAACTCAGCCCCGCCGATGCGCGCATCCGCAAGATGCAGCACCGCGCGATTGAGCAGCAGCGCCTGCGGGCCGAAAGCGTGGGCTTGGACCCTGATCGGCGCGTGGTCGTCAGCCCGTTGCGGGGCTAAAGCGGGCTTAACTACCGAGGCGGTACAGCCAGGCGCTGAGGAAATAGTTCAGCACGTACACCAGCACCATGCTGATGACCACGGTCTGGGTGGTGGCACGCCCGACACCCTCGGCGCCGCCTCGCACTCGCAGGCCCTGCTGGCACGACACCATCGCGACCACGATGCCGAACACGAAGGTCTTAAGCAGACCCTTCCACACATCGTCGATGGTTACGAACTGGCGGACGGAATCCATAAAGATGGCTTCGGGCACGCCTCCGCCCATCACGGCCACGAGGTAGCCCCCGCCCACGCCCGCGAACATCCCAATGAGGCCGAGCATGGGCAGCATTAGCGCCGCCGCCAGTAGCCGAGGCACCACCAGGTAGTTCACCGGCGGCACATTAAGCGAGCGAAGGGCATCCACCTGCTCGGTCACCACCATCGTGCCGATTTGCGCGGCAATGGCCGAGCCGCACCGCGCCGCCACCATGATGCCGCCCAGCACCGGAGCGATTTCGCGCACTACCGCCAGGCCGACGGTGGCCCCGGCGAGGCTTTGCGCCCCGTACTTCACCAAGATCTCGCTGACGTAAAGCGCAATCACCGCGCCGCTGGAAAGCGTGGTGAGGGCAACGATCGGCACGCTATTGGAGCCGATGAACGCCATCTGGCGGGTGAGCTCACGCACTTCCAGCTTGTGCCGGAAGAGGCGACTGATGGCCTCGCCCAGGAGCATCACCAGTTCGCCGATGAACTCCAGTGCCAGCAGAATGGGCCCTCCAATCGAGGCTAAACCTGATTCGACGGCCCGCATGACCCCGAAGGTACCCGCCCGCTTGGCTAGAATCCCAGGTGTGAAGCCCGAGGAAGGTCAATCGGTCGGTCCCGCCGGGACGGATGAACGCCTCGCCTCGCCCGGCATGGCCAAGCCGCCCGTGCGTCGGGCCCCCATTCCGTGGCTTCCGCTCGTTTTGTTGTTGATTTCGATCGTTGTGTTTTGGGTGCTGCCGCAACGGAGTGCGGACGACCCCATCGAAGTCATTGTTGACCCCACCTCCGCGCAGACCTCACAACCATGAAAGTTCTATTGATCGGATTCCCGATGGTCGGGAAGAGCACGCTGTACCGCGCCGCCGCTGGGGGCGATGCCAAAGGCGACGTGACCGCTGTGCCCGTGCCGGACCCGCGGTTTGACCGCATCGTGGCGCAGGTGAAGCCGAAGAAGGCCACGCCCGCCACCGTCACGCTGGCAGACGACGGCGAAGCCTTGGCCCCCACCGGCAAGATGTTTAGCAACAAGCTGCTGGAAGCCGCCAAGAAGGCCGAGGTGCTGCTGCACGTGGTCCGCGCGTTCGAGAGCGACTTCGTGCCCCACCACGCCGACTTGAACCCCGCCCGCGACCGCGAGAGCGTGGACGTGGAGATGGTGCTGACCGACCTCGCCATTGTGGAGAACCGACTGGAACGCCTGGCCAAGAGCCAGAACGTGAAGTCGCCCGGTCACCCGGATTACCTCGAAAAGCGGCTGTTTGAACGTCTGAAGCCGGTGTTGGAGGAAGGCACCCCCATCCGCGCGATGGAGTTTGACGAGGAAGAGACGAAGATCGTCAAGAACTTCCAGTTTGTGAGCGCCAAGCCGTGCGTGGTGGCGTTCAATGTCGGCGAGGCCGACGTGAGCAACCCGCCCGCCGCCGTGGCCAAGGAGATTGAAACCCTGCGCGCCAGCGGCACGGTGGCGTTTGCCGTCTCCGCGAACCTGGAGGAAGAACTGGCGCAGCTGGATGCCAACGACCGGGCGGAGTTCCTGGCCGGATACGGCCTAACCGAAAGCGCCGGGGCCAAGGTGGTCCAGGCCGTCTACGGGGCGCTGGGGCTCATCACGTTCTTCACGGCGGGCGAAAACGACACTCGCGCCTGGCCGCTGCGGGCGGGCAGCACTTCGCTCAAGGCCGCCGGCACGATCCATAACGACATCGCTAAGGGGTTCATCAGGGCCGAAGTGGTGCACTACGCGGATTACGACGAAGCGGGCTCGCTCGATGCCGCCTACAAGGCGGGCAAGATGAGCCTGGAAGGCAAGGAGTATGTCATTCAAGATGGCGACCTCTTGCACATCCGCACTTCGGCGTAGTGTCCTCGGCGTTACAATAGGGGCATGTATCCTCAAGCCCCTCCGCGGCGGCGGTCGGCTTACGGTGCCCCGCGCCGCAAGCCCGGTTGTGGCCCCCGGGCGGGCATCGCGCTGGTGATGATGGTGGGGGCTCTGATTGCCTTCTATGGCAACTCCCAACAGAACCCCGTCACGGGCGAAACCCAGCGGGTGGCGCTGAATGTGGACCAAGAAGTCGCGCTTGGCCTGCAAGCCGCCCCCGAGATGGCCGCGCAATATGGCGGTGCCGAAACGGGCACCCAGGCTGCGGCTCTGGTCCGCCAAGTGGGTGCCCGATTGGTGAACCGCACCGAAGCCCGCACGAGCCCCTATAAGTTCAACTTTCACCTCCTCAAAGACCAGGAGACAATCAATGCTTTCGCGCTGCCGGGTGGTCAGATTTTCATCACGCGGGCCTTGCTCAACCGGTTGGAGACGGAAGGGCAACTCGCCGGGGTGCTCGGCCACGAAATCGGGCACGTCATCCAGCGGCATAGCGCCGAGCACATGGCGCGTGCGGGCCTGACGCAAGGCATGGTGAATGCGGCGAGCGTCGCCACGGACGGCCAAGCCGGGCAGATGGCGGCCATGATTGGGCAGACCATCAACATGCGGTACGGGCGCGACGATGAGCTAGAAAGCGACCGGAGCGGCCTGCGCTACATGTACGAAGCGGGCTACGACCCCCGCGCCCTCATCGGCGTGATGAAGATCCTGGACGAAGCCAGTGGCGGCGGGCCGCCCGAGTTCCTCAGTTCTCACCCTAAACCGGCCAACCGGATTCAACACATCCAGCAGCTCATTGACGAGCAGTGGCCGGGTGGCTTGCCGACCGGGCTGGTGCCATAACCGTTCGAATACGGGTTTCGCGCCGGGCGCCCCCAAAATGTCGATGATTTATGGAAAGAACTTGTGAGCCTTCTTGGTGCCTAGGTAGAGTTTGAGGCACTTTGGCCCCGTTGGGGGCCAGTGGAGGGTGCCCCGGATAGGGGCGTTCGCACATGAGTCCAATGAAGTTCACTGCTACAGCCGTTTTGGCCGCCTTTGCGGCCCTAGCGGTTTCTCAATCATCCACTCCCGCGGCTCCCTTTGTAGAAGGGGAAGTCCTTGTCAAGTATCGAGCGGGGGCGAGCATCTCCTCCGTGGTGGATACGGCTCGCATCGGCGCGCGGTCGGTGGAAACCCTGCGCAACCTTCAAGTGCAACGAGTCCGCGTGCCGGCCTCGATGAGTACGCAGAAGGCGCTGGACTACTACCGTTCGCTCCCGAACGTGGAATACGCCGAGCCGAACTACATCGCCAAGGCTTTCCAGGTCAATCCGAACGACACCAGCTACTCCAGCCAGTACGCCCTGCAAAAGATCAGTGCACCGCAGGGATGGACCGTCACCACGGGTTCCGCCTCGGTCGTGATTGCGATTGTGGACACCGGCGTGGACATGGCGCACCAGGATCTGGCGGGCAAGATCGTCCCCGGATACGACTTTGTCAACAACGACAACAACGCGGATGATGACAACGGCCACGGAACGCACTGTGCCGGTATCGCAGCGGCCGTGACGAACAACGCCCGCGGCGTGGCAGGTGTGGACTGGAATGCCCGCATCATGCCCGTGAAGGTGTTGAGCGCTTCGGGTTCGGGCAGTTTTGCCGCCATCGCCAACGGCATCACCTGGGCGGTGGATAACGGCGCGGACGTCATTTCGCTCTCGCTGGGTGGTTCCAGCGGCTCGACCACGCTGCAAAGCGCGGTGGATTACGCCTGGAGCCGCAACGTGGTGGTGGTAGCCGCCGCGGGCAACAGCAACACTTCGGCCGCGAGCTATCCGGCGTTCTACACCAACTGCATTGCGGTGGGTTCGACGGACCAGAACGATGCGCGATCCAGCTTTAGCAACTTCGGTTCCTGGGTGGATGTCGCCGCGCCGGGTTCCAGCATCCTTTCGACGTACGATGGCAACACCTATGCCACGCTCAGCGGCACCAGCATGGCGGCTCCGGCCGTCGCCGGTCTCGCGGGCCTGCTGTGGGCCAAGAACGGCCTGACGGCGAGCAACGTTTCCATCCGCAACGCCATTGAATCCACCACGGATCCGGTCGGTACCTGGGTGAGCTTCGGTCGCATCAATGCGGCCCGTGCGCTCGGCACCACGGGCGGCGGCGGTGGCGGTGGCGGCACGACGGCCACCAATTACGCCCCGACGAGCCTGCAAGTATTTGCTGGCACCATCGCGGGTGGTAGCGTGACGAGCCTGGCCTCGAGTGACAACCTTCGGTTCGACCTGCGCAGTGCTGCTTCGGGCAGCCGCCGTGTGGTGGACTACGACGCCATCTTCTCGGGCATTAACCGAGGCACGGGCGTGGTCAGCATCGCGGTGACAGTGGAGAACAACATGAGCCTGAGCGGCACGCTGGCGGTGTACCTGTACAACTACAGCACCGGCTCGTACACGCAGATCGGTTCTCAAAGCCTGGGCACCGGCGATACTTCGACGACCTACACGGTGACGACCAACGCGGGCAACTTCATCAGTAGCACCGGCGAGGCTCGTATCGGTTACTACCGTGCTCGCACCGGCACGACCAACTACAACTTGCGCAGCGACTTTGCGCGGTTGACGGTCACGAGGAACAACTAAGCCCGGCCCAAGCCTGGACAAACAAAAACACCCCGAGGGATTTTCCCCCGGGGTGATTTTGTTTTAGATGAGATCGGCCTTAGAAGCTGATCTTGTAGCCCGCGCCGATCACCCAGTTGGATCGGTTCGGGGCGCCGTTGCGCAGGCTGCCATCCAGCAGGCCCGTGAACGACGTGTTGAAGTAAGCGGTGCCATTGCCGGCGGGCAGGTTAAACACGCCACCGAGCTTCCAGTCGGCCAGGCTGGCCTTGTTGCTACCGTAGTAGAACTGGTTGTGGTCTTCGGTGCCGTAGCCCACGCTGGCGTTCCAGCCCCACGAGGCGCCCGGAGTGCCCGGAACATCCTTGGTGTCGCTGGCGCTGAAGTTGAGGTAGATGCCGTTGGCTTCGTCCACGTCCCAATACAGGCCGACCGTCGGGTTGAAGGCTTGGCCAAAGGTGTAGGTGCCAAAGAATTCGGTGGTGTCGCTACCGCCCGTGTTCGGGAAGGCGTAGTTGATCACGCCGGCGCTCCACGTGCCGTTAGCGGCGGTGTCGCTGTAGGTCAGCGTGGTGTCCACTTCGGTAAAGCGATTCTTGAAACCGTTCACGTTGGTGGTTTCGTAGTTACCCCACAGGTTGAGGCTCCACTTTTGCCAGCCAAATGTGAAGGACGGCTGCACCACCACGTCGTCCGTGATGTTAATGCCGCGCCACACATACTTGCTGTTGATAGCGATGTCGGCCGAAGTGGTCACCGGGGCGGTGTCCGCAAGGGCAACCCCAGTGGCAAGCGTCAGAGCGATATAGGTCAAGGCTTTCATATGCGAGAGTCCCACTCCGGGTATCGATAAATTTACGGGGAACTAGAGGGTCTCGCGTAAACTGCGGTTTCGCATGGCACGTTGGTGGCATTTACACCCCCTCGTTTGGGAGGATTTAAGGGCCCAACGTCGCCTCATTGGCCTCGGCATCGGCTGCGCTTTGGTCGCCTCTTTGCTGACGGCGGCCACCATCCCGCTCACCGAGCAGGCCATGGCCAGCATCGAGCGGGCGAGCCAACCCAACGCCCCGGCGAACTCTCGCCGTAGCCCCTTGTTGCAGCAACTGGCGCCGCTTGTGCCATCCAACCCGGCGGCCGAGGCCTCGCCGGCCAGTGCATCGGAAGCGGGCTCCTCGGCATCGGAACCAGGGGGTTCAGGGAAGGGGATGACCGCTAGCCAGCGCCAGGCCTTGCGCGATCTTCTCGTCATGTGCCTGCTGGTGGTGGTCGTGTTCGGGATCAAGTACTTCTTCACCCGGGGGCAGACCTTCTTCATCACCAAGGCATCGGCGCGGCTGGGTACCGATCTCCGCCTACGGCTATTCGGCAAGCTCCAGCGGCTCCCATTGCGCTACTACAACGACAAGCGCACGGGGTCTATCCAAAGCGCGCTGACCAACGACGTCAATGTCTATGCCAACGCCGTGGGGATGGTGCGCGATGGGATTGACGGCCCGTTCCGGGCCATTGCCGCGCTCGTCGCCATCATCTGGATGCAGTGGCAGTTGGCCTTGCTGGCCATTCTGTTCATCCCCGTGCTGGCGTGGTTTGTGAACCGCAACGGCCGCCGCATGAAGGCCGCCCAGGCGGTGGTGCAAGACGACCTGAGCGACCTGAACGCCATGGCCAATGAAGCCCTGCAGGGTACACGCGTGATCAAGGCGTTTGCGGCGGAGCAGCGCATCAGCGACCTCTATTCCGGCCTGGTGGAGCGCGCCTTTGGCAGCCAAATCCAGGCGGCTCGCCGCTTTGCCGCTCTGCGGCCCATGGTGGAGTTCATCGGCGCGGTGTCGCTGGCGGCGATCCTCTATATCTGCGGCTGGATGGCAGCCCAAGGGATGCTGGTGGTCTCCCAGATAGTGGCCCTGACCCTGGCGATGGACCAAATCAACCAGGGGGCGCGGTCATTCGCCAACATGAACAACACCTACAACCAGGTGACGGCTGCCGCCGAACGCCTGCAACGCGAGGTGCTGGAGGTGGAAGAAGAGCCTCTGCAAAGCGGGGCGAAGCAACTGGCCAACATAACGGGGAATGTCGAGTTTCGCAATGTGAGCTTTGCCTACCCGGACGGCACGCTGGCTCTGCAAGACATGAGCTTCACAATTCCGGCGGGGACGTCGCTCGCTTTGGTCGGGCCGAGCGGGGCGGGGAAGTCCACCATCGCCGACTTGCTTTTGCGATTCTACGATCCCACGGAAGGGCAGATACTGCTCGACGGCGTGGACCTGCGCGACCTTGACCTCGGCTGGCTCCGCAAGCAGTTCGGTGTGGTGCCCCAACAGACGTTCTTGTTCGCGGGGACGATTGAGGACAACCTGCGGCTGGGCGCGGTGGATGCCTCGGCCGAACAGGTGGAACGCGCCGCCGCCCAAGCCCATGTGGATGCCTTTGTGGCGCGGATGCCTGAAGGGATGCAAACCCAACTGGGAGAGCGCGGCACCCGGCTGAGTGGCGGCGAAATGCAGCGCCTAGCCATTGCGCGCGCCCTCGCCCGCGACCCCAAAGTGCTGGTGATGGACGAAGCGACGAGCAACCTGGACGCCGTGAGCGAGAAATACGTGACCGAGGCGCTGGACCAGGTGATGACCGAGCGCACCACGCTTTTCATCGCTCACCGCCTCACCACTGCCAGCCGCGCCAGTTGTATCGCCGTGATTCGTAAGGGCGAGCTGATTGAGATTGGCTCCCATGCCGACCTGATGGCGAAGGATGGGGTTTACGCCAGCATGTTCCACGCCTTTACGGCCGGGGCGATGGATGAAGTCGGCTAGTTCCTTGGGTTGGCGAGGGCTCGAAGTCGGCTATCCGCCTTGCGGGCTGGCGAAGTTTCCCGATTTGTCCCTGGCGCCCGGCCGGGTTTATGCTCTGTTGGGCCGGAATGGGGCGGGGAAGTCCACCTTTCTGCGTACTCTCTGCGGCCTGATTCCGCCGGTGGCCGGGGAAGTGCAAGTCCATGATGCGCCTCTCGCGGCCATGCCGGAAGCGGAGCGCGCCGCGCACCTGGCCTACATCCCGCAGTCGGCCGAAAGACCGGCCGACTACCGCGTGCGCGACGTGGTGGCGCTGGGCGGATGGCGGCACGGTTCATTGCTGCAACCCGCCATTGATGAGGCGGAGCGATGCGAAGCCGCCATGCAAAGTTTGGGCGTCGCCCACCTGGCCGACCGGGCGGTGACGCAAATCAGCGGCGGCGAGTGGCAGCGCGTGCAATGGGCGCGGGCGCACATGCAAGATGCCCGCTGGATCGTGCTGGATGAACCTACGGCGCACCTTGATTTTCCGGCACAGCAGGAACTCGCGCGCCACATTCGCCACTGGCAGCAGGAAGGGCGCGGCGTAGTGCTCGCCACTCACGATCCGGACTGGGCGGGGATGCTAGGCGCCGAAATCTGGCTGATGGCCGACCGCGAGGTGGCCGTTTTTGCAAGCATGGCAGAGGCGGCGAACTCGCCCGTCCTCGAAAAGTGCCTTGGGGTGCGGCTCGAGCCGCTTACCGATGCGAGCGGACACACGCGTTGGGTGCCCGCCCGCTCTGGCTAGGATTAGTTGGAGGTAGCTTGCCCCGCCGCTTCCTTGCGCATTTGCGCCTGAGCGTTCGAGTTTTCGTCGTACCACATGCTGCCGATGTTGCCGCTGTTCGGCTTCGGCTTGTAGTCGCCGCGCGGAACCAGGATGGTGCTCTGGGCCGGCACGCCGGCTTCAGTCTTACTCGAACCAAAGGCACTTTGCAGGCTCATGCGGGCCCGGG
Source organism: Chthonomonas sp. UBA2785 (assembly GCA_002352215.1). Taxonomy (GTDB): domain Bacteria; phylum Armatimonadota; class Fimbriimonadia; order Fimbriimonadales; family Fimbriimonadaceae; genus JAHBTC01. The sequence goes on along the minus strand of DEIB01000025.1, from coordinate 5,870 downwards.
CTTCCGATTCGGTTGACATCGGCGAGACCGACGAGGTCGTTTCCTGCGGCCGTTGGGCTTCGGTGCGGGCAAAGATGCCCCGGAAGTCCAATGTGGAGAGCACGAGCACCCCAAAGAGGATGAAAATCCCGATCCCCACCATGAACGGGGAAGGACCCTTCTTGCCTTTCTTTTCCGGCGTCACGTTGTTGTCCATAATAGCTCCTGTAATGCTCAGCGGCCTGCTTTTCATTTTGACGCAGTCCGTCTGTTTGCGGTCACCAAGGGGGTCGCGATGGACCCACTGATTGTGGCCATAGATGCGCGCCTGGTGGGTTCGCGGCACACCGGAGACGCATCCTATTGGAACGGCCTTGTGCGCGGACTGGCGGGCACCGACCACGCGACGCGCATCTATCTCTGTTCTAACCAAGCGCGCCCGGCGAACGTTCCCGATGATCCGCGATTGATCTGGACGCACGTTCCGGGCCAAGGCCGCCTTTGGAGCCTCTGGCACTTCCCCCAGGCCGCCAAGAAGCTGGGCGCCCAGGTGGTGCACACCCAGTATTCGCTCTCGCCGCTCGTGCGTCGTGGGGGCGTGACGACCATCCACGATGTGTCCTTCTACATCGGCCCGGAGTGGTTCCAGCCTCGGGATCGGCTGCTCTTGCAAAAGACTTTGCCCGGCACGGTGCGGCGAGCGGCTCGGGTTATCACGGTCTCGGAGACTTCAAAGGGAGAAATCGAGCATTACATCCCGGCCGCCCGGGGCAAGGTGCGGGTTACCCCCAATGCCCTGGGCACCAACATCACGCCCTTTGCGTCCGATGAGGTCGCAGCCCGTCTCGCGCGGCTTGGCGTTGCGCCTCCCTACGTGCTTACGGTAGGCACTCGGTGGCCGCGTAAGAACATGGGTTTGGCCATTGCCGCCGCCCAGCAAGCGGGCGTGACCTGCGTGGTGACGGGCCAGCCCGGCTGGGGGGAATTGCCGGAAGGGGCCGTGATGACGGGCTATGTGGACGATGCCGACCTCACTGCGCTGTACCAAGGGGCGAGCCTCTATTTGGCGCCTAGCCACCATGAGGGGTTCGGGATTCCATTGCTGGAGGCCTTCGCCTGCAATTGCCCAGTGGTGGCCAACCGGGGCGGCGCGCTGCCTGAAGTCGGCGGAGACGCAGCCGCGTATCCGGAAGCCGCTACCCCGGAAGCCTGGGCCGCGACCATCCGGGACCTGCTGGCCAACTCGGGTAGGTTGGAACAAATGCGACACTTGGGGCGCGCGCGCTTGGCCCAGTACGACTGGAACGAGACGGCCCGGCTCACGCTAGAAGTTTACGAACAGGCACGACGATGAGCACAGAGAAAGATTCAGGCGCCCTTGACCCCCAGTTGTTAGCCATCCTGGCTTGCCCTCTGTGCGATACCCGGCCGCCGCTTACGCAGAATGGCGACACCTTGGTGTGTACGCAGTGCAGCACCCGCTTTCCTATTCGGAATGGCATCCCGGCATTGCGCCCCGGCGACGCCTTGACCGAAGATTCCCCTGCGACCCCCGACCATGAATAAAGCCATTGAACGCGTGCTGGTCCTGAATGGACCGAACCTCAACCTCTTGGGCTTCCGGGAGCCGGAACTCTACGGCAAACAAAGCCTCGACGATATCAACGAAGAGTTGGTCGTGCTCTCGCAAGAACTGGGCATTGAGCTCAAAATCTTCCAGAGCAACCACGAAGGGGCGCTGATTGACCGCATCCACGACGAACGCAAGTGGGCCAACGCGATCATCATTAACCCCGGGGCGCTGACGCACTACAGCTACGCCCTGCGCGATGCCCTGGTGAGTGTGCGCATCCCCGTCATCGAAGTTCATCTCAGCAACGTGCATGCCCGGGAGAGTTTCCGGCACACCAGTGTGATTAGCCCCATCACGGTCGGCCAGATCGTCGGGCTGGGGAGCGTGGGCTACCGACTGGCCCTGCGCGCCCTCACCGAACCTGAAGTCGGAGGATTCTGAACCCATGTCGCTACAAAAACTTCAAGCTCAGCTGCAGGCCGATGGCCACTCCGCTCTTCTCGTCAACAATATCGCCAACGTGCAGTGGTTGACCGGGTTCACGGGTTCGTTTGGTTCGCTCCTGGTCACCCCAAGGTCCACCACGTTCATCACGGACAGCCGATATGCGATCCAGGCCGCCGAGCAGGTGAAGGGAGTGGATGTACGCACGTTTGGCAACCCCGTGCGGTTTGAGCATGTGGTCGCGGATCTGGCCAAAGAGCAGGGGCTTGGCGAAGTGGGATTCGAGCCGACGGTCACCTACGGCACCTTTGAGCGCTGGGCCGCCGCCTGGCCGGACTTTGACCTAAAGCCGATGCCCGACCTGATTGCACCGCTGCGCATGATCAAAACGGCCGACGAGGTGGCGAAGATCGCCGAGGCCTGCAAGCTGGCCGATGCGACGATGGAGCACGTTTCGCGGTTAATTCAGCCGGGCGTGCGCGAACTCGATATCCACCTGGATTTGGAGTTCTTCATCCGCCGCAATGGCGCGTATTTGGGCTTTGAGCCAATTGTGGTGAGTGGCCCCAACAGCGCCCGCCCGCACGGCAAGGCCACCGAGCGCAAGCTGGAAGTCGGTGACTTCGTCACGATTGACCTCGGCGCCAAGCTGGACGGCTGGAACAGTGACATCACCCGCACCTTCGTAGTCGGCAAAGCCACCGACCGGCACCGCGAAATCTACGACCAAGTGCTGCGCGCCCTGCTGGAGTGCACGCAAAAACTGGTGCCAGGAGTGCCGACCAAGGATGTGGACGCCCACGCCCGCGCGGTGCTGGGTGAGAAGGACCTGGCAAAGTACTTCGGCCACGGCCTGGGCCACGGACTGGGGCGCGATGTCCACGACTTTGGCGGCCTAAGCCCGCTGAGCAACGACACGGTGGCCGTGGGCCAGGTGTGGACGGTGGAGCCGGGCGTTTACATTGAAGGCTTCGGCGGCGTGCGGATCGAAGACGACGTCCACGTCAGCGAGAACGGGCCGGTGGTGCTGACGCACTTCCCCCGTGAACTGATGGAACTTGGCTAGGGCGCTGGCTAACCCTTTGGTTAGTCTTGAGTCACAAAGATGTGCCTCTCCCCCTCGCGGCGGGTGAGGCCATTTTTGTTGAGCCACTCCAGAAGGGGCACGGCAAACTTGCGGCTGGATTCCAGGGCATCCCGGAACTCGCCCACGCGGAAACCGTCCGGGTCGAGTTTGGCCTTCATGTCTTCGACAATCTGAAGGATTTGCGCGCGGCCCATGTAGCGTTCTTCGTCCACCATCACCACCTCGCCGGCTTCCAGCCCAATGCGCAGGATTTCGCCGACGGCTTGGCTCGGCACCTGCATAAGGCTAGCGAGTTCAGGCACCGTAGGGGCGTTGGGGCCGCAAAGCTCCAGTTCGCGCAGGGCGCGGTCGAGCAGTTCGCGGGTGCGCTTTTGCAGGTCAGGGCGGAACTCGGCGTGCGCCACTCGGCGCTTTTCCATCCTCACCAGGCCGTCCGTGACCATCCGCTCAAAGATCCGCTCCACCACCTTGGCGCGGAACGGTAAACCGGCATGAACCACCACATCCGTCGCGGGGAACATAATCTCGCGCGGCTGCAACTCGTGGAGATTGAGCAGGGCGAGCTCCAGGGTGCGGCGGACGCGAGTGTATTGCCCTTGGGTCATCCAGTGCCCGGCCATGGAGAGCAAGGTGCCTTCGGCTTTTAGGCGGCCGAGGTCGTCGGCAATCTCGTGGATCGTGGCCTTCACGCGGTGGGCCAAATCTTCACTCGTCAAGCCGAGCGGGGAGTTTTCCACCTTTTGGTAAAGCGGCCACCGTGATGGAGCCGCTTTGGGCAACCACCCGCTGCTCTGCACATTCGACCAGAACGCCTCAGGTGCGCTCACCACCACGTGCGCGTGCCCCCATTCGGTTTCGCGCAAGGCCCCTTGGAGTTCGGTCAGATCCTCCTTCGTCACTGTGCCAATCAGGCCGATGAGCAACGGCACTCGAGCTTGGTCGGGCAAGGCCCCGAGGGCCGCATCGAGAGAATCCCAGGCTTCCTCGTGCCAGGGCGTGACGATCATGACCCCGTCGCCGGTGTCCACGTCATCTTCTTGGTCGATGTCGCGCGGAACGAACTGGAAGCCACCTCCCGAGGGTGCCGGGCCAAGGGCTTCGATTTCGCCTTCCGGCCAGATGAGGGTAATGGTTTTCAAAAGGTCTCCAGCGAATCGGGATACACCTTCACGTTGAGCCCGCTGGCATCGGCCACCCAGAGTTGGAACTCGCAACCGAGGCTGCACGCTCCGTATTCGCCCTGGTTATTCATCGCCACCACCACATTGGGCTTCTCGGTGCACCCCGGGCGGCGGCGGAGCAGCCAGCGCAAGGTTGCGGTACAGGCATCATCCGGGCTCAGGCCAGCGCGCATAAATTCCACTGTGCGTAGGCTCGCACCGGCTCGCCAGAGCTCTTCGCCCCAGCCGGTGGCCACTGCGGCGCCCACTTCATCATCGGCGTAAATCCCGGCCCCGGCGATGGGAGAATCGCCCACACGGCCGGGCTGCTTAAAGGGCATGCCGCTGGTGCTACTGGCGGCCACCAGGTGGCCGGCGTGCCACCCCATCATGCTCACGGTGTCGTGCGGGGGTTCGTAGGGCGGGTCATCGGTGGAATGGACGTAGCGCGCCCCGTTCACCGGGTCTTGCCGCCAAATGTCGTAGCGGCGCACGACTTCTTCCGTCACGAGGTTCTGGGGCACCAAGCCTTGCTCCATGGCAAAGCGGCGGGCCTGGTCGGCGGCGAGCATCACGTGCGGTGTGCGCTCCATCACCATGCGGGCGACAGTGATGCAAGGCAAGATGCCGCGCAGGGCACAAACGGAACCCAGGTCCAGGGTGCGGCCATCCATGATCGATGCATCAAGCTCTAGTTCGCCATCGGAGTTGGGCAAGGAACCGCGCCCAATGCCGAGGAAATCCGGATTCTCCTCGGCGGCGGCGAGGCCGGATTCGAGCGAATCTTTGAGGTCGCCTGTTGCGAGGAATCGCTCCCAACCCACTTGGGCGGCAACTTCACCCGGTCGTTGCCACGTGGCCACCACTCTTGCTTGATCCATCTATTCCCGTCGCTTCGCGCGCTCCGGGCCGAAGTATTGCGCGTTTGCCTCCGGCGCCAGCAGACCCGTGAAGGTTGCAAGGTGACTTTCGGCCTCAGAAGCGAATACGTAGGAGCCCGCAATCTCGCCTTGCCAGATGGTTTCAATCACCCAACCGGGCACGGGCAAGAAAACGATCCGCTCCGGGGCAAGGATGTGCACCGTAAACACCAGGGGCGTGGCCCCGCCTTCTCCAAACAGGAACTCGTGGGTCACGGTGTCCGGGGTCAGCGTGGTCGTGCCCATCCGGGGCGCCCCCAAAGTCCTCCCTTGCTCCAGTTGGCCGGAATCAAAGGCCCCGACTCGGGGCGTGCCACCGGCCAAAAGGTCATCAAAAATTTCTCGTTTCGACTGCGCAATGAAGCTGTTGAGGGTGGCCATGGTCGATTAAATATCGATTCTACAGAATCCGCACGAATCCCAGTATTTAGTGAAGTTTTATTGAGGGGGTGATTAAGGAACACCTTACATGGACAGGCGCCATGATGGCGTTGGGCCCTGCCTCCTGTCCGGAACATCAAGGAAGAAAGCATGTCGTTCCGCATTAACACGAACGTAAGCGCCATGAGCGCTCTTCGTAACCTCAACTCGACGTCGATGGACCTCAACAAGTCCGTCCAGCGCCTCTCGACCGGTTTGCGCATCTCGAGCGGTGCGGATGACCCGGCGGGTCTCATCGCTAGCGAATCGTTCCGCGCCCAACTGGG
>DEIB01000050.1 GCA_002352215.1 Chthonomonas sp. UBA2785 | reverse complement strand
CGGCCGTAAAGCCACCACTCCAGTACCAGCAAGCTAATGGCCAGCAGGGCCACCCACCGCCAGACTTCACCCCAGCGCACGCTATTCGACTTGTTCTCCACCGTCGTCCCGGCGATCACCAGGCCATCCTTGGGCGTCACGTCACTTTCAAACTTGTCGCGGAACACCGCGCTGATCTCGTAGTTGCTCTTCCCGATGGTGAGCGTGCTGGCCCCCACCTGGTCAATCTGCGAGACCACTATGCGACCATCCACCGCCGGGATCGTGGTTTGGGTGGTGCCGGTCTTCAGCACCGCCGACGTCGCTTCGCCCGCTGGGAACCCGAACGTGCGCCCCGGCGACACCACCAACTGGTCCCCCACGGCCTCGCCGCTCACTTCATCCAACAGATTGGCGATGAAGATCGGGAAGCCGGGGGTCAGCGGCCAGTCGCTGGCCAGCGGCGCAAAGCCCACCCGCACCACGTACTGCTCGCCCTTCCGCTCGGTGATGGCCGCCCCGTTCTTAAACTGCGCAATCACGCGTCCCGCATCTCGGGCCAGGGGGGCCGCCTCGGCCACATAAACCCCGTCCAGGTCCACGCCCTCCAGCAACGGAGAGGGCTCCCGACCCGCCCACTGCGGTTCCTTGACAATGCCTTCCCCGTTACCCCCGAACACCAGCACCGCCTTTGCCTTCACCGGCACTTCCGGAGTGCCATCAAAGACCACCAAATCGTAAGCCCCCTCCCCAGGAGTTTCGCGGCGCTCTTGGTCGGGCACCGTGCCCGCCACGTCGGCCACCACGCGTGCGTCCAAGGCCACGGCCCGCTCCAAAAAGAGGTTGCCCGGCGACACCAAGAGCACCCGAATCATCTGCCGGTCGCTGGCCAGGCTGACCAAGCGATTGTCCGCCACCAAGTCGTCTGTGGCCGCCAACTCCGCCGTAAATGCCTGCGAATCCACCGGCACCTTAATGGTCCGTTCCAGTAGCTGCCCCGGGGCCAGGGCTTGCTTCATGCTGTCCACCACCGCCCCATCTGCCTTCAATGTGAGGGTCGCCTCCACCGGCTCTTTGCCCGTGTTGCGGGCGGCGGCATACAGCAAGCGACCCTGGTTGGTGCGCGTGCTGCCCAGGCTCTCCATCGCCACATTGCGGCTGCGCGTACCGACTTTTTCGAACTCAACCGAGCTGCTCCCGGCGGCAAAATCCTTGACCTCGGGGAACACCCCGTCACTCAGCACGATGATGCGCGAGCTACTCTGCCCCGCCACCAGTTCGGCCGCCAGGCGCAGGCTTTCGCCCACATCTACCGGCATGTCATACCGGCGCACATCCTCTAGCGCCCGCAGCTGACTCGCCGAATCGTTGCTCAAGGGAAAAATGACGCGCGGGGTCGGGCCCGCTTCGATCAGCGCGACTTGGTCGGAGGGCGTCGTCCGCCGCAAGAGCTCCCGGGCCCGCGCTACGGCCTCGCTAAATCGGTCGGGCGCCACATCCGTGGCCCCCATGCTGGCGCTGGCATCCAGCACGATCACCGTCGCCGAGCCGCCCAACCCCTGCGATGCCAACTGCGGCCGCATGAGCGCAAACACCAAGAAAAGCGCCGCCAAAAGCTGCACCAGCAAGAGCCAGGAGAACCGAAGCTTTTGGAACGGCGCATTCGCGCGGATTTCCTCCGGCTTTTCCGGCCACAAAAAGCTGGCCGGCACCACCACATCCTTGCGGCGCATCCGCAGCATGTAGAGCAGCACGATGGCCCCGGCTGCCGGCAAGAACCACATCCAGGTGCCCGGCGAAACGAAGTTCACGCCACCCACCCCTCTTTGCGCAGCACGCGGTGGAAGATGGTGTGCCAATCCATGTCCGTGGTGACCTCCGCGAAGCGCCCGCCCACGGCCAGGCTCACCTTCCGCACTTCGTTCAGGTGCGCGTCTAGCGCCGCCCGGTAGGCCTCAATCGTGGCGCGGTTGGCCGTGATCTCGAGGGGCGGGCCCGTCTCGGCGTCCACCAGCCGCAAGTCGCCTTCCAATTCCGGATCGCGCTCTTCCGGGGAGAGCATGCACAGGGTCCACACCTCGTGCCCCCGCGACGCCAAAGCCCGCAAGGCCGTGGTGTACTGCGGGTCCATCGCGTCCGTCAGCACGATCACCACGCCGCTCCGCAGGTCCACCTCGGCAAACTGCCGAAGACTTTGCGCCAAATCATGTGACCGCTGATAGGGTGCCTTCGCAATCATCTGCGAGACGGCGGTGTAGCCCGCCCGACCCCGAAACGTGCGCGTAGCCCGGTGCGCTTCGCCAATCACCACCGGCCGCACGGCATCCCCGCGCAGCAGGGCCGCCATCGCTAAGCCCAACCCCACCCGGCGCACGGCCCGGTGCTTCGTCGGTTCGCCAAAGTCCAAAGATCGGCTCGGGTCAACCAAAAGGTAAACCGTCAAGTCCTCCTCGTCCTGGTACGTCTTCATGACGGCCTGCCCCAGGCGGGCCATCACGTTCCAGTCTAGGTGGCGCAGGTCGTCGCCGTCGGTGTAGTCACGGTAGTCCGCAAACTCGATGCTCACGCCCTTGCGGCGGCTCACCCGCTCCCCTCGTTGCCGACCCGCAACGGTGCGCCTCGGTTGCAGACGAAGTGCCTGCACCGCTCGCAGTTCCGAGGGAGAGAGGAGCAAATCCACGAGATGGCAACTAGACGCGCAGCGGGTCCTTGTCTCTCAGGTCAGCGTCCAATAGCACGCCTTTCACAATCCGATCTTCGCTGACGCCGTCGGCTTCCGCTTCAAAGTTCAGCAGAATGCGGTGCCGCAGCACTGGCAGGGCCGCCTTCTTCAGGTCGTCCACCGCTAGGTTATAGCGACCGTCCATCAGAGCATAAACCTTGCCCGCCGTGACCAGGGCCTGCGCGCCGCGCGGCGAACTGCCGTAGCGCACGTACTTCTTGGTGTCATCGCTGGCCTCGGGGGCATCTGGGTGGGTGCCCAGCACCAAGGAGAGGGCGTATTGCATCACGTCTTCCGCCACCGGCACTTCCCGCACGATGGATCGGAGCCGCAGCACGTCTTCCTTGTTGGCCACCTGCTTCACTTCCGCCTGCGCCGTGCCCGTGGTGCGCTTCACAATCTCGCCGAGCGTGTCCCGGCTGGGGAAGCCCACCTGAATCTTGAAGAAGAAGCGGTCCAGTTGCGCTTCCGGCAAGGGGTAAGTGCCCTCCTGCTCCACCGGGTTCTGGGTGGCCATCACCAGGAACGGATCATCCAGCTGATGGCGTTCCCCGCCCACGGTCACCGATCGCTCCTGCATGGCCTCCAGCAACGCACTCTGCGTCTTGGGGGTGGCACGGTTGATTTCGTCGGCCAAGAGCAAGTTCGTGAAGATCGGCCCGCGCCGGAACGCCAATTCCCGTCGCCCGTCACCGGTGTCTTGCAGAATCTGCGTGCCCGTGATGTCCGCCGGCATCAGGTCGGGGGTGAACTGCACCCGCGCAAAGCCTAAGCCCAGGGCTTCGCCCAACGTGCGGACGAGCAAGGTCTTGCCAAGCCCGGGCATCCCTTCCAGGAGCACGTGGCCCCCCGCCGCCAATCCGACGAGGACACCCTCGACAACGTCATCCTGCCCCGCAATTACGCGGCCCACTTCTTCGCGGAC
>DEIB01000028.1 GCA_002352215.1 Chthonomonas sp. UBA2785 | reverse complement strand
CGTGATCAAGCCTTTGGCAAGGAATGGCTCAACGCCATCCTTGGTCCGGCCCTGAACTTTGCCCCATTCCCCACCGAGGGACAGGTCGCCCCTGGCCCCTATGCGGCGGCGTGGGTTATTCACCCGGCCTTGCGCACGGGCGTCGAGTTCCACACGGTGCGCGGGACGCCGGTGGCATCGCTTCCCTTCCACACGCTCAGCAACGGCCGTCATCCCCACGCTTTCGAGGCTTCGCTCATTCGGGCCTTCGCCATGCAGCAGAAGCTGGCTTACACCGAAGCCGAAGTTCCAGCCTGGGAACCGTTTGACGGCGATGCCCCCGCCACCACGCTGGGCACCACCTTCCCCATTGGTCAGCGTTGGGCATCCCTGGCGAGTAGCGCCCCGCTCCCGCTTCCCGGACCGCGCATCAACACGCGCACCCTGGCGGCGATGGCCGGTGAAGAAGATGTTGTGTTCGCCGGTGAAGGGTTGCCTGGCATGCTGGGGCAGTTCGGCGCTATGTCGCTGGGTGGCCAGCACTTCCTGTTTGCCCGCCCGGGCTATGAAGACTTGGTTGCCGTGCGATGGCCCAATGCCACCGTGGTGGGTCATATCAAGGACTTCGAGCGCACCGACCGCGTCCTCATCGTCTACCGGCTCCCTGAGCGGGCCATGGGCTTGACTGACGCCGAGATTCTCGGCCTAACCCCTCAACCCGTGGCGGCGGCCACCGAGGCCATTCCCCGCGCTTGGGGCTACTTCTCCGTGGTGCCCAAGGCGGGTACGGCCGATGCCTTCACCGTCACCCGCACCGACCCCTACCCGCGCGGTGAGGTCGTCATGGGGACGATCACCGAAGGCCAGGGCGTCATTCGTATGAACATGCGGTTCGAAACCCCGGAAGACCGCTACGCGCTCCACCTCTACAATGGCGAGGGCAACCTCGTGGGCGAAGTGCTGCTGACCGGACAGATGAGCCGTGACCTCATTTCCATCGGCAACGACCCCATCCAGTACAACCTCTTTGAGCAGCGCGTTCCGGTGGATGGCCAGTGGCACGAGGTCAAGATTCCGCTCTCGCAATTCCCTGGTGTCCAGGAAATCCGCCTCGGCGCGACCTCTCAAGGTCAGCTCCACCCGCGCGTCCTCGGACCCTGCGTCGTAGAATTCACGAAGCCGACCGTGGTGCCCGATGACGCCGCCATGGCGCCGCTCCCGCGCTATGCACCTCCGGCTCGCCCGTGGCAAAACGTGGACGAGACTCAGCTCGAACCCGTTGTGCGCTCGATCCTCACGGGACAGGACGCCACGCTTTGGCCCTGGGCTTTGGAATTCATTCGGCAATTCCCGCTGGAAGATGGCGTCGCTCTCATTGGCCGAAAGACGACCGACCCCAACCCGATCATTCACAAGATGGCCATTTTGGCTCTCAAGGAGCAACCGAACCACACCGAGGCCATGCGCGCGCTCATCCTGCCGCGAAGCCCCGGTTACGCTCGTTCGTTTGCCGCAGCCACCTTTGCGGGTAGCTGGGAAGCGACTGACATCCCGCAACTTGGCCAAGCACTGGGTGAGAGCACCTGGTGGGAACGCCTGCAGCCAACCCGCGCGATCCAACAGGTGGGCGGCCTCACCGCCGATGCCATCCTGGGCGTGATGCTACAAGACCCCGACCATGCCGTGCGACATGCAGTGGTGAACGGCTGGGTGCCGAGTACCGAACTGGGTTGGCGGCGCATCCTCTTCGCCGCTGTCAATGACCCGAGCGAAGCCGTGCGCGAAACCAGTCGCCAGCAGCTCCTGAAGGCTCCCACGCCCGAACTCGTGGCCGAGGGCCTCGCCGGAATCAACGACGAAAGCCCGTGGGTACGTACCGCCCTGTTCAAGCAACTTTCGGTGGCTGACCACCGTGACAAGTTCGTGCGCGCGCTGCGCGATCCGCACCCCATGGTTCAAGTCGCCGCGATTGAGGCTTTGCTCACCGCAAATCAAGGTCCCACTGTGGAAGAACTACGTCACCTGTTCGTCTCCGGCGTGCCGGATGTCGTGCAGGCCGTTGTGCAAGCTCTCCAAGCCAACAAAGCTGGTTTGACCGATGCCGACCGCGAACAATTGCGGGCCAACCCGGTACGCACGCTCGCCCCGGCGATTCAGCAAATCACCGAAGGGCCGTAAACGGAACGTTTCTTGCCCCCCTCACGTTGGAACCACTAGCCTATGTCGTCCCGTCGCTCCAGTATTCCGGTCGCGCTCACGATCTGCGCCATGCTTGTCGCTTTGGCCGCAGGGCATCGGGTGCGGCAATCCATCGAGATGGGTTCTTGGGGCGGCAGTAAGCCGCTCGTGGAGTCTGTCGGTGGCCAGGTGGCCTCCACGGATATCAAGGGCGTTTCGCCAGACACCAAGGGCTTCTTCGACCTCATCACTCTGCTCGATACGGTCTACGTGGACGAGATCAAGGACAAGTCTGAGATGGGAGCGGGGGCCGTGCGCGGCATGATAAGCCGCCTCGAAGACCCGGACTCGCAGTACTACGATAAGGAAGGTTTCGTCCGCTATCAGGCTCGCCTGAAAGGTGATTTTGAAGGCGTGGGCGTCGTGCTCCGCACCGATATCAGCCCCGGCGTCAAGTCCGGCGAAGGAGATGAGAACGAAGATCCTCTCCTGCTCATACCGGATCTCTTGATCGCGGATGTCATCCCGGATAGCCCGGCGGCGGAAGCTGGCCTTAAACCTGGCGACCGCATCATCGGGGTGGGGGGCAAGTTTCTGCTTTCCGGCGGCGATGTCAAGGCCCTGCGTGACCTCCAAGATCGCGCCGAGAAGGACCCCAGCGCCGCCAAAGATCTCGAAACCCTGCGCAAGAGCCTGGAAGAACGCGTGAAGGAATCCACCAGCATTGCGAAGGCCGCCGAGTCTTTGATGACCGGCCGCGAGGGCAAGATCACGGTGGATATCCGGCGCGGGGCGGGCACGGGCAAAGAATTTTCTTACACCATCCCGAAGTCGGCGATCCAGCTTCCCTCGGTCACCACCCGCGAGGACGGAACCTGGAGCCTGAACCTCATTACGGGGGCCAGCAATGACCTCAAGCTGGCGCTCGAATCGGGCGAACTGAAGGTGCTCGATCTCACCACCAACATCGGCGGCGATCCGCGCGAGGTGCTCAGCGTTCTGCAGATCCTGGCCCCCGGCCAAGACTTGGGCGCAATCACTAACCAAGCCGGCCGCCAACTGAAAGAACTGAAGACCACCGGCGAAGCCAAAACGCCGACCTTCCGGGTGCGCGCCAACAAGAACCTGCACGGGGCGCAAGCCATCCTCGCTCGCGCTCTGGTGAAAGCGGGCGCCACGCTCGAAGGCGAACTTCCGGATTCCCCCGACCACTGGATTGAGGCATACGCCCTCGCCGATGGCAGCGGCTACACGCTCGTCACCGGCCTCTACGGCGAAGTAAAGCCGTTGGTGAAGAAGTCATG
>DEIB01000031.1 GCA_002352215.1 Chthonomonas sp. UBA2785 | reverse complement strand
TTGGGGTCCATGTAGGGCACGGTCTGCGAGCGGAGCGGAATCCAGACCAACCCCTCCGTCGAGGCGATATCTCGGTCTTCCTTGACGCTGGTGACCAAGAGCCAAGCCAGCGGCAACATAAACACCACCGCCCCCACAAACAGCACCACTTGCGTGAGGAATCGGCGTGCCCGGTCGTGGCTCTCAGCGCTGCGGGCCACCCAGCCCATCACGGCGGTCGTGCCCAAGGTCACGGCGATGATGAAGCCTAAGGTCGGCGCCGTGAGTGTCATCCACCCGGTCAGCCACCGGAACGGGTGCTTGAACACCATGATCCAGGCCACGCAAAGGGCACCCACGCCCAGGCTGACCAACGCACTCATTCCGCGCCGTCGCCGCTCTTCCGGCGTAATGCCCGTGAAGGCCCCGGTTCCGTGGCTCGCCGCCGCCACCGCGCAAATAAGCACCACCCAGCCCAGCGGGTGCATATCGGGCCAGGCCAAGGGCAAGGCCACGCCCTTGCCGCCGCCCGTAAAGACATGAGCCAGTGCAAACAAGCCAATGGCCGAGAGCCCGGTGAGGGCCGCGCGCCGTAGCGGCCAGGCCGCCCGGGATTCGCGCCCCGCCGAGATCGCTCGCACCAGGTGGTATATCCCCATGGCCAGCACCACCCAGCCAATCCAGTGAGCCAGGCTGCCGATGACGAACAAGAGCTCCTTCGGCATCAGTCGGCCACCTCGTTGTACACGAACTTCTTACTTAGGCGAAGCTGAGCCAAAGTCAAAACCAGAATCACCAAGAACACCAGCCACGCCAGCGCCGAGGCGAACCCCATCTTAAAGTAGTTGAAACCGTTGACAAACAGGTGCAACACCGGCGTGAGCAACGAGTCGCTCGGCCCGGCTGAGCCCGTGGTGCCTCGGAAGACGTACACCCGGTCGAACTCCTGCATCGCCCCAATCACGCCCATTACCGAATTGAAAAGCAGGATCGGGGAGAGCATCGGCAACGTAATGCCGAAGAACTGCCGGTTGGGCGAAGCCCCGTCAATGCTGGCGGCCTCGTACAACGTCGGCGAGATCCCTTTCAGGCCTGCGAGCCACAAAATCATGCCGCCTCCGGCTCCCCACAAGCCCATCACAATCAGACCCGGCTTGCTCCATTCGGCCACCGTCAACCAGCCGGGCGGGTTCACGCCCAACCACGGTTGCAACGTGTTGGTCCACGCAAAGTTGATCAATCCCTTGGCGGCGTCGGGGTTCATGATCCAACCCCAAAGCGTGGCCGTGGCAATCACGGGCAGGATCGACGGCAGGTAGTAGATCGCCCGGTAGGTGCGGATGCCCATCGAGGCGCGGTTAAGCAGGAGCGCAATGGCAAGCCCGGTCAGCAAGCCCAGTGGCACGCCAATCCCGGCGAGGTAGAGCACGTTGCCAAACGCCTTCAGCACGTTGTCGCGCTCTTCGCCCACCAGCAGTCGGTAGTTATCCAGCCCCACCCAGCGGGCTTCACTCAGCACGTTGTATTGCGTAAACGAGAACACCAGCGAAGCCAGCATCGGGCCGAGCGTGAAGATGAGGAAGCCGATCAGCCACGGGGAAATCAGGATGTAACCCCACGCCGTTTCGTAGCGACCCATGCGCCCCATGGGCATGCGCCGGATCCGGGCGTAGCCCAGGCCCGCGCCCACCAATAGCAGGCCAAGGCCAAAGAACATCGGCAGTTTCAGGTCCGCCGTGGGTAGCGAATCGTACCGGTAGTGCGCATCGAGTTCTCGCTGCACCACGCGCTGGCCATCTTGGAGCGCCTCCGCGGGAGTCTTCTCCTTGCGGCTGGCAAACTCAATCGCGCGGACGTGTTCATCCCACAAGATCTGCCCCACAAAGGTCGGCGGGCGCACCCGGCCGAACTCGGACATATCCACGTGCATCTTGAGCGCGGCGGCAAATGCAGGCACCGCCGGTTTGAACTCGGCGTAGCTCTGGACGTTCGTTTCTCGGTGCGCCTTGATGCGCGGAATGAAGTCGCGGCCCCGGGAGATATCCCAGTTCCTTTGCGCCCGGGTTTCCAGCATTCGCCCTTCTAGGCTGCAACTGAACTTGATGAACGCCCACGCGCCTTCCGCGTTCTTAGCCCCGGCCGGAATCGCGTAGCTGAAGCCCCCGATCCAGGTGATGAACGTGTCCTTCTCGTCGGCAAACCGTCCCCGCTTGTAGAACCGGTCATCCGGCACCGGCGGCGGCGCCACCCCAAAATCGAGGTCGGGGGCGTACCGGCTCATGTTGTTGAGAATCCAGTCCCCGTCCACCTTCATCACCACTTTGCCGTGATAGAAAGGATCGTTTTCCGCCCCCACAAACCCCGAAGTAAAGCGGTTGGCATTGTCATAGCCACCAAGCTGCTCGTAGCCCTTGACCATAAAGTCCAGGGCCTCCACCGCTTCGGGTGAATTGAGCGTGCAGGTGCGGCCATCCGGGCTCATGAACTGCGCGTTGTTTTGGAACGCGAACATGTACAGCCAGGTGTTGCCAAAGTTCGGCACCCAGCCCGCGCGCTTCAGCGTGCCGTCCGCGTTCTTCTCGGTGAGGACCTTGT
>DEIB01000033.1 GCA_002352215.1 Chthonomonas sp. UBA2785 | reverse complement strand
AGCAAGCTCCGACTCTTCGCCCTGGCCGCCGCGCTGCAGCGCCACGTAGTCAATGCCAAGACGGCCCCCGCGAAGCTCCCTGACCTTGACCCAGAACTGATTACCGACCCCTATTCCGGGCGTCCGTTCATCTACCGTGCCGTGGGGCGGGAGTTCCAGGTGTACAGCGTCGGTGCGAACAAAAAGGACGACGGCGGCGAGACCGACCGCAATGGCGAAGTGCCCGATGTGGCGCTGGAAACCCGCGCCTTCGGATTCTGATCCCGATCAGTTCGGGACGATCTGCGTTTCGACCTGGACGCGCTGACGCCACATGCGGGCTGCCACCCCGTCGCAATCGAGCCGCTCGTCAGTAAGAGGCGCGTCGAGTGCCGAAATGCCGTTCAGTGCTTCTTCGCTGATGACCACAGTCCCCGGGTCGGCCAGCTTTTGCAAGTGCGCAGCAATGTCAATCACGCTGGCAAAGTTCACTTGCTTGACGTCATGGCCGGGGGCCATCACCTTACCGCTATGCACGCCAATGCGCAGAACAAACTCTTGTTCGAGCTTGTTGCGGAAGGCATTGAATTCAAATAGTCCGGACTGCATGGCCCGTGCCGCTTGGAAAGCCGGCCCCGGCAGGTCAAAGGCGGCTGTAACCCCGTCCCCGGCCGTGCTATGCACACGCCCGCCGAACCGCCGCGTGATGTTCTCGATATAGCGGTGGTATTCCGTAAAGGTGAACTCGGCGCTGAGGGCATCGGACTCCTTCTTCATGCGCGTCGAGCCCACGACGTCGATGCTGAGGAAGGTGACGTACTGCTCCACCGAACGCAGTTCTTCTTGGATCGCCAGCAACCGGTGGAGGAGTTCCTGACGCTCTTGCGCCGGGTCCTTCCAGCCCATCTTCTTGCTCAGCGAAGATCGAATCGCCCAGGCCAGTCCCCCAAAGGTGGCGCCACCCGCGGCAAACGCCAGGATCGCGGCCCCGTATAGCCCCGGTACGTCCATGCCGGGCAGGAAGTTGATGAGGAAGACCGGGAACGTGTAGCTAAGGAACCCAACGATCGCAGAGATGGTGCCACTCGTTATGGCGGTGCGGGCTTCTTTGGCCTGGGTGCAGTTCCAGAGCGCAATCACGCTCGCCAACGACGCCAAACCACCAAACAAACCGGAGCCATCCCGGAACGCGTACGCCATCACGGGCATGACGCCGGCCGCCAAGCCCAGCCATGCGCCCGCCACGTAATTGCGGATCTTGGGGTCAAAGGCCAGGAACGACGACTTCATCCGGTCGAACAGAGAAGCCTTCTGCGAGTGCAACGCCAGTTGGGCGTGCATGCGGATCAGTTCAGGATCCACCCCGGCCATTTCGGCGACGGCCATGATGGAGGCATCATCGAGGGTGCCGCCCGCGCTGCGCAGACGACTCGCCATGGCGAGCATCTCTTGAATCGCCCTTCCGTCAGGCGTCGATTCTTCGGGGCGCAGCATTGGTTTAATTCTACAGGTTTTTGCGGCCCTGCGTAAACGGGGCGCGACTCACAAAGGCATGGGGCATGAGTTCATTAAAGGCGTACTTCTTGCGCTGACCATCTTCGGCCACCATCCACACCACGGCCTCAGGGTTTGCCACAAACTCCGCCATCACGGCCAGGCACTCGCCGCACGGGGTTCCGCCATCTTCGGTGGCGACGGCCATTTCGGACCACCTCCCCCCTTTTTGATGAATCAATGACCACAATGCAACTCGCTCGGCGCACACACTCGCTCCGTAGCTGATGTTTTCAATATTCGAACCCGTGCCCACCCGGCCATCTTCCATCCGCACCGCGGCACCTACCAGATACTGGCTGTAGGGGGCATAGGCCTGCCCCCGCGCGGCCAAGGCCTTGGCAATCAAATCTTCACTCATTCAAACACCACTTCGGTCACGCCATCGCCACCGGCTTCGGCGGAGGCCAGCGCAAACGACTTCACGCCCCGATGATTCTTCAGCCGTTGCCGCACAATTTCTCTCAGCACACCTTCGCCTTTCCCGTGCACAATCCGTACTCGTTCCACGCCGGCCAGTAGGGCTTCGTCAATGAATTTATCCAGCATGTCGGCGGCTTCGTCAGCACGGTAACGCCGCAGGTTGAGTTCGCGTTGCGCTGTCTGGGCCCGGTGACGCATCATGGCCGCCGCTCCGGTGGGCGCGCGCTTGGGCTCGGGTTTTGGCCCCCCAATCACCTCAATATGGCCTACATCCACCATGGTTCGCATAGCTCCCATCTGCACGGCTACTCGCTTGCCTTGGGGAGGTTCAAGAATCGTGCCGGTTTGGCCCAGGCCACGCACACGCACCGTCATCCCCCGCTGCAATCCTTGCGGCGGCGGAGCGATGGGCTTCAGCTTCGGCGCCTTCGGCTTCATCTCCTGCACAAAGCTGGTGCCCACGTTTTGCAGGTCTCGTAGCTTCGCGCGGGCCTTGTCTCGCCCTTCTTGCGTCGGAGACTTGCGCAAGTCTTCAAAGATCTCGGCCGCTTCCAAACGAATCTGCCGCAGCACCTCATCCAGCTCTTTGGCCAGGCGCTGCCGCACATCCCGGCGGCTGGATTCCAGTTGCTCTTCTTGCTCGGCCAGCGAAGCTTCCAGTCGCTTGAGTTGGCTGGCCAGGCGGTCGGCCTCGCTCTGGGCGGCGCGGGCCTGCTTCTCCGCTTGCTCCAGCTTGGCGATGGTTTCGGCAATCGCCCTTGACTCCGGTTGCACCCCCGCCTCGGCCACCTCGATGACATCATCCGCCACCCCGTAGCGCTTGGCAATGTGGAAAGCGTAACTGCTGCCCGGCACCCCCACCAGCAGCCGGTAGGTCGGGCGCATCGTCTTACGGTCGAATTCCATGCTGGCGTTCATGAACCCTGGCGCGTTGGTGGCAAACAGCTTCAACTCGCCGTAGTGCGTGCTGGAGAGCACCCGCGCCCCGCCCCGCTGGAACGCCAACAAAAGCGCCCGCGCCAAGGCCGCTCCCTCTGCCGGGTCGGTGCCCGCCCCCACTTCGTCGAGCAACACCAAGGCACCCGGCTTTAACCCGTTCAATGCCTCGGCCACCGTGCGGATGTGGGCGCTAAACGTACTGAGCGATTGCTGCAGGCTCTGCTCGTCGCCGATGTCGGCCCACAGCTGCGAAAAGCACCCCAAGTGCACTTCCTCGGCGCACGGCATCAGGCCGGCTTGCCCCATCGCCACCACCAGGCCAAGGCCCTTCATCGTCACGGTCTTCCCGCCGGTGTTAGGCCCCGTGATGAGCAGCACATCGGTGCCCTCACCCAAATCCAAAGAAAACGGCACCACCACCGCGCGATCAATCAGCGGATGACGACCCTGCACCACCTTCACGCGCGGCCCCTTGAGCGGCTTGGGCAAACAACCGCCCTGCCGCGACCCCAGCCTGGCCTTCGCAAGGGCCAGGTCGAGGTCCGTCACGGCGTCCAGCCCATCCAGTAGCGGGTCAGCGACCGCTCCGACGGCACCACTCACGTCGGCGCGCACCCGGCGCTCTTCTTCGCGTACCTGGCCCTCCACCGCCCGCAGTTCGTTGCCGATGTCCACCACGTCCTGCGGTTCTAGATAAATCGTTTGCCCGCTGGCGCTGGAATCATGAACGATCCCCTTGATCTTCCCCCGGTTCTCCGCCTTGAGCGGCAACACATATCGCCCCTCTCGTTGGGTGTAAATCGGGTCGCTGAGAAGCCCCCGGTTCGGGCCAGAAACGTAGCTCTGGATGCGCTCCAAAGCCCGCGCCTGAAGGGTCGCCCTTCGCGCCCGCAAGGACCCCAGCTTCACACTGGCCTCGTCCTTTACTTGGCCTTCAGCATCAATGCACCGGTCGATCTTGGTGCGCAGAGTGGGCACGTCAGGCATGCGCTGCGCCCGAATCCGCAAGAGCGGCCGGTCGTTGCGCTTGGCGAGCTTGGCCCGCACCGCGTCGGCAATCTCCAGGTAGCGCCCCACCCGGGCCAGCACTTCCCCTTCCAGTACGGCCTGCTTGGCCGCCAATTTCAGGGCTTCGGTGAGATCGTGGACTCCCGCCAGGCTCGGCGGGCCCTCATCCAAGGTCTCCAGCGCCTCGCCGGTGAGCGCCATCAAGTCCGCGACTTGAGCCGGTTCCACCGAAGGACGCACGCGCAAAGCGGCCTGACGACCGAGCGGAGTTTCGCACTCGGTCGCCAGCATCTGCAGGATGGCATCGAACTCGATGACCTTCAGCGCGTGCTCCATCAAACGCTATTGTGAAGCCTTGCGCTGATTTCTCGTGAGGTTAAGTTAGTCGCAGGCCCAGTACCAGGTGCCGTCGGTCGGGTGCGCGTCGCCCGACTTGTTTCCGTCCGGGTGCACCACGGTCTGGTCAAACTGCCCCGCGCCGGTCACAAACTTGGCGTGGCCGTCGGCGAAGATCACAGTCCCGCCGGTGGCACTCCACTGCCGGTAGTAATCCCCGTCCGGGAACACCCCGTCGCAGTCATAGCCGTAGCGCGAGCAGTCCGGCTGTTCCATGCCGCTCTTGCGGGCAAAGAACGGAAACATCTCGCTGCGCATGATGCGGCTCGCCGCCGGATCTTCCATCTGAGTTTCCGTCACCGTCCACCCAGGCTGCCCGGTGGTGTCGTGCCCGTCGTAGCTGGCCGAGTAACCCGGCACAAAGGTGTACATGCATTTGGTGTAGCGGTAGCTACTACCGTAGGCTTCGTAGTACGAAGACTTGCCCGTGGTGCGGTTGGCAAACGGTCCGCCCACGTCCAGGGGGCTCTTGAAGATGTCCTTGTTGCCCGTGTAGGGCTTCACTTGGGTGGCCACACCCTTGTGCCCCGCCGTGAACGGGCTGGGCGTGGTTTGGTACGCCATAAAGATGGGCATCGTGTCGTCGTAGTCGCCGATGTACAGCTTCACCGCCATGCCAATCTGGCGCCCGTTGCTGAGGTCGGCGGTGTTCTTGGCCGCTTCCTTCGCCCGCGCGAAGACGGGGAAAAGGATCGCCGCCAAGATGGCGATGATCGCGATGACTACGAGAAGTTCAATCAATGTGAACGCGCGTCGCATTTCTTCGATTCCTGGCTGACTCCCTTCGCACTCTCGGGTGCGAGATGGGAGCCCCGAAGGAATCCGCAACGCAACCCGCAATCCCTCCGCCGGCATGACCCGGATCAGGTTCTAGGGGACAACCCGGCGCGTGCCGGTGAATCTCAGCCTTGCGGCGCCCCCTGCGGTTGGCTTGTCTGCCAAATCTATTCTATGCCATCTCAGGCCGCAGCGTCACCCAATACCGGGAAGGGGTCCTAAAAAAGCAACTGGCCCCGAACCGTAAGGTCCGAGGCCAGGGCATCCAGCAGGATGCGAGTCTTACGGGCAGGGGATCTGGTCTTCGCTGTCCGTGATGGTCGAACCCGGAACGCCGTGAAGGTCGTTATACGGGTTGGCAGCCGTGCTGCTGACGGCTTGGAGTTCCTGGTTGGTCCAGCAGAGCTGGTCCGGGCCACAGGTCGGCTCGGGGCTGCGCCAGGAGTAGTAGGTCGCCGCGCGGCTACCCGGAGGGGTCGCCCCACCCGTCGGGATGCCGTTCCACTTGTGGAACTTGGCGTGCGAGTCAGCGTAGTTCACCACCAGGCCGTCCGCGTGGCGGGCTTGACCAAGGAACGTGTAGTAGTCCAGCAGAGCGGCCGTCTTGATGTAACCATCAAAGAACATGATCGTGCCCGTGCCGTCTTCCAGACCGGAGTGGTTGGAGATCGGGGTGTAGGCCGTCTTGATCGGCAGACCGCAGAGGTTTTCGGCGAACAGACCGAGGTTCGGCACGTACGAAGCGCGCTCCACCTTGCTGGACTGGAGGCCAAGACCGTTCAGACGGTTCTTCCAGCTCTGCGGCGGGTTGTCAGCCGGGCTGGTGAGGATCTGCACATTCTTCATGTACGGGTCCAGGGCGTCATAAACCGAGAACACCGTCAGGCCGGTTTGGCCCGGTCGGTAGGCACTCATGGGCATCTGGTCGTCGTAGTCGGCCAAGTAGATCATGACCGAGGTGCCGATCTGCTTCATGTTGTTGATCGACTGCGTCTTCTTCGCCGCGTCTTTCGCCTTTGCGAAGACCGGGAAGAGGATCGCGGCCAGGATCGCAATAATGGCGATGACAACGAGCAGTTCGATGAGGGTGAACGCTTTGCGCATTGGAATCAGCACGTTTTCGCGGCCAGTTGCCCGAAACGCGTAATTTGAGATATTAGCCTATCCATAAAATGTTCCGCCACTCCCTCCGGATTTAGGGCACCTGCTCCACCCGGGACGGGCTGGTAAATTACGGTCATGCGCTTCGGCCGGTCATCGTCCTCAGCGGACCGGTATGAGCGCGAATTTCGGGCGATTTATTCCGCTCTCTACGGCACGGCCCTGCGCATGACGCGCGATCCGGACCGCGCCGCCGACCTGGTGCAAGAGGCCTCTGTGCGTGGCTACGAAGCGTTCGATAAGTTCGACGGACGCAACTTTAAGGCCTGGATGCTCCGCATCATGACCAACCTCTATATCAATCAGTACCGTCGCAACTACCGCACAGGCGGCCAGGTGTCGCTAGAGGATGAGCATGTCGAAGAGGCCGCCGCGCCCCCCGCAGAAATACCGGATATGCAGCTTTTTTCAGAAATGCTGGAGGAGGAGGTCGAAAATGCCCTGGGCGATGTGCCTGATAGCTTCCGGCAAGCCGTGATTCTCGCTGATATTGAAGGTTTATCGTACGACGAGATCGCCGCCATCGTGGACGCTCCGGTCGGCACGGTGCGGTCTCGAATTGCCAGAGGACGGGCCCATCTGCGACAATCGCTGGAACGATACGCCGTCGAGCGTGGTTACATCAAGAAGAGCTTTTCCGATGAGTGACATCCGAGACCTGATAAGCGCCTATGCCGATGGCACCGCCACCCCCGAGGAGCGGGCCCGTGTCGAGCAATTGGCCGCCGAACAACCGGAAGTGGCCCGCGAAATCCTGTGGATGCAGGTGGCCCGGCAGATGCTGGCCGAAAAGTGCCGATCCGAGGCACCCGAAGAACTCTTTACCGTTTGCATGTCCCGGGTGCGCGAGATCGACCGACGGCAGCGCACCGAGCGCACCGTAACCCGTATGGCGCCCGTTCTTTGCGGCGCCCTCTGCCTGGCCATTATCGGCGCCGGGGTTCTCAATCGAAATCAAAACGGTAACACCCTGGGGGCCAATCAGGTCGCGAGCCTGATGACCGGCGGTGCTGCCGTGCGAGAACGCCAGTCTGTGGATGCCGATCGAGCGGCCGATGCCTTCAAGGCCCTCAACGAAAATATGGGCGGCGCGGTCCGCCTGGGTTCTGTCCCGCAACTCCAACCGTGGAGCATTGAGCGCGGCTACCTTGACCGGCACCCCTTTACTAGAGTTCTCTTCCGTGACCAGCGCGGTGCGACGGTGCAACTCGTAGCGGTTGCCTCCAACGGTGTAGCCATGGAGAACTGCGAAACAGTGGATTGCTATCGCATCAGCCAGATGAACGGACTGACTTGCGTGGCCTGGACGGAAGGCGAGACCACGATGCTCTTGACCGGACCGTACGATCAATCCACGCTCATGGCGCTCGGCAACGAGCTACGCCAAACGGGCAACTAGGGTCATTGGAAGGCTTCCCAAGAGAATGGAAGCTGGCAGGGGTGACAAGATTCGAACTCGCGACCTACGGTTTTGGAGACCGCCGCTCTACCAACTGAGCTACACCCCTGCGCGAACCTCTATCTTACCTCGGCGGTTTCTCGGAGTTCCTGGACCCACATCCCCGAAAGGACCCTCCGTACCAAGTAAACTCGCTCCCGTGCTGAAGCGCTTCACGACGTATCTCCTCCTTTGCCTGCTGGCCCTCGTTATGGCCGGCTGCAATTCGAATGAAGTCGTCATCGGCGGCAAGGAGCGGACGAAGACTTATGAGTCCGTCGTCTCCCTCGCCCCCAGCGCAACGGAATTCTTGTTGGTCCGGTTTGCTGCCAGCAATGTCCTGAAGGGTGTGACCGATGCGGACGACAACCCCTTGGCCAAGAACAAGACGATCGTGGTGAAGAACACCAAAATTGATGCGGAAGCCTTAGCCTCGGTGAAGCCCGATCTGATCGTTTACGATAG
>DEIB01000002.1 GCA_002352215.1 Chthonomonas sp. UBA2785 | reverse complement strand
GCTGATGTCTTCACCGGCCAGCCGGTCAGGGTAGCCCATGCCATCCCAACGTTCGTGGTGGTTACGCACCACTTTGAGCTTCAGATCGTGATTCCAAATTGGCCGGAGAATCTGCTCGCCAATCAGCGGGTGCTGTTGCACTTCCCGGAATTCCTCAATCGTCAGCGGTCCTTGCTTTTGCAGCACGGACTCGCGGACGCCAATCTTGCCGATGTCATGCAGCAGTGCCGCTTCGGTGATGTCGGCCACAAACGCCTTGTCGTCGCCGCTCAGGATGCGGGCGATCTCCGAGGCTACGTTGCTCACTCGCTCGCTGTGATTGCGGGTGGATTCATCCTTCACTTCGAGCGCTCGGTTAAGCGCCAGCAAGCTGGAACGATAAGCCTGCGCCAGTTGCAGGCTCTGGGCGGCGACCTTTTCCTCGAGGTGCGCCTGGTGCTCCTGGTTGGCGCGGCGTAGCTCTTCGCGCTCGATCAAGACAGCACGCTGAGCGGCCGCCTTGATCACCCGGGCGATCACGTCGCGGACGGAAAACGGCTTCAAAACGTAGTCCGCGATGCCGTCGCGCAGCATGTTGATGGCGAGCTGGGTGTCGCTCTCAGCCGTCATCATGATGACCATCAGGTTCGGGTCCAGCGCTCGTAGTTGCGCCTGGAGCACGTCGCCCTTCATGCCCGGCATGTTGTAGTCCGTAATCACGACCTCGGGCATGCGCGAGGTGACGAACGTGAGCGCATCCTCGGCGCTGGGCACGGCATGGGCTTCGTAGCCTGCCATGGCCAGGGCCTTGGTCAATACATGGCCGACTTCGACTTCGTCGTCAACGACGAGGACCAAAGCGGGGCTGGGAGAAAGGTGCGTGCTCATGCGGATTGGGGGAGAGAAGGGGCAGAAAGATAGGGGAAAGTCACCCGGATTTGGGTGCCTTCAGAAGATGATTGGAGAGAAATCTTGCCGCCGTGGGCTTCGGTGAGCTTTCGGCAAATCGCCAGGCCGAGGCCGGTGCCATCTTCCGCGCCCTTGGTGGTGAAGTACGGTTCAAAAACGCGCTCGCGGATGGCCGNNTCGACGCTGACGCGCGGGTGGCCATGGGCACCGCGTGACACGGCTTGCACCGCGTTCACCATGAGATTGATGAGGACCTGCTCAATCTCGGCTTCGCGAAGCCAGACCAACCGGGCTACCCCCTTGGTCTTCATTTCGATGGCGACATCGCTGGCCCCAAACCGGGCCATCAACATCTCAGCCGCCGACTTGACGGGGGACCAAGGATTGACGAGTGCGGCCGCATCTTGACCGGAGCGGGCGAACTTGCGAGTTCGATTAAGAATCCGAATGGCGCGGGTTATCAGGCTTTGGATCGATTCGCTCACCGACTGGATTTCAGGCTCGGTGTGGTCGGCCAGGAGCTCAGCGTGGGCGCGCAGAGCCGTAAGGGGGTTATGGATCTCGTGGCAGATCTCGGCCGTCATTCCACCCAGCAGCATCAAACGGTCTTGATGGGGAGTGAGCATCGGGGCCGGAGTGCCGTCTTGATTCTCGGCGGCGAGCGTATCGCCCAGGAGTCCGACAAACACCGGCCGACCGCCCAGCCCAGTGGGAACACTCACGGGGTGGTTCCATACGGCTCGGGTCGTGCCGTCCTGGAGGCGAAGGCGAATCGGCTTGGGTTTGAATTCGCGTCCTTGAAGGAGGTTGCCTTCGCTCGCTTCCACTCGGCCTCGGTCTTCATCGTGCCAGCGGTCCAGCCAATCTTGGTAGGCCAGCGCCCGGGGGGCTTCGGGTTGCACGGCCGAGTCAAGGCTGCCCAGCAAGTAAACAGAACCGCTGATCGGGTCCAAGACACTGATTTCGCGCTGCTCTTTGATCAGCCAGGCGTGGATGTGCTGGAGAAGTTGTCCGTCTTGCCAACCCTGGAGCGCTTCATCTTCGACTTCGGTGATTTGCCACCACTCGCCTTCGGGGGTGGCATGAATAAGGCCTCTCAACCAAATCCCGCGCGGCGCGAAGTAGACCGGATGCGGGTGCTCCGCTTTGAGGATCGCGATGAGGCTTTCGAGTTCTACTGAGGAAGACTGGGGCCAGCCCAGAAGGCGGCACAACGCCCGATTGGCCTGCGCCGGGGCTTGGGCCGAAGTGCGCCAAGCGAGCGCAAAGGGAAGGGCGTCGAAGTTGAGCGACTCCGGCACGGAAACCTGCAAGCGGATGGCGACTTGGCCATCCGTGGGGCTCGTAAATAGGGTGACCGGATTGTCTGGTTGACGAAGGGTATGGACTGTAATCTCGCCAGGGGCGTACTTGAGACGGGCCCACTCAGAGCAAACCCATGGCTGCTCATCGGCGGCAATCCATCGAAAGAGGGGCGTGCCAATCAGTTCTTCAACGGGGCCGAAACAAGACCAATCCCCCCAAGTGGCCAGGATGCATCCGTCCGCTCCCACCAGGCCGTAGGCGCAGTCGAGGGTGTTCGCCGTCGCCTTCGCCACGCGCCCAAAATCTCCCTCTGCCCTCCCTGTCAGCGGATTCGAATCCAACACCCAGGCAAAATTGTCGGCATCTGCCGGGCAAATCTAAAGTGATGCTTTAGACTTTTTCGTACTCGCGCCGGTCGAAAACGAGGTCGTCGGCCAC
>DEIB01000017.1:566-21312 GCA_002352215.1 Chthonomonas sp. UBA2785 | reverse complement strand
ATGGTGGGCGGTACAGGATTTGAACCTGTGACCCCTACAGTGTCATTGTAGTGCTCTACCACTGAGCTAACCGCCCGCCGGGGATGCCAGTATCCCCCGCCGGGGGCGGAAAGTCAAGCCGGGGCGGCCTTTCGCCCGCCCAAACCGGCCAAATCCCAGCCTAACGCCGGGTGCTCACG
Source organism: Chthonomonas sp. UBA2785 (assembly GCA_002352215.1). Lineage (GTDB taxonomy): Bacteria > Armatimonadota > Fimbriimonadia > Fimbriimonadales > Fimbriimonadaceae > JAHBTC01. The sequence goes on along the minus strand of DEIB01000017.1, from coordinate 21,133 downwards.
GTCACGCGCTCGCGGCCCGCTTCGGCCACAAACACGCTCGGCGCCGCGCGGTGCGGCACGGCCAGCTCCCACTTGCCCGCCTCGTCGGCCTTCGCTTCGCCCAGAGCCTGCCCGTTGCGCGTGAGGCGCACGGTGCTGCCGGCGGGGGCGGTGCCGCGCAGGGTCAAGGTCCCGCTTGTCAGGCTGGCGCCACTCGTCGGGTTGGTCAGGGTCAGGGGCACCACGGCCTTGGCGTCCGCCGCGCCCAGGCGCACCTGCACGGTCTCGTTGCTGCCCAGGGACACAAACGTCAGTTCGCTTTGCCCGCCGGTGAAGTCCATGGGGAAGCTCCACTTGCCCTCGGCGTCGGCCTTGGCCTCGCCCAGGATGCGGTCGCCCTGGCGGATCTGCACCAGTTCGCCAGCTTGGGCGGTGCCGCGCAGGGTCAGGCGTCCGGCCTTGAGGGCCACGCCGTCGCGGGGTTCGGTGAGGGCCAGGGCGCGGGCGGCGTCATCGGCTTCGGCCACCGTCATCACCACGGGCAGGGCGGGGGCGCCCTCGCTGGTCAGGTTCAGTTCCATGCGGCCGGGCTCCAGCTTGAGCGGCAGGGCCCAGTTGCCCTTGTCGTCGGCTTGCACTTCGCCCACCAGGTCTTCGCCGCGCATAGCCCGGATGGTGGCCAGGGCGGGGCTGGTGCCGCGCAGGGTGAAATCGCCGGGCTTGAAGCTAGCATCGGCGCCCACATTGGTCACGGCCAGGCCGGCCGGGGTCGGCGCGGGCGAGGTCTTGGAGGGTTCCTTGTGCTCTTCCGTGTCGTGGCCGTCGCTGCCGTGGGCGTCGGCGCTCACCGCGTGCTTCTCGCCGCCGTGGTCGCCGCCGTGCTCATCGCCGTGGGCGGGCGCGGGGCGTATGAGGAACAGAAGGAGGCCCACCAGGCCCGCCGCCACGATGCCCTTAAATACATCGTAGGCCATCACTTGGTCGCGGGTGCGGCCCCGCACGGTGGATTGCGTGGGGCCGGAGCTCATCCTTGGTGGCCTCGGGCTTCTTCGATCCAGGCTTCGGCGACTTCGCTATGGTCATCGCCCAGGCCCAGAATTTCCAGCAAACGGGCGGGTTCCAGCGCGGCCACATCGGCCAGCGAGGTGACGCCGGCGGCGTGGAGCTTGGCGCGGCGGTCTTCCCCGAATCCCACAATGGCGGCCAGGGGGTCGGTGCTCTTGGTGGCCACGGTCACGGGGCTGGCGCTGGCGCTCACGGCACCGGCAGTGGCGCGGTCCAGTTGGGCGCGCAGAGACTGGGCTTCGGCTTGGGCGTTCACCAGGTCCACTCGCAGGCGGTCGCGCTCGGCTTCCAGGTTGCTCACACCGGCCTCGGATTTCAGGGCCTTCAGTTCGTCCAGTTGGGGCTGCACGCCTTCCAGTTGCACCCGCAGGCGGGCGGTTTCGGCCTGGGCGGCCTCCAGGCGGCGTTGCCACTCGGCGGTATCGGCGGTGCCGGTTTCCCGTCGGTAGAACATCATGTCGAGCGCCCATTGCACGAGCCACCCGCCAACAAAGCCGATCACAATTGATTTCAGATCCATGAATTCCTCAGTTGCGCGCAGGCCCAGTATGCCCCAATTTCAGGCTAGGGGCCAGTAAAGTCACAGCATGGGCGTCGTCTTCGGTCTTTCCTTGGGTCTGGTGATTCTGCTCACCTTCGTGGCGTTCAGTAATGACCTGCTCATGATTCGGCCGCGGCGGGCCAGCACCGCACGGCAATTCATCGCCCTCATCCCCGCGCGCAACGAGGCCGGCAAGATCGGCCCCCTGGTGGCCCAGCTACGCGAGATGCGCGTGAATGTGGTGGTCTATGACGACGACAGCACCGACGGCACAGGCGAGGAAGCGGCGGCCGCGGGTGCCCAAGTGATGCGCGGGAGCGGCCCCCCGGAAGGCTGGACGGGCAAGAACTACGCCTGCTATCAGCTGAGCAAGGTGGCGGCGGAGGTGCATCCGGGCGACTGGTGGCTGTTCCTGGACGCTGATGTGGAGCTGAAACCCTATGCGGCGGGCTATCTCAACTTCTTGATTGAGCGGCAGGGGGTGCGGTGGCCGGTGATTACGGGCTTTTTGACCACCGCGCCAGGCCGGGGGCTGGAGTTTTGGGCCACCAACTGGGTGTGGGAGATTCTGCTGGCGACCAACCCGTTTGGTCTGGTTAGCCGCACCCGGCTGGGGCACAACCGCTTTACCAACGGGCAAATCCAGCTCTGGAAATCTAGCACGTACCTGGAGGTGAACCCCCACGAAAGCGTGCGGGGCGACGTGCTGGACGACGTGGCCATGGGGCGGCTGCTGGCGCGCCAGCGGGTGCCGGTGCTGGTGGCCGACCTGACCGCCGTGGGCACGGTGCGGATGTACGACACCTTCCGGCAAGGGCTGGACGGCATGAGCAAGAACGGCTACGCCATTGCCGGGCGCGCCACGCCTTTGCTGGTGCTGTTCTTTGTGGCGTGGGCGCTCAGCGGGTTCGGATTGGCCACGCAGTGGCGCATTTGGGGTTACTTTGCGGCGGCCTTCCCGGCGGCGATTGCGCTGGGCATTGTGAAGCGGGGCATGGTCTATGCCTTGCTGTACCCCATTGACCTTTTGGTGGGGGCGTTCACGCTGTTGCGTTCGCAGATTTGGTATCGGCGCCGCGCCATCACCTGGAAGGGCCGCACGTATTCCGGCTGAGCTCTAACCGGCTAAGCGCGGGGGCTTAGCCGGTGGCTTTGGGCTTGGCCTTGCCTTTCGGCTTGGCTGCAGCTTTGGGTTCGGCTTTGGGTTCGCTCTTCGCTTTGGCCTTCGGCTTGGGCTTGGGTTTGGCGGTGGCTTTCGGGGCAGCGTCCGTGGCCGTTGCTTGGGCGGCTTCGGGGGCCGGTGCGGCCGCGTCGCGTCGCTGGGCTTGCCGCTGGCGCGGCGCGGTGCGGGTCGGAACCTCGGTCTTCACCGGTTCCGGTTCGGCAGCTTCTTCCACCGTGGTTTCGACGACCGTTTCGGCGTTCTTAGCTTCTTCCGTGGCCTTGGCAGCATCGCGGCGATCCTCTTCGGCCACCGCTTTTTCGATGGTCTCTCCGGCCTTTCGCAGGCCGTCGCCCACTCGCCGGGCCAGAGGCCGGGCGTACTTGATGACCAGGGGCGTGGCCGCAGCGGCCAGCACCAACAGGCGTCCATTTCGCAACAAATTGCTCATCGCTTAGGATTCTTCACGTTGGTTTTCGGGCGAAGGTTGCACTTCTGGGGCCTCGGGGGCGGTCTCGGGCTGGGTGTCCGCTTGGGGTTCGGGTTCCGTTGGGGTTTCCGCAGGCAACGCCCCGGGCAGGAATCCGGCGATGAACAGCAGCACCACCCCCACGCTGATGCAGGCGTCGGCGATATTGAAAACCGGGAAATCGATGGCCCGGAACCAGAACATGTCGGTGACCTTTTGCTTCCAAACGCGGTCGATCAGGTTCCCCACTGCCCCACTCGCCACCAGGGCCAGCGCGACGTGCGGCAAGCGGGGGCGGGCCGGCATCTTGCCGCTGTACCAAAGACAGAACCCAGCAATGAGAATGCCGACCGGCGCCATGAGGTAACCCTTGCCTTCCAGCAAACCAAACGCAACCCCGCGATTGTAAATGAGCTTGAGCTCAAAGACCCCCGGCCACGGCAACGGGCTGAGGTTGCCAATCACCTCGGTATTGGCAAAGAAGTCCCCGTTGTTCAATGCGGCCCGAGCCCACCCCTTCACCAATTGGTCGAGGATGAGGGTGAAGCCAAAGATCGCAAGGAACAGGCGGTTGAACTTCATGCTTCCAAGCCAAGGGCGCGGCGGTCTCGCGCCGAGAGTTGAACTTGCTCGCCCTGGTACTCCACCGTGGCCACATCCGGGCGGCGGACGCGGCTGCGGTCACACTTCGGCAGCGTGCTGGGCTCAAATCGCACCGCAATGGCCTCGTTTTCGCTCTCCGTGAGGTGCACTTCGGCCACGCGGAACAGGTTTTCCAGCCCCTCCAGCGATTGCAGGTCTTGCATTGTCGGCAAATCCACCGTAAGGTGAATCGCGATATCCTGCGAGTCCTTCACCCCAGCCTGGGCGCGCCACGCTTCCATCTGGGCAAACACTTCTTGGCGCACCCGCAGCAGGGTTTCCACCGCCAGCGTGCTGGGCGTCGCGTCTAGGCGCGGCCAACGGGCCTCAAAGATGGTTTCCGTTTGCCCGGGGATGCGATCCCAAACTTCGTAAGCCGTGTGCGGCAAGATCGGGAAGATCAGCAGCGCCAACGTCTTCGCGACGTGGTAGCAGGCCGTCTGAGCTTGGCGGCGACTGGACCAATCCGCGCTATCGCAGTACATCGAGTCCTTGATGGCATCGAGATAGAAGCGAGACAGATCTTGCACACAGAACTGGTGGATGGCCGTCCCCGCCGCGCGGAAGTCGAACTCATCGAACGCCGCCCACACTTCCTTCCCCACTTGGTTGGCGCGGTCAATGACCCACTGATGGATGCCGGATGTCGGCACGGCCATCGAAGGCTCAAAGTCCGCCAGGTTGCCAAGCAAGAAGCGAAGCGTATTGCGCACGGTGCGATAGTGCTCGCCCGCGCTTGCCAGCAGCGATTCACCGCACGGCATGTCGTCGGCAAAGTTGACACTCGCCACCCACCACCGCAGCACGTCCGCGCCGTGGGTGTCGCACGTCGTCACGGGGTCAATCACGTTGCCCAGCCGCTTCGACATCTTTTGGCCCTTCTCGTCGGTCACAAAGCCGTGCGTCACCACGCCCTTGTACGGCGCAGTGCCCAGACACGCCATCGTCAAGATCAGCGAGACATTGAACCAGCCGCGATGCTGGTCGCTCCCTTCAAGATAGAGGTCGCAAGGGATCTCCTCCTTCCACTCCGGGTCCACCTTGCCGCCCAGCACGCACATGGCGGTGCTACCGCTATCAAACCACACGTCGAAGACGTCAGCCTCCTTGATGAAGTTCGTCTCGCCCGTCACCGGGTGCTGGTAGCCCGCCGGGAGAATCTCTTCCGGCGTCCGTACATACCAAGCGTCACTGCCTTCGCGCTCCACCAGGCTCGCCACGGCCTCAATCGCGACCGGGTCCAACACCGGTTCGCCAGATTCCGCGCCAAAGAAGATCGGGATCCCCACCCCCCACGGCCGCTGGCGGCTGATGCACCAGTCCGGGCGATTCTCAATCATCCCGCGCAGGCGTCCGCGTCCGCTTTCGGGCACAAACACCGTGGCGGGGTTATCAATATGGGCCAGCATGCGCTGACGCAGGTCGGCGTGGTCAATGCGGATGAACCACTGTTCGGTGGCACGGAAGATCACGGGCATTCCGTCGCGCTCGGCGTGCGGATAGCTGTGGTGATAGTCCTCGGCCTTCAGCAGGTGGCCCAATTCATCCAAACGGTCAACCACCACGGTGTCCGCTTTCTTGTAATAGACGCCCGCGAACTCGCCCGCTTCTTCGGTCAGCACACCCGCGTCGTTCACAGGGTTCAGCACGGGCAAGCCGTACTTCTGGCCAGTCATGAAGTCCTCGCGACCATGCCCAGGGGCCGTGTGCACCACGCCGGTGCCGTCTTCGGTGGTCACGTAGTCCGCCAGCACCGCCCGGGAATCTCGCCCGTAAACCGGGTGCGCAAATACCGCGTTCTCAATTTCGCGGCCCCGCAGCGTGCGCACGGTGGGGGCGTCGCCCCAGCCTAGCTTCTCCAGCACGCGCTCCTTCAGGTCGGCCAGCACCACGTAGTGCGCGCCCTCGTGCGCCACCACGGCGTACTCCAGCTCGGGGTGGAACGCCACCGCCAGGTTCGCGGGGATCGTCCACGGGGTCGTCGTCCAGATCACGCAGTGCACGGCCTCCAGTCCGGCAAAGACGCCGTCCGGGTCGGACTTGAGCGGGAACCGCACATAGATGCTGCGGCTCACGTAGTCTTGGTAGACGATTTCGGTGTCCGCCAGGGCCGTGCGGCTGGTCGGCGACCACAACACGGGGCGCAGGCCCCGGTAAACGTAGCCACCCTCCACCAACCGCTTAAACACGCGGATGATCTCGGCCTCGTAGGTGAACTCCATCGAGGTGTAGGGGTGATCCCACGTTCCCAGAATCCCTAGCCGCGAGAACTGCGTGGTTTGCAGCGCGATGTACTCCTCGGCGTGGGCGCGGCAGGCCTCGCGCAGCGCCTTCAGGTCCGGCGTCTCCTTGCGCTCGGCAAACTTCTTCATCACCGCCTGCTCGATAGGTAGACCGTGGTTGTCGTAACCCGGAACATAGGGGGCGCGGAACCCCATCATGTGGCGGCTCTTCACCACAAAGTCCTTGAGAATCTTGTTCAGCGCAGTGCCAATGTGAATCGCACTATTGGTATAGGGCGGTCCATCGTGCAAAACATAAGCGGGGTCGTTGCGCCGGGCATCCTGCATGGCGCGGTAGGCATCCGCCTCGTTCCATGCTCGTTGCCATTCAGGTTCGCGCTGACCAAGCTGCGCACGCATGGGGATGGTGAAATCCGGATCCGGCAAATTGAGGGTCTGCTTAAAGTCCATGCGAAGTCGTGAGTGTACCGGGCGAGGTTGGGCCGCCCGGTACACTGGGAACGTGAATCCGCTCCGCGCCATTGTCTGCTGCGTTTGCCCGCCCTTGGCGGTGCTGGATAAGGGAGCCCCCGCCGTGGTGATGACCACGGTGCTGACCGTGCTCGGTTGGGTGCCAGGCGTAATTACCGCCCTCGTTCTCGCCTCGCAACCCAAGACGGCCTAATCGCAATTTTCTTGCGACAATAGCATCGGGGGGCCCGTTTTGGGCCAAGATAATCCATGTCCGTTTGGCGATGCGCCCTCGGCGCGGTTCTCGCCCTCTCCGCCACGTTTTCGTTCGCCCAGTCTTGGCAAGACCAGTGGGATGCGCGCGAGTTCTCCATCCCCGCCCGCGACGGCACCGAGCTTTACACTGTCGTCTATATCCCCAAGGATAAGCCGGGGCCGTTCCCCATCATCATGGAGCGCACGCCCTACGGTGCGGGCAGCCCCACGCGCCCGCCGCGCCGCACCAACCCCAAGATGGCCGAAGCGGGCTACATCTTTGCCTACCAAGACGTGCGGGGCAAAGGCAAGAGCCAAGGCGACTACGTGAACGTGCGCCCGCTCCTCCCCGACGGGCAGAGCGGCGTGGATGAGTCTACGGACACCTACGACACCATCGATTTCTTGCTGAAGAACGTGCCGAAGCACAACGGCAGCGTCGGGCTGTGGGGCATCTCGTACCCGGGCTTCTATGCCGGCGCGGGCGCGGTGCGCAACCACCCGGCCCTGAAGGCAGTCTCCCCGCAAGCCCCGGTGAACGACTGGTTCCTGGGCGATGACGTCCACCACCGGGGCGCCTTGTTCTTGCAAGAGATGTTCGACTTCATGCTGTTCTTTGATGTGCGGCGTGGCGACACGCCCCCGCAGATCGACCGCATGGGGTTGCCGGCATACAAGTTTTTCCTGCAAGCCGGGCCGCCCAGCCAATTCGACGCCAAGTACCTGAGCGGCAAGGTGCCGTTCTGGAACGAGGTGGTGGCCAACGACACGTACAACGACTTTTGGAAGTCGCGCGCACTGTGGCGGGCGTTCCACAAGGTGGATTGCGCGGTGCTGACCGTGGGCGGTTGGTACGACAAGGAAGATATGTACGGGGCGCTCAAGCTCTACCGCGAAAGTGAAACCCAAAATCCCGGCATCTCCAATTACCTGGTGATGGGGCCGTGGTCGCACGGGCAGTGGGCCAGCGGAAACGGGTCCAGCCTCAGCGATCTCAGCTTTGGCGGGCGGACGGGCCAGTTCTACCAAGAGGAGATCGAGTTCCCGTTCTTTGAGCGGTACCTACGCGGCGACCAAAATGCCAAGCCGATCAGTGAGGTGACGATGTTCGAAACCGGCGCCAACATGTGGCACCGCCTCGCGCAGTGGCCACCCAAGGAAGCCCGCAAGCGCTCGCTGTACTTAGACCGCAACAAACAACTCACTTGGCAGGCCCCGCGTGAATCCGGTGACCACCTTTACGTGGCCGACCCGGCCCAGCCGATGCCCTACCTGGCGGATTATCTGACCAGCACCCGCGCCCCCGGCGACTGGCTGGCGCGCGACCAGAGCTTCTCCACCAGTCGAGGCGATTCGGTGACCTTCGATCTCGGCGTGATTGGCGAGGACCTGCGCGTGGCGGGGCCGGTGACGGCTGACATGTGGATTGCCACCAGCGGCACCGACTGCGACCTCATCGTGAAGCTGATTGACGAGTATCCGGCGGACAGCACGGAACCCCGCGCCAGCGGCACGGGCACCATGGCGGGCTACCAGCACATGGTACGCGGTGAAGTCATCCGGGCCAAGTTCCGGGAGAGCTTCGAGCGACCGATTCCCATCGTCCCGGGCCGACCCACGCAGGTGAAGTTCGATCTCAACGACGTGTTCCACACGTTCAAGAAGGGGCACCGCATCAAAGTGCAAGTGCAAAGCCACTGGTTCCCCATCGTGGATCGCAACCCGAACACCTTTGTGAGCCGCGCGGACGCCAAGCCGGAAGACTACAAGCGCGCCACCATCCGGGTGCTGACCGGCGGGAACTACGCCAGCCGGTTGGAACTTGGTGTGATGCCCCCGGCCCGCTAACCACGCGGGCTAGGCAAAAGAAAACGACCCGGGTGGCGCTCCATCGCCGTCCGGGTCGTGGGTTTTTGTATGAAGAGTCGAGAGGGTTTAGGCCTTCTTGAAGGTGGCTTGTGCCGTGCCTTCGCCCAGGGTGATGGTGCCCGCAGCGGCATCGTACTTAGCCGATTCCGGCTTCGCATCGTTGCCTTCGGCCTTCTTGCCGTCCAGCATTTCCGCCGTCATGGTGATCTTGTCGCCTTCGATGGTGTACTTGCCGGTGGCCGTGGACACGCCGTTGGCACCCGGAATGGCGATCGAGAACGTTCCGTCTTCCTTCAGTTCCATCACCATCTTGTCCATCATTTCGCGCGGATTCGGCATGCCTTCAGCCATCTTCGGATCCTTGGCCTTCAGGTCAGCGAGAGCCTTGTCAGCTTCCGCCATCTGCTTCTCTTGCTCAGCCGAGAGGACGATCTTGTAGTTGCCCACATGCGCGGGAGCTTCCTTCTTGGGAGCTTCCGTCGAGGTGCCAGTACCGGTCCCCGTTTCGCCTTCCGTCGTGGCGGAGGGAGCACAACCGAACAATGCCCAAGCAAGCACAAGCGAGCCCACGAGGGGAATGAAAGACTTCATCTTCATCACGCGCATTTTACACACATTCCTTTGTGTATAGGTCGCTATGGGTCGGAATCGCACGTAACCGGACTTCGGCCCGTGCGATTCCTTAGGGCTGCCCTTAGTGGTTGTGGTTGGTCAGTTCGGTCTCAATGCCGCCCAGCGTCAACACAATGTGGCCGTCGGGCAGGAGCGTACCGGTCATGGTTTCGGCCTTGTCCTTGCCGTCCACCTTCGCCACCTTGAGAATGACCTTGTTGCCGTCAATGGAGAGCGTGCCTTCCTTGCGCAGGGAGGCCTTCAGGTTCTGCGGTTCGCTGAGTACGAACGCCCCGTTGGCGCTGATCATCATGCCCGCGTTGGCATAGGCTTCGCGGAGCGTATTGAACTTCTTGTCCTTCTTGTCGGCATCGGTCAGTTCGCCTTCGCGCTGCGTGATGGCCGCGACGATGGACTCGGTGCCGATGACCTTGAACTCACCGGTGAGGGCGGCCGGGATCGGAGCAGGAGCGGGTTCCGATGCGCCTTCTTCGGGCATCTTCACCGTCTCATCCTTGGGGGCAGCTTCGGGGGCGGTAGCTTCCGGGGTTCCGGCAGCCGGCGTCGTTGCGTTGTTCGCGGCGGGCTCCTCGGCCATCGTCGGCGAGGACGTGCACCCGGCGAGGAGAACGAGGCCTAAGGCCAAAACGCAAAACTTTTGCATAACGCCTATTTTACGCGGGACTCTTCCCGGCGGGCGGCCCTTTTGCGGCATTCGCTTGGCGTTTGAATTTCCAGCGGCGCACCACCGGCGTGAAGAACATCACCACCCCGCTCGTGCTGAGCATAAAGAGGATCACCGCCACCGACGGAAGCAGCCATTCGTGCGTCCATTCGGCGAAGAAGCTGAGGTCGTGGATGTCCTCCATCAACGAGTCGTTGCGGGTGGCCACCTGCAGCACCTGCCCGGTGCTGCCATCCACCTGCACCTCGTGGTACCCCTCCTTGCTCAGCACCTTAAACGTGTTGTCTTTGGGCCGGTAATCCACTCGGTCCACATCGCTCGGGTCCTTGAGGTCGGCGAGGTTCTGAGCGAACGCAATCTCCATGGCCACGCCCGGGCTCACCACGGTTTTGAAGTCGGTGACCTCAGTGGCGGGCACCACGGGGGGCCGCATCCAGTTCACTTTGCCCTTCACCGCCAAGAAGAACCCCGTGACCGCAATGGTCATGAGAATGAGCGAACTGATGAGGCCTGCCCACTTGTGGATGGTCCTCAATGACCGAAACATGACCTCTGATACCTCATTTGCCCTGAGATAGACTCCCGGGCATGGAGGCGCCAAATCGTGTGGTGGTGGTGGGAACCACCGGGAGCGGCAAAACCACCCTGGCCCGGGCGCTGGCCCAAGCCTATAACCTCCCCCATACGAGCCTGGACACGCTGCACTGGCGGCCGAACTGGCAGCCCGCCCCTAAGGACGAGTTCATCCGCGATGTGCAGGCCACGATTGCCGCGGACCGCTGGGTGATGGAGGGCAACTACCGCGCGGTGCGCGAGATGATTTGGGAGCGCGCCGACACCATCGTGTGGATTGACTTGCCGTTCTTTGTGAACGCGCGGCAGCTACTTCGGCGCACCCTGGTGGATTGCCGCACCGGCCGCCCCATCTGCAATGGCAACCGGCAGCGCCTATGGGAGCTCATCAAATGGCCGGATGGGCTTTGGGTGTGGTTCTTCCGCACTTACTTCCGTCGCCGACGGCAGTACACCGCCATGCGCCTGGAACCCCGCTACGCGGGCAAGCAGTGGATTCACTTGACCACACCACAAGCGGTGCGCGCTTTGGCCAAATCGCTGGGTGCGCCCCTCGTTACGGATTAGCGCACTTTCTCAAAGAAGAAACCCCGCGAAAGCCGCCGGGTTTCCTTCATGGTCATTGGTAGTGATCCTTAGACTTTCCGTTTCGTTAAGAAACTCACAATCGCCATGATCAGGAAGAGCACAAAGCAAACCTGTGCGATTGTAGCGGCCACGCCGCTAATGCCACCAAACCCGAGTATCCCGGCGATGATGGCCACCACCAAAAAGACGAGGGCGTAATGGAGCATGAAGTGCCTCCCGGGGTTATTGCCCCGGCTTGCCGTCCACCATGTCCTTTACGGTATCTACCACCGCTCGCACGCCGCCGACCACGTGATCAACAGCTGATTCCGCAGCTTCCTTGAGGTCACCGAGCACTTGCTGGCCAAAGCCTTCAGCCTGCTCGACTTCGCCCTCCGCCTTGAGTTCGTCATTGCCCGTCAGGTTGCCAACGGCTTCCTTCGCTTGACCCGCTACTTCGTGGAACTTTCCTTCGATTTTGTCGGCCGTACCGGCCCCACCCAGGTTGTTCGCAGCGTCTTCGAGTTTCTGCTTAATGTCATCGGACATAGCACTCCTTACGCCTATAGGTTCTGGGATGTGCCCCAGGGCCCAATATTGCGCTTAGTTTGCAAAAACTGGCGCGGATGGAGACATTTTGAGGAAATTTTCCATCATCAATAAGCCGGATTCTGTGAGCACACTTTCAGGATGAAATTGCACGCCTTCTAGCGGAAGGGTTGTATGACGAATCGCCATCAACTCTTGGTCGTCCGTGGTGAAGGCTGTGGTTTTCCAGTCGTCGTTGAGCGTGGTGGGCTCAATCACCAAAGAGTGATAGCGTATGGCGGCCATCGGATTAGGAATGCCAGCAAAAACACCCGCGCCATCGTGCCCCACGGGCGAAGTCTTGCCGTGGCGAATGGTGCGGGCGCGGCGAATTTCGGCCCCGGCCACCAACCCCATGGCTTGCATCCCCAGACACACACCGAAGATCGGCACCCCGGCCAGTCGCGTTCCGTTTAGCGCTTCTTGCAGCACTTCCAAGCAAACGCCGCTTTCGTGGGGCGTGCACGGCCCGGGGGAAAGCAGGATGCGCTCCGGGCGCATTGCCACCACTTCCTCCAGCGTCACTTCATCGTTGCGGCGCACGTCCAGCTCGGCCCCGAGGATGCCGAGGTACTGAACCAGGTTGTACGTGAAGCTATCGTAGTTGTCAATTACTAGGATCACGGCAGGGTCACACTGGCGGCCAGGAAGCGCGGGCCATCGCCCGTCAACACGCGGAACTGCCCCACCGTGCGCGTGCCCGGCACCCCGGTGCTGGCCGGGAAGGTGAACACCAGCGAACTGGATTGCCCCGGCGGGATCATGCCCATCGAGAATCGGCCTGGCAGGGTGGTGAAGGCGAGGCGAGGCTGGTCAATCCGCACCGCGTAGGCTTCCACGTTCCCCGTGTTGCGCAGGGTCATCGTCAGCCGGTACGAGCCGTCGGCGTTACGAACGATATTGTGGGTGGGAGCCGCAAAGTTCACCGCGCCCGGGCTGAGCGCCGGTTGATCCCACACCGCCGGATCCCACACGTTCATGTCAATGCGAGCCCCGAACACGGTCTTGTCCAGCAAATGCTGCTTGCCGCCGCGCGAGGTCCAGCCCCCGAACTTCACCCACGGATTGCCCACATCGAGGAGCAAGTCGTCTTGGAACACGGCCGTTTCGGTTTCCGGCTTGCTGCCCCATAGGTACAGCTCCTTGAAATCCTTGCTACTGCCGGTGGCATCGTTCCACCAGGGGTTGAAGCCCTCGTTGCGGGTGTAAATCATCGGGCGGAAGCCCAGGTTTCGCACCCGCTGCACGGCTTCGGCGATCCGTTGCACGCGGTCGGCCTGCGACATTGTTCCCCAGAACCGGTTCTCGATGTCGATCATGATGTACTTGAGGTCAAACGGGAGCGAACCCGGGCCGGTGTAGCCCACGTTGGCCAGCGCACGGTCCACCTGCCACTGCCCGGTTTGGTTGGCCGGAGCGCCGCTAATGGTGCTGCCGTTATCGAAATTGAGGAAGACGTACATCGCCACTTCCATGCCCGCGTTGGTGGCGTTGATCATGTTCTGCCGGGCCGCCGGCCACACGTTGTAGCCACCCCAGCTGGCCGCAAAGTGGTTCATCCACCCCGCCGCACGGAGGTTGTTGAAAGCCGTCTGCGAGATGCCTCCCGCCGCGTCAATCCCGCCCGAAGCGGTGAAGCTCCGTGAAGCCGACCACGGCCCCGGCACGCCCGCGCCATCGATGCCGCGCGCTCGCCACTGGTAGACGCCCAACGGGAATCCAGCTGTCCACGGCGTGTAGTAGAGGCCAAAGGCGTTGGTGGTACCTAGCACGGTGTAGGTGCGGTTGATGGTCGAGCCGTTGGTGACTTCAATCTCGTAGGTCGCGGTCACCGTAGTGGGGGTGTCGATGCGCACCCGGAACACCGGCGAGGCCGACACGATGCGCCCACTGATGGGCGAACTGAGGGTCGGGGCCGGTAGCGCCGCCACCGGGAGCCAGCTGAAGTCCGACGCGGCATTCCAGAAGAAGCCGGTGGGGTTGGCAAAACCGACGACCTTGACGGCCCCGAGCGTATCCGGGCGCACGTAAACGGCGGCTTCCAGCACCTGGCCGCGTGCCGCATCGGTGAACCAAGTGGCCTGGGCGCGACCGGGCAGCGGGCGTACGGCGGCGGCTTCGCGCGGCTCGGCGGCAATGCCCAGCGTCATGGGAACACCGGAGGGCGCTTCCTTCAGCGTGACCCGGTACACCTTGCCGCCATCCTCGAGCGTCCGTAGCGGACCCTGCAAGACAACGCGGGTCTGCGCCCCGGCCAGGGCCACCCAAAGGCCCATCACCAGCAGGAGGAAAAGTCGGTTCATGCGGGCATTCTACCAAAACCCCGCAATGAATACCTTTGCCCAGTCAAGGCTGTTACAACAACGGGGTTTGTCTTTCCCCACCCGCACTTTTACGGGGGATTTGAAGCCATTTCGCCTAGACCTTTTGGCTTGGTTCACTAATTCTTAACACGGGCTTCGCCATCATTGATAGTGACGTAACGCCTGATGGACAAGTCGGGTTTGCGATCACAACAAGCAGACATCGGACGCAAGGCGACTTGCGTCCATTTTTTTATCTTCCCGGCGCTTCTCGGGATCAGACCTGAGCTTTGCGCTCGCTGACCTTGCGCATGCTGTGGTCCAACACCTTCTTGCGGAAGCGCAGCATCTTGGGCGTAACTTCCAGAAGTTCATCATCCCGAAGCCAGGAGAGAGCCTGCTCCAGCGAGAATTCCAGGTGGGCGTCCAGCACCGTGGTGGCGTCCGCATTGGCGCTGCGCATGTTGGTCGCGGCCTTCGTTTTGGTGATGTTTACCACCATATCCTCATCACGGCTACACTGCCCGACGATCATCCCCCCGTATACATCGGTGCCGACGGGATAGAACAAGGTGCCGCGCTCTTGCACGTCTTCATAGGCGTAGCGGGTCATCTTCCCGTCGTCCTTGGCGATGAGCGAGCCCGTGGCGCGGCTTTGCACCGTGCCCCGGAAGGCTTCGTAGCCTTCAAACAAGCTGCTGATGGTGCCCGTGCCCCGGGTGAGCGTGAGGAAGACGCTACGGAAACCGATGAGGCCGCGCGTCGGGATAGTGGCTTCCACTCGCGAGCGGTCGTTGCCGATCTGCATCATGCCGGTCATTTCGCCCTTTCGTCGGCTCAATTCTTCCAGCGTGCCGCCCATGGCTTCATCCGGGAGTTCGAGGATAAGAAGTTCAATCGGTTCGAGCCGCTGGCCCCGGTCATTCTCTTTGAAAATGACCTCCGGGCGGGCGATGGCCATTTCAAAGCCCTCGCGGCGCATCGTCTCGATGAGCACTGAAAGCTGCATTTCGCCGCGCGCGGCCACCTTCACGGTGTCGGCGGGAGCGTCGCGGTCAATCTTGAGTGTGACGCTGACCTTCTCTTCCTTCTCCATCCGCTCGCGAATCTTGTGGATGGTGAGGAACTTACCGCCGTCCTTGCCCGAGAGCGGGCTGGTGTTGGCAAAGAAGCTCATGGTGAGCGTGCTGGGCTCAACTTCGATGCGCGGCAGCGGGTCCACGAACTGGGCGTCGCACACCGAGTCCCCAATCAGGACGTCATCCAGTCCGGAAACCATCACGATTTCACCGGCTTCCACCACGTCGCACTCTTGCAGTTGCAACCCGGCGTACGTCCACACCTTGGTGGTGTTGAAGGACTGCTGCTTGCCGCCTTCGCCGACGCTCGTCAGGCGATCGCCCACCCGCAGCCGGCCCCGCAAGAGCTTGCCGCCAAACATGCGGCCCACGTAGTCGTTGTAGTCCAAGTTGTTGACCTGGAACTGCGCGGGGCCATCGTTTTGCACCTTGGGCGCGGGGATGTGCTCGACAATCGTTTCGAAAAGCGCCCGCATGTCGGTGTCGGTGTCGTCCAGGTTGCGTCGCGCCCAGCCCGAGGCCCCGCTGGCAAACACATAAGGGAACTCGAGGTCTTCTTCGTTAGCGCCAAGGTCAATAAAAAGGTCGAGAAGCTTGTCGTAGGCTTCCATCGGGCGCGCGCCCTCGCGGTCCACCTTGTTAATAACCGCCACGATCTTGAGGCCGTTGGCCAGCGCCTTCTTCAGCACAAACCGGGTTTGCGGCATCGGGCCTTCGTTGGCGTCCACCACCAGCAGCGCGCCGTCCACCATGCTGAGCACGCGCTCGACTTCGCCCCCGAAGTCGGCGTGGCCCGGCGTATCCACGATGTTGATCTTGGTGCCCTGGAACTTGGTGCTGGCCACCTTACTGAGAATGGTGATGCCGCGCTCGCGCTCCAGGTCGTTGCGGTCCATCACTCGGTCTTGGACCGATTCGTTCTCGCGGAACAGCCCCGACTGGCGAAACAGGGCGTCGACCAGGGTGGTTTTGCCGTGGTCAACGTGGGCAATGATGCCGATATTGCGGAGGTCGGGGGCGCTCATGCGCCTTCGGTTGTACCTATCGCTCTGGGTTCACCCTCGGGAACCTGCCGCAAACGGCCCGCCCTACTCCGCCGCCGGGACCCAACCCGAGGGGATGAACTCATTGCGGAACGTGCCGTCTTCATACAGGTCCACCAGCGCGTAGCCGGGTCCGAACTCCATGAAGTTGCCACCCCACCAGCCGCCACTCACCGCCCCGTTGCAAACATAGGTGACGTCCAGGTACTCCACGTCGTCCACCAGGTGCTCGTGGCCGCTTAAGCAAACCTTCACGTTTGGGTGCTTGTGGAACAAGTCTTTGATCTTTCGGGCATCAATGTGCATCCACGAGCCCGGCGTCACCCAGTTGCCGGTCTTCTCGGTGTCACCGGCCAGGGTGGCGCAGATGCTGAGGATGGGGATGTGGGAGAGCACCAGAACGGGCATTTCCCGGGGGGTTTGCTCAAGGGTATCCGCAAGCCACTCGAACTGCGCATCATCGAGCTTGGCGGTGTAGCCCCCGGCTTCGAGCGGCATGGTGCTCTGCAGCACGATGAACTGCCACCCGGCTTGGCGGAAGGCGTAGTAGGGCGCATCGAGCTTGAGCACGTCTTGCGCCCAGTTCCAGCCGAACATCGGGTCATTCTTGCCGCCGCCGCCCGCGCCGTTCCAGTAATCGTGGTTGCCCAGGCAGTGCCGCACGGGTAGGCCGTTGTGGTTGCGGATGACCGAATCGAAGAGATCCCATTGCACCTTGGCGCGGGCTTTGTCGGCGCCGAACGAGTCCATGATGAGGTCGCCGCCGGTGAGGATGAGGTCGGGCTTATCTTTGAGGTCATTCACGATCTCGAACGCGTGGGCCATGCCCTCTCCCCCTTTGCGCTCGGGCTGCACGTGGATATCTGTGAGGTGGGCGATGCGCAGCACGCGGTTGGGCGCGGCATCTTGGTTGCCCGGCCATGTCCCCATCACCCGGGATGCCAGAATCGAACCGCCCAGCGCCCCGCCGGCGGCAAGCAGTTCTCTTCGCGTGGATTTCGTGGCCATCAGCTTTGGGCCTCCCAACCGGTTTCGGTGTAATCATTGCGGAAGGTGCCATCCGCGTACAGGTCAATCACGGTGTAGCCGGGGGCTGTTTCTTGGTAATTGCCGCCCCACCAGCCGCCGCACACCGCGCCGTTACAGACGTAGGAGACCCCGAGGTAATCCGTGCGGTCCACCAGGTGTACGTGGCCGCTCACACATACTTTCACGTTGGGGTGCTTGTGGAACAAATCCTTGATGCGGCGAGCGTCAATGTGCATCCACGCGCCGGGCACTTGCCAGTTGCCGGATTTCTCGTTGTCGCCATCAAAGAAAGTTGAAGCACTAAGGATCGGGATGTGCGAAAGCACCAGCACCGGCATAGTCTTGGGAGTGCCTTGCAGCACGCCGGTGAGCCACTCAAACTGCTCTTCGTCTAGCCTCCCCTTGTAGCCACCCCCTTCGGGCAGGGTGCTTTGGAGGACGACGAACTTCCAACCCGCCTGCTCAAAGTCGTAGTACGGCTTTTCCAGCTCCAGAGCATCCTGCGCCCAGCGGTGCCCGAACATCGGGTCTTCCTTGCCCTGGCCGCCCGCGCCGTTCCAGAAGTCGTGGTTGCCCAGGCAGTGCCGCACGGGGAGGTCGTTGCTATCTCGAAGCACCCGGGTGAAGATGTCCCACTGGGTTTTCACACGGTCTTTCGATTGGCCAAAGGCATCCATGATGAGGTCGCCGCCCGTCAGGATGAGGTCCGGCTTGTCGCTGAGGCCGTTGACAATCTCAAACGCCTTGGCCATGCCCTCGGCGGCTTTGCGCTCCGGCTGCACGTGAATGTCCGTGAGGTGCCCAATTCGCAGCACGCGCTCAGTGCCGGGGGCCGGGGCGTTCAGGGCCGGCAGAGCCGCCGCCCCGAAGGCAGAAGTCGCCGTGAGAGCACCGGCTTTCATGAGTTCACGTCGCGAGAGTTTGGGCACGAACGAAGGTTTACCCGCCGGGTTCGCGCTCCGGGTTAATGCTTTGTAAAATCCGCGCCGATGCCGTTACGGCAAGGAGGGATAGACCTTGCGGCTGAGCTCGCTGAGGGCGACTTTCCATTCGCCATCCTTCTTGATCATGGGGATGCTCATCGGCTCGTCGTAGCTCGAGTTGTTCATGCCTCGATTGATGAGAATGTTCACCACGGCGGCGTCGTCCGATTGCTTGGTGGAGCCCAAGATCTTCCAGGCGAACCGGTAGTATTCGCCGCGCTCCAGGGTGACGTCCCACGCCTTGTCGAGAGCAGCGGGGTCCAAGTCCGAAGCCCCGTACTTCATCAGGCCGGCCTTGTCGCCCTTCGCGAGCGAAACCAAGAAGCGGTTGGCCTGGACTTCGGGAGACGACCCGAAGAAGAATGTGGCAAAGAAGCCGATGGCGACCACCAAGGCCCCCACAATGCCCGTCAGCACAATCCAGTGAACGCGTCCCGCTTGGCGCCGCATACCGCCTTCATTGAACCCCAAAAGCGGCTAATGAGAAGAGTCAGGTCCGGTTCAGGCTGCCCCGGGCGGTTTGCTCCACATCCACGCGCCACACCCCTTGCTCACGCCGCAAAACGTAGAGGAACGCCCAGGTTTCGCCATTCGGGCGGAGATAGGCAACCTCAACCGTGGCATCGGGGAGTTGTTTGGTGATGCGGCCGAACCGAACCTGAGCCCCCGCCCGCAAGAGCTGCTCAATGAGTTGGTTGAACGGCTGCGTGACATCTTCGCGTTGCTGGAGCATCACCGGGCCACGATCGTTGCCCCCGGGCGAGGCCACAAGCGCTTGGTGGTACTGCCGTATCGCGCTCTCCGGACCCGTGTTTTGAGCCTGACCGAAGACGGCTAGAGTGAGGACCGCCAAGCACAAAGCCGCAATGACCGACGGAATGGGAATATCCGATGGCCATTTACTGAACTTTGACACTTGTGTATCGTCCAAACTTGCCGTACACTACCTTGTAGGTCCGCCATGAGTGAAAGCAATTTGACCCGTCGAGAACTCCTTGCCAAAGGCACCATGATTGCGGTGGGCCTCAGCACCCCGCGATGGCTGGCGGCGGTCGCCCACGGCGACCTGATCCGCGCGGCCGGGGGCCGCAAGGTGGACCCGGACAACATTCTCGTGGTGTGCCAACTGAGCGGTGGCAACGACGGCCTGAACACGGTGGTGCCCTTCGCTGACCCGCTCTACGCGAAGGCACGCCCGACCCTGGCGCTGAAGGGGGACGAGGTTCTGCACCTCAACGATACGATGGGGTTGCACCCCACAATGGGCGGCCTCGCCACGCTTTATAAGGAAGGCAAGGTGGCCGTGGTGCAAAACGTGGGCTACCCCAATCCGAACCGCTCGCACTTTAAGTCCATGGACATTTGGCAATCGGCCAGCCCCGATGCCAAGCTTCCCTACGGCTGGATTGGCCGAAGCATGGACGAACGCGCCGCGCAGCAGATGTACAACCCGGTGGCGTGCGTGGGCCTGAGCACTGAGCGCCCCCTGGCCCTGCAAGCCAAGGATGCGAGCATCCCCTGCTTTGCCAGCCTGGCCGATATCAAGTCACTGGTGGGCAACGCCGATGCGGAAAAGTTGCTGCGGCAGATCCAGGGACGGGACGCTGAACAGGGTTCGGCGATCCGCACCATCCAAGATGCCAACCGCGCGGCGCTGGATGCCATGAACTTGCTGAATAGCAAGCTCGACGGCGCGAAGCCGAAGCAGACTTACGGTGAGAACGGATTCGGGCGTGGGTTCGCTCAAATCAGCCAGCTCTTGATGGCCTCCCCGCAAACGCGGGTCGTCTACTTTAGCCACGGCGGGTTCGATACCCACTCCCGTCAAAAGGAATCCCACGCCAAGCTGATGCAAGAGTTTTCGGATGCCGTGCTGGCCTTCCAGCGCGAAATGGAATCCGCTGGGCTGGATAAGAAGGTGACGCTCCTGGTCTTCAGCGAATTTGGGCGCCGCGTGGAAGAGAACGGCAGCCTGGGCACCGACCACGGCGAAGCCGCCCCGATGTTCCTGATTGGGAGCCGCGTGAAGGGCGGATTCCACGGCCCGAACCCGGACCTGGCCAACCTCAGCCGAGGCGACGTGCCCTGGAAGACGGACTTCCGCAGCGTCTACGCCACCACGCTGGAGAACTGGCTGGGCAACGATGCCGGATTGGTGCTGGGCCAGGAATTCCCGACCCTCGATCTCATCAAGTCTTAAGGCGAGAGCGCCGCGAAGCCGCGCACCAGCGCGGCTTTGACCTGCTCCATGCTTGGGGCCGGGTCCAGGAGTTCGTGCAGGCTCGTGACGCCGTAGCCTTGGATGCCGCACGGGATGATCCCTTCAAAGTGCGTCATGTCGGTATGGACATTGAGGGCGAGGCCGTGCAGGTTCACCCAGCGCTTCACCTTGATGCCGATGGCGCACACCTTGGCGTCCTCCACCCAGAC
>DEIB01000017.1:0-411 GCA_002352215.1 Chthonomonas sp. UBA2785 | reverse complement strand
CTGCACATCCCACGCGGGGTGGTATCCCATGCGACCGAGGTCGCGGACCTGAAAGGCGGGGACGGCGGGAGACGACGTAGGATTGATTCCTTGAAGTTACTCGGCGGCTTCGGGAGCCGCTTCTTCCTTCTTCTTCTTGGGAGCAGCCTTAGGAGCGGCAGCCTTCTTGGGCTTGGCTTCGACGGCCGTGGCCTTGGGGGCCTTCTTGGTCGCGCCCGACTTCTTGGCCGCGATCGCTTCCTTAATCAGCTCCTTCACGCGCTTGGCCTTGCGGTTGCGCCGTGCTCGCAATTCTTTGTTCCGAACTCGCATAAAACTTCCCGTGGGTAAGAGCCTTCGAGTTTACCTCCCTGCTCGGCTTGGCGTGCGGGTGGCCTAATGGGAGCTGACTTTGGACCAGGCGAGGACGTC
>DEIB01000048.1 GCA_002352215.1 Chthonomonas sp. UBA2785 | reverse complement strand
ATCTGGACGCAACTTAAGGAGCGAGTTGAAGTGCTCGCCCGGGTGAAGGATGCCGTCACTTTGACTTCTGATGGGGTGAAGGAAGTTCATGAGCAAGCCGACAAGGTGAGCGACATCGTTCGGACGATTGAGGAGATCTCGGACCAAACCAACTTGCTGGCCCTGAATGCCGCCATTGAGGCGGCGCGGGCCGGTGAGCACGGCCGAGGCTTTGCGGTGGTGGCCGATGAAGTTCGCAAGCTGGCGGAACATACCGCTCGCCAGACTCAGGAGATCCAGGAGCTGATTGAGGTGATGCTGAGCAAGAGCGCGGCCACCCGCAAGGCGATGATTACGACGGTGGATGACGTACAAGATGTCGCCAAGCTGACCGACGAAGCGACGGTGGCCCTGGCCAAGATCGCCGAACTGGGCGAGGGTGCGGCGGAACGCCAAACCGACCTGCACGAAGCCATGAGCACGGTGCAACAGGTCTTGGCGGAGAACTTGGCGCTCATCGCCACGGTGTCGCAAGAAATCACGGCGGCTGAGGGTTCCCTGGATCACCTCGCGGCGATTGCGGAGGAGAATTCGGCTTCCACCGAAGAAATGAGTGCCTCGGCGCAGGTGCTGAGCGCGCAAGTGCAGCAGGTCTCGGCCAGCGCGATGCTGGTGGAAGACCAGATTGAGAGCCTGGGCCAAGTGGTGGTGCAGTCTCAACGCGTGATTGAGAAAGCCAGCGCCTAACGACAACAGAACTTGGGCGCGCGGCATTAGCCCTTCGTCGTGCGCCCTCCCGCACCGACCGGGTGGACCTTTCGTAGGGGAGTACGAGAGTGTCCACCGGGTCGGTTTTGCTTTGGTTCCGTAGTGATTTGCGGGTTCACGATCACGGTTTGCTAGCCCAGGCGGCGGCGAAGGGGCACCCGGTCGTCGCCCTTTTTGTGTGGGAAGAAGCCTGGATGCGCACGACGCGACTGGGTTGGCCGCGGATGGGGGCGCATCGGGTGCGGTTCTTGGCCGAGACCCTGGCGGACCTGCGAGACCAACTGGCGGCGCGAGGCGTGACGTTGCGGGTGCGGTTTGGGGACCCGGAGACCATCGTGGCGGAGGAAGCCGCCCGCTGGGAAGTGCAGCAGGTGTGGGCGCACACGGAGCCCGCTTGGGACGAGGTGCAACTGGAGAAGCGCTTGGCCCTGAGGCTGCGGCGGCAAGGGGTGTGGGTGCAGTTTTCTTCCGCCGACACGCTGCATCACCGCGATGATTTGCCCATTGCGGTGCCGGCACTGCCCCGAGTGTTTACGCAGTACCGCTCGCGGGTGGAGAAGTCGGTGCGCGTGCGGGCGGAGGCTGCTGGTGTTGATGCACTGGTGGGGATGAAATGCGAGCCGGCGTGGGAGGTGCCGCCGGTGCCACGCGATGCAGCGGGGCGCTATGCGGGTGGTGAGCGGGTGGGCCTGGCGCGGCTGGACCATTACCTGTGGCAGACCGATCGGCTGGCGGTCTACAAGCAGACCCGGAATGGCCTGCTGCACGAGGATGACAGCAGCAAGTTCTCGCCGTGGCTGGCGTGCGGGGCGCTGTCGCCGCGCCGGGTGTGGCACGAGGTGAAGCGGTACGAGCAGGAGCGGGGCGCGAACGAGAGCACCTACTGGCTGGGCTTTGAACTGCTGTGGCGCGACTTCTTCCATTGGTCGGCGCGGGCGTACGGGCGGGATCTGTTCTTGGAGGGCGGGATTCGGCAGGCGCGGGTGGCATGGCGGCGCGACCGGGATGACTTTGAGCGGTGGCGCACGGGCACCACGGGCTTCGCGCTGGTGGATGCGGGCATGCGCGAACTGGCGGCCACGGGTTACATGAGCAACCGGGGGCGGCAGGTGGTGGCCTCGTTTTTGGTGAAGACGTTGGGCATTGACTGGCGGTGGGGGGCGCGGTGGTTCGAATCTCAACTGGGGGATTACGACCCGGCCAGCAATTACGGCAACTGGCAGTACGTGGCGGGGATCGGGCACGATCCGGTGCCGTTCCGGGTGTTTGATGTGGAGAAGCAGGCGCGTACTTACGACCGGGATGGCGCGTTTGTGCGGCGATGGGGGCCGAAGGCGCCGACCCTGCCGATGGTGGATTTTGCNNATGCGCATAATAGTAGACGTAAGTCTATATGATAGTCAGCCTCTTTCGCCCGGGCTTCTACGCGGCCGAACATGACCCCGACGTGCCCACCGTGATCTTCGACGGGGACACGGTGCGCGATGCCACCCCTGCCGCCCTGGCCCGGGGTGTGCAGGTGGGCGGGGGGCTGGCCGATGCGAAGGCGATCTTACGGGAGGATGGCCAATACGTGGCGGTGGACATGGCCCAGGCGCGGCGGCGGGCGGCCACCTGGTGGCGGGCGCTGCTGGCCTACAGTGACCTGATCGTGGTCCGCAGCCCGGCGGAGGCCCTGGTGGACCTGCGTGCCCACCCCGACCCGCGCGAGGTGGCGGGGGAGATGGCGCGGGCGGTGCGGCGGTCGGGGCCGGGGGGCGTGGCGATGGGCATGGCCCGGGCGGCCTGGATGGCGGACGCGGTGCGGGTGGAGGTGCCCCCGGATGCCCTGGACCTGGGGGTTTACGGCGGTGGGGAGGTGGAGCCGAGCGAACTGGCCCGCTGGCCCGTGGACTGGCTGACGGAGCTGACGACCGAAGAGCGCGAGCGGCTGAAACTGCTGGGGTACCGGCGGCTGGGGGTGGTGGCGCAGCTGCCCCTGCCGGCGCTAACCCGCGCAGTGGGCAAACGCGCCTGGTGGGTGCAACAACTGGCGCAGGGGGCGGACCCCGGCGCTCTGAATCCCAACTACCCACCGGAGGCTTACACCGAAAGGTGGGATTTCGGGGCCAGCTGCGAGGACCGCATGGCGCTGGAACTGGCCGGGGATGAGATGGCGCACCGCCTGGCCCTGCGCCTGGCGCGGCACGACCGCATGGCCAGCACCCTGTGGCTGACGATGACCAACGAGGACGGGCAGACGGTGACTTACCGGCGGCAACTGGCCAAGCCGGTGGCGCAGGCGCACCCGCTGCGCGTGTTCTACCGGCAAGTGGTGGAGCGGGGGCTGCCGTGGCCGCCGGTGCGTGCCACGCTCTCGTTGCCACGTTTACAGGGGGCCAAGCGGGTGCAGAGGCAACTCGACCAAATGGTGGGTTCGTCCGAGCGGCACGATGCCGCCGAAACGGCCCGGGCGCGGGTGGTGGCGGCGATGGGGGTGGGCACCATCAAGCGGGCGTGTGAGATTGAGATCAGTCGGCGCGAGCGGTGGCTGCGCCAGTGGAGTGACGCGATTGGCTGGTCGTGAAATCTTAGCGCGGTGGCGCGAGGTGGGCGCGTGGTGGGAAGGCGAAGTACCACGCGAGGTGCTGCGCTGGCGCGACCACCGGGGGCGCGTGCACGAGGACATCACACCGCTCTCGCGATTGGTGAGCGGGGCTCCGCCGGTGACGCTGGACGTGGACCCTTACGCGCACCGGGAGGATGTGCTGCTGCGCCCCCGTAAGACCCGCGACGAGAAGGTGCGGCGGGCGAACGGGATGATCCGCGAGCCGGTGTATCCGCAGTACCAGAGCGGGGCGACGGACTATACGCTGCTGCACGCCGTCTCGGGTTACTCCTTTGGGCGGAGCGTGATGTTTGCCACCGAGATTGCGCGGCGGGCGGCGCAGGTGGGCATCCCTTCGGCGCTGCTGGCCGACCGGATGTCGCTGGCCGGGGTGGTGGAGTTTGCGCGGGATGCGCGGCAGTGCGGGGTGAAGCCGCTGATTGGCACCACGATCGAGATGGAGGAGGGCGGCGACCTGGTGCTGGTGGCAATGACACCGGCGGGGTACCGCTCGCTCTCACACCTCGTCACCCAGTGCCATTTGCGGCATCCGCGCCTGTATCCGCTGGGGTCGCGGGCGCTCTTGGCGGAATACACGCAGGACGTGCTGGTGCTCACCGGCGGGAGCGCGGGGTGGGTGGACCGGCCCCTGCAGGCGGGCAACTTGCAAGAGGCGGAAGACCGACTGAACCAATTGGTGAAACTCTACGGCCGGGAGCGTGTGTTTGTGCAAGTGGAGCGCACGTTTGAACCCTGGGAGTGGAACTGCAGCTACCGCCTGCTGCAACTGGCCGAGGCGCTGGGCGTGACGCCGGTGGCGGGCGGACCGGTGACGCACGCGGAGTTGGACCAGTTTCCGGCGCAGGATGTGGCCCTATGCAGTGCCACGCTGGCCACGGTGGAAGAACTCTTTGGGCGCAAGCCGGGGCGTCACCCCGACCAGCCCCAGCCTCGCCCCCGCCCTCTGCGGGCGCTGAATGCCGAGCGCTACCTGTGCCCGCCCGCCGAGATGCTGACGCGCTACCAAGATCGTCCCGACCTGGTGGCCAACACCCACCGCGTGGCGGAGATGTGCGACGACGACCTGCTGCCCCCGCGCACGGAACTGCCGCCCATGGCCGCCGACGAGAGCCAAGCCCTGCGGGCGGCGGTGCTGAGCGGGGCGGCGCTGCGGCACAACAACCCCACCAAGGCCCTGCACCGGCGGCTGAATGGGGAGCTGGATCGCATCATCCGGCTGGGGTTTGCGGGGCACTTTCTCATGGCCGCCGACCTGGTGCGGTGGGCGGGCGACCAGGGCATCCTGCTGAGCGGGCGGGGGTCGGTGGTGGATTGCGCGGTGGCGTACTGCCTGGGCATCAGCCGCATTGACGCCTTTACGCACCGGTTGCACTTCGACCGCTTTTTGCCTGATGACGGGAGCAAGCGCCCGGATATTGACATGGATTTTGAGGCGCACCGGCGCGATGACATGCGCAACTACATGATCCACCAGTACGGGGTGGACCACGTGGCGACGGTGGCGGCCTTTGGCGCTTACGGCACGCGCGGCATTCTGCGGGAGGTGGGCAAGGCGTTGGGTTTGCCCGCCGATGCGATTGGTTTTATTGCCAAGCGGGTGCACGGGGGGATTGACCCGGAGCGCCTCGCCCGCAACATCAGCGAGCGCCCCGAGCTGAGAGACAGTGGCATTTCCACCGAAAGGTTAGAGTGGGTGTTCCGCCTTTCCACTGTGCTGGCGGATGTGCCGCGCAATATCCGGGCGCACTCTTCGGGCGTCATTGTTTCCCGCCGGCCGCTGGCGGATACGGTGCCGGTGCAGTGGTCGGCCGGGGACCAGGAAGACGGCAACCTGCGCATCATCCAGTGGGATAAGCGCAGCGCTAAGCACTACTTCGATAAGTTCGACATCCTGTGCCTGCGCGGGCAGGATGTGCTCTCTGGCACGCAGGAGCGGGTGCGCCTGCAACACCTGGATTTTCGGGTGGAGAACCTGCCGCTGGATGACCCCCACACCTACCAGGCCATGCGCAGTGGGGAACTGGTGGGCATCCCGCAATCGGCATCGCCCGCCATGCGGCAAGCCCACATGCGCCTGCAAACGATGAACCTGACCGACGCGAGCCTGGTACAGGCGGGCATCCGGCCGGGGGTGGGGGGCGCGGTGAAGATCAACGAGCTGATTGGCCGCCGCCGGGGCACCAAGAGCTACCAACTCAGCCACCCGGATTTTGAGCGCATCCTGGGCAACACCTACGGCATCTTGGTGTTCCAAGAGCAAGTGGACCAACTGCTGCAGGTGTTCTGCGGGTGCACCAGCGGGGAGGCGGAGGAGATCCGGGAGGAGATCCACAAGCGGCGGCGGGAGGATTACGGGCAGGTGCTGCGGCCGCAGCTTATCCAGCGGGCGGTGGACCGGGGCTACACCGAGGCGGTGGCGGCCGAGGCGGTGGATATGGCGGCGGGGTTCCGGGGGTACGGCTTTGCGCAGGGGCACGCGCTGGCCTTTGCCGAGATTTCGGTGCGCTCCATTGCCTGCCAGCAGAACTTCCCGGGGCCTTACTTTGCCGCGCTACTGCAGGCGCAACCGGCGGGCTATTACGGCCCGTGCACCATCGCCAATGAGGCGCGCACGCGGGGCATCCGCATTTTGCCGCTGGATGTGAGCCGCAGCACCGAGGACTACGCGGTGGAGGACATTGTGGCCGAGGATGACCCGAAACTTGGGGTGCCGAGCGGGGGGATTCGGCTGGCGCTGACGGCGCTGAAGGGGCTGAGTGCCCCCGCCCGCGCGGCGATTGTCGCGGGGCAGCCGTACCTCTCGGTGGCGGATTTTGTACGGCGCGTGGCGCTGAACCGTGATGAACTCGAGACCCTCGTCCAGTGCGGCGGGCTGGACGCTCTGCACCCCCACCGCCGGGCTTTGCTGTGCGCGGTGCCGGACTGGCTGGCGTGGCGGGGCGCGGTTTCGGGGGGGCTGGAACTGGATGTACCCCCGCCCACCCTGCCCGAGATGACGGACTTCACGCCGGAGGAGAAGGCGATCCGCGAGCGCGCCCTGCTGGGCTTGGATGTGCACCAGCACCTCATGGCGTTTGAGCGGGAGCGGGTGAGCGGACGGGGTGGGCTCACCACCTGGGAGGCGCGTCGCCAACCCAATGGTAAGAAAGTGATGGTGGTGGGCAATCCGATTCGGTTGCGCTTTCCGCCCACCCCCAGCGGCAAGCGGGTGGTGTTTTTTGACCTCGAAGACGAGACCGGCCTGCTGAATGTCACCTGCTTTGATGCGGTTTACCGGCGGGATGGCCACGCGATTGTGTGTTCGCCTTACGTCACCATCATAGGGGTGACGCAGGTGCGCGAAGACCACACGGCGTTTTTGGCGCAACGGGTGTTTGCGTATCAGCCCGAAATCGTCAAGGCGGTGGACCTGGAGCAAACGCTGCCCATCACCACCGCCGACTTTCTCGTAGGCTGAATCTAGCGCCCCTTTTGGATGAACTCAATCGCCCGGGCGAGCTGGTTGTCAGAGTCCTCGTCGCCCAGCGATCCCCCCGGCTTGAGGTCGAGTTCCAGTTCGATATCGGGGGCAAGGCCGCCCGAAATGTACTGGCCGTCCCCATCCACGCGGCGGCTAATGTCCGAGCTCTTGGGCAGGTAGTACCGGGCGATCGTCACCTTTGCGCCCGAGCCACCCCGGATGGGATAGACCTGCTGGACACTGGCCTTGCCGTAGGTGTGCTCGCCAATGAGCGTGGCGCGGTTGTAATCATGCAGGACGCCCGCGAAGATCTCACTCGCGCTCGCCGAAGACTCATTGATGAGGATCACCACCGGGATTTCCCAGCGCAAAGAACGGCCGCGGGGGCTGCGCACGATTTCCGGCTGGCCATCGCGCTTGCGCATCGTGACCACGGTGGCGCCTTCTTCAAAGCGGCCCAGCATCTCGGCGGTGCGCTCCAGCAGGCCGCCCGGGTTGCCCCGCAGGTCAATGACAATGCCTTCCGGATTCTCGCGACGCACCCGCTCGATGCTTTCATCAAATTGTTCGCTCACCGCATCGCTGAACTGCGCGATGGAGATGTAGCCCACGGTGCCGTCGGCGACCATCTTGTCTTCCACGTTCGGTACCACCACCCGGCCTCGCGGCACGGTGATGGTCAGTGGCTGCGCCACGCCCTCGCGCGAGATGCCGAGCATCACGCGCGTGTTGGCGGGGCCGCGAACCTTGCTGACGATGTCGTCCACGTTCACGCCGGCCACAGATTCGCCATCCACCGAAATGATGACGTCGCCGCCTTGCACCCCGGCCCGGTCCGCCGGACCATCGCGGAAGACCGTCACGATCTTGGCGCCCAGGGCGTTGGGTTGCAGGCGGGCGCCGATGCCCTCAAAGTTGCCCGTGGTTTCGACGGCGAAATTCTCGGCCAAACGGGGCTCAAAGAACATCGTGTGCGGGTCGCCCAGCGAGGCCATCATGCCGGCCATCGCGCCATATCGCACCTCGTCGTCATTGATGTTGTAAGCGTAATGGTCGCGGATGATGCCGAAGTTTTGGCGGAAGACTTCGGTCGGCGCAAAGCTCGCCTGGGCCGGAGAAGGCTGGCCAATGCTGTTCATGCGGTCAAATGCCGGGGCGCGGCCGCTGACCACGTCGGACCACACAAAGCCACCGCTAAACATGGCGGCACAGCCGACGATGGCAAGCAGGAAACCGGGGACTTTCTTCATGACTTCTTCACCAACGGCTT
>DEIB01000037.1 GCA_002352215.1 Chthonomonas sp. UBA2785 | reverse complement strand
CCCGCAATGGGCGGCGAGACTTGGCCGCCACGAGGGTGGCCGCCCAGGCGATGGCGGAGCGATTCCGCACCAAGTTTGTCAGCCTCGACCAACCGATTGGGGGCCTCAGCGGCGGCAACCAGCAACGGTTTATCGCCGGACGAGCCCTGGCCGATGGCGGCGGGGTGGTGCTGGCTTTCCAACCCGCGCGAGGCCTGGACCTGGCCGGAATTGACGATGTGTACGGGGCGCTCCGCGCCCACACCCGGGCCGGGGGATGCGCCTTGGTGGTTTCTTTTGACCTCGATGAATTGCTCGCCCACTGCGATCGAATCATCACCATCAGCCACGGCGAACTCCGGGTCCCCACCCCCGAGCAAGCCCGCGACCGCGAGGCCATTGGCCGCATGATGCTGGGAGAGGAAGCATGAGCGGCCGGGCGCGTTTGGCATTGGTTCTGGTGGTGGTCGCCCTGGCGCTAGGCCCCCTTTTCCTCACCCCCGTGCCGCCTTCGGAATGGGCGCCCGAACTCTGGGGCAGCAGCTTCGGCGAACCCCGGGGCTGGGCCCTCACCCTGCGTGAACTGACCCCCTTGCTGATTGGCGGGGTCGCCGTATGGCTCGCCCTTCGCGCCGGGTTGTTCAACATCGGGGCCGAAGGCCAAATGCTGGTCGGTGCGTGTGCCACCGGGGCGGTGGCTTTGGCTCCGGCATTCCCTGGGCAGTTGCCGTTGGCCATTGGGGCGGGCGTGCTGGCGGGTGCGCTGTGGGCGTTGCCGGCGGGGGCGTTGCGCACCTTCCGGGGTGGCCACGAGGTCATCAGCTGCATCATGCTCAACCAGTTGGCGTTCCTGCTCACGGGCTGGCTGGTGAAGGGGCCGATGAAAGACCCCAACGCCGGCGGAGCCACCACCAAGATGCTGGATGAGTCTCTGCGGTGGGCCCCCATCGCCAAATTTGGCCGGGCGGAACTGGACTGGGCGCTCCCCCTGGGGCTCGCGCTGATGGTCGGGTTATGGTACTGGCGCAAGCACCGGGTGGGCGGCTACGAACTTGAAGCCGTCGGCACCAACGCCACCGCCGCGCGCTTTGCGGGCATCCCGGCCGAGATGGTGCCGTTCCGCGCTTTCGCCATGAGCGGGGGTTTGGCGGGCCTGGCCGGAGCCCTGCTGGTGGTGGCGGACCAAAACCGCTTCTACGATGGCATGACCAGTGGCAAGGGGTTTGATAGCCTCGGGGTGGCCTTGTTGGCCGGTGCCAATCCTCTCGCGCTCGCCCCTAGTGCGCTCCTCTTTGCTGCCCTTAATGCCGCGACCACGGGCATGAACCAAATTGGCATCCCCAAGGGCCTCAGCGGCCTGATGTTGGGTGGCCTAATTCTTCTCTTTGCGTCCGCCTCGCAGCGGAAGGACAACGCCCATGAATGAGTTCGTCACCTTCTTCACCAATACGCTTTCGCTGGCGGTGCCCCTGGTTCTGGCCGGGTTTGGCGGGCTGCTGAGCGAGCGCAGCGGGGTGATGAACATC
Organism: Chthonomonas sp. UBA2785; assembly: GCA_002352215.1. Lineage (GTDB taxonomy): Bacteria > Armatimonadota > Fimbriimonadia > Fimbriimonadales > Fimbriimonadaceae > JAHBTC01. The sequence goes on along the minus strand of DEIB01000037.1, from coordinate 4,874 downwards.
GCGCTGGAGGGCAAGCTCCTGGTGGGGGCATGCGCGGCAGCGGTGGTCGGGGCCCTGACGGGTAACCCCTATCTCGGCATGGTGGCGGCCCTGGTGGCCAGCACGGTGCTGAGCCTGGCCCACGCCGAACTCACCCAGCGTTACCGCATGGATCACATCGTCGCGGGGATGGCGCTGAACCTGATTGCCATTGGCGCGACGAACTACGTCAGCAAGCTCGAGCAATTCTCGCAGACCCTGAGCGGGGTGGTGCGCGTGCCGCAGGTCGTCTTGGCCTCCATCATCGTGGTGCTCATCGCCGTGGTGATGGCCGTGATCCTGCGGGGGCGAGGCGGACTGCACCTGTGGGCGGTGGGCGAGGACCCCGTGAAGGCGCGCCTCGTCGGCCTCAATCCGGTGGCCATTCGTTACCTCGCACTCCTGGGCACGGGCCTGTTCTGCGGCCTGGGTGGCACCTGGATCATGGCGAATGCCAGCGGCTTCACCGACGGCATGACGGCGGGGCGGGGCTTCATCGCGCTGGCCGCCTTGGTGCTGGTGGGGTGGCGCCCGCTGCCGCTCTTGGCGGCGTGCCTAGTGTTCGGGGCGGTGCAGAGCCTGCAACTCGTGTTCCAGGGCGTGCCGATCATGGGCACGGTGTGGCCGAGTGAAGTGTGGGCGGCGATGCCTTACGCGGTGACGCTATTGGCACTGGCCGGATTCGCCGGGAGCACGAAGCCCCCGGCGGGTCTAGGCGTTCAGTAGACGCTTACGGCTGGGCGAAGATCTCGCGGGCCTTCTGCACGCAAAGGTCGGTTTCGCCGAATCGCACCACGGTTTCCACATCGTGATCCGGCTTGATGCCGTTCCCTTCGATGCGCATACCCTTGGGCGTCACGTAGTCGGTGAGCGGGAACTGCAGCAAGTAGCCATGCTCCATCGGGCGCATGATGCTCGCCAGCACGGCCCCGGCCGAGGGCTTGCCCACCAGCACGGCTCCCGCTTGCTCTCGCAGGGAAGCGGCCAGCATTTCACTGGCGCTGCCCGTGCCCGGGTCGATCAAGACCACAATGCGACCCTTAAACGGCTCGACGTTGGTAGCGCGGGCCGGGCGGATCGGGTTGTTGCGCCACTTGGCGATGGCGGCGAGTTCCGGCTTTTCCTGGTCCGGGTGGGCGGCTTTGTAGCGATCGTAATCGCCGCGACCGATGAACGTACCGAGATTCTGCTCGCGCGTCATCAGGTAGCCCGATAGTTGCTGCAAGTTGATGACCGCGCCGCCGCCGTTGCCGCGCAGGTCAATNNCCCACGTCGAAGGTGGGGATGGTGACCATCGCGGTCTCCTTGTCCAGCCAGTCAATCTTCTCCGGAATGACGGTGCTGAACGGCTCGCGCTTCATCGTGAATTCCTTCACTTCGCTGCCACGGCGGACCTTCACGGTCACTTCGGTGCCTTCCTCGCCCGCGAGGTCGGCGGTGGAGCGAACAGGCTTACCGTTGGCTTCAAAAATCAGGTCACCCGGGAGGAGTCCCGCCTTCATGGCCGGACCTTCTGGGAACGCAAAGACCACCTTAATGCCATCTGCTTCGAGCTGAATGCGGATGCCAATGCCCACCATGCGGGCCGTGTTGCGGGCGTCGGCCGCGCGCGGGGAAAACAGCGCGATGTGGCTAAAGCCGAACTGCTGGAAGGAGCGATTGATGACGCCCACAAAAGCTTCCGGCGTGCTGGCCTTTTCCAAGCTCTCCTTTTGGGCTTCCAGCATCGTATCCAGCTGACCGAAGTCGGTGGCCGGCACGAAGGCGAATCGGCGGAGCAGCTCGGACATCTGCTCGATGACCTTGGCTTTTTCTTTAGCGAACTCTTCAGAAGAAGGGGCGGCCGGGCTCGTTTGGGCAAAGGCCGGGGCGACCAGAAGCGCCGCCAAGGCCAAAGAAGATAGGAACTTGCGCATGATGCTTGACTCAGGTTATACGGGTAATGGCTCCCAAAGGATTCCGCAGCCTAGACCGTAATTGCCTAGACCGTAATTGTAAGCCATCCGAGCCGCACAAACCACTGGGCGATCTCAAAATAAATGATCAAACCGGTTGCGTCCACGAAAGTGCTAATGAAAGGCGCGCTCATCACGGCGGGGTCGATGCCCAGCCGCTTGGCCGCCAGCGGGAGCAAGCTGCCCACCGAGGCGGACCAGATCACAATGGCGGGCAGGGCCACACCGACCACTCCGCTCATGCCTAGCCCACTGGACCACCCAAAGAAGGCGCGGGCAAACCCCACCGCCCCCAAAGTGAGACCAATGAGCGTGGCCACCACAAGCTCGCGGCGCAAGACGCGCACCGCATCGCGGGTACCGACTTCGCCCAGCGCCAAGGCGCGGGTGATGGTGGTGGTGACTTGCGAGCCCACGTTGCCTCCCGCCCCGATGAGCAAGGGCACGAAGAAGATAAGGGGGTTGAGTTTGAGGTCTTCACCGCCGTTTTGGCCGTAGTGGCGGAGCACCATCCCGGTGATGGTTTCGGCGATGAACAAGGCGAGCAGCCACACAATCCGGCGGCGGAACAAGCTCCATATGTTGGAGCCCAGATACGAATCCCCGTCGCCGCTCACCCCCCCCAGGGCCAGCACGTCGCGGGTGTCTTCTTCGCGCAGAACCGTTTGGGCGTCGTCCCCGGTGAAGATCCCCACCATTCGCCCCCGGTCGTCCACCACCGGCAGGGCATAGAAGCCGTAGCGGCTCATTCGCCGGGCGGCGTCTTCGGCGGGTTCCTTGACATTGGCCGTGATGACGTCGGTACGCATCACGTCTTCGGCCACGGCGTAGGGGTTGCTACGCAGCAGGCGGCGGAGGCTAAACACGCCCACCAAAGCCCGCTGACGGTCCAGCACGAAGACATCGTTGACGGATTCGTACTTTTCGTCGCTGGCTTGCCGCAGGTCCAACAAGAGTTGGGACATGGTCGAGGTCGGGGGCGTCCAGAAGAAGCGCTCCGTCATCAAGCGGCCGACACTGCCTTCGGGGTGTTCTAGGAGGCGGCGGATTTCCTGAGCGTCCTCCTCCGGGATCATCGTGAGGAGGCGGTGGAAGCGCTCGGGGTCGAGTTCCTCCCACAGGTCCACCGCGTCGTCCATCGGCAGGATGTCAAGGAAGTGCGCGATCACCGGGTCGGGCAATTGCGAAAGGAGCGCGCGGGCTTCCTCGGTAGGGAGTTCCACCAGCACTTGGCTGGCCCGGTCCTCGTCCACGTAGTTCAGAACGAGTACACGCTCTTCACGCTCGAGGCGGAGCAGGGCATCGGCGAGGTCCTCGGGGCGGGCATCCTGGATGATTTCCGGCAACACCTCGGTGTCAGTCGGAGGCTCGGCTATGAGGCCAAGCAACGCTTCGGTAAGGGTTTCGTACTCGGCCATCTCCAGGGCGGAGAGTACCTACGCGCGTGGGCTAATCTAGTCGGTATGAACTCCAACGATGTGCGCGAAGTCGTCCGTCAGTCCTTGGCGGACCTGGGCGTGCCCGATGGGTCGCGCATTGTGGTGGGGTTGAGCGGCGGCATTGACTCCTGGACGCTCCTGCTGTCATTGCAGGAGCTAGGGCAAGACGTGATTGCGGCCCACCTCAACCATGGCCAGCGCGCGGAGGCGGCCCAACAAGCGGAGATGCTGGGCGCCGAATGCGAGCGTCGGGGCATCCCCTTTGTGCCTGGGCAGGCGGATGTGCCCCGGCTCAGTCAAGACCAAGGGGTGGGGCTGGAAGAAGGCGGCCGCTGGGCACGCTACGAGTTCTTTGAGCGGGTGGCGATGGCGATGCAAGCTGACTTCATTGCCACTGGTCACACCCGCGACGACCGACTGGAAACGGTACTTTTCCACCTCACGCGCGGCACCGGCCCGGCAGGTTTGGTCGGTATCCCGCGTCGTCGGGGGCGCATCATCCGGCCTCTGCTGGACATTGACCGCAACGACACCCGTGAGTTCGCCAAGGAAGCGGGCGTGCCGATCATCTTTGACCCCAGCAATGAGGACCTGCAGTTCGCCCGGGCACGGATGCGTCACCGCGTGGTGCCCGAACTCCAGACCATCCACCCCGGCGTAAGGCGCAATGTGGCCCGCCTAGCCGACCTGATGGCCGAAGAAGACGCGTTGCTCAATGGGCTGGCGGCGGCGGTGCTGGAGAGGGCGGAGATTCCGCTGAACGGGGACCTGCGCTTTCTCACCTTGGACTGCGAAGTGGCTTTTGACCGGATTGAACTCCTGCGAGAACCGGCTGCCCTGGTGCGGCGCGGACTGATCCTTGCCGCCCAAACACTGGGCGGTGAATTCGCTGGAGATGCCCTCGACCAATTGCTGGAAGGGCTCTTTGAACAAGAAAAGGGCAGCTTCACCGGGCGTGAGGGCGCCGTCATCGCCACCTGGGAAGGACGCCGGTTGCATCTCGAAGATGGCCAAGTGGATGAGCCGTTCCGCTACCCGCTGGTGGCCCCCGGCGAGACCGATAGCGAGGTGTTTGGCTGGACTATGACCGTGCAAACCGCCACAGGTGAGAGCCCGGCCCGCGCGGCCCGCAGCTTGGATGTGATGGTGGCGGCGCGAGCCGCCCAGGGTTTGCATTTCCGGGCGGTGGAGGCCGGGGACCGCATGGTTCCGCTCGGGATGGAGGGCTCCCGGCTCCTCAGCGACATGCTGAGCGAAGCGGGTCTGACGCCTCGAGCACGACGCCGCATTCCGGTGGTGTGCGACCTTAGCGGACCGATTTGGGTGCCCGGGGTTGCGCAGAGCGAGCGCACCCGGGTGGAAGGGGACGAACCGGCCTGGAGGCTGACTCTAGCCCCCTTGTCACCCCCGGGTGTATAGCCGGTCGTCGAGGTAGGTCTGCGAAACCGGCAACCGGCACTTC
>DEIB01000023.1 GCA_002352215.1 Chthonomonas sp. UBA2785 | reverse complement strand
CTTGGTACCCCGGACGGGATTCGAACCCGCGATTTCCTCCTTGAAAGGGAGGCGTCCTAACCGCTAGACCACCGGGGCACGGGGTGCCTGAAGATATTGCCAGACCCGACCACCTCGTTGCAAGGGGGTCGGGTCGGTTGGCCCCGCAGGGGGCCGTCGCCAGGATTTACCGGGCGATGATGTCGGAGCCCATGCCCATCGGCGGGGCCGAACCCGGAGCCGGCGCGGGGGCCGGAGCTTCCTTCACAGGCGCCGGAGTCGGGGCCGGAGCAGGAGCCGGAGTTTCTTCTCGCGGAGCCGCTGCCACGGGCTCTTCCGATCGCGAAGCGTTCTGGTTCAGGTAGGCCGCACTGGCCGCACGGGTGCTGGCACCCGGGGCGTTGGCGTAGGCCCACTCTTCGCTCACGTCGTAGCCTTCGTAGCCGTTGGCGTTGGCCTGGATGCCCAGCACCCGGCGCGCGCCCACGTAGCGCTGGTTGTAGTAGTTCTCGCTCAGGCGATTGATGCGCACCGAGCCGCCACCACTGCTGGCGTGGATGAACTGGTCATTGCCAATGTAGATGCCCACGTGCGTCACACGGGCATAGGTGCTGGTCTTAAAGAAGACCAGGTCGCCCGGTTGCAAGGCACCTCGCTGCACCACGCGGCCCACGTTGCTTTGGGCGTTCGCAGTGCGCGGCAGGTTGATGCCGTGCTTGGCAAAAACGTAGGTGGTGAAGCCGCTGCAGTCAAAGCCGTTACGGCTGGTACCGCCCCACTTATAGCGGATGCCCATTTGGGCGCGGGCGGTGGCCAGCATGTTGCCCACGGCACCCAGGTCCGGGTCCGGCACGGGTTCAGCCGAGAGGTTGCTCGCCAAAACGGCGTCGTTCTGCGCGGCGGCTCGCGCCCCCGTCACATCCGCGCTGGCCGGGGCCACGCTGGCTTGCAGCAGGGCTTGGCCTTCGGCGGTGCGAGCGAGCGTATCCGCGCTCACCGGCTCCAGAAAATCGCGGCTCATCCAGCCGATGGTGCCGCCGGCGAATTGGATCTTATACCAGTCGCCTTGGCGGTCCAGCACGTTCGCCACGCGGCCTCGGGGCAGGTTGGCAATGATGCGGGCGTCGGTGTTGGGCTCGGCGCGCAGATTCACGCGGTCGCCCTTCAGTTGCACGCGGCTGGTGGCAATCACGTTGGTCACCACGGCGCGGCCTTCCTTCGGCACTTGCAGAACGGTGCCCACCACTAGCTTCTCCCAATCCAGGCCCGGGTTCAGGTCTCGGATTTGGCTGGGCGGCACGCCCACCTTGCTGGCAATGGTCCAGTCGTTGTCGCCTTCTGCGACGCGGTAGGGGACGGTTTCAATCTTGGTGGCCGCGTTGCTGCCCGTCGTTTGCGCATCTTGGCGCGGAGCGGGAGCCGGAGCGGCAGCCGGGCGGGGCGCTTCCACTTGCGTGGTGCGGGCCTGCATAGCGGTGCCGACGCGGATAACGGTGCCGACTTCCATGCGACCCCAGTCCACATCGGGGTTCAGCACATGGAGTTGTGCCGGGCGCAAGTTGTACCGGCGAGCGATGCTCCAGTCGGTATCCCCGTTGCGCACGAGGTAAATGGGGCCCTTATCGTCGGCGAGCACGCGCGACGGGATCAGGACTGTGACACCGGGTGCAATCTGCACGCCGGGGTTCGCCTTTTGGAGCTCTTTCGCATCCAGCCCAAACTTCCTTGCCACTGTAACAGCGGTTTCGTTATTCTGTACCTGGTACTTGACGGGGGCACTGGCGTTGCCTGCACCCACCATCATCGCGCCCCAAATGGCGCCGGTTAATGCCAAAACTTGGTTTCCTCCGTTACGTCTGCCAAGCGTAAAAATACGCCGTGTGACAGTCGTATCTTCGGATACTTTACCTGGATTGTTCCTAGTTCCTCGCCAATTCCCGGTATTTCGTGAATCTGGGCGGGTCGCCTGTCCTGGGTCCCTGGTAGCCTTGCAAGCGCGTTGCTGAGCGTCCTCATCGTCAATTGGAACACCCGTTCCCACCTGGAAATCTGCCTCAAAAGCCTGCGCGCGCACCCGCCCCAGGAGCCGATGGAGATCATCGTGGTGGACAACGCCAGCACGGATGGCAGCGCGGAGATGGTGGCCCGGGACTTTCCGGAGGTTCAGCTCATCCAGCCGGGCTTCAACACCGGTTACGCAGCGGGCAATAACCTGGCCTTTGCGGTGGCCCAGGGGGAGTGGCTCCTCACCCTCAACCCGGATACGGAACTGCGCCCTGGCGTGCTGCAGGGGGCAATTGACGCCCTGCGCACGCAGCCCAATTTTGGGGTGCTGAGTGTGCCCTTCCAGTTGCCCAGTGGCGAGATCCAGGCCAGCGTGCGGGGCTTCCCTTCGTTCTGGGGCATTGTGGGGCAGTTCACGGGGTTAGCGCGGCGCTCGCCGCACGGGGCACTAGGGAGTTACTTGCTCCCCGCCTTTGATTACGCGGCCAGCGGTCCGGCCCCGCAGCCCATGGGCACGTTTTTGCTGTTCCGGCGCGAGGCCCTGGCCGCCATTGGCGACGTGAAGGCTCCCTTCGATGAGAACTTCCCCATCTTCTTTAACGAGGTGGATTTGCTTTACCGGCTGGCGCAGGCGGGGTGGCCGGCGTGGTACCAAGCGGGGCTGACCATTGCCCACCACCACGGGGCCAGCACCCGGCAGGTGCGACCCAGTATGATCTGGGAATCACACCGTAGCCTTTTGCGTTACTTTTCTAAGCACACGCGGGGTTTTGCAAGGCTCGGTTTGCCACTGTTGGCCATCCTTGTCGGGTTGGCCGCTTTTGTGCGTGCACGTGGATATCATGCCGGATTTCGAACTCAGCGTCACCATCTGTAGTTGGAATACCATCGCGGATACCCGGGCGTGCCTGGCCAGCCTGCGGGCGGAACGGCAGACCACCGAGTTCGAAGTCATCGTAGTGGACAACGCCAGCGCGGACGGCAGTGCCGACATGATCGCCACCGAGTTTCCCGAGTTTCGGCTAATTCGCAGTGAGACGAACCTGGGCTTCACCGGCGGCCACAACCGCGCCCTGGCCGAGCGTAAGGGACATCACGCGGCCCTGCTGAATAGCGACACGGTGGTGCACCCGGGGGCCATCGGCACCCTACTGGAGTTCATGCGGGCCAACCCCGAAGTGGGCGTGGTCGGCCCGAAGTTGCTCAACCCCGATGGGTCGTTGCAGTTCAGTTGCCGGCGCTTTCCCAATCCGGTAGCGGCGGCCTTCCGGAACACCATTTTGGGTCGCCTCTTCCCCAACAATCGGTACGTCAAGGACTACTTGATGGTGGGATTTGACCACTCCGAAGAGCGTGAGGTGGACTGGGTGAGCGGCGCAGCGCTGTTCCTTCGCGGCGAAGTCTACGAGAAGATCGGCGGGCTGGACCCCTCATTCTTTATGTATTGCGAGGACGTGGACTTTTGCAAGCGCACTTGGGACGCAGGTTTCCGGGTTCGGTACCTTCCGTCGGCGGTGATCACGCACGCCATCGGCCGCAGCACCGACCGCATTGCGAACAAGATGATTATCAGGTTCCACCGCAGCATGTACCGCTATTACCAAAAGCATCATTTGGCCTCGATGAACCTGCTGCTGCGTCCGTTTGCGGCGGGGTTCGCACTGGCGGCACTGGGCACCCGGGCGAGCCTCTTTTTGCTCAAGAACTATAAGGACGTGGTGGTGCGGGCGGTGCGCAAGTGAGCCGCAAACCCGAAGCCACCACGCCCATGCCCACGGCTGGGCAATGGATGTTGATGGTCGGGGCAGTGGTGGCGATCCTGGCCGGCGGCTACACGCCCCTGGACAACATCAGCGCCGATGCACTGAGCTTGGGAGCACTGATCTTCGGCCCCAACGAGCTCGTTCAAGTCTCGCGGGCGCTGGTGGCGGTGCTGGTGCTGGGTGCCTGGCTAGCTCTGGCCAGCAAGCACCGGGTTCTCCTTTCCCCGGATAAGGGCGTGATGACTTCTCTGCTTTTGCTCACGGTGTGGCTGGCAGGTCAATCGTTCGCCAGTGCGTACGTGTTGCCAGCCTGGACCGCGTGGACCAGCTGGGCGGTGGCTTTGGGTTCCTTTTTTGCCGTCATTGCGGTCGCGGGGCGAGGCGCGGGCCTCAAATGGCTCCTGGGCGCGATTGTGCTGGCCATCGTTGCGATGAGCCTGCGCGGCGCGATGGAATACGGCGACATGCGCGCGATCGACCCGACGTGGCGCATCTTTGCCGGATACCAAAACCCCAATGCGGCGGCCGTGATTTTTGCGGCGGGCATCCCCCTGGGCGTGGGGCTGAGTTTAGTTCTGCCGCGCCCGCTCAATCTCTTGGGTGCCATCCTGCTCCTGCCCATGGTGCTCGCGCTCATGCTCACCCAAAGCCGGGGCGGGCTGCTGGCGTGCGGGGCGGGGTTGGTCATCACGGCGGTGCTCTTGTTTGCTTTCCGGCAAGGCAAAGCGGGTCTGGCGGCCCTCGTTCCTATCGCCCTGGCCGCCGTGCTGGGCGTGGCGCTGGCCAGCAACCAAAGCGCCAAACCTGGAGCGGCACCCACCGGGCGCATCGGGGCGGCGCAAGAGCAAAGCACCGGGGTGCGGAGCAACCTGTGGCGCACGGCGATTGACCTGAGCCAAGCCGCTCCCATGGGGAACGGATTCGGCTCGTTCCGCTACCTGAGCGGTAAGCCGATGCGGGTGGCGCAGACCCACAACGCCCACCAAAACTTGCTGCACCTATTGGCCGAAGGCGGGGTGCTGGCCCTGGGCTTGTTCGGGGTCGCCGGGTTCTTTGCCTTGCGCCACGGCTTCCGGGGGGCTCGTTCGCAGTCGGCGGAGAGGCAGATTCTGCACGCATGCTTGTTCGGTGCCATCACCGCGCTGTTCGCCAACGGCATGGTGGAATCCAATTGGTCTTTCTTCGGTTCCCTTTGGCTGTTTTGGGCGCTGGTTGCCTTGTGGCTTTCCGCGAGTGCGGATGGTTCGAACCCCGAGCCGTTTGCTCAGCCGAGCCGTCTAGCCGCCATCTTAGCCCTCGGCTTCACGCCGATCATCGTCGCGCTATGGACGGCCAACCTTGAATGGAAGCGCCTGCAGGCCGCTCTCATTGTGAATGCCCCGGTGACGGCAACGAGCCGCCAGGACGTGGTGGCCTTGGCCCAGAGCGCACAGATTGACGGTGAACTGTGGAACCTGGCCGCCCAGGTGGACCGCGACAACGGCCTGACTTACGCCCGCAATGCCGTGAGCGTGCTGCCCAGCACCCGCAACCTGCGCCTGCTGGCCCGCGAGCAACTGAACTCCGTGGGCGTAGAGCCCGCCCTGCAGTCCTTGGAGCGTGCCCGCGCCTTGGACCCCGCAAACCTGGACACTCTCGGACTCATCTTGGACACTCAGGAAGGGGCAGGGATGGATGAGGAGGCGAGGCAAACCGCCGAGAACATGGTGGCGATGGCCGATGCGGCCCCCAACCGACTCCGTGCCCTGCCCGAACTAGTGCCCACCGAACACGCCAAGGCATACGTGGTGCTGGCGCGAGCCGCTACCGACCCCGCGCGGCAATACGAACTCTACACGCAGGCACTTGCTATCTATCGCGAGTACGCCGAAAAGACGGTGCCCTACCTCAAGTCACTCGCTGGGGGAGACGAGGACGCGGTGATAGCGGGCGAATCTCTGCGCCGGGCGCGCGAGAAGAGGGATGATGCCGCGAAGATCGAGGAAGAACGCCGCACCATGGCGGAGCGGAATCAGTTCACGATGGGCAGCGGATCGGAGACTTCGATCTTCGGCGCATTCGATCTTGACTGAGGCTCAGCATTTTCTTGCTGAGGCTTCGCCGGGCTCTGAGTGAGGTAAGTCCGAATCACGCTGCTGGCAATCGGCACGGCCACCGTGCCGCCATGGCCGGCGTTTTCGGCCATCACGGCAATGGCAATCTGAGGGTTATCAGCCGGAGCATAGGCCACAAACCAGGAGTGCGTAAGCGGACCGTGGGCGTTTTCCGCGCTTCCCGTCTTGCCCGCCATCGTGATGCCCTGGATGCGTCCGCCCCGGGCCGTTCCTGCCGAGACCACCGCTTCGAGCGAGTTCTTCATGATGGACCAGAACTCGGGTGTAGCCGAAATCTGGCCGATGACTTCCGGCTCAACTGGCGTGACGTTGCCATCCGCATCGCGGATGGCGCGCACGAACCGAGGCCGCATCTGCTTGCCTTCGTTGGCCACCGTGGCGATGAGGCTAGCCATTTGGAGCGGAGTGACCAGCAGTTCGCCCTGGCCGCAGCCCATGTTCACCAGGTCGCCGCGCGAGAATGGACGGTTGCTGACCTTGCCCCACCACTCGGGGTTGGGCACGACGCCGCGCCCTTCGCGGTCGAAATCCAAGCCGAGAGTCGTGCCAAAGTGCAACTCCTCGGCGGCATCGCACATGGCTTCATATCCGGCTTTAACAGCCAAATCGGCGAAGTAGGCGTTGCACGACTTCTGCATCGCCCGGTTGAAGGTCACTGACCCGTGGACCCCTAAGCATCGGAATCGGCGGCGACCCATTTGGTAGCCCCCATTGCAATAGGCCGGGCGATTGGCATCGAACACGCCCTTCTTCAGCGCCGCCAAAGTGGTCAGGATCTTAAAAGTGGAGCCGGGCTGGTAGGTGCCTTGGGTAGGCCGGAAGTAAAGCGGCTTACCAGGGTCATTCTGGAGGGCATCCCACGTATCCTGGGGGATGCCGCCTTCATAGGCGGCCACATCAAAGCCCGGGGCACTGACCATCGCCAACACATCGCCCGTTTTGGGGTCCAAAGCCACGATGGCTCCTCTGCGTCCAGCCAAAAGCTTGGTGGCATGCGCCTGCAAATCCCCATCAATCCCCAAAATGAGGTCCTTGCCAGGCTGCGGATGATCCGACGGCAAGCTGGCTACTGGGCGTCGCCTCGCATCCAATCGCACCCGCTCGGAACCGGCCTTGCCCATCAAGAGCTCTTCATACTGGCGTTCTAATCCTTCGCGACCAACAAAGCTCGCCGGCGCAATGCCAGCAGCCTTAAGGTCCTTCTCAATAGACTCCGTTGGCACCCACACCCAGCCCAGCACGTGCGCGAGGGTCTTGGTATCGGGGTAGTAGCGCATTGGCAGCGTCTTGACACTGAGGCCGTCATAAAGGTGTTCGGACTCAGCAATCTTTGTGGCGGCTTTGATATCAATGTCGCGCAAGAGCACGGTCGGCAGATCGGGCGGCGAAGTGATGCGCTTGAGTTTGGCGTCCAGTTCCTTAAGCGTCAGGCCGGTGATATCGGCCACTCTTTGCCGCAAGGCGTCATCCTTTTTGAGCTTGCTGGGCACGGCCATCAGCACGAGGTTGGGACGCACCCCGGCCAATAGCTGCCCCTTGCGGTCCAGAATCTCCCCGCGCGGCGCCAGCATCTCCACTTTGGTTTCTCGGGAACGCTCGCCCTGAGCTTGCAAAGATTCCGCATCGGCCACCTGCAAGAACCAGAGGCGCAAGAAGTAAAAGACAAAGAACCCAGCCACCACAATCGGCACGATGAGCTGACGCAGATCGTACGGGACGTGCCGAGGCGCTCGGATCACCGACATGGCGCTTTAGTGCGGGCCGTGGAGCGGGCATCGCCCCCGCGGAGCCTGGTCTCGAGGCACCTTGATGCGGCGCCGTTCGGGGCAGTACACACTGGCCCGGGCGTTGCTATCTGCGCACACTTCCACTGAAATCAGGTCGCCACCGCCATCACCGCCGCCTTGGGCCGGCGGATCCTTGGGCTTGGTCTTGGGCGGATCGTTCGAGGGCGGATCCTTCACGGGTTCCACAGTCAAGCCGCCGTCGCCGCCACCGGTTGAGCCGGTAGTGCCGCTCTCGGGGTTCCCTTCGTTGATTCGAGGCGCAACGACCGGATCTGTATTCTCCGGCGTGGTGCGGTCGTTGTCATCCGCATCGATGTGAGTCGTGTCCTCCTCTTCCTCTTCCTCGTCCGGATCTTCAATCACGCGGCCGATGGCCCGAATCTGACGACGCGGCTCGGGATAGATATCCTGAACCTTTGACATGATGCGCGCCCACATCGGAGCGGTCACTTCGCCCCCGAAAACGCCCGCCATCGTGCCTGAAACGAAGGGAGGATTCCCGCTTGGATTCGGAACGTCATTCCCAATCCAGCCGATGCCAATAAACTGATCCGTATAGCCGCAGAACCAGGCGTCCTTGTGGCTGTTCGTGGTTCCGGTCTTGCCCCGGGCGTTCACCACGTAGCTCGCAGAGCGCGCCGTCCCGCTGGTCACCACGTTCCGCAGAAGCGCGTCCATGCCCGTGGCCGAAGCCGTACTCATGACGCGGTTGAACTTCTGACCGGCGGCGCGGGCCAGGGTCGTCCCATCCGGGCCGACGATGCGGACAATGCCGTATGGCGTGTACCGGTCTCCGCCGGATTGGAACACGGAGTAGCCGCCCGCCATCTCCAGCATGGAGACTTCACCTGTGCCCAATGCGAGCGAGGGCACGGCGGGGAGTTCGCTGGTGAACCCAAACGTGCTCTTGGCGTACTTGACGACATTGCGGGCGCCCACCTCTTCGATGGCCCACATGGCCGGGGAGTTGATGGACTGGGCCAGGGCGCTGGACACCGAAACCCGGCCTCCGCTGCCTCCGCCCGAAACCTTCTTTCGGCGCCCCCCCACCTTGATGTAGTAGGGGTCGTTGCTGACCGAGCCATTCGGGCTGAGGGCACCCGTTTCAAACCCAGCGGCATAAACGAACGGCTTGAATGAAGAACCCGGCTGGCGTCGGCCCTGAGACGCGACGTTGAACTGATTCTTCTCGTAATCGCCGCCGCCGCACATGCCCACGATGCGGCCCGACTTGTCCACTACGAGAAAGGCTGCCGTCGTCACTCGCAGCCGGCGATAGCGTCGGATGGTGTTTTCGATCTCCGCGTCAATAATCGCTTGAACCTTGGGGTCCAGCGTCGTTTCCACCCGGTAGCCACCGCGCGCGAGGTCAATATCGGGGTACTTCTTATCAACCTCCGCCAGGACGTAGTCCACAAAGAACGGGAACTTCTTGTTTCGATTAACTTCCGTCTTAGCCGACTTTGCGAGCTTGATCGGTTCCTTAATGGCCTTGTCGTACTCTGCCTTGGTGATGAACTTCTCATCCAGCATGATGCCGAGGACGACATCACGGTTGGTCTTCGCGATCTCCGGGTTTCGGAACGGATTTTCGTGGCTCGGTCGGCGGACAAGGCGTGAAAGCAATGCCGCTTCGCCAATGGTGAGCTCCTTGAGCGACTTACCGAAATAGACGTCGGCGGCGGCCGATATCCCGTACGCTCCGTTTCCGTAGAAAACTTGATTTAAGTACAGCCCCAGGATTTGCTCCTTGGACATACTTCGCTCCATCATCAAGGCCAGCGAGATGTCTTGGACCTTGCGTTCCAGGGTCTTTTCGGAGCCCGTGAATACGCGCTTGGCCAACTGCATCGTGATGGTCGAGCCGCCTTGAGTGGACCGGCCAGATGCCGCCGTAATCCACAGCACACGCATCATGGCGATGGAGTCCACACCGTCGTGACTGAAGAAGCGCTTGTCTTCGGCCGCCAGCGTGGCGTCAATCACGTGCTGCGGGATGTCGCCGTAAGCTACCGGCTCGCGGAACTCGGCGGCCACTCGGAAAAGCACACTGCCATCGGCCGCCAGGATCTCAGACGGACCCGTGATGGTCTTCTGGATAATGCTCGGCAGCTGCGGGACCATCGCATTGGCCTGCTCCAGCTTGGTCCAGAAGTAAAGCGAGCCTGCGGCAATCACCGCGGCAATGACGCCCCACAGGATTAAGAAAGCTGACTTAAAGGCTCTCTTTCGAGTCCATTTGCGCGACCGGGTTTGCTCCGGAGCGGAGTTGGACTTGACGCGTGTAGCAGGGGCGCGTTGCACCGTTATATATTATGACGGGCCAGCACCATTTAGCGTTGCTGGGTTCGGGCCGACCGGGCCAAGCGGGCCAGTTCTTCCTGCGGCAAAGCCCCGATTAAGGTGAGGTACTGACCTCCCTGTTGCCAGGAGTAGAACTTCAATCTCTGCCCCGTTAAGCGGCGGAGTCGCTCGGTGTTGAGCGGCTGCTTCATGATGTAGAGGCTCAGTTGCGTGGTTTCGTCCGCGTAAACCGACATCACAATGCCCGAACCCCGCTGCGCACTCAAAATCCGTACGGCATCGAGGTTATAGCCCAGCCCCGGATCCAAAATGACCGGAGTCAACGATGCGCGCTGGCAGGCGGCGTTGAGTTCTTCCAGCGGCCGGATGATGCGAAAATCGGTGGGCACCGAAAACGCATTCGAGGCCATTTCGACATCGAACTTGACGACCTCAAACTCGAACCCACCGACCACTCGGCCATTCTCATCAAAGATTTGGCGCTTCAGGATCAGACCACGATTGGGCTCGACCCAAAACCTCTGCATGATCCGGTTGCGACTATCAAAGACATCCCACCGGACGGTTTTTGCCCCGGCGATGTCCCCCCCGGTGGACTTTGCCCACCGTCCTTCGCGACCCTGGAGGCGCGACATCAAGGAGGCGGGCGCAAAGCTGGCACACATGGGGGCCATGGTGCGGGCTTCGCGGCGAGCCGGGTTCACCAAGAACCGGCGCCCTCCCGACTCCACCGTGAACGAACCCGCGTTCGGGCCGTCAGCGAACTCAATACGCATGTTGAGGCCTTGCTTCAGCACTCGCTCCCGGAAGGTGCGCATCTGGCCATCCACCATCAGCGTGACGTTGCGAATCCCCGCCGCATTCACACGGGATTGCAATCGCAAGTACTTCGTAATCTCGGGCGGGTACGACGGGGCCGGTTGCGCGAAAGCCGGGGCGGCCCCGGCCAGCGCGACCAGCGTTAAGAGCCCTTTTCGAGCGTTGACCAATCGAATCCTCCTGAAGAAGGCGGGGCTACCACCGGCGTCGTCGGTGCCGCCACCCCAAGATCCCGTGCGTTCTGGAATTCCTGGTGCGATCGCACGAGCCGGGCTTCCACACTATTCTCTGTGCTGGCCGTTGGCGCAGAACCGCCACGCGGGGCAAACAACGCCATCGCAAGGGCGCATGCGGCCAGCCCCGAAACGGCCACGGGCCACAGAGCAAACACATTGCGGCGCGCGGGCATCGGCTTGGCTTCGGCGGCCAATCGCTCATTGAGTTGGCTGCGCCATTGCAGGCTCAGTTCGTCAGACGGCAAGGCTTGCAGCGCATGGCGCATCGGCTCCAGGCGCTCGATCTCTTCGTCCAGCACCACCGCTTCCGCCAGCGTCAATTCCGCTTCTTGCTCAATCTTTTCTCGCCAATCCTGATTCATTGTTGGCCTCCCGGGGCTCCTATGTAATTCTTGAGTGTCTTTTGCAGAGATTCTCGGGCCAAGAAAAGTCGACTCTTCACCGTACCCACGGGAAGCGACATCGTGGCCGCAATCTCTTCATACGCCATATCTTCGCGGTCGTGCAGAAGCAAGACCATGCGCAGTTTATCGCTCATTTGGGCCAATGCGTGTTCTACAACGTCGTGCATTTCGGCCGAGAGCGCAGCGGTTTCCGGGTCCCACCGGTGGTCCGGCGTGTTGTCCCAGACTTCCTCTTCGCCCCCCGAAACGACTTCGAGAGTGTGGTTCAGCCGACGGGACCGGTCGATGCACAGATTGGTGGCGATGCGGAACAGCCACGTGCGCAAGGAGGAGCGGCCGTCAAACCGGTCCAACCCTTGATAAGCGCGAATGAAAACTTCTTGGGTGAGGTCTTGCGCGTCCTCGGCATCGTGGACCATGCGCTTCACAAACCCGTAAATGCGGGCCTGATAGAGGTCAATCAGCCGACCGAACGCGGCGTCATCCCGCCGACGACAAGCGGAAACCAAAGCCGCTTCGGCCGTGGCGTCATGTTTCATGCAGGGGCTCCACGTTCGGGCCTGCGCATCAGTGCCCATGATCAAGTGATGACGCAAACGCATGACCAAAGTTCAGTACGGCAAAAAAAGTCCCTCCGTTGGCCGCGAACAACGGCCGCACGGAGGGTCTTCGAGGTTGCGAGCTTTAGAAGCGGAGGCCGGCGTAGAGGCCGAAACCGTTCAGTCGCTCTTCGTTGGAGCCCAAGAACCGTGCTTCGATGAAGTACGGCGTGGCGCCCTGGTTGAAGTTGTAGCCCAAAGCGAAGTTGTAGGCGAACTCTTCGTTGGTCGTGGTGCCGCCGCCCACCTTCGGGGTGCGCACAAAACCAAGACCACCGCCGATAACCCAGTACACATTCTTCTGGCGACCGCGGTAGTTCAGCATCACCGGCACCTGGCTAAAGTCGCCATCGCCGTAGTAGTCGAGGGACAGGTGGAAAGTGCTTTCGACTTCCCCGTCCGACTTCACATTGAACAGGTTGCCCAGTTCGTAGTCCACACCAAAGCCAAACCAGTCCGAACCGGCTGCGTTCTTGGCTTCGTTGCTAATGGGGAAGAACAAACCGCCCTTCACCGAGAGACCCGACGGCTTGCTATATTGAGCCATTGCCGGAGCCAGAACACCTACCGCCAAAGCGGCGACCAGCCCCATTCTTGCCACGTTCTTCATCCGTGATTTCCTCGCGTAATTGACAGGGTCGTCCCCTGCTGTTGCGTATGTTACTCTCATCGCTTCATTTCGCGAACGGTCCGGACGATTTCCATCACCAATTCGGTGTTTTGGACCAGGCTTTCGATGGAGACATGCTCGTCGTGGGTGTGGATGTCCTCCATCCCCGTAGCCATCACGATGCTCGGCACGCCCTTGGTGTTGAATTGGTTGGCGTCGCTGCCGCCGAGGGTCGTGCGGAGATCGCCCGTGAAGCCTAACTTGCGCGCCGCTTGCTGCCCCACCTGCACCACGGTGCTGTCTTCAGGGATCAAGTACGAATCGTAGTGCCGCACGTGGTCAATCTTCACCTTGGCACCCCACCGACGGGCGGCATCCTCAAAAGCGCGCATCATCTCTCCGACGGTGGCGTCCAGCTCTTCCACGCTGGTGCTGCGAGCTTCGGCCTTAATGGTCACGCTCGGCATCACCACATTGGTGCCCGTGCCGCCACTGACAATGCCCAGGTTACTCGTGGTCTCGGGGCCGACCCGACCGATCTTGAGCTGACTGATGGCATCGGCCGCCACGCACAGGGCGTTGATGCCGTCTTCGGGGTGCTTGCCCGCGTGGGCCGGCTTGCCAATGACCGTGATGTCCAGCTTGTCGTGGGTGGCGGTGCGGTTCACATAGGTGCCCACTGGCGGGCCCGTGTCCAGCACGTAGCCGAAGTCGAGGTCCAGCGACTGGATGTCCAGGGCTCCCGCACCCTTCAGGCCAATCTCTTCGGCCACCGGCAGCAGCAGCACTACATCACCATGTTCCTCGTCCGTCTCGTTCATCACGCGCAGAGCTTCGATAATCGCGGCCATACCCGCCTTGTCGTCGGCACCGAGGATGGTGTCGCTTTCGGTGTAGAGCACGCCGTCGCGCTCGCCGATCACGAGGCCCTCGGTGGGCTCCACGGTATCGAAGTGGGCGGAAAAATAGATGCGCGGGGCGTCAGGACGGGTGCCGCGCCAGGTGGCGATCACGTTACCGGCGTTACCACCGATGACTTCCCCGGCGTTATCTTCCACCACTTCCAGGCCCATTTCGGTGAGCAAGTTCTTGACGTAATCCACCGCCGGGCGCTCTTCCAGAGCCGGGGCATTGATAAGGCACAGAGTCTTGAACAGTTCGACCAGTCGCGCTTGGTTGACCATTGTGCATTGGACCTTACCGCAAGGTAGATTGCACCCCGTGAGTCAGCATCGTTTGGACGTCGTCGGTGGCGGGAGTTACGTGGTGGAATCGGGCACCAAGCTCGCCTTGGCCCTCGAGCAAAACGGCGAGGATGTCAGCCATCGGTGCGGCGGCAACGCCCTCTGCACCACTTGCCGCGTCACCATAAAGGGCGAGGAGCCGCCGATGGGTGAAGACGAGCGCGCCTGCCTGGAAGAAGACGGCGTGCTGGGTCAGTTCCGCCTTTCCTGCCAAATCCGCATGGACCGCGATATGGAAGTCGAAATCCTGATGCGCGCCAGTGAGCAAGGCTGGGATCCCGGCGTCGATCTCGAACCGTAAGGGGAGTTACAGGTCTCGAAGCTCGCGGCGAAGGTCGCGCTTCGTTTCCTTGTCCTTCAGGGATTCGCGCTTGTCGTAGTTGTGTTTGCCTCGGGCGGTGCCCACGAGCATCTTGGCTTTCCCGTTCTTAAAGTAGATCGAGAGCGGGATGATGCTCAGGCCGCGCTCTTGGGCGCGGCGTTCCAAAAGGACGATTTCGCGGGCGTGGGCCAGGAGTTTTCGGTCCCGGCGGCGATCCGGGGTGAACGCGCTGCTGTGCGTCCAGGGCTCAATATCGAGGTGATACACCCACAGCTCGCCATTGACAATCCGGCAATAGGCGTCGGCAATGTGAGCCCGGCCCGCATACAACGATTTGACCTCGCTTCCTTGCAAGACCATTCCGGTCTCTAAGGTATCGAGGATTTCGTAATCGTATCGCGCCCTCCGGTTTTGGATCGTTGCCGGTCCTTGAGGCTCACGGGACTTTCCCGACTTTTTGGCCATGCCTGAGGGCCAAGTGTACCGATGGCGTGGCTGGTACCATTGGGGGTGATGCGGAATCGCGGTTCGTTGTGCCTGATGGTAGTGGGCTTGGTGTCTCTCTTTGGGGCCATCGCGTGCGGTCCTCAACAAGCCGCCGGCCCGGGAGACTTTGACAAAATCTCGGTCGAAACCGTAACACCGGGGACGGGGCCGAAGGCGGCCGACGGCGACCTTCTTTATGTCCGCTACACCGGGCGCCTTAAGACCGGAGTTGAATTTGACTCGAACATCAACAAGCCGGGACGATTCCTGTTCGCCGTCAAGCTCGGCGGCCCGGGCGTGATTGCTGGTTGGAATCAAGGTCTGAAAGACACCCAAAAGGGCGGCAAGTACAAGATTCAGATTCCCTCTTTCCTCGGCTACGGTGAAGAAGGTCGCCAACCATCCATTCCGCCTAAAGCGGGCCTTGAATTCGATCTCGAAGTGGTGGACCTCATCCCTGCCGCTGAACTGGAAACCTTGGTCGTGGATGACATCACGAAGGGCTCGGGCCCCGTTGCCGCCGAAGGCGACACGGTGAGCGTGCACTACGTGGGCAAGTACTTGGACGGCACCGTGTTCGACGATAGCCGCAAGCGCAACGCCAAACCCGACCAATTCAAGATTGGTAAGCGCCAAGCCATCCCTGGGATTGACTGGTCTGTGCGTGGCATGAGTGTTGGCTCCAAACGCCGCATCAAGATTCCCCCCGCCCTGGGTTGGGGTGAACAAGGCTTCCAGGGCGTAGAGCCCAACCAGGTGCTCATTTACGAAGTCGAAATGGTCGCCATCACCAAGGGCTAACTCCGGATCGTGTTTAGTCCCGGCGCGCTTGCCTTGGTTTTGGCGTCCCAGTCCGAACCGACCGACTTCCGTTTGAAATGGGAAGTCGGGGAGCGCCATGCCTTCACGGTGAAGGAAACCGTCTTTGACCCGAAAAACGGCACCGTGGGACGAGAATTCACCGAGACCTTTGAGGTGCAACGCCAGGTCTTGGACCGCTACGACCTGCGATTGGTAATCGAGGGACCCTCCTTGGCCGAGGACACAGTGATTAAGGTGGGCGACAAGGGGCAGATGATCTCGCGCCCGATTGTGCCTTTCAGTTGGTTCCGATTACCGCCCGAACCTGTATTGCCTGACCAAGAATTCATCCTGTTTGATAAGAAGTATCAAACCCCCTTCGGCGTCGCTGAACGCACGTCGGTGTCGATTCTCCGGCGGGTAGATCGACTGGCCGGGCGCGAGGTGGGGCACTTTTTCTTCCGGAGCACACTTCTCGGCCCGAACGTGAGCGGAGGAGGATCGGGGAGCGCGATTGTGGATGTGAAGTACGGTCGGTTGATTCGGCTTTTCTTCTCCTATGTTCTGACTGTGAATGAGGCGGGTACCAGAAGGTCTGTGCCGGTCCGCATTGAGGTGACCCGCAAGTGATCCAGGTGCCAGCAGGGTTGGCGACGCCGGTGGACGTGCTTTTGCGGCGGCACCCGCAAGTTGAAATGAGCGGGTTGAAGGGTGATTGCGCCCTTCCCTTCCAGGTAGGCGCGTGGCACCGTAGCGTGCAAGTGGCCAACCCTGAGTGCGAGGTTTACGGCCTGGTGGAGTTGATGGACAACAACCCCATGGTGTGTGCCGACCAGGTTTCGGTGCCCGGCCCGGCGGCCACGCTGGCGCTCATCGCCCTGGGGCCGCTCCTGCGGGCGGGCTTGGTGTGCGATACGCCCGTAATTCAGCTTTCCTTTGAGGGCGATGATGAGGACTTGAACGCGGCCCTGGCTTCTATGGGCGCCGAAGAGGAGCCGATCGTGCAGGCCGCACCCCAAGAGATGGAAACGGTGCGAGCCGCCATCATCCACGTGGAGGTGCCTTCCACCGACACGCCGCAAGACTACGACGACCTCTTTGAAGAAGCCTACGGCCGTTCTTTCTTTGTGCATCGCCACACCGCCGAAGAGTGGCACGCGGCCCAGGTGCTGGGCCAGCCGCATGCGCTTTACCAACTGCGGTGGAGCCCCGGGGATGGCCCCACGGGATTGCTCACGATTCTCGTAATGGCGGATATCCACGGCAAGTTGGGGGCGGCACAGGTGGTACATGCCATGAACGTGATGGCGGGCCAAGAAGAGTCGCTGGGAATCGTGCCGTGAGCGTTTTCGAGGTCGAACGAAGTGGCCCATTGAAGGGTTCGGTGCGGGTCTTGGGGGATAAATCCCTCACCCACCGCGCCTATCTCTTTGCGGCGATGGCGCAACCCGGCGTGCCCAGCATCATCTATCAGCCCCTGAACGGTGCCGACTGCGAGAGCACACTGAAGTGTCTGGTGGACTTGGGCGCGGATGCCGATCACTTTGAGGCTGGTGAACAAGGAGCCGACGCGATGACGATGGTCTTTGCGCCCGAGCGCTGGACTTCACCCGAGGGCGTTCTGGACTGCGGCAATAGCGGCACCACTATGCGCCTGCTCGCTGGCATCCTGGCAGGGCGGCCGGGGCTTGAAGCGACCTTAGTGGGGGACGCTTCCCTCAGCAAGCGGCCGATGGGGCGCGTTGCCACCCCGCTCCGGCTCATGGGCGCCAGCGTGGACGGCGACACCCCGCCGCTCACCATTCATGGGCAGCACCTGCGGGGCATCGAGTACGTCTCGCCGGTCGCCAGCGCACAAGTGAAATCTTGCGTTCTTCTCGCGGGTCTTGCCGCGCAGGGTGAAACCTGGGTTCGGGAACCCTCCCTGAGCCGCGACCACACTGAGCGGATGCTGGAATCGCTGGGCGTCAACCTCATGCGAGATGAGCGGGGCGTGGGCGTAGTCGGCGGTGCGACGTGGGCGCCGTTTACGTTCACCGTCCCGGGCGATATTAGTAGTGCCGCGTTCTTTGCGGTGGCGGGCGCGATGATCCCGGGCAGCGAAGTGCGCCTGACCAACGTGGGCGTCAACCCAACGCGCTCGGGTCTGCTGGAAGTGCTGGAGGCCGCCGGGGCCAACGTAACTTTAGAGGGTCTGCGGGAAGACTCGGGCGAACCCGTGGCCGACCTGATCGTCCGAGGCGACCGCGATCTCAAGGCCTTTGAGATTTCCGGTGACTTGGTCCCCCGACTGATTGACGAAATTCCCGTTTTGGCTGTGCTGGCCACCCAATGCCGGGGGCGCACGGTCATCCGCGACGCCCAAGAAATGCGGGTGAAGGAATCCGACCGAATTGCGACTATGGCGCAAGGGCTGCAGCGCATGGGAGCGGACATCATCGTGCACGAGGACGGCATGGAAATCAACGGACCGACGACCTTAACTGCCACCGAAGTGGAAGCCTCCCACGACCACCGCATTGCCATGAGTTTTGCCATCGCGGGGCTGGTCGCCAAGGGCACCACGCGGATTTCGGGTGCCGAGAGCATCCAGACCAGCTACCCCGACTTCCAAGAGCACCTGCGCACCCTCCAGGGTAGATAAACTGAGGTCATGAAGCCTCGTCCCGTCATCGCCATTGATGGCCCCGCCGGCGCGGGCAAATCCACCGTGGCCCGCATGGTGTGCCAGCGCACCGGACTCGCGATGTTGGACACCGGCGCGATGTACCGAGGCATTGCCTGGGCCGCCCACCGGGACAAGCTCGACGTGGCGGACGCGGGCCTGATGACACGCCTGGCGAACGAGGTTGACCTTCAATTCCAAGGGATCCCCGCCCGATTGGTGGTGGACGGTGTGGACGTGGGCGACGAGATTCGTACGCTGGAAATCGGTCAGGATGCCAGCCGCCTGAGCGAGCATTCGGGCGTCCGCCAAGCCCTGGTGGCGCAGCAACAGCGCATCATTGAAGCCGGTGGCTTTGTGCTGGAAGGGCGCGACGTGACCACCGTGGTCGCCCCGAAGGCCGAACTCAAGATTTTCCTAACGGCCAGTGTGGAAGAGCGCGGTCGCCGCCGCTGGGAAGAAAGCAAAGCTCGGGGTGTGACCGACACTCTGCCGATGGTGATCAAGGACGTCATCAGCCGCGACTATCGCGACTACACCCGCGCCGATTCGCCGCTGATGCTGGCGGAAGATGCGGTGATCATCGAGTCCTTTGGTCTCACGCCTGAGGCGGTGGTGGACCGGATCATGGAGCTGCTCCTCAAGCGCACCTCGGTATAGTCAAAGCATGACTTCTCGCTCCGAATGGGGACGCCTGCTGACCGCTATGGTCACGCCGATGACCGCCGATGGCCGGGTCAATTTGGCCGAAGCCCAGCGCCTCGCCGCCCACTTGGTGGACGAGCAAGGCAACGACGGCATCGTGGTCAGCGGGACTACGGGCGAATCGCCCACCCTCACCGACGACGAGAAGCTCGACCTACTCGATGCCGTGCGCGAAGCCGTGGGCGACCGGGCGGCCATTGTTTTTGGCGCGGGTTCCTACGACACCCAGCACAGCATCCACCTGAGCCAAGCGGCCGAAAAGCGCGGCTGCGATGGCCTGATGCTGGTCAATCCGTATTACAGCCGGCCCGGACAAGCGGGCCTCTACGCACACTTTGCGGCCGTGGCGGAGGCGACGACCCTGCCGATCATGGTCTACAACATCCAGCCCCGTTCGGCCATCAACCTGGATACGCCGACCCTGATGCGGCTGATTGAGAACTATCCGCGCATTGCCGCCGTGAAGGAAGCGAGTGGCAACATGGGCCAGATCAGCGATGTGTGCCGCCTCGCCCCCAGCGATTTCCGCGTTTATAGCGGGGATGATGGACTGACCCTGCCCATCCTGGCAGTGGGCGGCTACGGCCTGGTGAGCGTGGCAGCCCATGTGGCCGGGCGCGGATTCAAGGCGATGATCGAGTGTTTTGCCACCGATCCCGCGCTCGCCCGGCGCTGGCACCATGCCCTGCAACCGGCGATTGCGGCCTGCTTCTGCGGCCCCAATCCATCCCCGCTCAAGTCCCTACTGGCCGACCAGGGTTTTGACACGCAGCACATGCGGTTGCCGGTCGTTCCGCTTTCGCCGGAAGAACTCGCCGTGGCGCGCCAACTCTTCGCCCAATACCAACCCGTCGCTTAATCTCCCCCCGGATTTTCGTCATTCGTTTCGGGATGGGGAATGATTCGGAGATCAAATGCCGATAAAGTGAGGGAAGGGTATCTCCTCGATGGCTTTGGGAACGTTGGGCGCGATGGCGAGTCAGCCGGATAAGACCGAATTGACGGTCTATCTGGAGGGCTTCGGCCTGGTTAAGGAGCGCCGCACCATTTATCTGCGCGTGGGAGAGCAGACCTTGGTGGTGGAAGACATTGCCGAGCACATCGACCCCAATAGTGTGGGCGTGCGGTCCCTCAGCAACCCAGGTTCTTTTGCGATTGCCGAACAGACGTTCCGGTTCGACAGTATGGACCCCACGGAGCTTTTGCGCAAGGCGATCGGCCGCAAGGCGGTGCTCTCACGCATCCTGAGCGAGAAGGCCCGCGAGCGCACCACCGGTCTCATTCTCAGCGCCCCCAAGCAAGTTATCCCGGGCGGCGAAGATGGCCCGACGTGGGATGGCCTGGTCTTTAAGGCCGACGACGGACGATTTATCCTGAGCCCCAGCGGTCAGTTGGAACTGGCGCAGATCCCCAAGAATTTCTACTACCGACCGGCGCTGGTGTGGGAGGTTTCCTCCAAGATCGCTGGCGAGAACGATGTCGAACTGAGCTATATCACGCGCGGCGTGAGCTGGAAGGCGGGCTACGTCCTTTACGTGGACCCCACGGGCACCAAGGGCGAATTCTCCGGCTGGATCACCATCACCAACGAGTCCGGGCGGGACATCAACAACGCCCATGTGCGGGTGATGAATGAGCAAGGGAAACGCGTTGGCCAACCGGAATCGAAGGAACCCTCCAACGAGTTTCTGGCCCGTGACTTGAGCGTGCCCGAAGCCCGCGAGTATCACATTCAGCGCCCGATGAGCATTCGGGATACGGAAACCAAGCAAGTTCTCTACAGTGAAGCTCTGCAAATCGCTTTGAGTCGCCGCCTGGTGAGCGACCCGCTGGCCAATCAACGCGATGCGAAGCCGAGTGAGAAGCCGCAAGGGGTGGGCACCTTCCGCCCGCTGATGCTGTTCGCCTTCCGCAATTCGGCGGACAATGAATTGGGCCGGGCCCTGCCCCCGGGCCAGGTGCGCATCTTCCAGCGCGATGCGGCCGGGGCCACCACTGTCCTGGACGAAGACACTTTGGACCATGTGAGCCCCGATGGCTCCATCACCCTCTTGGCGGGGCATGCCAGCCACGTCACTATTCAACGCGAACGCACGGGGTTTGAGTGGATGGGACCGGCGGAATCCGCCTGCCGCGAGACGTTCGAAATCACCTTCCATAACCGCCACGACACCGACGAGGAAGTGCACTTCATCGAGCGGAACTGGCTTTCAGGGCAGGTCTCAAACGCCAGCCACCCTTACACGCAGATCGACGCGACGGCCATGTACTTCTTGGTCAAGGTTCCGGCGAAGGGGTCGGTGACCATGACCTACCAGCTCGAATCGAGCTGGTAAGCCCGGTTACACTGCTCCGATCAAGCGAACGCGGAGATAAGATCGGCGGTTTCCGTCACCGATTCCTTCAGGCAGTTGACCGCGTGGTCAATTTGCTCGTCCGTCACCAAGAAGGGCGGCTCCATGCGGATGACCCTCGGATTGTTGAGCGTGTAGGCGGCAATCACGCCCCGCTTCATCATCTGGGCAATCACGAGCTCGCCCACTTCGTCTTCTGCGAACTCGACCCCAATCAGCAG
>DEIB01000040.1 GCA_002352215.1 Chthonomonas sp. UBA2785 | reverse complement strand
CACGCCGCTTCCAGATGCCAGCCCGTTCTAGGACCCCGAGCGGGTAAACCCCGCCCATGACTCCCACTTTAGCTCCCAGCGGCGCCTGGCACTTCCCCTCGACCATCCTCCAGCCGCAAGACCACAGCCTCTTCCAACGCCAACCCGGAGTCCTCACACTCACCGAAGGTCACCTCCCCGACCCCGCAACCCTCACCACCTGGGCCAACGCGAACCACATCCGCGCCATCTTCAACCCCTCCGACCACCACACCACTTGGCTCACCCCCATCCGGATCCGTCCGTGCGAACCCGAAGACGCCCCCCTGGCCGCCGGCGTGGTCGAGCAGGTCTTCACCGATTACGGGTTCACTTGGGATAACAGCGACTACTTTCACGACCTCAACGAGCTTCCCGGTTCCTACCCCGATGGGTTCTGGGTGGCGGAACAAGACAGCCACATCGTGGGGGTGGGCGGGCTCGAACTCCACCCCTTGCCCTTCCCCAACCCCGGCCACCTCGTCCAAATAGACCAAGAAACCCGCATCGGCGGCACTCAAGGCGAGCTGGTTCGCCTGTACGTCCTCGCCTCCGCCCGCCGCCAAGGCATCGCCCGCCACCTGTGCGAGTGCATCATGAGCGAAGCGCGTCACCGCCAGTGCCACGCACTCGAAATCTGGAGCGACAAACTCTTCCAAGAAGCTCACCAACTCTACGAAAAACTCGGCGCCCATCGCATCGGCGAGCGCATCTGCCCGGACCCCGACCAAAGCCCCGAGTGGGGCTATTTACTCCCTCTTAACCCGGCGTAGCGTAGAACCTCTTACAACCCCATGCTCTGGACCAAGCGGCGCGTACGCAGCATCTTCATCTCAGATTGCCACCTGGGCCTGGGCAAAACCCACGCGAGCGAATTGGTTGAATTCCTCAAACGCACCGAGTGCGAGTGGCTTTATCTCGTCGGGGATATCGTCGACCCCGTGCACTGCTCCGATCCTGAAGCCTGGGAGCAGGATGAGAGCTACGCCTTCCGCGCCATTACGGCCCTCGCCGAAACCGACATCAAAATCCGCATCACGCCCGGTAACCACGACGAGCATCTGCAGAATGCGGTGGGCATCCACGAGGGCACCCTCGCCATTGATAAAGCCTTCGTGCATGCGGGGCTGGATGGCAAGAAGTACCTCGTCATCCACGGAGACCAGTTCGACGACGAACTGACTCAGGCCGACCCGTTTTACGGATGGAAGAGCCGGGTTTACACGGCCGCCTGCGAGTTGGACCGCAAGCAGGCCAATTATCTGGCCGAGCTGGGAGCCAAGGGCGAGAGTCTCATCAAGAAGATCAAGAACCTCTCTGGGGTTGTGCAGCGCCGTAAGGATGCGTTCATTCAACAAGCCATCGAAACCGGCCGGTCCCTGGGCTGCGATGGAGTGATTTGCGGCCACATCCACGCCCCGGCGCTCGAAGTCGAAGAAGACGGATTTGCTTATATGAACTGCGGTGATTGGCTGGAACACGCCTCCGCCATCATCGAGGACGAACACGGGCAATTTGAACTTGTCCACTGGAACCGCGTTTTCGCCGAGGACCTCTAAAGAACCGTGCGGGTGGCGCTCTTCACCGATACGTACTTCGAAATCAATGGGGCCGCTCGCACTCTGCGCCAAGTGGCGAGCCGGGCGCACCAGTTTGGTGTGCATTTGGATGTCTACACCTATGGCCAGGAGGCAAAGACCACCTCCGAAGGCGAAGCCACGGTCTTCCAGTTCAACAATCGCCTGGCGGTGCGCTACTACGAGGGGCTAAGGTTCGAAGTCATCCCCGACTTTCGCATCCGCCGCACGTTCACCGAACAGATGCGCCGCGCGCCTTATCAGCTCGTTCACCTGGCCACGCCAGGCAGCATCGGGCTGGTTGGGCGGGCGTTCGCCAAGCAGTTCCGCCTCCCGCAAATCGGTACCTACCACACGCACCTGGCGGATTACAGCGCCATGCGCAGCATCCCGGGCTCGCGCCGCCTCATGCACCGCTTCTTTTGGTGGTACATGCGGTGGTTCTATCGCGATTGCCACGCGGTGCAGTGCCCTACGCAGGGGGTCGCGGATGATTTGAAGGCGCATGGCTTCCTCAATCGGCTCGGAATATTTACGCGCGGGATTGATACGGAGCGGTTCCGGCCCTCCCGGCGCACCCGCACCACTGCTGAAACGGTGGTGAGCTACATCGGGCGGATCGCGCGGGAGAAGAATGTGGGGTGGTTGCCAACCGTGCTCCGCGACCTAAGGGCCGAGGTGCAGATTGTAGGAGATGGACCGGACCGAGCGTGGCTGGAGGGCCAACTCCCCGAGGCGCAGTTTGCGGGCTATCTGCACGGCAATGAACTCGCCGCCGCCTACGCCAACAGCGACTTGCTGGTGTTCCCCAGCCAGACCGACACCTTCGGGAATGTGGTGCTCGAGGCTATGGCGAGTGGGGCCGTGCCCCTGGTGGCCACCGGCCCCGGGCCGAGCGAATTCGTTAAGGCGGGCGTGAACGCCGAGGTCTGCGCCAGCGCCGAGGAGATGCACGCCAAGCTTGCCGCTTTGATCGCCGACGAGCCTCAGCGGGCCAAAATGAGCCGGGCCGCACGCCAATTTGCCGAGTCACGCAGCTGGGATTCTGCGATTGGTGAGCTGATGGAGGCTTACCGTGAGGCCGCACATTGATCCGTCCGTACCAGCCCGCCGATGAACCGGCGGTGCGGCGCATCTGTATCGAGACGGGCCTCAAAGGCCAACTCGACCAGCTGTTTTGCGATCAAGAGGCCTTCGCGGACCTGTGGCTCAACCCCTTCTTGCGCGCCCCAAAGCCCGTGGCGTGGGTAGCGGAGCGAGATGGCGAGGTCGTCGGCTACTTGGTTGGCCACTTGGGGCACAGTTCGTTGTTTGCCAAGCTGAGCCGGGTCTTGCCCACCCTCTTCAAAGTCACAGGGCGGGCTTTGGTTGGCAGGTACGCGCATCATCCCCCTTCCCTGGCCTTTGTCCGCTGGTTGTGGTTCCGGGCGTGGCGCGAGGCCCCTCGGATGCCTGGGCATTTGCCCACGTTCCATTTCAATTTGGCCTCAGAAGCCCGGGATGGTCGCCTCGGCGACAAGCTGATGGCGGAGTTCTTTGCCGCCGCCCGCGCTCAGGGGCACCAAGAGTTCTCAATCCAGGTTTTCGTCCGGCCCGGCAAGCGGGATCTTAAGTTTTACGATCGCCTGGGTTGCCATCTGCTCGATGTGAAGCCGACCACGGTTCTCAAGGAGCCCGCCTGCTTTGCCTCCCTGGTGCGGGCGATCCCTGAGCAACTGGAGTGGCAACGGGTGCGGGGCCGACTTTCCTTGCGTACGCGCCTTGTCTTGCCGCCCGGCGCCGCAAATCCCGCCGGTCAAGTCTGGGCACCCGATGCCCTCGGGTTTGCCGCACACCCTCCGAAACCACAGCCGGGCGAGGTCGTCATCCACGTCAATGCAAGTGAAGAACTGCCGCTTGACTTGGTGGCGCGAGTGCACCAACAAATCCAAGCCATGGACCCGCCCCAGTCCACCGGAACCGGCACCCTCGACACTGGCGTGATTCGCGTGACTTACGCCTGGGATTCCAGCACCGGCACATAGCGGCCCGGCTCTAAGAACGCCCGCACTTGCGGGTCTTCGCTGACCTGGAATTCGCTCGCCGAACCCCAGAACGCCACCTCGCCCTGCGCAAAGAACAGCACCCGGTCGGCAAACCGTGCCACCGATCCCACATCGTGCGTCACCACCAGGCTGGTGGCCCCGGTGCGGTCGCGGGTCTCGGTGATCAACCGGTCAATGGTGTAGGCCGTCACGGGGTCCAGGCCGCTCGTGGGCTCGTCATAAAGCAGCACCTGCGGCTCGATAGCCAGCGCCCGCGCCAGCCCCACCCGCTTGCGCATCCCGCCGCTCAACTCCGACGGCAGGCGGTGCAACACATCGTGCAATCCCACGTCGGCCAGCAGTTGGGTGGCTAATTCCTTCCCCTCCTTATCCCGAAGCTTGCGCTGCCGGCGGATCCCAAACAGCACATTCTCTTCCACCGTCATGCTGTCAAACAGCGCCGAATACTGGAACACAAATCCGGTGTGGCTTCGCAGACGATCGGGGTTGCGACGGAAGGAATCCCCCATGATCGTGATGTCGCCTTCGGTGGGATTCAGCAGCCCACCCACGCACCGTAAGAACGTGGTTTTGCCGCCACCACTACCGCCCAAAACCGTGACGATCTCGCCGGGGGCAATGTCGAGCGTGATCTCGCGCAGCACCCACTTCTGGTCAAAGCGGTGCCCCAGGTCCGTAACCCGAATCGCGGGTTCAGCGACCGGCGACAGGTTGGGGGGATCGGGCAGCTCGGACACGCTCAATGGTTTCCTGATTCACTTCTCGTTCAAAGCTGCGGTAGCCCGCTAGCTTGAATCCATGACGATCCGCCAGGCGTCGGGTTTCCTCGACTTGCGCCACCGACACATCCTTGCCCAGCGTGAAGTTCTCGTAGCGGCCTTCCAGCGCCAGCATGATGGTCTCGCTCATGCAGGCGTACGCCGTCTTGGGCGGGAACCCGAAGTTGAAGCCAAAATCGGCATTCGCACCCGGCACCGCCACCACGCCGCCTTCAATCACCAGCACGTCCGTTCGTTCCTTGGCCACGCGCACCGAGACATCGCGCGGGCGCGCCACATCGCACACCACCGAGCCCGGCTTGAGGTGCTTAGGCTCAATCACCGCCGCCTCACTGCTGGTCACCGTCACGATTACGTCGGCTTGGTTCAGCACGGTGTAATCGGTGCCGCCCTCGGCGCGCGGGAGTTCGCGGGCCAGGGTTTCTGTTCGCTCCTGGTCGCGGCCAATCACAAGGGTTTTGGCGAACATCGGCGCCATCACGCGGGCGCAGGTTTGGCCGATGGAGCCCGTTGCCCCCACCACCGCCAAGGTGGCCGAATCGAGGTCAATTCCAACCCGGTGAGCAGCATCCAGGGCACCCTCAATGGCCGTCGCAACGGTATAGCTGTTGCCCGTCGTCACGGCGATGGGGCTGCGCTGCGCGACGGTGATGCCGCCATCCCCCACCACGCTGGTAAAGGCCCCCAGACCGATGATCTTTGCCCCTTCCTGGTGGGCGATCTCGGCGCACTGCACGATGCGGCCGTAGACCTCCTCCAGCGGCAAGTCCTTGGTCATCTGCTTCGGCGTGAGCGGCAGGGCGATGAAGAGGCCGCTTGTTTCCGCGCCGGTGGGCGAAACGATGCCGGTGATCTCACTCACCTTCTGCGGCGATTTGCG
>DEIB01000038.1 GCA_002352215.1 Chthonomonas sp. UBA2785 | reverse complement strand
TCGGCGGGGATTTCTTCAATCTCCACACCCCGGTCTTTGCCTTTGTAGACCTTCATGTTCAGCAGGTCAATGGTGCCCTTGAAGTTCGCCTGCGTGCCCATGGGTAGCTCGCATAGCACCACGCGGGCCCCGTAGCGCCGGTCAAGGGTCTCAATCAGACCTTCGTAGTCAGCGTTGTCGCGCTCCAGCTTGTTGATGAAAATGCACTTGGCCAGGTTGTTGCGTTCGGCGGCTTCCCAGGCCAGGTCGAACCCGACGTCGAGGTCAGCTTTGGCCTCGCACACGATGATGACACTGTCCACTACCCGGCAGGCCGCTTCCAGTTCACCCACAAAGTCCGGGAATCCGGGCACGTCAATCAAGTTGACTTTGTGGTTATGCCACTCCAGGGGCAGAATGGACAGGTTCACGCTATGGTGGCGGTTGACCTCTTGGCTATCGAAATCACTCTGTGAGGTACCGGCGTCGACGCTGCCTAGCCGGTCGGTTGCTCCGGCCGTGTAGAGCATGTGCTCCACCAGCATCGTCTTGCCGGACCCTCCATGACCCACGATGGCCACGTTTCGGATTTGTTCGGTCGTGTACTGTTTCATGTCGTTTCCTCCGGGGAGACCCCTTCAGATCAGCAACTTCGTCGTTGCCTTATCCCTACCATAACACGCGAAGTCCAAAGTCACAACGATTTGCGTCATGGAGGGCGAAGAATTTTTGACCCATAATAGAGGGGTGAGTCGTCGATGGCTTTACTTGGCGTTACCCCTGGCGGTAGCGGTAGCGGGCTGCGAACCCAAGCCAGAGGGCAATCTGCTGGTCCCCCCGACGGTGGAAGAGGCTGCCAAGCAAGAAGCAGCCGAGAAAGAGCAGATGGCTTTCAAACCGGGGACTTACTTCGCCAAGGACAACTTGCTGATGGGGCCGATCACGGTCCGCGCCAACTTCAAAGCGAACCAAGAAGCAGAATTCACGAAGGTGATTGAAGGCGCCAAGCCTCTTACGGAGCGCATGCGCGGCACTTGGAAGGAAGAAGGGCTCCTGATTTCGGTGACGGTGACGGAAGTGAATGGCCAGGCGAACAAGCGCGTCGAGACGTTCCTGATTGACCCCAAGGGATTGATTTATAACGAGCTGGACGGCACCGGCATTAAGGGCGTGGTGATGACGCTCTCCCAGGCCGAAACGGATGGGGCGGCGGCGGCGGATCCCAAGAAATCGGCCACCGGTCCCTCAGGCGCGTAAGCCGTCCGAGCGAATCATCCCTTGCGCATCGTAGAATGAGGTGCGCATGAACCTGGACATCACTTACGCACGCCGGACCACTCTTCCGTGCCGAATTGGCCCGGTGACGATGGGGGCCAATCACCCCGTGGTGGTCCAATCCATGATTACGGAAGAAACCCGTAACGTGGATGCTTGTGTCGAGCAGATCATTGCCCTGGCGAAGGCAGGGAGTGAGATCGTCCGGGTCACCACCCCCACGTTGCAAGAGGCCGAGTGCCTGGCCGAGATTCGCGCCAAAGTGATTGAGCAGTACCGCCCGGTCGCCCTCACCGCCGACGTCCACCACCAGGGCACCAAGATCGCGGTGGAAGCGGCCAAGCACGTGGACGAAATCCGCATCAATCCGGGCCTGTTTGTGTTCCGGAAGCCCACCAACAAGGTGGAGTACACCGAGGAGGAGCACGCCGCCGAACGCGCCGCCATTGAAGAAGAAATGCGCCCCGTCATTGAAGCGTGCCTCAAGTACGACCGGGCCATGCGCATTGGCGTGAACCACGGCAGCCTGGCTGAGCGCATGCTGGTGACCTTCGGCGACACCCCCGACGGCATGGTGGAAAGTGCCCTGGAGTACGTCAAGATTTGCGAGAAGTACGGCTACCGCAACCTCAATATCAGCGCCAAGGCCAGCCGCGTGCCCATCATGATTGCCGCCAATCGCCTGATGGCCCGCCGCCTGGATGAGGTGGGTTCTCCATATCCGCTCCACCTGGGCGTGACGGAGGCCGGTGACGGCCAGTACGCCCGTGTGAAATCCACGGCCGGCATTGCCACGCTGTTGAGCGAGGGCATTGGGGACACGATCCGGGTGAGCCTGAGCGAAGACCCGGTGAACGAAATTCCGGTGTGTTACGAGATTTTGCAGGCTCTGGGCTTGCGGAAGACGCAAGTGGAATACATCGCCTGCCCGAGCTGCGGGCGCACCAAGTTTGACTTGCCGACCGTGCTCCGCGAGGTGCGCAATGCCACGCGCCACTTGGTGGGTTTGGACATCGCCGTCATGGGATGCATTGTCAATGGCCCGGGCGAGATGGCCGATGCCGACTATGGTTACGTTGGGGCGGCGGGCGGAAAGATCACCCTTTACCGAAAGCGCGAGCCGGTGAAACACGGAATTCCGCAGGAAAATGGCGTGGCCGAGCTGGTCGCTTTGTTGAAAGAAGATGGCGTTTGGCGCGAACCTGAGTCAGCCGAGCCCGCGGTGGCGCTCACACCTTTGCGTACGCTTTAACGATATTGCCCAAAAGTGGGCGAGAAGATAAGGGCACAACGCTTGCGAAATGGGCATGGTTCAGCGATAAAATAGCGTCATGCATTTTGCGCTGTTAGCCGCAGCTTTCAGTATTGCGCCGGGGCAGACCGCCGGGGCTGATCTCAGCCAAGGGGCCGTTGTCGAAGCGTTGTCTTGGAGAATCCGTCCGGGGGTCGTTCTCGTGCCGCTGCGAGAGGTCATGGCGCCGCTTGAGGTCGTGGTCGAATACGACGCCGCGACCACTAACATCTTGGTGGACCAGCTTCCTTTGCCGAAGGAATGGATCGAAGTTCGCGACAAGACCACCTGGATTGACCTCGTCCATTTGCAAAAGTGGAACCAAGAACTGGGCATGGAGTGGCGGCAGATTGACGACCGCACCGTGGAACTCACGCGCGGCATTAGCACGGTGACCGTTTTCCGACCGCCGCACCGCGTGGAAGTCAGCCTGAAAGAGCAAAAGCTAAGAGGGTGGCAGGGCAGCCGCCTTTACATGGAAACGAACTGCAGCACGGGCAAAGGCGGATACCGCACGCCCGCCGGTGTGTTTGATGCCGGCCCGGAGTACACCCGTCACCGAGTTTCCCGCAAGTACGACAACGCCCCGATGCCCTATGCGGTGCAGGTGGAAGGCGGGGTGTTCATCCACGGTTCCAGCAGCGTGCCGCGCTATCCGGCCAGCCACGGGTGTGTACGCATGCCCATGTGGGGCGAGAATGCCGCGCGCATGTTCTTTGAATGGGTGGAACCAGGCTCTGAGATTCGAATTGAGCAAGATTTTCTCACCCCGCTACCGGCACCTTTATCACCCCCTAACGCGTAATATAGGGTTGTGAAACCTTTCATTTGGTCGGTGGTAGCAGCAGCGGCCATCTTGTCTGGCTGTGCTAGCGATTCGGGCGTGATCACTCAAGCCCCCGTAAACAACGACGGGCCAAACTCGGAGTACAAGGCGCTGAAGGACGGCGACGCTGCCCCGGCGACCGAGGGTGGCAGCGCGACGAGCCCGACCGGCAGTACGCCCGGCGGCCGCAGTGCCAATGGCAGTGCCAGTGCACCCGGAACGCGCGGCGGGACCACTCCCGGTCAGCCGGGCGGAAGCACATCTCCCGGACAGCCGGGTCAGCCGGGACCGAACGGGGAAGGCACCAATGCTGAGCAACCGAACGGTGGCGGTGAAGGCCGTCGTCCTGGCATGGGTGGCCCGGGCGGACCCGGTGGTCAGCCGGGCGCGGGTGGCCCTGGGGGCCCCGGCGGTGGACCGGGTGGTCAGCGTGGCCAAATGCCGCCGGAATGGGCGGACGTTGAGCGTGACACCAATATCACGCTCAAGGACATCCCCGCTCCGATGTATCCGGGCGCAACTCTGAGTGAAGAAGAAGGCGCGATTTGGAAGATGACGTTCCCGCAAGGGGGCGTGCGCTACCGTGCCGTGTTGCTGACCAGCGATGCCCGCGATAAGATCATGGAGTTCTATAACTCCAAGCTGATTGACGTGCGCGCCAACGATCGCGGCCTCAACGGCATGGCCCCCAACGACTTCCGCGTGATGCTGAACGTGATGGACGGCCCCGGCGGCAAGCAGCGCATCAATCTGATGGTGATGAAGGGGGAAGGACCTCCCAGACGAGGGGGTGACGGTCAGCCCAATTCCGGACGTCGTCCCCCTGGCGGGCCTGGAGGAGGCGCGTAAGGTCAAGATCGGCCCTGGCATAGCTCATGCCGGGGCCGCTTTCGTTTAGGATGGGTTCGACGAACGGATCCACTGGCGGCGCGATGATCGCCGATGTGCCGTGAGTGAAGGGAAGCGGTTCGCGCCCCAACTGACCGCGCAAGGTGCTGTGGATGACGAACTGCTGGTTCTCCACCGCGCGGCCCTGGGCGGACCAGCGCACCCTCAACGCACTTTGCGAAGTCTCTGTCCATGAGGGCACGCACAGGATGAGCGTGCCGTGCTCCGCGAGCAGCCGGGTGGCCTCGGGAAACTCCACGTCGTAGCAAATCGTGACGCCGAGAGGGCCGAGGCCCGTTTCGAGTCCAGCCCCCGGGGCCAGGTGCCACATGTCCTTTTCGTATTGGGTTAGCCGCACTTTGGGCTGCCAATGCACCTTGCCGTCCGGCGTCACGATGGGCGTGGCGTTGGTGATGCCCTCGGGGCGGGATTGGAAAATTGAACCGGCGACGATTGTGCAGCCGTACGTATGCGCAGCACGAAGGGCGAGCGCCGTGTAGTCATCCGCCAGGGGGAGTAACTCGGCCAGCACCTTGTCTTCCGCAATATCCGCGCGGGTCAGGAGCTCAAAGTAGGTGTATTCCGGGAGTACGACCAGTTCTGCCTCGGCGCTGGCCACCACGTCGAGGAATCTCTTCTCGAAATCGCACCACCCGGTCACGGGGGCGATCTCCCAGTTCACGGCCGCCGCCCGAATCACTTCGTTCACGGTCGCCACTCCAATATCGCTGCCGCGTGGCCGCTTTCTTCGTCGTCCATGTGGTTTTCAATCACGCCTAGGAATTCTGTGCCCATGCGCAGGAGAGGCGTGAGGGTGCGGTCGGTGAGGGTGCCGGCTGCAACGGCCTCGGCGTATGCCTGTGGCGTCTGGCCCTGGGCTTGAGATTGGTAATCCGGCATCCGCACGGCAGTGCCGTAACGGCTGAGGGCATGGGCTCGCACGAAATCGAATCGAGCCTGATACAAGGATCGCCCGATGCCTTGCCCGCGGCTGGCCGGTGCTACGGAAAGGTCCACCCCGTAAAGAGTCGTGCCGCCCGGCGTGTGCGCTCGCAAAAAGTGGCCGCCCACGGTGCTTTCCCAGTCAAGATGAGCCTGCCAGTGCTCTTCGAAGAGGAGAAGGTTCGTGCAGCTGGCCACGATCTGGCCCTCGTGCTCGGCCACCCACTGGCCCTCAGGAAAGATCTCAAGATGCCGCGCAATATGTTCGGCTTGCCACAGGAGTTCCTCCGGGAAAGGGGCCGGAAAGCACTCCCGCTGCAAGGCCACCACGCCCGCGATGTCCCGCGGTTGAGTGTTCCGAATGAGGATGCCGGTGCTCGTCACTAAGCTTACGATTTGGACATGGCCAGGTTGATTAAGTCGCGCGGCGGCCGGAACTCCATGGTTTCCCGCACCGTTTCCAGCGTCTCGACTTTCGCATCCGGCGATCGGCGTAAGAGCTCGCCCAGCAGCTCTTCTACGAGTTCATCCGGCGTGCTGGCCCCGCTGCTCACCCCCACGGTCCGAGCCCCTTCCAGCCACTCATCTTGCAGTTCGCTCACGTTCAACAGCAAGTAGGCGCGCGGCCCCAGAGCCTCGGCCACTTCGCGCAGTCGGTTACTGTTGCTACTCAGCGTACTCCCCACCACGAGGACCACATCGCAGGTGGCGGCCATGGCCTTCATCGCGCCCTGGCGGTTGGTGGTGGCATAGCAAATGTCTTCCTTCTTAGCGGTCTCCATGTGGGGGAATCGCCGACGCAGAACCGTCATCGTGGCCATCACCTCATCAATCGAGAGCGTGGTTTGGGTCACCACGGCCAGCCGTTCGTGCGGGGGCAGCTCAATGACTTCTGCCTCCTCGGGGGTTTCGACCAGGATCATGCGGTCGGGGGCTTCGCCCATCGTGCCTTCCGCTTCCACGTGGCCTCGGTGACCGATGTAAATCATCAAGTAGTCCTTTTCGGCAAACCGGCGGGCCTCGTTGTGCACCTTGGTCACCAGAGGGCATGTCGCATCAATGATCGTCAGATTTCGCGCCTTCGCCGTCGCTCGCACGGCCGGAGAAACACCGTGGGCCGAAAAGACAACCGCCGAACCCTCAGGGATTTCATTCACATCTTCGACGAAGATGACGCCCTGAGCCTCAAATTTGCGAACCACATGCTCGTTGTGGACAATGGCGTGCCGCACATAGAGCGGCGCCCCGTGGACCTTCAGGGCCAGTTCTACGACCTCGATGGCAAAGGCAACTCCCGCGCAAAAGCCACGCGGGGCGGCCAGAAGGATTCGTTCCACGCCTCTATTCTACGGTCCGCGTTACGACGAGGCGCACACCAGTGCTGCGAACGGGCACACTGACGGGGGGCGCGAGCTTATCGAGAGTGATTTCAACGGCCTGGACAAGGTCAAATTGGGCCAAAACAGCCTCCCCCATGTGCTGGGCCAGTCGTTCGACCAATCGGTAGGAGGTGCTGGTGCCAATCTCGTGCGCGACCCGAGCCGCCGCGCCGTAGTCTACGGTGTCCGTTAGTTCATCGGTCAGGGGTCCGTTGCCCACCACCAAAAGGTCCAAATCCACGGCAAACCAGTGGCCCACTTCGCGCTCAGCGGCACTTACGCCGTGGTGGCCATAGAACTCAAGTCCCGTTACGGTCACATTGTAGGTCGCCATTCGAACGCTTACCCGCACCCCGGAGTGTATAATGAAAGGAAATCGGACGTCTCGCAACGCAGGAGGCAGCCCGCTGGCTGGCCTCTTTTTTGTTCGTAACTGGACATGCGTGGAGATGACCGGGAGTGCGCAGTGGATATTGTACAAGAACTAAAACAAGTCGCCCAGGAACGCGAAATTCCCGTAGAGGAGCTGAAGCAAGAACTTGAACTTGCCTTGGCCGTTGCGTACCAAAAGTTCAAGGGTGTCCAGAGCGAAGTCACCGTCCGATTGGATCCCACCAAGAAGAGCGGTGCCGTGGTGGACAAAGAAGTGGTGGGCGAGGTGTTGGAACCGGCCACGCAAGTGAGCCTGGATGTGGCCCGCAAGTACCGCGAGGATGCCGAGATCGGCGACTTTATGTCGTTCGAGATCGATACAAGCACCTTCGGACGCATAGCTGCGCAAACCTTCAAGCAAGTGTTGTCGCAAAAGATCCGCGAAGTGGAGCAGCGCAAGGTTTTGGAGCAATTCCATGACCTCGTGGGCGAAGTGGTGACCGGTACGGTCACGCGCCGCGACGAGTCTTCGGTGCTGATCCAGGTGAACCGCACGGAAGTCGAACTGCCGAAGCGTGAGCAAGTGAACGGGGACGACTACCGCGCCAACGAGCGCCTGCGCGTTTTTGTGCTGAAGCTGGACGAAGGCTATCGCGGGTTCCGAGTGATCGTCAGCCGCAGCCACCCCAACCTGCTGCGCAAGCTGGTGGAACTGGAAGTGCCGGAAGTGGCCGAAGGCGTGGTCGAGATCATGTCCGTCAGTCGCGAACCGGGGCAGCGCAGCAAGATTGCCGTGCTGAGCCACGACGAGCGCATTGACGCGGTGGGGGCTTGTGTGGGCCCGCGCGGCGCGCGAGTCCAAGCGATCATGGAAGAACTGCGACCCGAGAAGATCGACGTGGTGCCCTACAGCGAGGACCCCAAGACCTTCATCATCAACGCTCTCAGCCCGGCTAAGGTGAACACCATCACCCTGAACGAAGAAGAGCGCAGCGCTTACGTCATCGTGCCGGAAACCCAGCTGAGCCTGGCCATCGGACGCGGCGGACAAAACGTGCGCCTGGCCGCCCGCCTGACGGATTGGAAGATTGACATCCGCAGCGATGCGCAGGCCGCGGAAGAGCGCGAAGCGAAAGCCGGAGCGACGACGGAAAAGACTGCGGAGAAGGCTGCCGAAGAATGAGTGAACCCGTGCGGCGATGCGTGGTCTGCAAGACCCGACGACCGCAACGGGAACTCCTCCGGTTGCGGTCTCACCCCCAAGGTAAAACCCTCGTATGGGGACACCGGGGTGTGGGCCGCTCTGCGTATGCCTGCCCGGAGACCTGCCAGGCGGCCATGATGGAGCCGGCGCGGCTGGCGAGGGCTCTCAAACGACCAATCAGCCCCGACGAGATACCGCAAACGATCTAACATCAATTTGAAACAAACAACCAATATGAGCGAACACATTTCGATTTCCGACCTTGCCAAACGGCTGAGCAGCAATGCGGCGGCCGTGCAAGCGGCATTAACCGAGCTTGGAGTCGAGGTGGCAGGGGGCAAGGCGAGCGTCGATGACGATGTCATTGAACTGCTGCGCGATGCGTTGTCCTCGCAAGATGGCAGCACCCTGATGCTGGAGCGGGGCCGAACCCCGCACGAGATTGGTCAAGCCATGGGCGTGGCCGACAATGACGTTCTGAAGCACCTCATGCTCAAGATGAAGCTTCGAACGACCCTAACAAACAAACTCCCGGATGATCAGGCCGAAGCGTTGGCCGACGGATTCGGATTCCAGATTCAATGGGTGGAAGCCAAGGTCGAAAAGAAGGCCGCCCCGACGGAAAAGGGTGCGCCGAAGCGTCCGCCCGTTGTGACGATTCTGGGCCACGTTGACCACGGCAAGACGAGTCTGCTGGACTACATCCGCCGCGCCAATGTGGCGGCCAAGGAAGCCGGGGGCATCACCCAGCACATCGGCGCCTATCAGGTCGAGCTGCCGGAAGGTGTCATCACGTTCCTCGATACTCCGGGCCACGCGGCCTTCACCGCCATGCGAGCCCGCGGGGCGCAGGTCACCGACATCGCCATCCTGGTGGTCGCGGCCGATGACGGCATCATGCCGCAAACGATTGAAGCCATTAGCCACGTGAAGAACGCGGGCGTGCCGATCATCGTTGCCGTCAACAAGATTGACAAGCCGGACGCCAACCCGGACCGTGTGCTGCAGCAACTGATGCAGTACGAACTGATTGCCGAAGCCTACGGCGGGGAAATCATTACCTGTAACGTCTCGGCGATGACCGGCGAAGGCGTGCCGCACTTGCTCGAGATGATTCTGCTGCAAGCCGACGTGATGGAGCTGAGCGCCGACCCGAAAGGCGACGTGAAGGGCGTGGTCATTGAAGCCAAGATGGAGCGCGGGCGAGGCCCGGTCGCCACGATCTTGGTGGAACAGGGCACCCTCCGCGTGGGCGATATCGTGGTCGCCGGCAACACGATGGGCAAGATCAAAGCCATGACCGACTATCGGGGCGAGCGGATGAAAGAGGCCGGCCCCTCGATGCCGGTCGAGATTCTGGGTCTGGACGATGTACCGGGCGCCGGGGACAAGGTGGAGCAGATGGCCGACGAGCGCGAAGCGCGCGACCTGGTGACCCAACGCGTGCAAGATCAGCGCGCCCGTGAGCTGACCAAGCCCAAGAAGAAGTTCTCGCTGCAAGACCTCAAGTCACTTTCCGCGCAAGAAGACGTCAAGGACCTCAACATCATCGTGAAGGCCGACGTGCAGGGCAGTGTCGAAGCCGTGCGTGGCTTGTTGGACAAGCTGGAGCACCCCGAGGTGCGCGTGCGCGTGCTTCACGCGGGCGTGGGCAGCATCACCGAAAGCGACATCCTGCTGGCCAGCGCCAGCGACGGTTTGGTGGTGGGCTTCAACGCGAAGCCCGAAACGAAAGCGAAGAGCGAAGCCGAGCGGCAAAAGGTCGAAATCCGAACCTATTCCATCATCTATGAGCTGATCGAGGATATCGAGAAGGCGTTGAAGGGGATGCTGGAGCCGAAGTTCGAAGAGGACTACCACGGCACCGTCGAGATCCGCGCGGTGTTCAAGCTCACCAAGGCGGGCAAGGTGGCCGGTTCGCACGTCACGGATGGGCGCATCTTCCGCAATGACAAGGTGCGCGTGAAGCGTGGCGAAGAGATCGTCTTCGAGGGCGAACTGCACTCCCTGCGGAACGTGAAGCAGGACGTGCGTGAGATGTTTGCGGGCCAGGACTGCGGCATCAAGTTCCAGGGCTGGGAAGACTTCGCCGAAGGGGACGTGGTGGAAGCCTACGACCTCGTCAAGGTCAACGACTAAGGCGGGTTTTTGTCGTCGAGCAGTGGGGGCGGGCGCATGCCCGCCCCCGTGTTTTTGCGGGAGTTTCGGTTTCGTTCGAGGATTTGCTTGACATAGGGGCTGATGGCCCTGGGTAATATCACAGTGTCTAGGTGTGCCCTAGACGGATCATTACAATGAACAAATTCATGCTTGTTGCGTGTGCTGTGACGGTGGTCGCCAGCGCTAACGCTGCGAATCTACTCTGGAATGGCGACACTACTGGCCAGCCCACTTTCAACCGCCCGTCCAGCATGACTGGTCTTTCCGGCGTTGGTACGGCCGTGCCGTTCCAAGTTCAGCCGTTCTACGTGACTGCTTCGGGAACTTACACCATGGAAGTTCTCTCCACGGGATGGGACACCTACGCCCTCGCTTATGGCGCGGGATGGAATCCGGCGGCTGCGCTGACAGACCTGAAGAATGGCGACGATGACTTCACCGGTTCCTTTACGGTTCTCACCGGTTCTGGTGGAGGGTTGAATGCTTCCCGCATCAACGCAGGTGACAGTTCGAACTTCAACAATGGCGGCTT
The DNA here is from genome assembly GCA_002352215.1 of Chthonomonas sp. UBA2785. Lineage (GTDB taxonomy): Bacteria > Armatimonadota > Fimbriimonadia > Fimbriimonadales > Fimbriimonadaceae > JAHBTC01. The sequence continues at coordinate 244,712 of DEIB01000038.1, read as the reverse complement.
GAACCTTACGGCCAACACCCAGTACTACGCTGTGGTGACAGGCTTCGGTAATACCAACTTTGGCCGCTACGAAGCGGGCATTGGTGGTGGCCCGGGCAACGTTGTCGCTGGTGCTGTGCCGGAACCGTTCTCCATGGTTGCCATGGGTGCCGGTCTGCTGGCGCTGGCTCGCCGCCGCCGCAACGCCAAGTAACCACGAGTTACCGAACGTTAAAGACCAAGAAAGCCCCGTGTGAGAAATCACTCGGGGTTCTTTGTTTCTGTCGACAGCTTTCGGTAAGCAAAAGAAAAATGGCCTGCCCCCGAGGGAGACAGGCCATTCTGTAGTTGGTCAGTAACCGAGGTTACTTGATTTCGACCTTGGCGCCAGCTTCTTCGAGCTTGGCCTTCAGGTCGTCGGCTTCGGCCTTGCCCACGCCTTCCTTGACCGGCTTGGGAGCGCCATCCACCAGGTCCTTGGCTTCCTTCAGGCCCAGACCGGTGGCTTCCTTCACGACCTTGATGACCTGCAGCTTGTTGCCGCCGGCATCGGCCAGGACGACGTCGAAGGACGTCTTTTCTTCGGCCGGAGCAGCATCGCCGCCACCGCCCATCATGCCCGGCATCATCATCGGCATGCCCATGGGAGCAGCCGCGGTCACGCCGAACTTGTCTTCCAGGCCCGTCTTCAGTTCGCTCAGTTCGAGCGCGGTCAGGCCACTGATCTTCTCAATGATTTCTTCAACAACGTTTGCCATTGCTTTGGTCCTTTATTCGGTTTCCGAGGTCTCCTCGGGGGTCGGGGCTTCTTCCGAAGCGGGGGCAGAGGGAGCGCTTTCGGCTGCGACGGGTCCACCGCCTTCAGCCACCTTGTCGGCCACAGCACCAATCACCCGAATGGGTTGGGCGTAAATCGCTTCGACCGTACCGACCAGCGTGCTGAGCGGAGCGGCCACGGCGCCAATGACCATAGCAATGAGTTGATCGCGCGGGGGAAGCTTGGAGAAGTTCTCGACCGCTTGCGCGTCCATGATCTTCCCGTTGAGCAATCCGCCCTTGACGACGAACGCTTTGTTCGTCTTCGTGTAATCCACCAGGATCTTGGCGCAGTCCGTTTCGTTTTCGTAGACGAAAGCGAAAGCGGTCGGGCCGCTGCCCAGTTCCTCGGTTAGCGCATCGGCGGTTTCGCCGAGGGCCTTGCGGAACAAGGTGTTCTTGATGACTTTCAACTCACCACCCTTTTCTCGCAGGCTGGCGCGCAGGTTTTGCATATCCTGCACGGTCAGACCGCGATACTCGGTGAGGAAAACGCCCGTCGCCTGCTCAAACTTCTCCTTGGTTTGATCAATAACCTGAGCTTTTGCAGCGGTGGGCATAGTTTTGTTTGCCTCTTAAGCAAGTGACCCTGGCCATCCGACGCGGAAGAGCCAGGGTCAACGCACGGCCGGGTGGCCGCAAAATCGTTTTTTCCTTTCCTCGTCCTACGTTGGTCACCCGGAGGTGCTTAGTCTTCTCATCGAGAAGAGCCAACGGTCTTTGGCAGAGCAAGAGAATTATGCCCGATTCAGGCAGGAAAAGGCAGGGAAGTGAGCCCAACGGGCCCGAACGTCCCTGAGCCCAGGCCGCCCCCCTCCCGATAATTTTACGAGGATATGGCGCAGGAACCACTGATTTATGAGCCGCAGACCATTGCGGTGGGGAGCCGCTTGGGCCGAGAGCTCATCCAGAGTTATAAGCAAGCCAACCTCGTGGTATGGCAAGATCCTCGATCGTGGCGTGGCAAGTGGTACTTCGGTTTTGGAGACCAACGCCTGTGGGTGCCCTGTCGGATGCTGGGCGGACGTAGCCACCCCGAAGAGCGGGTCATCAACTTTTGCCACCCCATGGGCCGCCGGGCGTTTCGTATCTTGGTCGCGGCGTATGCCATCAGTTTTCTCGCGGTGGGCGTCATCATTACCGAAATCCTCCGCCGCTAGTCACGGCTACACCTTAAATGGAAAGCCTCGCGCCCTATTGGGAACGAGGCTTTCTTGTTGCTCAACGCAAGCGGATTTAGTTCTTGCGGCGGCATCGAGCGAGGGCCAGCAGCCCCGCACCCATGGCCACCATGCTGAACGGCTCTGGCACCGCCGTGCGATTGAAGCCAATCACGTCCATGGCGGTGATGTCATTCGCGGTGATGGCCAAGAGCTCTCCCTGACCGGCCGTGGGGTCCATGATGCCGATGCCAAGACCATCCTTCCAGTGGCTCGCTTGGCGCCCATCGCCTCGGCTCACCCCGTTCGAAAACAGAATCGTGTTCGTGGTCAGGCCGCCGTCAATGGAAAAGTACTTGGCCGCGTTGCCGGCCGCCAGGTTGCGAACGCCCGCACCCGAGTAGCGGAACAGGTCCAGGTTGCTGGCCCATGCGAATTGGGTACTCGTGTTCGAACCGGCGGCCAGGCCATCCACATAGTCCACACCACTGACAAAGCCAAGAGCGTGACCAATTTCGTGGGCGGCAATGCCAACGAAGTCGTAGGAGCCTGCCGCGATGCCGTCGTTCGGGTTGTAGTCAAACGAGTAGGCGATGTTCATGGTGAGCGTCGCGTCCAGGCCCGGATCGTTGGCCGGGCGGAGGCCAAGGGCCTTCGCGGTGGCGCGGTTGATGTCCATAAACTGGAGGTTCACCGTGCCGAGCGTGGCCGAGCCGCCAATGTCGCTGAAGTAGTTGCTCTGCGCGCTGAACGTAGAGCCCGCCGCGAGGGTGCTGTTGGCCTGGATGTCGGCGGCGCTGGTGGCGTCGGCGATCATGGCATTGCGCACGTTGGTGTAACTGATCACCTGGCTGTTGCTACCGGCAGCGGCAAGGAAGCCACCCGGCGAGTTGACCGTACCCACGTTGTAGTTGATCGTGATCGGATCGTTGAACAGCGCCGACCACTGGTTCCCAGCGGTGATAAAAGCCGCTTGCGCCTGGGCGGGAGTGCCACTGGCAAAATTGAAGTTGAACGAGAGGGCAGGCGACGCCGCGACCACCGCGAGTGCACCGGAGGCAAGTAAAAACCGCTTCATTGCATTCCATCCCGGGCGGGCCCAATGAACCCGCACCTTGACTAACGGATATTTTAGTTCGCGTTACAACGAATTTGGGTTAAGTGAGAGGATTTTTGTGAAATCCCCGCAATTTCTCTTCAAACTCCTGGTGGAAATACGGGGTAAGCCCCAGGCTGGCATAATGATTGCGCAAGGAAAGCAAGACGCATGGAGCCCCGCACCCCGCAAGAAGGCGAATATCAAGGCGTAAGGAACGACCTCTTCACCCCCGGTGATTTTGATCGCGGGGCCTCGTTCCTCAAGGAGGTGGCATGGCAGTTTATCAAGATCTGGTTTTTCCTTTCCCCCTGGCCGTGGCCTAGCCGTATCAAGGCTTCGCTGTTGCGTCTGTTCGGCGCAAAAGTCGGCAAGGGGCTGGTGATGCGCAACCGGGTGAACATCCACATGCCCTGGAAGCTCACCATCGGCGACCACTGCTGGATCGGCGAGCGGTGTGAAATCCTCAACCTAGAACCCGTGACCTTCGAGGACCATGTTTCACTCGGTCACGACGTGTACATCGCGGCCGCCAGCCACAGCATCCGCAGCCGCACGATGGCGTATGCCAATAAGCCGATCTTGATAAAACGCGGCACCTGGGTCGCCACCCGCACGATGATCGGGGCGGGCGTGACCGTGGGCGAAAACTGCGTGATTGGCGCCGGTTCGACGGTGCTTCGCGATGTGCCCGACAACAGCCTGGTGGCGCCATCGCGCTCCACTGTGATCGCGCAGCGCGTCCTCACCGAAGACTAACGAAAAACACCCCCGGGTCTCTCACGAGTCCGGGGGTGAATGCTTACCAAGCCGAAGGAGGCTTAGTGGTGATGGTGGCCGTGGCCTTCGTCTTCCGTCGCCGGAATTTCCGCAATCGCGGCTTCGGTCGTCAGCAGCAGGCCGGCAATGGACGAAGAGTTCTGCAGGCAGATGCGAACCACCTTGGTGGGGTCCACCACACCGGCGGCCATCAGGTCTTCGTACTGCAGGGTCGCCGCATTGAAGCCTTCCTTCGCATTGCTGGCGCTCTTCACGCGCTCCACCACGACGCTGCCTTCCACGCCCGCATTCTCAGAGATCGTGCGGAGCGGAGCTTCGATGGCGCGGCGGATGATATTGACGCCGATCTTCTCGTCGCCATCCACCTTGAGGTTATCGAGCACCGAACCGGCGCGCACCAGGGCGACACCGCCGCCCGGCACAATGCCTTCTTCCAGGGCCGCGCGGGTCGCCGCCAGCGCGTCTTCCACGCGGGCCTTGCGCTCCTTCATCGCGGTCTCGGTGGCCGCACCAACCTTCACAACGGCGACGCCGCCGCGAATCTTGGCCAGGCGCTCCTGCAGCTTCTCCTTGTCGTAGTTGCTGTCCGTGCGCTCGATTTGGGCTTCGATCTGCTTCACGCGGCCGTCAATGAGCGCCTTGTCGCCCTTGCCGCCCACGATGGTGGTCGAATCCTTGGTGATGACGACCTTGTCGGCGCTGCCGAGCATGTCCGGCTGGACATTCTCGAGCTTGAGGCCGAGGTCTTCGCTGATGAACTGACCGCCGGTGACGATGGCCATGTCTTCCAGCATCGCCTTGCGTCGGTCACCGAATCCCGGCGCCTTCACGGCCGCCACGGGCAGATTGGCGCGCAGTCGGTTCAGCACCAGGGTGGCGAGGCATTCGTTTTCGACGTCTTCGGCGACGATCACGAGCGGCTTGCCCATGCGCAGCACCTTCTCCAGCAGCGGCAGGATGTCCTGCACGTTGCTCAGCTTCTTCTCGTAGAACAAGATGAGCGGGCTTTCGAACACCGTTTCCATGCGGTTCGGGTCGGTGACGAAGTAGGGGCTCATGTAGCCCTTATCAAACTGCAGACCGTCCACCAGGTCGAACGTGGTTTCGGCGCTCTTGCTTTCTTCCACGGTCACGACGCCGTCCTTGCCGACGCGTTCGATGACTTCCGCCACGAGTTCGCCGATGGTGACGTCCTTGGCGCTGATGGTAGCCACTTCGGCCATGCCCTTGCGACCGCTGACGTCCACGCTGAACGACTTGAGGTTTTCAACAATGGCTTCCACGGCCAGGTCAATCCCGCGCTTGATCTGCATCGGGTTGCTACCGGCGGCCACGTTGCGTGCGCCTTCCTTGAAGATGGCTTGCGCGAGCACCGCCGAGGAGGTGGTGCCATCGCCCGCGATGTCGTTGGTCTTGCTGCTGACTTCGCGGATGAGCTGGGCGCCCATGTTCTCAAAGCGGTCTTCGACTTCGATTTCCTTGGCAATGGTCACGCCGTCGTTGATGACGGTCGGGCTGCCGAACTTGCGCTCGAGGATGACGTTGCGACCCCGGGGGCCCAGCGTCACCTTCACGGCGTTCGCCAGCTTGTCGACGCCGGCTTCCAGCGCCTTGCGGGCGTCATTGCTGAATCGCAGATCCTTGGCCGGCATGTTAGTTGGCCGCTCCTACGGTTGCGTTTTCCAGCACCGCCAGCACGTCGTCAGCGCGCAGGATGATGACATCCTTGCCGCCCACGTTCACTTCGGTGCCACTGTACTTGCCGTACAGCACCACGTCGCCCACCTTGATGTCAATCGGGGCCACAGTGCCGCTGTCCAGCGTCTTGCCCGGACCGATGGCGGTCACGGTGCCCTTCAGAGGCTTCTCCTGCGCGGTGTCCGGCAGGATGATGCCGCCCGCCGTGCGTTCTTCTTTCGCCGCGGGTTCAACAACAATGCGATCTTGCAACGGTTGAAGTGTCATTTTTTGTCCTTCGGGGAAGTCCCCGATTGATTAGCAGTATAGCGGCGAGAGTGCTAATTTGAGGGGCGAGAGTCCCGCCAGCTGGGACCGTAAGAATCAGGGCCCAATCCGCGACTTTTCGTCGTACAATGCAAGCATGCAGGCGCGAGATCGGGTCGGCGTTTTGGTGCGACGTTTTGGGCTGGGCGGCGGTGCCCGCGAGGTGGACCGCTACGCCTCGATGGGCTACGAGAAGGCGCTGGACGCGCTCCTAGGCTTTGGCCCCGTGCCCAGCCAAGACTTTCCGATGATCCGGTGCGCCTACAAGATGGAGCCGGAAGAAGACGCCGAGCCGGGCTTTTATCGCTTCATCGGCCACCATATCCACCACCTGCTCACCTCGCCCGACCCGGTGCGCGAAAAGCTGGCGCTGTTCTATCTCGACCACTTTGCGGTGACGGCCAACGACGTGGAGCACGGGCTGGCCTGGTACCACCACCTCGAAATGCTCCGCATGGTGGCCGGGATGAAGTTCCCGCAGGTGCTGGAACTCATGATCTTGAGTCCGGCGCTGGTGCTTCAACTGAACGCCGAGCAGAACCGACGCGGCAACCCCAACGAAAACCTGGGGCGCGAACTACTGGAGCTTTATTCGGTCGGCATCGGCACCTATTCGGAAGAGGAAGTGCGAGACGCGGCGCGTGCCTTGACCGGTCTCATCATCACTGATGACACCTGGGGCAGCGGCACCACGTACAAGGAGCGCCTGGGCCGGATGATCAAGGAGCAACGCCCGCTGATTGGCGTGGGGTTTGTGCCCGTGTTCCACGACGACGGCGAGAAGAACGTGGTCGGGCTGAAAGGGAAGTTCGGCTGGCAAGAGCTGGCGCGGCACCTGGCCAATCACCCGCTCACCGCGAAACACATGTGCGGCAAGCTGTGGGACTTCTTTGTGGGCGGCACGCCGCCCAGCCGCGACCTTGACCACCTGGTGTCCACCTACACCAAGACCGGCGGGGACGTGCGGGCGGTGTTGCGGGCCATGACCACCCTCGATTCGTTCTGGGCGCCGGGGCGGGCGCGCGTTCTCTCGCCCATCGAGTGGACAATCTCCATTGGCCGAGCCTTTGGACAAGACGAAGACGCCCGACAAACCCTCAACCCGGGCGGGCCGACCGATGGCATCCAGGAACCCTGGTGGCAAGTGGTGGGGGCCATTCACTACCACTGCGTGCAGCAGGGGATGGAGCTCTACCGTCCGCCCAGTGTGGCGGGCTGGGATTGGGGGCCGGGCTGGGTGAGCACCAGCAGCATGGTCCACCGCTCGCGCTATGGGCTCGCATTCTCGTTCAACGAGGAACCGAAGGGGAGCGGCCAGTGGCACCCCGGCGGCACCATGCGGCGCTTTGTGCAGTTTGTTGCTGGGCGACCCCGCGCCACCGACGACGACATTGTGCGGAGCGTGGAAGCCTACTTTGACCTCGAATTGCCCGACGAAACGCTATTGGCGTTGAGTGGCTTGAGCAAGGAGATCAACGCCGTGGCGGCCTTTGGCACCACCAACGTGCAGTGGCAGGCGGGGTGTTTGAACCGATTGTTCGAGGCTCTGCGGTCGGCACCCGCCTTCCACGTGGTTTAGGCGCGCATCGCTTCGAGTTCGGCCAATCGCACGGCCGATTCCGCCCAGTCGTCCATCGCCCGGGCAAGGGCGTTTTGGGCCGCTTCGTGGCGCTCGCAAAGCGCCGCCACTTCGTCCGGGTTGGGGTTCTCGAGGTCGCGGTTGATCTGGGCGACCACGCCTTCCCAGTGCTCCACGGCGCGTTCCGCCTCTTGCACCGCTTTCTCCTGCCGTCCGATCTCCTTGCTGAGTTCGCGGGGGCTGAGCGCGGGAGCCGGGGCTTCGGTGGGGGCGGCTTTGGCGTTCTTGGGGGCCGGGGCGGGTAGGTCATCCCGGCGGCTCATGTAGTCGGCGAAACCGCCGGAGAACTGTCGAGTACCGCTCCGGCGCACATCCAACACCGAATCCGCAAGCTGGCCCAGCAGCCACCGGTCGTGGCTCACCAAAAGCAAGGTGCCGGGGAACTGCTTCAGCACGTTGGCCAAGGCCTCGCGGCTGTCCATGTCGAGGTGGTTCGTAGGCTCGTCCAGGGCCAAGCAGTTCGGTTGTGCGATGGTAAGGGCGGCTAACTGTAGCTTGTTCCGCTCACCGCCGCTCAAGGCGGAAATCGGCTTGAACACGTCATCACCCGTGAACAAGAACTTGGCCAGCACATCCCGCGCCGGCCCCACATCCAGGCCGCATTCCCACACCATGTAATCCAGCGGCGTGTCCTCACCGTCGAACTGCACGGCATCCTGGGTGAAGTAGCCCAGGCTCACCCCACTGCCGGTGCGCACGGCTCCGGTCACCGGGTCCAGCGCGCCCACCATTGTCTTAAGTAGGGTGGATTTGCCGGCCCCGTTCTCGCCGATGATGCCCCAGCGCTCGCCGTACCGCACCGTCCAATCCAGGGCAGGGGCCAGAGGCAAGCCGTCGTGACCCACCTGCAGCTTCTCGCAGACGTAAACCTGGTCGCCGCTGCGCGCGACCTTGCTGAAGTCGAAATGCAGGCCCGCCTCTTGGGTGGGGGCTTGCACCTGCTCGGCCATCAGCCGTTCCATCTTCTTGCGGCGGCCGCGCGCTTCGGCGGTGCGCTGGCTGTTGATGAACCGGCGCACGAACTCATCTAACTGGGCAATTTCGGCGGCTTGCCGGGCGGCGGTTTGGGCTTGCCGGTCGAGATCTTCTTGCCGAAGGCGTCGGTACTGCGCGTAGGGGCCGTCGTAGGCAAAAACCCGCCGATCTCGAATTTCGAGATACCGCTCGGCGGTGCGCTCAAGGAACGTGCGGTCGTGGCTGACCAGCAGCACCGCCCCGGGGTAGCGCGCCACCCAGGCTTCCAGCCATTCGGTGGCACTGAGGTCCAAGTGGTTGGTCGGCTCGTCCAGGATGAGCAGATCGGGCTCTTCCAACAACATTCGGGCCAGGGCCAAGCGCGTGCGTTGGCCACCGCTCAGGGTGTCGGTGCTCTTGTCGTCGTCTTCGGGCGTGAAACCCAGCCGGTCTAGCACCGAGCGCAGGTCGTTTTCGGTGCCGAAGGCTTCCAAGTCGGCCAAGCGCTCGCCGAGTTCATGGAACTCTTCCAGCGCCCCCTCCTCAGCCGTGCCGCGCTCTAATGAGGCTGCAATTTCTTCGTAGCGGTCGCGCAGGTGCAGGCGCTCTCCCAGACCGCGCTCGGCCTCGGCCCGCACAGTGGAGCCGGGGGTCACGGCCTCGTTCTGCCGCAAATAGGCAATCCGCATGCCGGGGCTGGCGGTGATGGTGCCCTGGTCGGCCGTTTCCTGGCCGGTCAGGATTTTGAGCAGGGTGGTCTTGCCGGTGCCGTTGCGGCCCACCAGAGCCACCTTCTCGCGGGGACCCAAAAAGAACGAGGCGTCGTCCAGAATGACGTCCGCCCCGTAGGATTTGGCAACCCCGGAGACCCGCAAAAGCATGTCCCCGGAGTTTATCGGTTACGGCTTGATCTCGACGATTTGGCCCCAGGCATCGCCCAGTGCAGCCCGGAACAAACGGCCCTGGTAGTCCCCGATGAAGGCGTGCTTCTGGTCCCGCGAGATCAATACGGTGTCGAGGCCGTCGGTGCCCGGGATCGTGAGGCGAGACTCAATGCGATACTCCTCGCGTTCAATCAGGATGAGTTGGCGGTCGTAGGTCACAACGGCCAGGTGGGTGTTGCCCACAAAGTCGGCGTCCTGCCCGCGCCCCGGCACGCTGACGTTGAAAGTCTTCCCATCCAGCAGATTCCAGCCCAAGACCTGTTCGCCCATCGTCGACGCCACCACCCAGTGGCCGCCGCGCTGGAACTTGACCCGCGTGGCCTGGCCTTCAAAATCGTTGGGCGGCACGGCGTTGCGGGTGCGCGTAGCGGTCCCCCGAATGCCCGCATCCGGCCCCACGGCGGCCACGTAAAGGCCATCGCTGCTCAGCGCCATATCGTAGGCGTCGCTCGGCATCTGGATGTGCACCACCGGGCTGCCCGGGTTCGGCCAGCGCCAGCTCTTCACGCGGTTATCGTAGCCCGAGGCAAAAATCGTCCGGCCATCGGGGGAGATGCCCACGCCACTCAAGAAGCTCGTACCACCCCGGATGCTGCCCAGGGCCCGGTTGCTCTCGCCATCCCACACGCGGATGGTGCCGTCGCCACTGCTGCTCACCAGGATCTTGCCGTCGCCGCTATAGGCCAGGCCGGTGATGTGATCCGTGTGCCCTCGGTGGGTGCGCAGCAGGGTGCCCTCGGGCATCTTCCACACGCGGATGGCGTTGTCCCAGCCCGCGGAGGCAATCACCCGGCTGTCCGGGCGCTCGGCCAGGGAGGTAAGTCCGCCGGGGTGCGCCGCAGCACCTTGGAGCGCAAGAGCAAGAAGAGTGGTCGTCAAAGCCATACGAGTTCAATGACGCGCCACCTTTCCCCGGGGTTTCCCCGAAAATCTAGAAGTCCTTGCCCTACGGAGCGCTGAGGCGAGCCGAGATTTGGGGCATAGTGAAATCCCCATGGCGGATTTGCAAGATCGCGTGCCTCCTCATAACGAAGAAGCCGAGATGGCCGTCTTGGGCGCCATGATGCTGAGCGCCACGGCGGTGCAAGAAGTCTCGCAGGTGCTGGAACCGCACCACTTCTACTTGCCGGTCCACCAAGAGATTTATTCGACGATGATCGAACTGGTGCGCCGTCGCATGACGGTGGACCTGGTGACGATGCGTGACACGCTGATGTCCAATGGTCGCCTGGAGGACATCGGCGGGGTGTCGTATCTGGTGCGCCTGGTGGACGACGTGCCGAGCGCGGCCAGCGCAGTGGACTATGCCCGCATCGTCCGCGACCGCTCGAAGCTGCGGCGCTTGCTGGAGGCCAGCGCCGAGATCCATAAAGTGGTTTTCGACCCCAACTCCAGCATCGACAAGAAGGTGGAAACCGCGGAGAAGCTGGTTTACGACCTCAAAGCCGGCGACCGGGCGGATTACTTCCAGCCGCTCAGCATGTTCGCCAATCGGTTCTTTGATGGCATTGAGGCGCTGATGTCGAGCACCGGGGCGGTGGCCGGCCTGACGACGGGCTACCCAGACATGGACCGTCTCACCACCGGTTTTAGTCCCGGCGACTTGGTGATTCTGGCCGCTCGCCCGGCGATGGGGAAGACCTCTTTGGTGATGAATTTCGCCATGAACATTGCGCGCACAGGCAACGGCGCGGTGGCCGTGTTTAACTTGGAAATGCCGGGCGAGCAACTGGTGCAGCGCCTGATTTCGATGCTCTCCACCGTGCCGATTGAGGACATGCGCCGCACGGGACTCTCCACCGAGAGCTACGACAAGATCATCGTAGCCGCCGAGCAGTTGGTGAGCCTGCCGATCTTTATTGACGACACCTCTCAGCTCAGCGCTCTCGACATGATTGCGCGGTGCCGCCGCTTGCAGATGGACCTGGATGACCGGGTGCGCCGCGACGAACTGGACCCCCAAGGCGGGCGGCTGGCTCTCGTAATCGTGGACTACCTCCAGCTCATGCGGGCTCAGCGGGGCAGCGATAACCGCGTGCAAGAGGTATCGGAAATCGCTCGGGGGCTTAAGCTGATGGCGCGTGAACTACGAGTGCCCGTCATCGCCCTTTCTCAGCTCAGCCGCGAAGTGGAGAAGAGGCCGAACAAGCGCCCGCAACTCAGCGACTTACGCGAATCGGGCTCCATTGAAGCCGACGCCGACCTCGTGGCCTTTATCTACCGCGACGAGTACTACCGGCAGAAGGAAGAAGGCGGGGGCGAGGACTTCCAAGAGAATCCCGAGCACACCGAGGTCTCCGAGATTATCGTCGGTAAGCACCGTAACGGGGCTACTGGTACGGTGCTGCTGGGCTTCCAGCCCTCGCTCACGCGCTTCTGGAGCTTGGCGAACGAGGACAAGGAAGACTACTGGCGCAGCAAGCGACGTCAGAACTTCGCGGACGACTAAGCATAGCCCGGGGCTTGCAACCCGAAGGGCGGGCCGCTACGTCTTAACTTAACGTGAAGGCCCTCAAACAACTGGGGATGTTTATCATCGCTGCCGCCGTCGGGGCGGGCGCTTACTGGCTTATTAGCCAACCGGGGGGAATCAACTCGGTTTCGCAGCAGCTGAAGCCCAAGAAGACGGTGGAAGTACCTGCGGGCACCGACGTTAAGCTCGTTTTGGCGACACCTCTGGAGTCGGGTGGCAGCAAGCCGGGCGACGAAGTGAAGTTTCTGCTGATTGAGGACCTTAAAACGGCCGCCGGCGATGTGGTGGCGAAGCAGGGCACGCTAGTGGAAGGCACGGTGAAAGAAAGCCGCGCCGGAAGTGTGATGGGCACGCTGACCAACCGCCCAGCGCGCCTGGTGGTGAGCCTGGAACCGCTCCCCGCCCTCGACGGCACCCTCATCAACCTGGAGGGTCTGAAGCCGCAGGAGTTTGAGTTCACGCTCTCCAATACGGACATCAAGAATGCCGCGGCCAACCTAGAAGCCCTGTGGCGTGACCCGGAAAAGCAAGAGGCGTTGAAGAAGCTGAGCGAGACCCTGAAGGCTGGGAAACTGCCCGAAGGCAAGGAACTTGACCAATTGGCCGACCTGCTGGGCCTGGAAGACACCAAGGCCGCCATCAACGGCGCGCAACAAGGCCAAGCGGGGCTGGAAGAGACTTTCCGCGCGATTCAGCAAGGCAACGTGGCGGCGCTGGGCAATGTAGATCTGGCCCTGGCGCTGGGCGCGATTGGCGAGCTCGAAGGCCTTGCTAATGGGGTGGATCGCACCATTCGCGGCATGGTGAAGGGGCGCAATATTGAGGCGCTCCCCGGCACGACTTTGGAACTCAAAACCGAAACGGACGCAAAGGTCACAATTCGTCCGGCCAACTGACCACACCTGGCCCCGGCGAAGGGGTATGGTCCGGTTCTGAAGTGGAAGCGTGGCTCGTTCTTCAGGATGGTTCCCGGTGGCCGGGGCAGGCGCTCGGCGCCCCCGGAATGGCCTTTGGTGAGCTGGTTTTCAACACCGGCATGACCGGTTACCAAGAAGTTCTGAGCGACCCCTCCTACGCCGGCCAGATCGTCCTCTTCACCTATCCGCTGATCGGCAACTACGGCATCAACGACGACGATTTTGAGTCGGATCGCGTGCAACCGAGTGCCGTGGTGGTGCGCCAGGCGTGCGAACACCCCAGCAACTGGCGATCGCGCAAGAGCTTGGATCAGTTCCTGAAGGATCGAGGCGTCACCAGCATCCAAGGTGTGGACACCCGGGCGGTGACCCAGCGCATTCGAGGCGAGGGCGTGACCAACGCCGTAATTACCCACGGCGACCCGGACGAAGCCTTCGCTGCTCTGCAGGCTCGCCCCAGCTACGACGAAACGGATTTTGTGCCGCTGGTCAGCACTAAGGCGCCCTACGCGTGGGGCTACTCGGGGAAGGAGCACCTCTTCAACCCCGAAGGCGATTACCGCGCCACCGTGGCCGTGCTGGACTGCGGCGTAAAGTGGAACATCCTGCGTCGCTTTGCGGCGGTGGGGGTCCGCACTGTGGTGCTCCCGCACAGTGCTACCGCAGCGGAGGTCTTAGCGTGGAACCCGGACGGAGTGCTACTGAGCCCCGGCCCGGGTGACCCGGCGCGTTTGCCCGGCCCGGTGGCGTGTGTGCGCGACTTGCTGGGGAACATCCCCATCCTCGGCATCTGCCTGGGCAACCAGTTGTTGTGCCAGGCGGTGGGCGGCACCACGTACAAGATGCCGTTTGGACACCGAGGCGCTAACCACCCCGTGAAGGACCTCGACTTAGGCACCGTCACTATCACCAGCCAGAACCACGGCTACGCGATTGACCCGGCGACCCTGGAAGGCACCGGTGCCCGCGTGACGCAACTGAACCTGAACGACGGTACGGTGGAAGGGATTGAGGTGAAGGAAGCCCGTGCCTTCAGCATCCAGTACCACCCGGAAGCCGCGCCCGGCCCTTGGGATGCCCGCCCTTACTTCGCCAAGTTTGTCGAGTCTTTACGCTCGTAAACGCTAGCCCGCGCGACCGGCGTAGCTCACGTTGCCATTGGCGACTCGGAACCGCAAAGTCGGTCCGAAGTTCAGCACCACTTCTCCCTGGGTGCGTTGCACGGATCGCAGGGTTTCACCCACCGGCACATCCGCCAAGAATCGGGCCTGCTCCAGCGTGGGAGTCGCGGCCGAGAATGCCTGCTGGCACCACTGGTCGATCTGTCGTAGATCGAGGTCACCACGAGTTTCGGAGCGCTCGGTGGGCGTACCATTGCGCACCCGCCATCGCACTTGCAAACTCGGGGCTCCGAGTTGCGGCGAAGTGCGGAAGGAGCGAAGCGGCTCCACCGTGTTGGCCACCATCACGCCATCGTCCACTTGCACAAAGTTGCGCACGTGGCCGCGCACCCACACCCCCTCGTAGCGGGCCGTCACGGCATAGGTTTCGCCTTGCGGGCGCACCCAAATGAGGCGATAGGGCATCCGCATGGTGTCCCGCGAGGTGAGCGGAGCGGCGATCAGCCAGGAGTTATCCGGGAGGGCGTAGCCGAGGGGCTCGGCCTGGAAAATCCAGTTGAATTCGCTCGGTAAATTGCCGCGCCGGCCATCGGCATGGATGAGAGCAAGACGCGAGGCCGCCCCCATTTGAATGGCCACTAGTCGCTCGCTTCCCCGGGTGCGCACCGTGGCCGAGATGTTTTGGTAGTAATCCGCCGGGATCTGCCCGCCGCCCAGCGCTTGCCGGAAGGGCATGAGAACCTGGTTGGCTTGCTCGCTGGTCGTGGCTTGGCTGTTCTCAATGCTGCGGATGGCGATTTCCATCGCCCGGGCAATCGCCGGGTCCGGGCTTTCCACGGGGGCATCCGCGCGGCGTTGCTCGAACGCCTGCACAAAATCCTCGACCGGAGTTCCGGGAACGAGGGCAGCACTAAAGAGAAGGAGCGAGTTGATCATGCGGGGTTAGTTCGCGGGGGTTTTGGGCTGCACGAAGTCGCTCGACCCCGCCACCGTCGCGTAAAAGTAGGGAGTGGCGGATTCAAACTCGGCCGCGCACGTATCCACCATCTTGTAGGCAAACATACCCTCAAAAGTGGCCAATTTCCCGGAGACAGCCTCGCCGCCTTGGGTCAAGTCAAGAATCGCGGTGGGGCTGTATCCCATGCGCAAAGCCTCCTCTAAGAGATTTTCGGTGGCTCCGGCCCCCGCTTGCACCAGGGCCTGCTCCATGCGGACCATCGCCTCGATCTTCTCTAGGAACCACAGGTCTACGCGGCTCAGGCGGCGCACTTCGGCAACCGTCCAGCCTCGGCGCAGGGCTTCGGCCAGCGCCCACAGGCGCTCGTCTGTTGGTTGGCGCACCGCCGTCTTGAGATCATCATCCGCCAGCGCGGACATGCCATCGTGGCGGAGGTCGCGTTGCTTCACTTCCAGCCCGCGAATCGCCTTGAGCAAAGCCGCTTCAAAAGTGCGGTCGATGGCCATGACTTCGCCGGTGGCCTTCATTTGGGTGCTCAGGCCTCGGTCGCCGGAGGCGAACTTGTCAAACGGCCAGCGCGGAATCTTGACCACGCAGTAGTCCAGCGCCGGTTCAAAGCACGCCTTGGTGGTCTTGGTCACGCTGTTCTCAATCTCATCCAGCGTGTGGCCGATGGCAATTTTCGCCGAGACCCGCGCAATGGGGTACCCGGTGGCCTTGCTCGCCAGCGCCGAGGAGCGCGACACCCGAGGGTTGACTTCAATAACGTAGTAGTCGAACGAATCCGGGTTTACCGCCAGTTGCACGTTGCAGCCCCCCTGGATGCCGAGCGCATCAATAATGCGAAGGGAAGCCGTGCGCAGCAGGTGATATTCCACGTCGCTCAGGGTCTGGCTGGGGGCCACCACGATGCTGTCGCCGGTGTGGACGCCCATCGGGTCCAGGTTCTCCATGTTGCAGATGGTGATGACGTTCCCAAGGCGGTCTCGCATGACCTCGTACTCGACCTCCTTCCAGCCCAGCAGACTGCGCTCGATCATCAATTGGCTGCGCATGGAGAGCTTGAGGCCCTTGCGGCCGATTTCCCAGAGTTCGTCTCGGGTCGTGGCCACGCCGCCGCCGGTGCCGCCCAGGGTGTAAGCGGGCCGCACGATGCAGGGATAGGGCACGACATCGAGGATGGCCTGCAGGTCGGCTTCGCTTTCCACAATCCAGCTCTCGGGTACGGGCTCGCGGAGTTCGCGCATGAGTGAGCGAAAAAGCTCGCGGTCTTCGGCCTTCTGGATCGCCTCCAGTGGGGTGCCGAGGAGCTTGACGTTGTACTTTTCCAGGATGCCCAACTGCGCAAGTTGGCTGGCGAGGTTGAGGCCAGTTTGGCCGCCCAAAGTGGGCAGAAGGCCGTCGGGGCGCTCCCGGGCAATCACGCGCTCGCAGAATTCGGGCGTCAGCGGCTCGATGTAGACGCGGTCCGCCGTTTCCAGGTCCGTCATGATCGTGGCGGGGTTGGAATTGATGAGAACGACTTCGTAGCCTTCTTCGCGGAGGCTCTTGCAGGCTTGCGTGCCCGCGTAGTCGAACTCGGCGGCCTGTCCAATGATGATAGGTCCGCTCCCGATCACGAGGATTTTGCGCATGGGGTTCGGGCCTTGTTTTACCGCCCTCTGCGTGGGGGCAACCGGGTTTGACCCAGACGGT
Source organism: Chthonomonas sp. UBA2785 (assembly GCA_002352215.1). Lineage (GTDB taxonomy): Bacteria > Armatimonadota > Fimbriimonadia > Fimbriimonadales > Fimbriimonadaceae > JAHBTC01. The sequence goes on along the minus strand of DEIB01000038.1, from coordinate 228,176 downwards.
CGGGGGATGCAGGGCTAGGCAAATTCCTTACAAATTCATGTCACCAATCGTTACAGAGGGGGGTAACGTTTCGGTATGCGAAACTTGCTGATTTCGGCAACCATCGTTGGACTTGCGCTTACATTGACGGGTTGTGGAGGCGGCGGCAGTACGGGCTCAGGTGCGACGCGCGAAGTTCTGTTCATCCGCTCGGACAGCCGCTTGGTGGCTCGCAACGAACTCACGGGGGCCCTGCGCACGATTTATGATGCCGGGGCCGACAGCCTGTTTTCTCCGCGCGTCAGCCCCGATGGCACCAAGATCCTGATGGGCACGGGTACAGCAATGGTGGTCATCAACGCCGATGGCACGAATCCCGTGAACATCACCGGCCATTACCTCGGCGATTGGAACGCGGATGGCACCAAGATCATTGCCATTAGCCTGACCAACCAAGTTGCGAGCATGAACCCGGACGGTACGGGCGTGGTCAACATCTTTGATGGCTCCGCTGGTGGCGGCATGATTGACCTCGACGTGAACCCGGCGGGTACGAAGGTCGTCTTCTCGTCTAGTCCGGCAGGTTGGCCCATGATCAGAACCATGAACATGGATGGAAGCGGCGTTAGCGCGGGCCTCACCCCGAATACCGGGGAAGGGAACGATGATGCCCGCTGGAGCCCCGATGGCCAATCGCTGGTGTATATCCGTAACTTCGGGGGTGCTCGAAACGTGTGGTCGATGAACGCCGACGGCACGGGCAAGACCCAATTGACGAATACCACCGATACTGAGCGGGTGCCGGTTTATCGGTCGGACAACTCGATCGTCTACGTTCGTGATACGCCCGAGCGCCAGGTTTGGGACATGAACGAGGATGGTTCCGGCCAAGCCGTGCTTGAGGCCATCACCGGCGAGAACCTCAACTATCTCGAAGTGAACTAAGCCCGGTTCGCAAAGAGAAAAGCCCCCTCATCCCAAATGGGAAAAGGGGGCTTCTCCTTGCCTAAATCCAGCTCAGGCGAAAGGGAAGGTCGGCAGGGTGCGCGCGATCGGCTTGTCCTCTCGGTAGCCCAGCGCATATTCGGCCTGCATGATCGTGTGGATCTCGTGCGTGCCTTCGTAGATCATCGCCCCGCGCGAGTTGCGGAAGTAGCGCTCCACCGGGAATTCATCACAGTAGCCGTACGCCCCGTGGATTTCCACCGCGTTGTTGGCGGCTTCGAAGGCAGCCTCGCAGTTCACCCACTTGGCCATGCTCACCTCGCGGGTGTGGCGCTTGCCGGTGTTCTTCATCCACCCCACTTGGTAGTAGAGCAGGCGGCCAATGTCGCGGCCCCGCGCCATCTTGGCAATCATCTGTTGCACCAGTTGCTTCTTGCCGATGACCTCACCCTGCACGCTGCGTTCGTTGACGTACTTGCAGCAGGCGTCCATGCACGCAGTGATGATGCCCACAGCACCAGCGGCAACCGTGTAGCGACCATGATCCAGCGCGCTCATCGCCACCTTAAAGCCGTCGCCTTCCTGGCCGATCATATTGCTGGCCGGGATGCGCACGTTGTCAAAGAAAATTTGACCCGTGTTGCCGGCGCGCACGCCGAGCTTGCCCTTAATGGCACGGCTACTGAAGCCCGGGCGGTCGCGCTCCACAATGAAGGCGGCGTAGGGGGCCTTGGCGTCGGTTTCGGCCAGGCGGGCGATCACCAGGAACTGGTCGGCGTAGTCGGCCAGGCTAATCCAGGTCTTCTCCCCGTTCAGCACGTATTCGTCACCTTCGCGACGGGCCGTGGTCTTCATGCTAGCGGCGTCGCTACCGGCATTGGGCTCGGTCAGGCCAAAGGCGCCAATTTTCTTACCCGTGGCGAGGTCAGGGAGCCACTTCGCGCACTGTTCTTCGGTGCCCCACTGCATCATGGTCATGCAGTGCAGGCCCACATGGACGCTCATCACGACGCGCGCTGTGGAATCCGCGCGCTCCAGCTCTTCGCAGGCAATGCCGACCGAGATGTAGTCCGTGTCCGTGCCGCCCCACTTGGCGGGGATCCCCAGTCCGAGCAAGCCGGCTTCGCCCAGCTTCTTCAGGGTCTCGGGATCGCTGGTGTGCTGGCGGTCCAGCTCGCCCACAGAGGGGACAATCACGTTCTGTCCGAACTTGTAGGCAGCTTCACGGATCTGTTCATGCTCGGCGGTGAGCGCAAATTCCATGAAAAAGATTCTAACCGACCGGGGCTAGGGGTGGAACTTCGGGCGGGGATTATGCCGTAATGGGGACGATGTTACGCGGACGTTGTGTTGGTGTTCTGTTCGCCCTTGCCTTAGTCGCGCCCGCATTTGCGCAAAACCAGTCGGTTGAGCAGATGCTTTCGGTGTTGCCGCCCCGAGAATTGGGCCCCGGCACCATGGGCGGCCGCATTATGGATATCGCGGTTTACGAGAAGGAACCGCGCATTTTCTACGTCGGGGGCTCCTCGGGCGGTGCTTGGCGCACCGATAACGGTGGGATGACCTTCCGTCCGGTGTGGCACCAAGAAGGTTCGGGCTCGGTGGGCTCGATTGCCATCAGCCAAAAGAACCCGGATGTGATCTGGATTGGCAGCGGGGAACCGGCCAGCCGCAACTCCACGTTGGTGGGCGACGGCGTCTATAAGAGTTTGGATGGAGGCAAGACGTGGGAGCATGTCGGCCTCAAGAATTCGCGCCAGATCGGCCGCGTGATTCTGCACCCGACCGATGAGAACACGGTGTGGGTGGCCGCCCTGGGCAACCTGTGGGGCCCCAACGACGAGCGCGGCATCTATAAGACGACCGACGGCGGCAAGACCTGGACGCGCACGCTCTTTGTGAACGACAACACCGGGGCCGTGGACCTGGACATTGACCCCAAGAACCCGAACGTGCTGTACGCCAGCATGTGGGAGCGTCGACGCTGGCCGTGGGATGTGATGACCCGCGGGGCCGGAAGCGGCATGTACAAGAGCACCGACGGCGGCAAGACCTGGAAGAAGGTGACGCGTGGCCTGCCGGGCGGTGATTTGGGCCGCATCGGTGTGGACGTGAACCACAGCGATCCGAAGCACTTGGTGGCGATCGTGGATGCCGTGCAGGGCGGTGTCTATCAATCCGACGACGCCGGGGAATCGTGGCAGCGCACCGCGAACCTCAACCCGCGCCCGTTCTATTTCTCTGAAATCAAGCAAGACCCGAGCGACCGCAACCGAGTCTATGTGTTGGGCGTCAGCCTGCACATCAGCACGGATGGCGGCCGCACGTTCCGAGAAGGGAACGATAACGTTCACTCCGACTGGCACTCCATGTGGATTGACCCGAGCGACTCGAACCACATCATCGTGGGGACGGACGGTGGACCCTACCAAACTCGCGACCGGGCCCAAACCTGGGAGCTGTTTACGCAGATTGCCATGGGCCACTTCTATGCGGTCCACGCGGACATGCGACGCCCCTATTGGGTTTACGGAGGCTTGCAGGACAACGGTGGCTGGGCGGGCCCGACGCAAACCCGGCGCGGCTTTGTCGGTCCTGAGAACTGGATTTCGCTGAGCGGCGGCGACGGCTTCACCGTGCTCGCCGACCCGAACGACTGGACCACGGTGTACACCGAAAGCCAAGGCGGGGCCGTGCAGCGCGTGGACCAACTGCGAGGCGGCGGACGTTCGATCCGGCCGCGTGGCACGGGTTTCCGCTGGAACTGGCATACGCCCATTGCGCTCAGCCCGTTCAACTCGCGCACGGTGTATGTGGGCTCGCAGTTCTTGCACCGAAGTATGGACCGCGGCGACAACTGGGAAACCATTAGCCCTGACCTGACCACGAACGACCCCAAGAAGCAAGTGGTGCCGCAGGGCGACATCCAAAGCACGGCTGAGAACCACACGACGATCGTTTCGATCGCCGAATCGCCGCGCACGCCCGGCGTGATCTGGGTGGGCACCGACGACGGCAACGTGCAGGTGACGCAGGACGGCGGGAAGACGTGGACCAACACCACCCCGAACATCCCGGAAGCCCCGCCGTTTACCTACGTGAGCAGCGTTTCCCCGAGCCGATTTGAGGCCGGACGATGCTTTGTCACGCTGGATGGCCACCGCAACAACGACTACGAAACCTGGGCGTTCATGACGGACGACTTCGGCAAGACGTGGAAGCGAGTGGGTGGCGACCTGAAGGATGCCGGGGCGGCTTATGTGATTCGGGAAGGGGTCCTAAACCCGGACTACCTGATTCTGGGGACGGAATACTTCCTGTACGTTTCGCTCGACCGAGGCGCGACCTGGGGCAAGTACAAGACGGGCAACTGGCCGACGGTGCGCATGAACGATGTGTTCCTGCACCCGCGCGACAACGACGCCCTGGTGGCCACCCACGGCCGTAGCGTGTGGCAACTGCCGTTCCGAGTCTTTGAGTTCCTCACCGAAGGCAACCTGGCCAAGCCGCTCTATGTGGCACCGGCTTCAGATGTGCTCTACCTGGGCCGCACGCCGCGCGGATGGTTCGGTGGTGACCGGGGTTGGGCCGCGCCCAACAGCCAGCCGGGCACGCTGATCACTTACCACGTGAACGGCGAAGGTGCCGAGCGCGCGAACATCGAGATCCTGCGCGCCGACGGCACCCGAGTGGCGCAACTAGCCGGTCCGGGCACCAAGGGCCTGCAAGCCGTGCCGTGGCGACCGAATGCGGCGCAAGTGCCGGCGGGCGACTACAGCGTGGTCGTCACGGTGGGCGAAGAGAAAGCGCAAGGCAGCGTGAAGGTGATTGACCTGACCGATACCCTCAACCACCAAGTCGGACTCGAGTAAGGAAAAGCGAAGCGACAACGTCGGTCCTTTAAGGGACTGTCAATTGAGCGCCGGAATGAGCAAAATGGAGACATGGCTCGTTCCGGCGTTTCTCGTCGCGATGTCTTGCGGTTTGGTGCCGCCCTTCCGCTTCTCTCTGGGTTGCCGAATCTCGGCCTCGGGGCTTCGGGTCGTCACCCGGGCCACACCGCCAAGAACATCATCGTTTGCATCTCGGATGGAATGAGCCACGGGGTGCCCGCGATGCTGGACCAGTACCTGCACCGCGTGCACGGCAAGCGTTCGACCTGGGGCAAGCTTCAGGAGCGGGCTGATGTGGAGCACGGGGCTCTGGTCACCAAGTCGCTCAGCAGTGTGGTGACGGACAGCGCCGCCGCGAGCAGTGCATGGGGCAGTGGATGCCTGGTGTGGAACGGCCAACTCAACACCTACCCGGACGGCACCGAGCTGCGACCGCTCTACAGCCTGCTGAAGGAAGCCGGCATGCGCACGGGCCTCGTCAGCACGGCGACGATCACTCACGCGACCCCGGCGGGCTTCTCAATCAGCGAGATGAAGCGCGACAACGAGCAGGGCATTGCCGCCAAGTATCTGGACGCCAAGGTGGATGTCCTGATGGGCGGCGGACGCCGGTTCTTTACGGGTGAGGCGCGCACCGACAAGCGCGACCTGATCGCGGAGTTCAAGGCCGCGGGCTATGGCTACGCGAGTGACCGGGCGAGCCTCAAGGCGCAAAAGGGAGAGCGGATTCTGGGCCTGTTCAGCGAATCGCATGTGCCGTACGAGGTGGACCGCCTGAACGATGCTGAGTTCAAGGACTTGCCGAGTCTGCGGGAAATGACAGAGGTGGCGATCAATGCCCTGAAGGGTTCTTCCGGCGGATTTATCCTCCAGATTGAAGGCGCCCGCATTGACCATGCGGCGCACGGAAATGACCTCGCGGGGGCCCTTTACGACCAGATGGCGTTCGAAGAGGCCCTGGAGGCCGCGCTGGAGTTCGCCGAGAACGATGGCGAGACGCTCGTGATCGTCACCAGCGACCACGGCAACAGCAACCCGGGCATCATTGGCGCCGGACCGGAGTACTTCGACTCCACCGCCGGCCTGGAGACCCTGACCGGCATGACCAAGAGCTACGAACGCACGCTGCCGGGCCTCGTGCTGGCCAAGGACAATCCGGCCAAGATCAAGGAGACGGTGGAAGCGGCCTTGGGCATCGCGATGGATGACGATGAACTTGCCCTCTTCCAAGCCGGCTTGAAGGGCGAAGGCAGCCTCAGCAAGGTCTACCAGTACCAAATTGCGGCCTGCCACCTCAGCTTGGCCATCAGCAACCACACCCATGTGGCTTGGAGTGGGCGGCAGCACACCAACGACTACACCATCGTTTCGGCGTTCGGGCCGGGGGCAGAAGCCTTCCGAGGGCTGACGCACAACAAGGCGTGGTTTGGCGAGATCTTGGCCCACCGCGACATCACCTACCGCAACAAGCAGATGGACTTCGAAACGGCGCAAGCGGCTCATGCCCGGGCGTCGCTCTCCATCGAGCCCGCCCACTGGGCGTAGGTCAACCCAACCAGGGGAGACTGCCAAAAGGTTGGTCTCCCCTTATGGTTTCCGTTAGACTGGTTCGCGAACCATGGCGAAGACGGTTTTGGTCTTGGGGTCCGGCCCCATCCGCATCGGGCAAGGGATTGAGTTCGATTACTCGTGTGTTCACTGCGTTTGGGCGCTGCGCGAAGCGGGCCACCGCGCCCTGATCATCAACAACAACCCGGAAACCGTCAGCACTGACTTCGACACCGGCGACGGCCTGTACTTTGAGCCGGTCACTTTCGACGACGTGGCTCGCATCGTGCGGCACGAGAAGGTCGACGGCATCGTGGTGCAGTTCGGCGGCCAGACCGCCATCAACCTGGCCGAGCGCCTGGAAGCGGAGGGCTTCCCGATCTACGGCACCAGCGCCAAGGCCATCGCCCTGGCCGAAGACCGCGACCAGTTCGAACGTCTCCTCTTGGAGCTCGATTTGCCCAAGCCGCCGGGGCGGGCAGTGCGCTCCCTGGCCGAAGCCCGCAAAGTCATCGAAGAGATTGGTTACCCGGTGCTGGTGCGCCCGAGTTTTGTACTCGGTGGCCGCGCGATGGAGATCGTCAGCGAGCCCGAGGCCCTGGAACAGTTTTACGGCGAAGCCGAAGCCGCCAACCCCGGCCAGCCGGTGCTGGTGGACAAGTATTTCACGGGTACCGAAGCCGAAGTGGACGTGATCAGTGACGGCGTGGACACGGTGGTGCCCGGCATCATGGAGCACGTGGAGCGCGCAGGCGTCCACAGTGGCGATTCGATGGCCGCTTACCCGCCGCCGAGGCTCAGCCCCGAAACGCAGGGCAAGATGGTCCGCGCCGCCTGTGCGCTGGCCCGCAAGCTCGAAATCAAGGGCCTCATGAACATCCAATTCGTGGTGGTGGATGGCGAGCCCTATATCCTTGAAGTGAACCCGCGCGCCAGCCGCACGGTGCCCTATATCAGCAAGGTGACCGGCATCCCGATGGTGGCACTGGCCACCCACTGCCTGCTGGGCGGCAAGCTGGCCGATTGGGGCTACACCAGCGGCCTGTGGGTGCTGGACCCCGACGCCCCGGCCTGGCCGCACACGGGCAACCTTGCCCCGCAGACGGGCGGATTCATCGCCCCCGAAACCCAAGACCCCCCGGCCAACCGACGTCCCCTGTGGGCGGTCAAGGCCCCGGTTTTCAGCTTCCAAAAGTTGCGCCTGGTCGACCCCGCGCTCGGTCCGGAGATGAAATCCACCGGGGAAGTGCTCGGGCTGGACGTAACTTACGAAGCGGCGCTCTACAAGGCTTTGGTCGCTAGCGGGGTGACGTTCCGCGCCGCCGGGCAGGTCATTCTCACCGTGCGGGACGAGGACAAGCCCGAAGCCGTGGCGATAGGGCGGCAACTGGTGGATCGCGGGTACTCGCTGGGAGCGACCGAAGGCACCTTCAATGCCCTCACCGCCGCTGGTGTGCCGTGTGAGAAGCTGGAGAAAGTCTCCCACGGCGAACCCAACTTGCTGCAACGCATCTACACGGGTGAAGTCAGCCTGATGGTCAATACCCCCACCCCCGGTGCCAATTCCGCCGACTCGCTCCGCATTCGCCGGGCATGCATCGAAACGGGCGTCGCGTGCCTCACCAGCATTGACACCGCCGGCGCGCTGGTGAAGGCGTTGGGCCACTTTGCCGACCCGATGGCGGCGGAGTGCCGGTCCATCGCCGAGTACGTTCAAGGGAAGGTAAATTAGAACCTATGGCGGATGAGCGGTTCGACGAGCCCGATGATCAAAACGAAGGTCAAGAAGAGGTTCCGTCCGCATTCTTTCCGTACCTCTCTGGTCAGGAAGAAGCGCTCGGCGAGGACTTCAACCGCGAACCTGTAGCCGTGCAGGTGGAGAACGTCTTTGCCGCCAAAACCAGCGAAAACGTTCAACGCTTTGTGATGCTCAGCGACGGCGTACGCAAGCTGCCCATCCTCATTGGCCCGTTCGAAGCCGCCGCGATTAGCTTCGCTCTCAACGATGAGCAACCCGATCGCCCGCTCACGCACGATTTGCTGCGCAACATGGTGGAGCGGCTGGGCGGGGAAGTCACCCAGGTGCTGATTGACGACATGTGGAGCGGCACGTTCTACGCCAAGGTTTTTGTGCGCCACCAGCGTGAAGATGTGATGTTCGACGCTCGCCCGAGTGACGCGATTGCCTTGGCCGTGCGCACTGGCGCCCCCGTGTTTGTGGCCGAAGGCATTCTCGAACACCACGGCCGCTAAAGCGACAAGTCTCAAAAAGAAATCCCCGCCGGATACAAGCGGGGAATGGGGGAATATTTCACTCCGAAGGAAGTTCGGAGCCACTTTATGAGTCCGAAGCCAATTGGCTTCATCGCTTTATTCTAGCAATTACGGGGCCAATTGTGTACGGATTCCCAACAATTCGCGCAACTCGTCCAATTGCCCAATCGTGGCGTCGGGGGCGGGCCCGCCTTCCGGCAAGGATTCCACTTTGCCCGTGCGGCTGGTGGGAGGCACGTCACTGTCGCGGCGAATCCAGCAAGTCCGCCAGCCCGCATCCATCGCCGGGATGATGTCGTGACGGTAGCTATTGCCCACCATAAGGATCTCGTGCGGGGCACATCCCGCGGCCTGGGTGGCGCGCGCCATCACGCGCGGCTCGGGTTTGCCTTCTCCCATTTCCCCTTCGATAAAGAAGTGGTCAAAGACGCCCTCGATTCCCAAATCGCGAAGCTCTTCGCGCTGAATATCCGCGGGGCCGTTGGTAATCACGCCCAAAACGTAACGGGGCTTGAGGTCATCCAGCAAGGCGCGGGCGTCATCAAAGAGGCTGAGGTACTGGGCGCGACGGCGCCCGTATTCGTCCGAAAGCCTCCACGCAAGGTGCGCATCATCAATCTCGAGCCTCAGCAAGGCTTCGCGCATCAGCTGGGTGCGGGTGATGCTGCCTTGTGAAAGATAGATCTCGTACCAGTGGCTGGTTTTGAGGGCATCGGCAAAGATCCGGAATTCTTCCACCCAGGCTTCGTGCAGTTGTTCCGGCGTAAAGCCCGGCACGGGCACCACTTCCCACGTCTCGGCCAATGCGCGCTTGGCGGCATCCCAATAGCCGCACAGCGTGTCGTCCAGATCGAAGTAGATCGCTTTGACTTCGGAGAACATGGCCATGACTAGTTTCGGAGGGGCTTGCCGGTATCCAGCATGTGACGAATACGGGCTTGGGTCAATCCCTCTTGAATCAGGGCGACGAACTCCTGTCGTTCGCGCGCGAGCGCTTCGTCAAGGCTATTTGGCTTGGAGAACACGTGGCCAGCGGCGTCGGCGATCTTACGATCGTGGCGCGTGGCTCCGGCCTTCTCCCATTCGTCAAACGCGCGATCCATCATCCCCGTGAGCGGGCCAACTACGGCGCCCCATTCGGGCCAGGGTCGAGGGGACACGGTAAGGGCGGCCTGCTTGGCATCTTCAAGCAATCGATCTGGGTGGAACGAAATCACGTCGGTACGCCGCAGAATGCCTTGGCGCTGGGCCAGCACCGCATTGGCCGCCAGTTCGCCCTTCGCCACAACTTTGACGGCCTCGACGAGTGACTTGGCATTCTCCTGGTTGAGCAATCGCATTCGCACCGTGCCGGCGCCGCCAGGAATCAGGCCAACTTTAGACTCGGGGTAGCCGAGCTGCGCTTCGGCAGAAGCCACGACGACCGGACAACCCAGGGCGAGTTCTAACCCGCCCCCAATGCCGTAGCCGTGAATGGCCCCCACGCACGAATGCTGACTGAGACGCTGACAGGTGGCCTGGAACTTCGCCAGTGCCCCATCAACACCCGACCAGTCCTCGGCGTCAATTCGATCTCGGAAGAATCCCAGGTCAAACCCGAAGGAAAACACTTTGGCTTCGCTGGTCAGCACAAACCGCTGGTCCGGGTGGCCGTCCAGGTAGGCGTTCAGGTCGTCCAGCAACTGCGGATTGACCGTGCCCATCTTGGTGCGCGTGCTGACCGCGCGCACGCCGTCGCCCAGGTCGCGGACATAAAGCGTGTCGAACGTCTGCAGGATGGGGAAGTCGCTGATGTTTCGGTAGTTGGGTTCGGCCGGCTGCGGCACCCAGGTGCCCGCAAATGTCTTGACCGTATTCTCTTTGTAGAACGGACCTTCGGGGATGCCGAGGCGCTCGGGGCCGATGGCGTCGATCATCGCGAACGGGCCTTGCTCCCACCCGAAGCCCCATTGCATGACTCGGTCGAAATCGAGATAGCTGTAGCTGATTTCCGGGGCCAACTGGACTGCATAACGCAGGGCGGGCACCAGGTATTCGCGCAGGAACTCGCCGGCGGGATCCTTCAGTTCCAGACCCGCCGCGATGCGCTCACCCAGCGGCTGGCGGGCGAGGGCATCCAGCGCCCCAAACTCGGGCTCGCGGCGCATGCGATAGGCGTGGGTTTGCAGGTCAAAGCTCAGGAATTCTTGGCCTTCTTTGCGGTAGTAGCCTTGGCCGGCCTTGTTGCCGATCCAGCCCTTTTCCATGAGTACGGCCAGCGACTGCGGGGCGGTCATGCTCTGGGCCATCGCATCGTGGGGGCATCGCTCGCGCAGGTTGTTGGCGATGTCCATCATGATGTCGAGGCCGACCAGGTCGTTCAATCGGAACGCCGCGCTGCGCGGGCGACCCAGGAACGGGCCGCAAATGGCGTCGGCCTCTTCAATCGTCATCCCCAGGCGTTCCGTGACCTGAATGGTGGAGAACATGCTCCACATGCCGTAACGGTTGGCGATGAATCCGGGGGTGTCCTTGGCGCGCACCACACGCCGGGCGGCGTGATCCTCCAAAAACTCAGTGATGCGCTCGACCACGGTGGGGTCGGTGTCGGAGGTCGGGATGAGTTCCAGCAGTTTGAGGTAGCGCGGGGGGTTGAAGAAGTGGGTGCCGAGGAACGAGCGGCGGAAGCGCTCGCTGCGCCCTTCTCGCAGAAGTTCGATCTCAAGGCCGCTGGTGTTGGTGGTGATGATGGTGGTTTCGCCAAGCGCTTGGTCCAGCTGTTCAAAGAGGGCGCGCTTGACGTCCAGCTTCTCCACTACGGCTTCGCACACCCAGTCGGCTTCCTGCGCCCAGTGCAGGTGGGTGTAGATGCCGCCCAGGCGCACGTTCTCGGCGGTTTCCGGCACCATAAAGTGGGGCGGGCGGGCCTTAGTGGCGCGTTCCCAAGCGGCGCGGGCCGTCTCTTCGGTGGCGTCCAGAACAGTGACCTGAAACCCGAGATTGGCCATGTGGGCGGCGATGCCGCTGCCCATGGTTCCCGCTCCGATGACACAGACATGAGCGCGTCGATTCCACATGTGACTAGGGAGGTTACCGCCCTCCTTTCCTTTCTTGGTGTTGCCGATAGTAGAATGGAACCGAATGACGCATACCATTTCTTGCAGTGAGGTACGTCCATAGGCCGCATGGGCCGACGTCCGGTCCGGCGTGAGCCGCTCCCGGACATCAACGAACGGCTGTTTCGTTTGAAGGAGGTGCGGGTCATCGGGTCCGATGGCGCGCAGCTAGGGGTCCTGGATACCCGGGAGGCTGTGAATCGAGCACAGGCCGAAGGGCTTGACCTCGTTTTGGTGGCCGCTCAGGCCGATCCGCCGGTGTGCCGCATCGTGGATTACGGCAAGTACAAGTACGAGCTCGCCAAGCGGACAAAGGACAACAAGCCTAAGAAGCAAGAAGTCAAGGGTATAAAAATAAGCCCGGTGATTGCGGACCACGACCTGATGGTGGCGGTGCGCTCGACGATCAAGTTCCTTGAAGAAGGCCACAAGGTGCGTGTGGTTTGCCGCTTCCGCAAGAAGCAGCTAACTCACCCCGAAGTGGGCCGAGCACGCTTAATGAAGCTCATTGAGCGCGTAGAGGAGATTGGGAAACCTGACCGGGATCCCGTGATGAGCGGAATGGAAATGGTCGTGGTGATAAACCCCAAGGCCATAGGAAGCAAAAAGAATGCCCAAGGCAAAACTGAAGACAAGCAAGACAGCAGCGAAGCGGTTCAAGATCTCGGGGACGGGCAAGATCATTCGGCGTAAGTCGTACAACAACCACATGTTCTTTAACAAGAGCGGTGCGCAAAAGCGACGACTGGACCAAGATGCCGAACTGAGCAAGACCGAACGCCGCCGCGTTCGCCGACTGCTCGGGCTCTGAGCCCGAGCCTCTACCACTACCGCCTGAGAGGGCTGGGAACTGGTTCGACCCCTGCGAAGGCAGGAACCTAAAGGAGACAACAAAACATGGCACGAGTCAAACGCGGGATCATGCGCCAAAAGCGCCACCGCAAGATATTGAAGAAGGCCTCGGGGTACTTCGGGCGCAAGAGTGGCGCCTTTAAGAATGCCCACGAGCAGGTAATGAAGTCGGGGCAGTACGCCTTCCGCGACCGCCGCGCTAAGAAGCGCGATTTTCGGCGGCAGTGGATTGTGCGTATCAGCGCCGCTTGCCACGAATGCGACACCAAGTACAGCGACTTGATCCACGCGATGTCCGAAAAGGGCATGCAAGTGAACCGCAAGATGCTGTCCGAGCTCGCCATTGCCGACATGGACGCGTTCCGCGCGCTCGTGAAGGAAGCCTTGGCCTAACTTTTTCCTTCCATTCCAAAAAGGCAAAACGCCCCTTGAGCCCGAATCCGGGCCGCGAGGGGCGTTTTTGTTTGTGCTTACGGTGACTTAGAAGACGCCGCTCGGGAAGGCACCGCCGCGCTCGTATTCCGGCAATACCATGTGCCGAATGGCACGCAGGTGGGTGGCCACGAAGTCTGCGCCGGCATCCAGGCAGGGCTGGGGGCTTTCGGTCACGGCCCGGCCGCCGACGCCGATGGAGAACTGCTTCTCGGCCCCCCGGCAGTCGTCCAGGCGTTCGATGAGTTCCAAGCACTCGGTCATGGTTTCACCCGTGGCGCAGCTCACCATCACCATTTCGGGGGCGTGCTCCTTGGCGGCCTTGATAAAGGCTTCGGTGGGCACGTTCGCGCCCAAGTACATCACCCGCCAGCCTGCCATCCGCATCACATCGGCGACCATGCGGGCACCGATGGAGTGCCAATTGCCGGCGCAGCAGCCTACCAGGGCCGTATTGTTGCTGGTCAGCCCGGCCACCGTTGAGAAATGCGACACGCGCGCCATGAGGCGCTCGACAATGGCGCTCGCCAGGTGCTCTTGGCCTTCGTCAATCGCTTCGACCATCCACCATTCGCCAATCAGCGCCATGGATTCGGCGAAGAGTTGCTCGTAGATCGTCTCGGGCTCCTCTTGGGCGCGGAGAAGGGCGTCCACAATCTGCGTGCATTCGGCTTCATTCGCAGCGCAGGCGGCGCGGGCAAACTTCTTGACCAGTGTCCGGTCGAGAATGATCTCCGGTTCGTCGGCAGCGTCTTGGGGGCTCAGGAGATTGGTCAACGCCGTCTCAACGTCCGGTCCGGCCAGGCTGTAATACACTTGCCGGCCCACCTTGTGGGAGCGAATGATTCCCTTGGCACGCATCTTGGCGAGGTGGTTGCTGACGTTTGGCTGCTTCAGGCCACTGGCGAGCACAAGCTCGGTGACGTTGCGTGGGCCGCTCTTGAGTTCGGCCAAGATGGTGCGCTTTGAGACCTCGCTTATCTCGCGCAACAGCAACATCACAATGTCCATTCGATATGCTCCAGTGATATTTTACTGATATATCACGCCAAAAGGTTGGATGTTCACCTTGGCTTGGAGGCTTTGACGAAAGAAAACGCCCGAGGGTTCGTTACGGAACCTTCGGGCGTCGAGTCGGGGACAAGCCAGGCTTAGGCGCGGCGGCGTCGTCGAGCGAGGGCGAGGAGGCCCGCCCCGAGGGCAATCATGCTGGCCGGTTCCGGAACGGCGGCGGCCATGAAGTCCTGGTTGCTCTTGTTGTACTTGCCGTGATTCTTGGCTTCGTACCACACAGCGGCCGCGCTCGTTTGGCTCACGGACTGCTGGAGGTAGGTGTTGGCCGTCAGCAGGGCGTCGGTGGAGACGCTGCTGGTGCGGAAGCGACCCTTGGAGAAGCCGTCACCGTTGTCGTAGATCACGTCCCACACGGCGAGCTGCAGGGCGGCACCCTGGGCCTTGCTGGTCACGGTCGAAGAGAACGTGTTGAGCAGGTAGGCAGCGCGCGTGGCATTGGGGCCTTGCTGGGCGATCGGCTTGACGTTGACGTCGTAGGTCAGACCATTGGTGTTCCAGTGGTCGAGGTCGACACACAGACCGAAGTGGTCCGGGCCGCCGTTGAGCGAGAGACGAGCGAGGCCCGCACCCACCGTAAGGCTGGCGCCATCGTACTTGATGGTGACGTTTTGGCTCTTGTTGGCATCAAGGCCCTTGAACTTTAAAGTGTCGGCTTGTGCAAACGCGGCGACCGCCACGAGAATGCCCGCGCCAAAGACTCGATTGAGTTTCATGATAGTGACTCCCGGTTGCAACAACTGAGACGCACAAATTATGCCAATGGAAAGGGCGCTAGGGGAGTGATCTTGAACTTACGGTGGAGGAAACCCGTAACAATACGGAGTAAGTCTAGTATGTTCGCTTGGGTGCGATCAATGGCTACCGAGCGGGAAGATAAGCCGTAACGATGATGGCCCGGGTTGGCTTGTGAATCAAGTAAGCAAATGTACGGGGTCCGGTGCTTAACTGCCAATCCCCAACCACCACGCTTTTGAAACCATCAAGCGAACTGTTGCGGTTCAACTCTTGGTTGATACCCCGGAAATCGTTCGCGCCCAAAAGGAAATCCCATCCCAGTGCCTTGTAGTTCTGTTCGAGGTCAGTTAGGATGGCCGTGTCTTCAGGCCAAGGGACGGCGTAGCTTGTCTCCGTACCGGTGGGCAATGCGGTGGGGTCATCGAGCGGCATGCGCGAGAACACCCATTGCAGGTCCGGCCCGCCTTCGGCCACCCCGATTTCTGGATTCGATGTTGACTTGGCTTCTCCCACCTGAACCCGCGCCAGAGACGCCGCGATGATGGCATCTTGCGCCCCCAAGCTGGCAAAGGGGCTCGGGAAGGCTTCATCCCTCACTTTGGCCCAGCGATCCAGTTCCTTTCGCGCACCGATCCGAGCGCTGCCGAGCCGGTAAACATCCACCTCGAGATACTTGTTCATCTCGTTGACGTACCCGCTATTCGGCGAAACGGGCCACACCATCCAGATACCCGCCCCGTGTTGGTAGTTGTCGAGATGATTCAGGGCGGCCAGACGGCGGCGCAAAACCACATGGTACGTCAGGTCGTCCTTCTCCGGGATGAGGAGGCATTGTGAGAGCTTGGTGTAGGTTGGCCCGTCGGAGGCGCGCAGCAGGGCTCCCAGCACCCGCAGGGCGGAATCGTGCGCTACCATCAGGGGGGCAGGTTCGCTTTGCGCCTTCACCAACGCGGCCAAGGTCTGGATGGCCATGCGGTTCTGGGCTTGAACGAACTTCTTCTCCAAATCCGGTGCGACTTCGATCTCGGCGGCGGAAAACCCGGACTCTTTGAGGCGCGGCGAAGTCTTTACCGGCGTTGTGCAGGCGGTGGCCAAGACCACCGCGCACAATGCGAGAGGAGTCAGCTTAAGCGGGCTCACCCAGATAAGCCTCAATGACTTTCGGGTTGTTTCGAATGGCGTCGGGCGGTCCTTGCGCGATTTCTTCGCCGTGGTCCAGCACCACAATCCGCTCGCACAGGCCCATCACGAAGCGCATATCGTGCTCGATAACCAAGACCGTCTTGTTCAGTTCATCCCGGATCCGGCGCACCGTGTAGAGCAGCTCTTCCTTTTCTTGAGGGTTCATCCCGGCCGCGGGCTCGTCCAGCAGGATGAGTTCCGGGTCGGTGGCGAGGGCGCGGGCAATTTCTAGCCGGCGCTGCTTGCCGTAGCTCATATCGGCACTGCGGTGGTTGGCGTAGTCCGCCAGGTTCACCAGTTCCAGCAAATGCATGGCGTGCTCGCGCAGGGCGCTGGTTTCGGCCACCGACTTGGCGGAGAGCATCAAGGCCCCCACCAGGGGCACCTTGTGGCGCAAGTGCGCCCCAATCATCACGTTCTCTACGCTGCTGAGCGCGCTAAAGAGACGAATGTTCTGGAAGGTGCGGCAGATCCCACGTGTGGCGATCTTGTTGGGAGCGAGGCCGCCAATGGGCTGACCTTGGAAGTAGATCTCCCCGCTGGTCGGCTTGTAGACCCCGGTAATGAGGTTAAAGCACGTGGTCTTTCCGGCGCCGTTGGGGCCGATGAGGCCGAAGATGTCGCCGCGATTGAGTTCAAAGGAGACCTTGTTCACAGCCGTGAGGCCGCCGAACTTGATCGTCGCTTCGTCCAGCCGCAGGATCGGTTGCGCTTCGCTCACGCAGCCCCTCCTTCCGTGGCGCCTGCGGGCCGCTTGCGGAACCAATGCCAACCAATCTCGTGGTGGCCAAAGATGCCCTGGGGCCGCAGCAACATGAGCGCGATGAGCACGACCGCAAAGACGGCGTAGCGCAGGATATCGATCCCAAACGACAACTGCTTGAGCGTGGGCGAGAGGTGCAGAATGGTCTGGAACAGGAAGCCCAGCGGGATCACTGCCAACCACGCACCGGCATAGAAGCCCAGCTTCTTGCCCTTTTCGTGGACGTTGGTTTGGATCCACTTGCTGGCCGCCACGGCGATCATGATGCCAATGAGGACTCCCATGAAGAGGCCCGCGTTCATTTCGTACGCCTTGCCTTGCGCGTCGGTGAGGGTGCGCAGGTATTCGGGAATCGCGAACAATACCACGGCCGCCAATGCCGATCCCGTGATGGAACCAGTGCCACCGAGCACCACCATGGTGAGAATGATGAAGCTCATTTCCATGGGGAACGTGCGCGGGCTGATGAAGGCCTCGGTGTGGGCAAGAATCGCCCCTGCCGCCCCCGCAAAGGCCGCGCCGATGACGAATGCCACTACCTTGGTCATGGTCACGTTGACGCCCATGGCCAGGCCCGCCACTTCATCTTCGCGCACGGCGAGGAAGGTGAGACCGTGGGTGGTCTTTAGCAGATTGCGGCAAAGTGCAATGCAGACGGCCATCATCAGGAGTGACCACCACAAAAGTTGAACCTTAGGGGCTACCGGCATGCCGTACGAGCCGCCGAGAGATTCGGTGGCATTGGTGACGATGCGGATGATTTCGCCGAAACCAAGCGTGACAATGGCCAGATAGTCACCCCGCAAGCGCAGGGAAGGCAAGCCAACGATGAACCCAAACGTCGCCGCCGTTAGCGCCCCGATCAAAGTCATTACCGCCAAGAGCTGGGCCGGCGGCATATTGGCGAAAGTGGGATTCTTGCTAAGGGTGCCCGCCGTGTAAGCGCCGATCATCGCAAAGGCCGCGTGGCCGATGGAGAACTGCCCGGTAATCCCGTTGATGAGGTTGAGGCTGACCGCGAGGATCACGAAGAGGGAAGCCAGGATGAGCAGCCGGTACTGCGCGGGGGCTGCGGCCAGCACCACGCGGTCCAGGGCAAAGCAAAGGGCCACCACCCCCACGACGGAGGCAAGGCGCACCGGCCAGAACGAATTGGAAATGCCCGTCATTTAGACCTTCTCCACCGCGGCTGAACCCATGATTCCGCCGGGGCGGAACAGCAAAACGAGAATGAGGATGACGAAGGCCACCGCATCGCGGTACGAGCCATAACCCAGCCACACCACGAGGGTTTCGGCCATACCCATCAGCAGGCCACCCAGCACCGCGCCGGGAATGCTGCCAATGCCGCCAAGAACGGCGGCGACGAACGCCTTGACGCCCGGTTGCACACCGGAGAAAGTGGTCATTGGGGTACCGAGGAACGTGGTGTTCATCATCGCGCCCGCGCCAGCCAGCGCAGAGCCGATGAAGAAGGTGAGGGTAACGACCTTGTTGACGTTTATCCCCATGAGAGAGGCGGTGTCAAAGTCGTGGCTGGCCGCCCGCATGGCGCGCCCCATTTTGGTGAAGTTGACCAGCAAGTTGAGGCCAAGCATCAGCAGGATGGAAGTGATGAACATCACCACCTGGCCGCGCGGCAATACGATTTCGCTCTTCTGACCGTTGACGATAGTCTGCGCTCGGTTGAACTCTTGGTCGGCCTGGTTCTTCTGGTCGCGGATGGCCACGCCGGCCGGACTGAGGTCGAACTTGCTCCGCTCCTGCTTAATCTGTTCATCGAACTCGCGGGTGCGCTGGTCAAGCGTGGCTTTGGCGGCCGCAAGCGCGGCCACGGATTCGCCGCTGGGCTGGCTCAGAGTGATGCGCCACTCGCCACGGTAGGGATTCACCTTTTCGGAGATCGAGGGCGGCGGAGAATTCGGGAGGAAAAGCGCCCCAGCGTATTGCAAGAGCAAAGAAACCCCGATGGCCGTAATGAGGGCCGCGATGCGGGGTTGGTTCCGCATCGGGCGATAGGCTAAGAATTCGATGAGCAGCCCAATAAAGCCGCAGATCAACATGCTGGCAATCAGCATGAGACCGAGGAGAAGCAATGACCCTTCTCGGGTGGAGTTCTGCATCAACGCATCTTGCGTGAAGCCGAACTGCCACGAGATGAACAGGGCGACGTAGCCACCCAGCATATACACTTCACCGTGGGCGAAGTTGATCAGCCGGAGTACCCCGTACACCATGGTGTAGCCCAGCGCGATCAGGGCGTAAATTGCCCCGAGCAAGAGTCCGTTCACTAGCTGCTGGGGCAGAACTGAGAAACTCAGATCTGCCCACAGCGGGAGGCCGCTCATCATTCGGCGGTTACTTGGCCATCACGGCGTCGGCTTCGAACGCCTTGGCGAACTTTTGGCCTTCCTTCGTGACTTCAACCACCAGCGCGCGCTTGGCGGGGTCGCCATTGCGGCCCTTGAGCGTGATCGCGCCACTGACGCCGGGGAAGTTCTCCGTGTTCTCCAGAGCGTTGATGACCATCATCGAATCCACCGGCTTGTTGGCCGCCTTGGCTTCCATGATCGCGCGCTTCACCGCGTCCACCATCAGCTTGGTCGAGTCGTAGCCAAGGGCGCCCATGGTGGTACCCGGGTTGGCGTTGTACTTCTTCTTCCAAGCGTCGAGGAACGTCTTGACTTCCGGTCGGTCTTCCAGGCTGTTGTAGTGGTTGCAGAAGTAACCACCCACGATGGCGTCGCCGCCGCTCGTCAGCAGTTGGTCGCTATCCCAGCCGTCGCCACCCAGCAGGGGCTGCGTGGTCATGCCGGCTTCGCGGATTTGGCGGGCCAAGGGGCCGACTTCGTTGAAGTAGCCGCTCAGGAAGATGCCGTCCGGGTTCTTGGCCTTGGTGTTGGCAATCGGACCGGCAAATTGCGTGTCCTTGGTTTGGTAGAACTGCTCGTCCACGATTTCGCCGCCCAGTTCCTTGAACTTCGCGGAGAAGCTTTCGCTGAGACCCGTGGAGTACGGCTGCGCCTTGTCGGTGAACATGGCCATCTTGCGCAGGCCGAGGTCTTCGTAGGCGAACTTCGCCATCACGGGGCCTTGCAGGGCGTCCGTGTAGCACACGCGGAAGAAGTGGCTGCCCTTGGCGCTCAGGTCGGTGCGGGTGGCACCCACGGCAACCAGCGGAAGGCTGTTGCTGAAGGCGACGTCCGAAATGGTGGCGGTGATGCCGCTGGCGACTTCACCGATCAGGCCGATGACGCCCTGGTTCACGAGTTGCTCGGCCGCGTTCTTGCCTTGCACCGGGTCGCTGTTGCTGTCTTGCACCACGAGTTGAATCTCGTGACCTTCGATGATCAGCTTGTTGGGGTCACCGTCGGCGGTGTCGGCGGCCAGTTCGGCCATGGCCAGGGCCGCGCCGTTGCTGCTGTCTTCACCCCAGGGTCGAAGTTCGCCTTGGCGGCTGGCAACGAGGCCGATGCGGATGACTTCGCCTTCCTTCACGGTGAACGGAGCCTTGGAGGGGGCCGGTCGGGCCGAAGTCGTCGTGCCGCCTTCGGTGGTGCCGCCACCGGAGGGAGTCGTGCCGCCATCGGTGGGGGCCGGAGTGCTCGAGTTGCAAGCAGACAGGGCTACAGCGGCGAAAGCCGCCACAAACCCGAGGGACCATTTTTGCGTTGTATGCGTCATGACAATGCCCAACCTTACGTTGCGAGCTAAGGAAACCCTCAGCTGTGCCGATGGAGTATACAGAAACCAAGCGTCCCTGGCAACCGTAAGGGGACCCCGCTCGTCTAAACCACCATGCTCTCCCTCGGAATTCTTCTCGCCTCGGCCGGATCTGCGTCCAGCCCCTCGGGCATCAACGCGCAGACCGCTCCCATCCGGGTTCCTTTCCGTACTGCCGACAGCGCCATTATCGTGGACGCCAAAGTCAACGGCCGCCCGGTCGCTCTCATGTTTGACTCCGGCTTCTCTGGGCATATCAAGCTCGGCGAGCACGTGAACGTCGGCCCGGCGAGCGGCACCATGACGCTCCGCGACTTTGTGGGGCAGTTCCAGGCCAAAACGGTGAAGCTGAACCTGCTGGAACTGGGCGCGGAGAAGCTCAGCCCGCCGGACGGGGAGATCGTGCAGATGGGCGGGGACTACACCGAGTCGTACGGCATGCGCTGCGACGGCATCCTGGGCTTGGCGCCGTTCACCCAGGGGCCGATGGAGATCAACTTTGAGCGCAAGGAGTTTGTGTTCTATCCCAAGTCGTTCGACATCCGCACTAAGACGCCGGACAACAAGAAGACCTTTTTGGTGAAGATGTTGCCTGCGGGCAATGATTCGATTGAACTGCGAGTGGAGACGGGCAACGGCGAGCGTATGAACCTGGCCCTCGACACCGGCAACGGGTTCTATGCCACCACGCACAAGGACGTTCTGGAGCGCATCAAGCTCTGGCAACCCGGCACCACGCCCTCGTTCCAGCGGTTTAGCTTCGTGGCCAGTGGCCCCGTGGCCAGCTGGGACATCATGATGAAGGACCTCACGATCTTCGGCGTGCCGGTGGAGCAGAGCGTGTGGAACATCATCGACCTGCCCAGCAGCTCCGCCGAAAGCGACGGCACCGTGGGCTACGGGTTCCTCAAGAACTTCAACGTGATTGTGGACATCCCGCGCCGCCACGTGTGGTTGGAGAACTTCAGCGGCAAGACGGCGGATGAGCAGGAAGGTGACGTGGGGATGATGTCGTACTACGACCGCAACGCCAAGCGGATCGTGATTTGGAACGTGATCCCGAACTCGCCGGCCGAGCGTATGGGCGTGAAGCGGGGCGATCAAGTCATCGGCATCAACGGCCGCGATGTCTCCACCCTGGGCTGGCGACAGATCAACGACCTGCTCCGAGGGGAACCGGGAAGCGAGGTCTTGGTGGACCTCTCCCGGGGCGGTTCGCTCCAGCGTTTGACCTTCAAGCGCGAACTGCTGGTCAACCAGACGCTCTAGTCAGCTCGGCTCACCAGGCGGGCAAATTCCTTCATCACCTCATCGAGCATCGGCTCGGTGAGGGTGCCGGTTTGCGTGTTCTGCTGGCTGGGGTGGTAGCTGGCCAGCACGGTGAGCTCGCCGTGCGGGGCGTGCGCGCCATGCCCAAATTTGACCGGCGGACGCGCGCCCAGGGTGCGCCAGGTGCTCTCCCAGGCCAGGGAACCCAGGCACAGGATAGCGTGCCACGGCCGCAAGGCCAGCGTTTGAAGCATAAAGGGGTGGCAGGTGCGCATCTCCTCGGGCGTGGGTTTGTTCGCGGGCGGGGCACAGTGGTTCATGGCCGTAATCATCACGCCGTGAAGTTGCAGCCCATCGTTGGCGTGCGTTGAATGAGGTTGCGAGGCCAAACCGGCCCGGTGCATCGCCCGGTAAAGCCAATCGCCGCTGCGGTCGCCGGTAAACATCCGCCCCGTGCGGTTCGCGCCGTGGGCCGCCGGAGCCAGGCCGACGATGAGTCCGGTGGCCTCGGGGTCACCGAAGTTGGGCACCGGCCGCCCCCAATAGGTTTCGTCCTTGTAGGCCCGCCGCTTCACCTGGGCCACGGTTTCTCGCCACTCCACCAAGCGTGGGCAGGCCCGACACGCCACAATATCAGCGTTCAATGCGTCAAATGAGTGGAGGTCCTTCATGCCGATTTACGAGTACGAACTGATTGACGACGAGTGCCCGATGTGCCCGTCGCCCTTTGGCGTGCTTCAAAGTGTAAACGAAGAGGCACTCACCGAATGCCCCTTTTGCCACAAGCCGTGCAAGCGGGTGGTGAGCCAGGTGCAGATCAAGATGGCCAAGGACGCCAGCGCCGACAAGGCCGCCAAGCACGGGCTCAGCACCTTCCGGCGCGCGCAATCCGGAACTTGGGAAAAAGTGGCTGGTCCGGGGGTGGACGTGATCCAGGGCAATCCGGACGACGTGAAGGACGAGAAGAAGAAGGTCGTTGACCTCGACAAGGGCTCGTCTTAGCCTCGGCGATTCGGACGGGCTGTTATAATCACTATATGATCGCGTCTTTGATCCTGGCGGGAATCTCCGCGCTGGCCATGACCGTGCCGAACAAGGTGTCCGCACAAGAACCTGAGTTCAAGATGCGCAACTACATCCTGTGCGTCCTGGAAACGGCCCCCAATGCGCCGTTGGTGGAATCGGTGGTGCTCAACGAACTCCAAGCGGACCACCTGGAGTTCTTAGAAGGGTTGCGAAAGCAAAAGCGAGCCCTCGCCATTGGGCCGCTGGAGGAAGCGGGGACCATGCGCGGCCTGGTGTTCTTCGACGCGGAGAAAGTGGACAAGCCCAAGGAATGGATGGCGAGCGAACCGATGATCAAGCGAGGCTTGCTGAAGCCGCGATTTGTGACGTGGTACGCCAGCGACAAAACCTTCCGCCCGGGGGGTGAGTTCCTGGATTTGGAAGCGCTCTGGTTCGCCAAGCTGGATCGCCCGGAGGGCCTGCCTGCCCTTGATGCCGCGACCTCCCAAGCATTGGGTGAGGCGCATATGGCCAACATCAACCTCATGGCGAAGGAGGAGATTCTGCTCGCCGCTGGCCCCATGGGCGAGGATGCGGGCAATTGGCGCGGGATTTACATCTTTGCCGACCGAGAACGGGCGGAAATTGAGGCGGCCGTCATGCGGGATGCGATGTTTAAGCAAGGGCGACTCAAACTCGGGCTGTACCGTTGGTACACCAGCCGGGGCACGTTTGGCCCGGTGGAAGGCAGCTAGGCCCCGATCCCCTGAGTCTGGATCCGCTGGATGAGGTGGATCACGGTCTCTTGCACCTCGCTCGCGTTTTGCCCGAGGGGCGGATCGAGGTCGTCAAAGCGGTCCAGTTGCCACTCCGGCGGGAGGCCGAGCATCATGTCGTCTTCCAGCGGCCTCCCCAGCAGCGTCATGATGGCTGCCACCCAAATCCGGGGCACGGTTTGCAGGCTGTAGCCGCCGCCCCCGCTGGCCACAATGGGCAGGCCAAGATTCTTCACCGCTTGCACCGCGCCACGCCAGTGCTGGGCGCTGACATTGAGGTGGGCCAGGGGGTCGAGTCCGTGGGCGTCGGTGCCCATCTGCAGCACTACGGCCTCCGGGCGATAAGCCGTGGTGGCGGCGTCCAGAACCCGGTGAAAGCCCTCTAGCCATACGTCCCCGGTGGTGCCGGCGGGCATCGGCAGGTTGAGGGCGGTGCCGAAGTCGTCGGTTTCGGACCACTCGCCGGTGCCTGGCCAGAGAGTTCGGGGGTTCTCGTGGATCGAGAAGGTCAGCACGCGGGGGTCGTTCCAAAACAGGGCCTGCACGCCATCACCGTGGTGCACGTCGATGTCCACGTAGAGGACGCGCTCGAAACGGGCCTTCAGCATCTGGGCAACGAGCGCCACGTCGTTGAAAATGCAGAACCCGGCCGCCTTGCCGCGCATGGCGTGATGCAACCCCCCGGCGATGTTGAATGCGAGGGGTTGGTGGTCCAGCACCGCCCGGGCGGCTTGCACGGCCCCGCCGCAATAGGCGAAGCTGGCCTCGGCCATGCCAGTGAACGGAGGATTGTCGCTGCTGGAGAAACCCGCTTGATGGCGCTTGTGATCGTCGATGTTGTCCCCTCCGGAGAGAGCCTCGACGACCTCGATATAGTCGCGGCTATGCACTTGGGCGACTTCATCGGTGGTGGCTAGGCCAGGGTCGCGGATGGGGAGATCGGGGGCGCACAGTTCCAACAAAGCCATCGTCCGTCGCAGACGCTCGGGCTTGAGAGGATGCTGCGGCCCGAAGGTGTACGTCAGCATCCGCGGATGGAAGAAAAAGGGCGCCATGGCCGAGCCGGAATCCTACCCCTCTCGCCCGGGCGGGCGTAGACTGAGCGTATGCCCATGCGCCGCATGCCGCAGCCCCTGGGGCGGACGAACGAGACCTACCCGCCCGTGTGGCTGAGGCTGGAGATGCCCGCTTTGCCAGAACAGGACGCAGTGGCGGAGATGGTGGGGGCGGCGGTGGCCAGTGGGTGCCCGCTGGATGTGAGCGCGGGGACCTCGATTTGGGGGCCGCACCTGGTGGCGCACCAGCCTGTGTTGCTGGCGCGCAGCACTTTTGAGATTGAGCACGCGCAAGACCGGAACCATGCGTTTGACCTCGTGAGCGCGCACCTCATCATGACTCTCTCGTCGCTCACGCGGCCGATGCTGGATTTCTATTGCCTGCGCATTCGCCGGGCGGTAGAGGAGTTCCAGCTGGACGGGGCACTGGAAGCGCTGGAAACCGCCCGCCAAGATGGGCTGGTGCGCATGGTGGGCTTTGCGCCGCAGGGGTCTTCGTTGGCGGCGATGAGCCTGTGGCAGTTTCATGATGCCTTTGACATCGTGCTGGTGCCTTCGTCCGATGCCGTGATGGCCGAGACCCTGGTGCCGCTGGCGCAGGATCGAAGAGTGGGCGTGGTGTGGGATGGTGGGGAACCGCTTGCTAACCAGGCAACGCTGGTGACGGTGCGGTCGGCGGCGGACGTAGCGCGGTACACGGAGGGCGGATGAAAGTCGCGGTGATTGGAGCCGGGATCTCGGGCCTCGCTACGGCCATGCACCTGGAACGGGCGGGCGTGGACGTCACAATCTATGAGGCCCGCGAACGGGTGGGCGGCAACCTGCATACCGTGGCCCTGGAAGACGATTTTTATGAAGCCGGGGGTGAGTGGATTGATGCCGAACACCACCGCTGCTTGGCACTGCTGGAGTCCTTCGGCACGCCGGCCTCGCCGGCGGATGAGCGGCCCTCGCGGTTGCTCTCGGGCGGGGAGTTCCGGGACGATGACGACATCTGGGAGGACGCCATGGCCGACCTCTCCCACGTTCACGAGGAGGCCAAACGGATTGCCGGCCAACTGCCAGAGCGGGTCTGGGATTCGGCGGAATGGCGCGGCTGGGACGAGCGCACGGTGGCCGACTTTGTGGCGGACTTTGCCATCTCCCCACACGGCAAGTGGTTGGCGCGGGCGATGCTCCGCAGCGACGAAGGCCAGGATATCGAGTCAGTCGGGCTACTGGGTTGGCTGGATGCTTATCGCAATTACATGCAGCGCGGGGCCAACCAGGATGGCATGAGTTCATACCGCTTCCCGGAAGGCGCCCAGCGTCTCTGCGAACGCATGCGAGGCACCCTCAAGGGGGATGCTCACCTGCTCACACCGGTGCGCAAGCTCACGCACGATGAACACAGTGTCACGGTCCACACTGGCGACGGGGAAGAGCGCTACGACCACGTCGTGATGACCCTGCCGCCGCAGCTCCTAAAGGACTTTGTGTTCGATCCGGCCCCGGGGGGCACTCTGCCGAACGCCTGGCGCGCGGCCCCGCGGGCTCCCACCAACAAGGTGGCGCTGGAGTTCGACGAGCCGTTTTGGGAGACGGAAGACTGGGGCGGCGCCCTGCTTTGCGACCTCCCGATCCAGCAGGTGTGGAGCGGGGCCCGGGGGCCTCGATCGGTGCTGCTGTGCTACATCTGCGGGGCGGAAGCGGAGTTCATCTCTGGGCTGCCGCCGGACCAAGTGGTGGCGCGCACGCTCAGGGCGCTCGACGAAACCCACCCTGGCGCCAAGCGCCACTTTGTGCGGGGGCAATTCCATGATTGGGTGAGCGACCCGTGGAGCCAGGGGGGCTTCACCTACTCCGCGCCGGGGTTTGCCACCCGGGCCTTGCCGTATCTAGCTCGCCCCATGGGCCGCATTCACTTTGCCGGAGAGGCCACCGCCGCCTGGTTCGGATTTATCGAGGGCGCGCTGGAAAGTGCCGAGCGCGTCGCCAAGGAACTCACAACATGATCTTTCTCAACGGTTTACTCAACGGACAAAAGTGCGATTTCGAGGTCGCGAATGGCCGCTTCGCCTCGATCCTCCCGGCGGGAAGCCTAGCCGGACGTGGCACGCCCTCCCACGATTTGCAGGGCCTCACGGTTCTCCCGGGATTCATTGACGCCCACTGCCACATCTTGCCCACGGGCCTGGATTTGCTGAAGCTCAACCTGACCGATTGCCAAAGCCGCCAGGATGTGCTGGACGCGGTCGCGACAGCCCTTGCGCAGGGCGGAGAAGGCTGGCTCCACGCGGTGCAGTACGACCAAAACAAGTACGGCGCCCACCTCACCCGGCACGACCTGGATGCGGTGGCCCCCGACCGGCCGGTGCTGCTGCGGCACAGCAACGGCCACGCCAGCGTGGCGAATTCGGCGGCGCTGCAGGCGGCCGGCGTGCGCGAGGATGAACCAGACCCGGCGGGGGGCGAGTTCCAACGCGATGCCACGGGTGCCCTGACCGGGGTGCTTTTCGAGCGGGCGCACGAAAATGTGACTTCAGCTGCCCCGGCCCCGGACCTGGAAGAAATGGTCGCGGCCATCTTGCGGGCGGGAGAGCGCATGGCTTCGCTGGGCATCACGTGCGCCTCGGACATGATGACCGGACGCTGGGATTTAGAAAAGGAACTCCAAGCCTACAATCTCGCCGCTCAACGGGGCATGGCCACGCGCACCCGGCTCTACATCCAGTGGGCCACCCTGTTTAGTCGTCGGGCGCTGGTTGCGGGCCGCCGGGATGAACTCATCGCGGCGATGGACCCCGACCTGTGCGCCGTCAAGGGGGCCAAGATCTTTGCTGATGGCGCGATTGGCAGCGCCACGGCGGCGGTGTACCGGCCCTACAAGACCACGGGCGGCACCGGGCAACTGATCTACAACCCCGAACGCCTGCACGAGATGGTGACCGTGGCGGCCGAAGCGGGCTGGTCGGTGGCCGTGCACGCCATTGGCGACTACGCCACGGACCTGGTTCTGGATGCCTTTGCGGCCACGCCCGACCCCGCTAAGCACCGGCTGGAGCATGCGATGATCGTGAGCGACGCCCAGATTGAGCGGACGGTGGGTATGGGCGTGCACGTAACGGTGCAGCCGGAGTTCTTGCACCGTTTTGGGCGTTCTTACAAGGCGCAACTGGCGGATGACATCTTCCCCGAACTCAAGCCGCTGGCCCGCTGGGTGCGGGCGGGGGCGCGCCTGAGCCTGAACACCGACCGGCCGATCGTGCCCGGCGACCTTTGGATTGGCATCGAAACGGCGGCGAATCGGCCAGAAGGCTTCAACCCGGCCGAGAACATTGACCGGGACACTGCCTTTGCGATGGCCACCACCGGCGGAGCCGACGCGAACAACGACCCGGGCGAAGGCGTGCTGGCCGAAGGGAAGTGGGCAGACTTTGTGGCCTACGAGGGCGAGCCGAGCAGTGCCACTAAGCGCGTGACCGTGATGGGCGGGCGCGTGACTTGGCAGCACCCGGGCTAGTGCCTTAGAGGCCGCTCAAAGGCTCGCGGAAACGCAGCCGTACACGGTAGCGAATCGGGTTCTCTTGGAACACGGGGCGGCAATCCAGCACCCAGGCGGGCACGGGTTCCACCAGGTCATCCCAGCGCACTTGCACAGGCTGGCCGGCCTTGATCTGGGTGGGCAGAATCACTTGCGCTCCACTGGCACTGATATCGAGGAACAATCCTGTCGCGTCGTCCACAGTCACGCCGTGCCCCTTCACGTGGGTCATGCGCTCTTCAATCCGGCGGTTGGCCTGCCGCACGTGGGTCGGCATGGAGAGCACGAGATCGCCGGTTTCGATCTCGCGTCGCAAAATAGTGGAGCGGAAGCTGAGCAGCAAGCCGCCATCCGGCACCTGGGCAAACACCACATCGCCCGGTTCAAAGGGGCGGCCTGGCTGCAAACCCACGGGCGGCGAAAGGTGGATTTCGTCGTCATTCTCCGAGACCACCAGGCTAATAAAGACCCCGCTCGGTGAAATCAGGCGGATCTTGGCCCCGACGCCTAACTGCACGCGTGCTCGTTTTCGGGGGCGCCGCACAGTGCGCATGACAAGGGCAGTGAGGACGACCGACGCCACGAAGACGCCTCCCATCCACAGGATTGTTGCCACCACTTGCATGCGAACGACTCTTTAGGGAGCCGGTTGCCAACGCTCGCCGCGCTCCACCGCAAAGTTTTCGCGGACGGAGTTCATGAGGCGCAGGCCTTCTCCCAAACTCATCGCGGCGTCATCGCCGAGACTTCTATCTGAAGTATCGGCAAATGCCAGCGATTCCTGGGCGCTTTTCGCGAGCAAGATCATGGCCAAAAGGCGGCCTTCGTGAGAAATCCGGTGCTTCGCCGGGATGGGAGCCGCCCGGAGGTAAGCCACGATGCCATCAAGCTCTTGCCCGGTGCGAATGAGGTCACGGCGCTCGTTTGCGGTTAGGCCCTGTCGGACTCGAACCGGAGCCTCGCGCAGGCGCATCACCCAAACGGGCATCTGCCGCTCGATCACGTGGATAGCAAAGGTGTACCGCTCCAGGGTGGTGAGTTCGTCGCCTTTGTAATTCTGGAGGGAAGGTGCGACGAGTTCGGCGGGGGCCCCGCGCAGGGCCAGCACCAGCCCACGCGTAAGGATGCTGCCTTCGTCGCTGATGTCATTCATGGCCGAAATAGCGGCATCAAGGTCGCCATCGTACAGGGCCATATCCGCGCGGAGGCGGTGCAAATCGGCTCCCTCCAAGCCTCGGGCGGTGGCTTGGTGCAGGTATTCGCGGGCGGCAGGGATTTGCTGCGCATCGAGCGCCATGCGGCAGGCCAGCGCCCACAGAGAGGGATCGCGGCCACTCATCCGGGCGGCGCGGGCAGCTTCCGTCGCCCCCAGGGCCATTTGCCCGTGCTCCGCCAGCACCTTGGCCAGCCAGAGGCGAGTGGCGATGTCACTGGGTTCTCGGTCTACCGCGTCCCGCAGAATGGTGATCGCCTTTTCCGTTTCGTTGGCGGCCAAGGCGTCCTTGACGTTCTCTTGCCAGTCTCCGGTGGCATCCGGCACCAGCTTGTATTGCGGCTGAAGGAAAACCGGGTCGAGCGTCGAGTCAATCCGGGGGCGAGCGGGGAGGTCGCGCAGCGGGTCCGAGCCGATGATAAGGGCGAGGGTGCGTTCAATCGAAGCGGCGGTGGACTGCCAATCCGGCAAGCCGTTGACCAGGGCGACAAAGAACGATTGCGCCCCGGGCTGGTTGGCGTACTTCTGTTGCAATTCGCGGGTGGCCTCGCGGTCCAGCCGACCATTGCGGATGACCTTGATCCCCGGGCCGTCGAACTCCGGAGCGGAAAGGAACTGCCAGATTTCCCGCCCATTGCGGGAGAGGCGCGCACCCACTGAAACCTGCCCGTCGGATCGCACGGCTTCCACTTCCAGTACATAGGGGGCGTTGAGCTGACGCCGCACCGCCTCGCGGAGGTCTGCCGTGGGAACCGGGACGTAGCTTTGCCGCAGGGCCTCCAGGGCGTCTTTCAGCAAGGGGTCGGTTTGGGTCCAGGCGATGGGAAGGACCCGCCCTTCTTGGTCCAGGGTTTCCGCAATGCCGGCGGCCACCATCAGGTTGTTTTCAAATCCGCCGTTGCTTTGGGCGAGGTTTTGAATGACAAGGAGGCGCGGAGTTTCTGCCCCCCGCGCCTCTGTTGCTCCCCCCGCCAGGGCGAGGAGTGCTACGAGCCCTGCAAGATTCGGATGGCCTGTCGGCATTCTTCAATGTTTCGACGTCTGAGTTCGGCATTCGACGTCTGCGATTGCTCATAAAGAGCGACCGCGCGCTCGTATGCCTTGATGGCATCCGCGCGGCGACCAAGATTTTGGTAGCACTTGGCCAACCGGTGGTAGGTGCCGCCATTGACGTACCCGGCGCGGATGGCCTGGTTGAACAGGTCGGCGGCGCGGGCGTTGTCACCCAGGGTGTAGCTCTCGCGGGCGGCCTGGTAAAGGGCCTCGCCGCGCATGCGGTCCTCTTGGCTGACGCCTTCGGAGTTGCCCACCCCGCCGGAGCCGTTGCTGCTGGTGATTTCCACCACGCCCGGATCATTCTTCGGGGGATCCTTCTTTTCCGGGATCGGGTCCGGGTCACCCAGCGGCTGGGCTTCGGCGATGTTCGTCGCGCCGGCCGGCTGGTTGGGAGAAATCGTGACGTTGGGCGACAGCGGGCTAAAGCCGTTGTCGGGCTGGATTTGGCCCAGGCCGGGTTGTTGGTTGGTGCTACCGGGGATTTGCACCGGACGGCTCAGCGGGCTAGTGGGGTTGGTCGCCACCACGTTGTCCGGCTGGTTCGTGGGGGTGGCGTTGTTCGGCACCTGCATGGGCTCGGAATTCGAGACCGGCGGAGGCGGGTTAAAGGGTCGGCTTTCCAGCACTTGCTCGCCGGCGGGGGCCATCGCAACGGCGGTGCTCTCGGGGCCACGGGCCAGCACGATCGCGGAGATCACACAGGCCATCAGCACGCTCCCGGCGGCCAGGGCGGGCACATTCATGCGGCGGCGGCGCACGGGCTCGGCCACATCAAAATCGGTGTTTTCCAGCTTACGGCGAAGCTGAACGAGGCGAATGCGGTCGAGTTGGCTTTCCGGGTTGATGGTGACGGCCCGCTCGTAGGAGGCCACCGCTTCTTCGGTGCGGCCCAGCTCGTCCATCACGTCGCCATGGAAGGCGTGGACTTCCGCATCGTCCGGCAGGCTTGCCACCAGTTCGGCGGCGACCATTTGGGCGTCATCCAGCCGACGCTCGGCCATCAATCGCCGACCGTCGTTGAGCGCCTTCATCCGCGCCGCTTCGTCCATGGGTCCCAACATTTTCGTGCCTTGATCCTGTTTGCGCCTGTCCCTGGGGGCCAGCCGCATACGCACCCGACCCTATGTTACCGCGCGAATCTATGGGCAAAGACGAGGAAAAGGGGCATAACCGTTCACATCCCCGTACGAATTACGGGAAAAGGCCCGTTCGGCGACCCACATTGATATAATTTCTGCGTGTCCGAAGCCGCCCGAACTCCCTTGTATGACGCCCACGTGGCCATGGGGGGCCGCATCGTCACCTTTGCTGGCTATGACTTGCCGGTGCAATACACCGGGGTGATCGCCGAGTCGCTGGCCGTCCGCAACGGGGCCGGCATGTTCGATGTGAGCCACATGGCGCGCCTGACCCTGAGCGGCGAAAACGTGCAGGCCTATCTGGAGCACATCACGGTGGGCGACATCGCCGCTCTGACCGATGGCCGGGGCCACTATTCATTGTTGCCCAATGCCGACGGCGGCCTGGTGGACGACATTATCGTTTATAAGGTGCGGGATGGCCTTTTCCGCATGGTCGTCAACGCGGCCAATCACCAGAAGGACCTCGCTCACATGGCGGCCCAGAACACCTTCGGCGTGGCCATTGAGGACAACACCGAAGCCACCGCGATGATTGCCGTGCAAGGGCCGACCGCGATGGACATCATGGCCGGGATGACGCCCGATGGCGACAAGCTGCGGGCGCTGCCGATGTTCGGCACCGCCGATGTGACGATGGCCGGGGTGCCGGTCTTTGCCGCACGCAGCGGCTACACCGGCGAGGATGGCCTGGAACTAATCTGCTCGGCCGCGCAATCCACCACGCTGTGGAACGCCCTGCACGCCGCCGGCGTGACCCCTTGCGGTCTGGGGAGCCGCGACACCCTGCGCGTAGAAGCGGGCCTGCCGCTCTATGGCCACGAACTCAAGGACGACCTCTCGCCGCTGTGCGCGGGCCTGGGCTGGGTGATGCGCAAGACGGACGTGCCTTTCCTGGGCCGCGACAAGATCGAGGCGGGCAAGGCGGCCGGGTTGCCGCTCAAGCTGCATGGCATCCGGCTCGATTCCAAGCGCGTGGCGCCGATTGATGCCATCGTGCGGGTGGATGGGGAAGCCGTGGGCTTTGTGAGCAGTGGCGCCTACAGTCCGTTGCTGGAGGCGGGTGTGGCTTTTGCGTTCTTGCAGCCGCACATCAAGGCGGAAACGGCTTGTACCGTGGAGATTCGCGGGCAAGAAGTGCCGGGCCAAGTGGTGAACAAGCGCTTCTTCAAGCGCGCCTAATGGCTATGAAGTGGGCGCGGAATTTCTGCGCCCACATGGCTAGGGAAACGCTACTTTAGGTTGGCTAACCAAGCCTCGCGCGTCAAGGTCATGATCACCTCGTCGAGGTACTTTCCGTTCCGGAAGTAGCGTTCTGGAAATCGGCCCGTTTCGACGGCTCCAATCCGCTCCTGCATTCGTCGACTTCGCTCGTTGTCGCCAAGGTACGCCGAGTACACGCGGTGCATATTCAAGCTCTCAAAAAGGTACTTGGCGCGGACTCGAGCGGCGTCGGTGCCGAGCCCTTTACCCTGAAACTCAGGGTCGCCAATGAAGCTTCCGGTGATGCAGTGTCGGTGGCGGAAGTCGATCTTGTGGACTCCGCTCGATCCGATATGGCGCCCGTCGAGGGTCTCAATCGCCCAAACGATCTCGTCACGGTTGTTCCGTTGCTTGTCGAAAAACTCCTGCTCCATCAACCGGTTCATCGGGTACTCAACGAGCAAGTGACGGGTGACGGCCTCGTCGTTGAGCCAGATCAGGTAGTTCTCAAAGTGTTTGGCATGATCCAAGGGCACAAGCCGCACCAAATCGCCTTCCAATCCGCATGCCATGCCTTAGCATACACGGGTGAAAGGAGGAGCGATGCGCGGCCGGCGCCGACCGGCGACCATGCGCGAGCGGATCGCGCCATCCTCGCAAGCGGAGAGCAACGCACGGGGAACTGGCGACTGTACCGTTGGCACCGAAGGGAGAATTCTTCCATCTCCCCCTAAAAGTACGGGGCCAGATTGCCAATAGGAAATCGTAGCGATGAACAACACGATTTCCTGTCCGATCATGGGTTTGGAAAGCACCATCCCCGACGTCCTCTACGTGCTGCACCACCAGCCGAGCGGGAAATACGGTTGCTATTGCCATCGCGGCGTGAACGGCCTGGCCGTCTTCACCGAAGAAGTGGGCGCGGTGCGCTTTGCCGAGTGGATTGACCTCGTCGGCATGACCATCGACCAAGTGAGCTTTGACGAAGCCCGCGAAATCGCCAAGGGGCGTCCGTTACCGATTGTGGCGATGATGCTGCTGGACGACATGGAAGAGCCCGAGATCCACTACGTTCGCTGATACCTGCGAGAGATTGAAAAGAGAAGAGACGACCTCCACGTTCGGAGATCGTCTCTTTTTTCTTGCGCCCGTGTGAACTTACGGGACGACGTTGATGGTGGCCACGGCGGGCTCCACCGAGCCGTCGGCTTCGTAAAGCCGAACTTGTACGCTGCCTTGGCGCACCGGCGTAAACACCCCGTCCGAGGTGATGGTGCCAGCGTCACCGCCCACCAGTTCCCAGCGCAGGGCGCGAGGAGGCAGAGCGAGATTGCGGTTGAAGCGGTCCAGGCCCGTACCGATAAGCGAGCGGGCACCGCCCGCCAGCGTGACCGTGAACGGCCCGTCCACGCGGAGCGACACGATCTCGGCGGCGGTATAGGAACTCACGTTGAGCGTGTGGTTCCAGTTGAACTCGCGGTAGCGGAACGTATAGGGCGCGGTGGCCACCACGGTGCCACTGCCACCAGTGCCGGTATAGAAAATCACTTCGATGTAGTGATCGAAGAACGGATAGTCCTCGTCGTAGCGGCGGATGAGGTTGTCGAAGCGGATTTCATCCTTGTAGGCGCTGCTGCGGTTGCGGTTGACGATCTGCACGCGGTCGCCGTAGCCGTTGCCTCCGTAGCCGAAGCCTCCGCCCGGATCTTGCAGGATGATGCGCGCGCTGCGAGCGTAGCTGGGGATGCCGCGCGTTTCCTCCGGCCAGTCAATGTTCACCATCAAGGCTCCGTAACGGTCATCACGGAGGGCATTGCAGCCCGAAGCCCCCATCAACGCCACCCCGGCCAAGAGCACGGAGACCATCACAGTTCGCCCCATCACGGCGGATTTCATATTGACTATTTTGACGGACTTGCGGCGAAGGGGTTTCATACGTTGGGCCAGGGGTTGCTTTGGGCAAGCGCTTGACTGAATGCAATCCCGCAAATTTGCGGACCGGGGAGCCGGTGTGTCTGGTTCTGTGAGGGTCTTAGCACTCTAGTCCTATCTTTGCTAATCCGGGGCGCAAAGCGGCCGCCCGGGGCGTTAGAATTAGCAGACAGCCCGCGCGAGTGCTAACCCCGTTTTCGGGAGCTCGCACGGGGGAGATCGAGAAAGATATGGCAAACATTCGACCGCTCGGAGACAAGGTCGTCGTGCGTGTGCACGAGGCTGAAGAAAAGAGCGCCGGGGGCATCCTGCTTCCGGACGCCGCAAAGAAGAAGCCGACCCAGGGCACCGTGGTGGCCGTGGGCAACGGGCGCACCCTGGACAACGGCCAGCGCAACACGCTCGCCGTGACCGTGGGCGACAAGGTGCTGTTCAGCAAGTACGGCGGCAACGAAGTGACCGTCGACGGCGAAGAGCTCACCATTCTTGATGAAGACCAGATCTACGCGATCGTGAAGGAGAACTAAAACCCATGCCTGCAAAGACCCTCGCATTTGATGAAGTCGCTCGTCGTGCCCTTGAACGGGGCGTGAACAAGGTGGCCGACGCCGTGAAGGTGACGCTTGGCCCCAAGGGACGCAACGTGATCCTGGACAAGAAGTGGGGCAGCCCGACCATCACCAAGGACGGCGTGACCGTGGCCAAGGAAGTGGAACTGGAAGACCCCTACGAAAACATGGGCGCCCAGCTGTGCAAGGAAGTGGCCAGCAAGACCAACGACGTGGCCGGGGACGGCACCACCACCGCGACGGTGCTGGCGCAATCCATCCTGAACGAAGGCCTGCGCTACGTGGCCGCCGGGGGCAACCCGATTGCGGTGAAGCGCGGCATTGACAAGGCCGTGGAAGCCGTGGTGGCCAACATCAAGGCGACCGCCCAGCCGGTGAAGGACAAGGAGCAGATCGAGTTCGTCGCCACCATCGCGGGCAACGACAACGAGATTGGCAAGCAAGTGGCGGAAGCCATGGACAAGGTCGGTAAGGACGGCGTCATCACGGTGGAAGAGAGCAAGGGCCGCGAAACGAGCCTGGAAATCGTGGAAGGCATGCAGTTCGACCGCGGTTACATCAGCCCGTACTTTGTGACCGACCCCGAGCGCATGGAAGCCGTGCTGGAAAATCCGCTGATCCTCATCCACGAGAAGAAGATCAGCAGCGCGCAAGACCTGCTGCCGTTCCTGGAAAAGGTGGCGCAAGCCCGCCGCCCGATCATCCTGCTGGCCGAAGACATTGAAGGCGAAGCCCTGGCGACCGTGGTTCTGAACAAGATTCGCGGCGTGCTGCAGATCGCCGCCGTCAAGGCCCCGGGCTTTGGCGAGCGACGCAAGGCGATGCTGGAAGACATTGCCATCCTCACCAAGGGTTCGTTCATCAGCGAAGATCTCGGCACCAAGCTCGAGAACGTCACCATTGACATGCTGGGCACCGCCAAGAAGGTCGTCATCACTAAGGAAGACACGACGATCATCGAAGGCGCCGGCAGCAAGGATGAGGTGATGGGCCGCATCAGCCAGATCAAGGCGCAGATGGAAACCACCGAAAGCAACTACGACCGCGAGAAGCTGCAGGAACGCCTGGCCAAGCTGAGCGGCGGCGTGGCCGTGATCAAGGTGGGTGCCAGCACCGAAACCGAACTGAAGGAGAAGAAGCACCGCTACGAGGACGCCCTGAGCGCCACCCGTGCGGCTGTGGAAGAAGGCATCGTCCCGGGCGGCGGCACCACCCTGCTGCGCAGCCAGTCCGTGCTGGACGAGCTGAACGCCGAAGGCGATGAACTGACGGGCGTGAACATCGTCCGCCGCGCGCTGGAAGCTCCCATCCGCCAGATCAGCGAGAACGCTGGCCTGGAAGGCAGCGTGATTGTGGAACAGGTGCGCAGCGCCAAGGCCGGCATCGGCCTGAACGCCGCCACCGGCGAAATGGTGGACATGGTGGCCTCGGGCATCGTGGACCCGGCCAAGGTGACCCGCAGCACGCTGATGAATGCGGCCTCGATTGCGGGCCTGATGCTGACCACCGAAGCCATGGTGGCCGAAAAGCCGGAGAAGAAGAAGGCTCCGGCTGGCGCGCCGGGCATGGATGACATGGACTTCTAAAGTCCGGTCTTCTTAGGTTAAGCAAAACGAAGAGAACCCCTGGGCAGTTGCCTGGGGGGTTCTTAGTTTTGGGAGGTCGGAGTCCTGAGACCGGAGGGAGTCATGGTCGTTCATCACGTAGGCTGAGCATATGCCCGAACTCCCCGAGGTCGAAGCCGCCCGCCGGATGATTGACAGTGCCCTCACCGGGCAGGTGCTGACCGAAGTGGTGGCCCGGCCGGATGACATCGTCTTTGAAGGCGTGCCGCCTGAGGCCACGGTCGCGCGGCTGACCGGGCAAACTGTGCGCGGTACCGGTCGCCGAGGCAAGTTCATGTGGCTGGAGCTAGACGAGGGCGTGCTGTTCTTGCACCTGGGGATGACCGGGGCGATTTTGGACTTGACCCCCGGGCAAGAGCGCAACGTGAACTACTACCGGGTGCGCGCCGAGGCCGTGCCGGGCGAAGAACCCCGCTTTTTGAAGCTAGAGCTGCGCGCGAATGACCGGCGCATTGCCTTTGTGGATGGGCGGCGCTTGGGCCGGATATGGAGCGCGGAAACGCCCGAAGCATGCTCTCGCTTTTCTGCCCTTGGCCCGGATGCGCACTTGGATTTGCCCGAAGCCGCGACCTGGGCGGCGATGCTGGGGCGGCGCAAGGCTCCGATTAAGGCGCTGTTGCTGGACCAGAAATTCTTGGCCGGCATTGGCAACTACCTGGCCGATGAGGTGCTGCTGGTGGCACGGGTGCGCCCGGATCGGGCGGCGGCGAGCCTAAATGCGGCGGAAGCCGAAGCCCTGCGGGTGGCCATCCGTGACGTGGTGGGGCACGCCGTGGCGGTGGACGCGGATTACGAGAAGTTCCCGCCGGAGTGGCTGTTCCACGTGCGGTGGGGCGGCGGCAAGGGCGCTGACCTTTGGCAAGGGCATGAACTGCGCCGGGATACGGTGGGCGGGCGCACCACGGCCTGGGTTCCGGACTTACAGAAGTAGGGGTCAGGCTTCGGTGAGCTTGTAAACCGGGCGCATCTTAATGAGGACCGGCACCACGACCAGCGTCAGCAGGAATACGGTGGCACCAATGCCAATGTAGACTTGATACCCGCGGCCGACGAAAATGCCGATCAGAGTGTTAATCTCAGCGAAGGAGCACATGATAAGCACTTTTGACTGAAAGTCGGGGAATCGCGGCAAGACCCTCTGCCCGTCTTGATTCAGTTTCGGCTTCGTCACGAAGTAAGCCAATCCCGGCACAGCAATGGACGAAACCGCTAGGATCGCAAGCTGAAGAATGTTCAGTCCTTGCGGTTCCATCTTCAAGACTTGTTGTGCAACAAAGATATAGAGCAAGACAATCAGGCCATAGTGCGCCCCGACAATGATGTAGAGGTTCAGCCACGACGCGCGTGAACTCACGGAGTACGGATTCGGTTGCATAGACTTACCACCCCCACTCGCGGAGCTGCACCAGGCACAGGCGGCAACATTCCAGCGGGGTGCGGTCGCCGTATTGCTCTTGTTCCACCACGTAGGTTTCCACTCCGGCGGCGGTGGCCGCCTCTCGCACTTCCATCCACGGCACCTGGCCCTCGCCGATCACGCGCCCATCGAAGGGATACTCCTTAAGGTGCAACGCCCGGCACCGCGCGCCCAGTTTGCGGATGCCCTCCACCGGGTCGGCGCCCGCGTGGCAGGCGTTGGCGGTGTCCCACTGCATCACAAAGGCTTCGGGGGTGTTGGCCGTAAAGATGTCCCAGGCACTCTGGCCGCCGGCCAAGGGCTTCACATCGGCGTCGTGCACATGGAAACCCGTGCGGAGGCCATGCGCATGCAGAGCGGACTGGATCCGGGTGAACTCAGCGGCCGTGGCCAGGGCTGCCTCCGCGGAGTTGCGCGCGTCCTCCGGCACCCAGGGGATGAGGGCGAGGTCGGTGCCCAGCGTGCGGTGCAGGTCCACGGTGGCGGCCAGATTCTCCTCAGCAAAGGCGTCCATCATGGTGTGGGTGCCGCTGCAGGTCAGCCCCACTTCGTCCATGCGTTGGCGCACCGCCTCAGGGTCGTGCCCGTGCAGGCCGGCAAATTCCACCGCCGCATAGCCCATATCGGCCACCCGCGCCAGCGTATCCATGAGGTCGGCTTTGGCATCGTCGCGAAGGGAATAGAGCTGAAGAGAAAAGGCGGTGGACATGCGGGGAGTGTTTACCCGCCTCGGGTCCTGAATATCTCATTGAAATTCTCGGGACTTGCAACATTCGAGGCCCGGATTCCGAATACCATGAGGGCACATTCCATGCTAGAAACGCCGCAACCGATGCCGGGCAATGCGCCCTGGACCAAACTGGACGACAAGGTCAAGCGAGTTTGGCGCTGGGGCGCATTCTTAGGGCCGCTCACGCTGCTGATTCCTGGGCTCGCCATCGGCATCGCCATTGAGCGCAAGCGCGATCTCCCGGTGCCGCTCACGTTCCTGGTGGTGGGCGCGTATGTGCTCATCTCTCTCATAAGCTTCTTCTTTGTCGAGCGCAAATTTGAAGCGTGGCGCTACCGCATCACGGAAGAAGACATTGCCACCCGCAGCGGCATCTTTTGGCGGAACAAGCGCTACGTCGGGCGTCACCGGGTGCAACACGTGGACGTAACGGCCGGCCCCATCCAGCGCGCTCTTGGCCTCGCGGAGATCAAGGTTTACGTGGCGGGCGGGGAAGCCGCCAGCATCCCCGGCCTGACCGAGCACGAAGCCGAGCGCATCCGCCAAACGCTCCTCCGGCAAGATAAGGTGCCGCCCGTGGCCCCGGCCCCGCCGCTCCCGCCGCAAGGTCTATGATCGAAGGCGAATTTCTGAGAGTGCACCCCAGCACGGTGCTCATTGCGCTGGTGGAACAGATCCGGCGGATGCTGGGGGTCATCATCATCTTGGTCATCTCAACCTTCACGGCGCGGGAGGGTGACCCCAACGAGATTCTGTTCGGCGCGCTGGGATTCATCGCGGTGATCTTTGCCGCCGTTCAGTACTTCTCGTTTGGCTACCGCGTGGTGGGCGACCACCTCGAAACGCGGTCCGGCATTCTGGGCCGGCATGTGCGCATCGTGCCGTTGGCGCGCATCCAGAACGTGAACATCACTCGTACCTGGGTGCACCGGATTCTGGGGCTGGTTGAACTGCAGATCGAAACGGCCAGCGGTGCCGGCGCCGAGGTTAAGATTGGGGCGCTGCAAGAGCCGGATGCCCACCGCCTGAAGGAGCAATTGACCGGCATCTCGGCCCCGAGTGAGGTCTTTGCGGCTCCAGTCCAAGCCGTGCACTACCGGGCCAGTGTCCGCGATTTGATCTTTGCCGGGATGACCGAGAACCGCGCGTTCGTCATCGTGGCGTCCGCGTTTGGTTTGATCGCGTTTACGCCCGGCGGCGATGACGCCATCATCGATGCCCTCGTGGATTGGGTAAAGGGCCACGGCTACGACGCTATGCCGTGGTGGGTGTACGCCCTGGGCTTGCTGGCCTTCTTCCTGCTCGGCTGGATTTTGTCCATCATCTTCACGCTCGTCCAGTTCTGGGGGTTCGAACTCAGCGAGCACGACGGCAAACTGCGCCGCCAGTACGGGCTCATCAACACGTTTGAGAACGTGGTGCCCCGGGGCCGGATTCAGATTGTCCGCTCCACGCAGAGCTTTGTCCAAAGTTGGTTTGGCTATTCCAAGCTCCATGCAGAGACGGCGGGTTCGTTTGTGCTGAATGAGCAAGGCGGCAAGACTCTGCTCGCGCCGCTCGTGCTGGGCAAGGACCAAGCTGATCTCAAGCAATTGGCGCTGTCTGGCCGAGACATTCGGCACCTAGATTGGCGCGCCATCCCCCGCCGCGCCTTTTGGGTGCACTGGCGCTGGTCGGCCCTGGTGGGCTTGGCCATCGGCGCGGGCGTGGGTTACCGGTGGGAGTGGCTCTGGGGCGCAGGGGTGGCGGCGGTCTATCTGCTGCTCTCCGCCTGGGGGCAGGCGATGGCTGTGCGCCGCTCGGCCTTTGCCGTCAACGATGAACTGGTGGCAGGCCGCAAGGGTTGGCTTTTGCACCAGGTTGAGTATCTGCCGCTGGCGCGTATCCAGGCGGTGAACATCGATACTTCGCCATTCCAGCGTCGTTTGCGGCTGGCCACGGTCACTCTGATCTCGGCGGCAGTTTCGCCCAGTGGGCGCACCGTCGTGTTGCAAGATATGGAGGCGGCGGAAGCCGAGGAACTGGCGGATCGCGTATTTCGTCTTAGTCAAGAGCAGGCCCGGGATGAGAAAAGTGAAGTCTAAGTTCAAATCGGCAGGAGTTTTCGGCATGGCCGTGCTCG
This sequence comes from Chthonomonas sp. UBA2785, assembly GCA_002352215.1. Classification (GTDB taxonomy): domain Bacteria; phylum Armatimonadota; class Fimbriimonadia; order Fimbriimonadales; family Fimbriimonadaceae; genus JAHBTC01. The sequence continues at coordinate 187,047 of DEIB01000038.1, read as the reverse complement.
TCGCGGTCTTCGTTGCCGGTTGCAACTCCGCTTCCACCAAGGGCAAGTGGGTGATGGCGAACCAGGCCATCGGGAGCGCGGCCGATGCCCCGCCCGAAATCATCTCCGGCATGGAACTGGAACTGCTGAACAACGGCCGCTTCAAGATGACCGGCTTCCCGCCCCTGGAAGGCACCTATACCGACAGCAACGGCATACTCACCCTCAAGCCCACCGAGAAGCGCGCGCCCACCTACAAGCTGGTGTGGGAGAAGGACCGCTACCGGCAGGAAGAGCCTAAGCTGAACGCCCCCACCTTTTGGGTCCGCCCGCCGGAGCCCGCCCCGGCCAAGAAGTAGGCCCCAGGGGGCGGTTTAGGCCCTGATTTGGGACCTTGGGGGAGGCAAAACGGGCCTTCGCTGGGCCCCCATTTGGGATTTCGCAAATCGTTCGATTTATTGCAACACGAGGAGGAAACAAATCGTGTTTACCATCGGCGATATCCTTGCCACTGTTGCCATTGCTTTTGGCTCTGGTCTTGTCATCTGGGCTCTCGGGCTTACTATGACCCTGCTGTTCCCGGAAACAGCGCGGCGGGCGGCCCAACACATTGAGCGTCGCCCCGGAAAGTCGTTCCTTTGGGGTGTGATGGCCCTGGTGCCGTTGCTGGTGCTCATCATTGTGCTGGCGGCGATCCCGTCTCCGATCACGCGCGCTTTGGCGGCGGTGGTGGCGTGCGGCGGTTTGGTTTTCGCGACTCTGGGCCTGGGGGGCCTGGGGTGGCTGGTGGGCGACCGCATGCACTCGGCGGCTCCGGAACTCGGTTGGCTGCAAGCGCGAAGCAAGGGCCTGGCGGTGGTGACCATCGTCGGCATGGCCCCGGTGGTGGGGTGGTTCTTTACCGCGCCCATCATGCTGATCCTCTCCCTGGGGGCCGCCACGCGTGCCCTGAGCCGTGCGGATCGTGAGGAGGCCACGTGGCCGACCGCACAGGTGTAACCCGACGCGAAGCGCTCACCCTGGGGTCCTTGACCCTGGGGGGAGCGGCCCTCTTGGCCACGGGTTGCCAGGGTGTCGGGCAGTGGATTGCGGGCGAAGCTGCGGTCTCCGCTCGCACCGTCAAAGATGAACCTGGGGCTCGGTTGCTAAACCGATTCGGATACGGACCTCGTCCCGGAGACCTCGAGCGTGTTGCCAAAGACGGTGAAGAGGCTTGGATTCAAGAGCAACTTCAACCGGGCGAAGAAGACCTGGCCACCCGCACCCGGATCGAGACGATGGCGATCTATCGCCTTTCGCCTTATGATCTGCGGGATTGGCCGGAAAACCGCGTAGTGGACATGCTGCAAGATGCGGTCATCATCCGCGCCGTGAACTCGCCGTGGACGCTCCGCGAGCGCATGGTGGGGTTCTGGATGGACCACCTCAACGTGTACGCCCGCAAGGGCATCGCGGCCTACCGGCTGCCGCACTATGAGCGAGATGTCATCCGGGCGCACGCGATGGGGAGCTTCCACGACCTCATCCGGGCCAGTGCCCACCACAGCGCGATGCTGGTGTATCTGGACCAGCAGAACAGCACGGCCGCTCAGCCGAACGAGAACTACGCTCGGGAGCTGATGGAACTCCACACGTTGGGGGTCTACGGAGGCTACACGCAAACGGACGTGATGGAGGTGGCGCGCTGCTTTACCGGTTGGGTGGAAGAACGCGACATGCTTCGCCCCAAGGGCAAGGTCAAGTTCGTGGAGAGTCTGCACGACGACGGCGAAAAGCGCGTACTGGGCGTCACGATCCCGGCAGGGGGCAAGCAGAAGGATGGTGAGCGAGTGCTCGACATCGTTCTGGAACACCCGGCCACGGCGCGGCACATCGCGGGCAAGCTGGCTTACTTGTTCACCGGCGAGGAGAAGGATAGCCTTGTGGCCAAGCTGGAGAGCCAATACAAAGCCACCAAGGGGGACCTGCCTGCGATGGTGAAGACCGTCTATGACGAAGGGAGTTGGCGGGAAGCCTCGGCCGTCGGCAAGCGACCGTTCGATTACGTGGTCTCCTCGCTCCGCGCTCTGGATGTGGATTGCGATGGTGGCGCCCCCCTGCGGAATGCCCTTCGGCGCATGGGCCAACCCACCTGGGAATGGCCGATGCCGGATGGCTACCCGACGGAGACCGAGGCGTGGCAGGGCTCGCTGTTAGCGCGCTGGAACTTTGCCTACGAGCTTGCCGGCGGCATGAAGGGCGCGGGCAAGCCCGTGGATCAGCTGAAGCGATGGGACGGCGATGTGGCGGAGCAAGCCGTACAAGCCGTGTTCCACCGCACCAGCCAGTCGCTGGGCGCCGATGACTTGATGAGTGTCCTGCGGGGCATCCCTGACCTCGACCCGCGTCGGGCGCTTGCGCTCACGCTGGCCTCACCGGAGTACCAGTGGAAATGAATCAAGACCTTTGCTATTGCGATGGTCGGGGCGGCTTAGATCGCAAGGCCCCCACCGTCTCTCGGCGCGGCTTTTTGGCCGGGGCGATCGGCGCACTGGGTCTCAGCTCGGCGCTGGGCGAGATCGTGGTGGATCCGAACCGGAGCCGCAACGATGTGCTGGTGGTGGTTTTCTTGCGCGGCGGTGCTGATGGGCTGAGCCTGGTGGCGCCCTATGCGGAAGACAACTACTATCGCGCCCGCCCCACGCTGGCGGTTCGTAAGCCGGGGCGGGAGGCCAACACGCTGCTCGATCTTAATGGCTTCTTTGGGCTCAACCCGGCGCTTAGTGCGCTGATGCCGTACTACGAGGACAAGTCCATGGCCATCGTGCACGCCACGGGGTCGTTGGATGAGTCGCGGTCGCACTTCGAGGCGATGTCGGCGATGGAGCGGGGTCGCGCCCGGGCCACTGACGGCGAGGGTGGGGGCTGGTTGGCCCGGCACCTGGCGGTCACGCCCGGTGCTTCGTCGCCCTTCCGCGCGGTGGCGTTTGACGCGATGTTGCCGGAGTCATTGACGGGGGCCTCCTCGGCGATGGCGATTGAGAACATCGACTCGTTCCGGCTGCAGAACGACGAGGACCAAGCCTATCGCAAGGCGTTGGCGGCCCTGTATGCCGAAGGCGGTGACCCATTTGCAAAGTCCGGGCGGGAAACCCTCCGCTTGCTGGATGTACTTCGCGAGAAAGGAGCGAGCACTCCGGAGACCCGGACCGGCGTGACCTACGCCGAGAACGGGTTCGCCCAGGCCCTGCGGCAAGTCTCATTCCTCATCAAGCAGGACATCGGGCTGGAGATCGCTTGCGTGAGCAGCTACGGATGGGATACGCACGTGGCCCAGGGCACCAACGAAGGTTGGCTGCCCACGCTGCTCCGTGACCTTGGCAATGGCCTCGACGCCTTTATGAAGGACCTCGGGCCGGAAACCAAGCGCGTGACGGTGGTGGTGCAAACCGAATTCGGCCGCCGGGTGGATGAGAACAGCGGGTTTGGCACAGACCACGGCCGGGGCGGGGCGCTGTTTGCGCTCGGTGCGGGCGTGCAAGGCGGCAAGGTCTTCGGCGAATGGCCGGGGCTGAGCAAGGAGATCTTGGAAGGTCCGGGGGACCTGCCGGTAACCACCGACTACCGCAACGTGCTGGCCGAAGTGCTGGAGCGCCGCCTGGGCAACCAGCAAACGGCGCAGGTGTTCCCGAACCACCGGCTCCAGCCGATTGGGATCATCGCTTAAGTTGAGCGCGGGCCGTAAAGGGCGTGGAACGCCACCACGGCCCCGCTGACATGGACATTGAGGCTCCGGCCTTTGCCCCCCATGGGGATGTAAACCGCCGCGTCGCACTGGCGCAGCACCCGGTCGTACATCCCCTTTTCTTCGTTGCCCAGCACCAGGCAGGTCCGGGCGGGGAAGTCGTACTGCGTGTAGGGGACGGCCCCCTCGGCAATCTCTACCGCCACTAGGGTCCAGCCTTCGGCCTTGAGTTGGGCGATGGCCTCGTCGTGTCGTTCTTGCTGTTCCCAGGCCACCCGGCGGTGGTTGCCCATGCTCGTCACGTGGATCTGCGGGTGTGGCGGGGCGGGGGTTTTGCCGGTGAGCACCATGCGCACGGCCCCGCAGGCATCCGCCACCCGGAACATGCCCCCCACGTTGTAGGGGTCATCCCAATCCTGCAGGAGGAAGGCGAGTTCGACCTGCGGCTGGTGAGCAGCTTCGGCTTCGCGCATCAGCTTGCGCACTTCCATCTTGCCCCGCAGGGTTCTCAGTTCACCGTCGGCCAATGTGCTCCTTCAGCCAGGCTTGCAGGGGATTGTCGTGGGCTTGCCTTAGCAGGTCATCCATGGGTTCAGTCTTCATGGCCCAGCGCATCACTTGGTGGGGCATTCCTTGTTCTTGGATGGGCGAGAGGGCCGCGGGCCAAGGGAGCGAGGCCAGACTCAAGTCGGGCACCTCAGTTCCCAGCCACAACCACTGCATTTCGTTGGTGTTGAGGCTACGGAGTCGAACGGTGGCCTCGGCAATCAGTTGGGGGCCGGGGGTTTCTTGGTCAATGGGGACTTCGAGCAGAGTTCGCGTGCGCGGGCTCAGTTGGTCCGGCGGCGTGGGTTGGTTGGGGTCTCCGCGCCGGAGTTCGAATACGGAACGCGGAGTTTCCGCTTCCAGGTCAAGTTCCAGGGGGCGGGTGCCCTTCATCCGGCGGGCTGTGCCTTCATCCACCATCAGCAGGCCGATTTCCGCATCTTCCAGCATCTCGGCGGGATCATTCGACGAACGAATCCGGTGTCGACTGCCCGCCGCGCCATCGTTCAGTGTGCGAGCCAGGAGGTCGGCGAGGTCGAGACGCTCTTCGTGAGCGTCGTAGAGCCGCAGTTCCCATTCCTGGTCTTCGAATGTGATGAGGGTGGCCAAGGCTGGCGCACTCACCAACACGTTCCCCGCGCCCAGCAGGCTCACCACCGTTCTTGCCACGCCCCTAGTCTACGCAAGGCAAGCCGCTCTTGTGACTGGTATCCTCAGAAGGACTCGCCCATGGACATTTTTGAAGAAGGCGCCGCCTCGCTAGAAGGTGGGCTTCTCTCGCTCGAATTCACGCAGGCTGGGCGGATCAGCAAACTTTGGGCGTACGATCCGGCGCTCCCCGACGAAGGGGAAGACTTCCAGTTCTGCTTGCCGACGGTCACCTTTGGCGAAGAGACTTCGGATAGCTACCTGCCGGGCACCATCTTGATTGGCGCGCGCACAGGGCCGGACCAGCCGTGGATCGTCAGCCGCAACTCCGAGGCGCAGAACACCTTCAACCTCGAAGATGCGGTAACGGGCGAAGACCAGCGCATCCGGTTTGATTACTCCTTCCCGTTCCTCGATGATATCGAGGCGAGCGGCACGTTTTACGAGGAGCTTCAACCCTATCCCCAGATCATCTGGGATGTTGAGATCCGCAACACGGGCCGGCAAACTCTGGAGATCGGGGAAGTGGGCTTCCCGCTGGCGTTCAATACGCTGTACGACGGCTTTGGGTGGAGCGACGAGCAGCTCGAAAAGCTGTGGGCGAGCCGGGTTTACGTACACAAGTTCATTGGTGGGGCGAGCAGTTGGTTGTTCGCCCAGCGCATGACGGCGCAACCGCCGGGCCTGCTCGTGTACCCAGGGGACGACACTTCGTGGGAGTTCTTCGCCAGTGTGCCGGGTTCGCTCACGACGCCGTTTCAATGGGAAGGAATCCCCGTGGTATACGCCCACAGCCGCGCCACCATCGAGCGGGAGCAGTGGCCCGAGTGGATGAACGGGCACACCTCGTTGATCCTGGAACCGGGGGATAAGCGCACCTTCCAAATGCGGCTCACCAGCATCGAGAGTGACCGAGTGGATGGCATCAGCCAGACCCTCGCCAGCGTGGGCCGGCCCGTGCAACGTTTGCTGCCCGGGGCGGTGGTACCGACGGGCGTGGGCATTGGCGTGGAGATCAACCGCACGCCGACGCGCATCGTGGCGGACCGACCGGTGCAGGTAGATACGGACATTGATGAGGAAACGGGGTTCCTGCTGGTGCGGAGCGACCAACCGGGTCCGGTGCGCCTGAGCATTGACACCTCGGCCGGCACGAGTTACTGCCATTTATTCTTCACCCCGCCGATGGAAAAGCTCATCAACGTCCGGGCGGACTACATCGTCAAGAACCAGATCATCCGGGCACCCGAATCTCCGCTTGACCACGCCATCGTGATGGCCAACGTAATGGACATTAAGCCCGTGGCCGAGCCGGAGGAGTATTTCGAATCCAGCGGCCTGGAAGGGAGCATTGCGGACGCCTTATTCCTGGCCGAAAAGAACTCGATCTACCCGGACCGCAAGCAGATTGCCCTGCTGGATGATTACATCGAGAAGTTCTTGCTGGTGAGGGTGCAGAACCCGGCCACCGGGGCGGTGGCCAGCGCCTTGGACGAAATCGCGGCGATGGGCGAGCAGTTTGGGCGCCCGCTGGGCTACCCCCACGTGATGAACCTGTACCGGGCGATGTACCGCATCGCCGGGTCGTACGGAGAGACGCTGCACAGCCCGCTGGTCTATCTCAAGCGCGCCTACCTCACGGCGATGGCCCTGTTCCGGTTTGGGTGGCGGCACTATGTCCGCACCGTCGGGCTGCTGGGCTATCCGCGCATTTACGAACTGCTGGATGAACTCCGCGCGGCGGGATTGCTGGAAGAAGCGGCGGCGCTGGAACTGCATGTGCAGGCCAAAGCCGAAGAATTGACCGAGATGCGCGCACCCTACGCGGGTGAGTCGGTGATGGACACTAGTGGGCTCGAGGAGGTCTTCGCGGCCGCGAAGTTCTTGGCCGACGATGCGCACCTGGAGCGCACGGTGAAGTGTGCGTTTGCCGCTCGGTCCCTCGCTCCGAGTTGGTGGTGGTACGGCAGCGACAAGCGCCACTGGGACGGCGCGGATTCGGCCCCGCTCAAGGCGCTGCTAGACCGTGCGGAAGCGTGCCTTGGCCAAACCACCATTCCGAACTCCTTGATTTTCTTTGGGCTGATGGACAGGGATTACCTGGCCATCCCAGATGCCTACATGCGCATGGCGTTCGGCGGCTTGCTAGGGCCGTGGGCGCTGGTGGGCGAGGAAGGACAGGCGAGCATGTGCTTTGTGCCCGACCTGGCGAGCAAGTCGCCGGGGGCGAACGCCTTTACCGGGGCGTCGGGGCTTGGCTACGCACACTATTTGGGTGGGATGACCTCGCTTGTGTTGCCGGGGCGCGGGGAAGCCACCGCCACCGTGGGGTGCCATTTTGAAGCCGACAACGAGAGTTACCGGGTGAAGCCGTGGGATGGCGTGGGCCGGCGAATCGTGCTACGCCAAATTGGCGTAAGCATGTCCATCTCGTTCGGGATCTGCCGGGAATTCATCCTGGCGCGGGATAAGCGCACCTTCATTGCCCGCATTGAGAACCCGTGCGACAAGGACGTGATGGTGGAGATTGCCCTCGATGGTCTTTGGGGTTCCCAGGTTCGAATCGGGGAGCAAACCGTGAAATGCGAAGATGGCGTGGCCCGCCACACCTTCCTTTGCCCCGCCCAAGCGATCACCGACGTGACAGGTAATGTAGTGGCATGACTGTTCCAACTTGGGTGACCACATCGGTTGGAATCTATGCCTTGCTCGGCAGCATCTTTATGCTGGTGGGCATTGTCGTGGCGGGCGTTACCATCCGGCTCCTTCTGGATGTTCGCACCGAGCTCCAGGGTCTCAGTCGCCGCGTCGAGGTCTTGACCAACCGCGTGGACACCATCACCAAGGAAGTCCAACTCGTGACCCAAGAGGTGGGTGTGCGCGCCACCGGCATTTTGCGGTTGGTGGATGACGCCGCCGGTGGTGCGATCGGGGCGGTCCAGCGGTTTGGCCCGGCTCTCCTGGTTGTGGGCGCCCTGGCCCGGGTGATCCTGGCTGCCCGGGGCAAGAAAAGCCAAGTCCCGGCCCTAAAAAGTCACTAAAGGTTCCTGACCGACCTCCCGAAAATTTACGTGGGAGAGTTATAAGGTGGGGAAAGTGTACATGGGATTCGGAGCCATGGCCCTTTACGCTGGCATTTTGATGCTGGCGGGGCAAGTGGAAATGACAAAGCCAAAGGCGTATGAGCCTCTAGCAATTGTCGATTCGGAGACCCGTGTCACACCCCCGCCGAGTTTATTAGCCAAGTTGAAGGAGGGCACTACCTGGTTGCACTTCTATCGACAGGAATGTCCGTGTTCTCGGGCGGCGACGGGTCACGTGGCCGCCCTCAAGCGACAACATCCTGACCTCAATTGGGTGGGGATCAACGTGGGCGCACAGCCGGGACCGTCGAACGATCCGTTCGTGGGGGTTACGGTGGAAGGTGAGCAACTGTTTGACAAGGATGGAGACATTGCTGCGGCCTACGGCATCACCAGCACGCCCTCGGCGGTCCTGGTGGACGAATTGGGCAAGACCCTATGGAGGGGAAGCTACCGCGAGGTAGGGGAGCACCCCGGCTACACCGCCGAGGATGCCTTCGCCGACCTGGCCGCAGGCGAGCCATTCGAAACGGGACAACTTGGAGACGGGTGCGTGATTCCTTAACACGCATCTTTGAAGGTGAAGGAAGGATAACTCTTGAGTTTGGGATGGATTGAAGAAGATCGGCTAAAGCCGGTTTATGAGCGCGGTAACGCCGTTGTTGGGAACGTGATTCTAGCGCACTGCGTGCTGAGTATCTGGCTTGCCAGCATTTACAACACTTGGGAAGTGTCGACTGCCGTCGCGATCCCCGCCGCCTTTTTGTTCTTTGGAATGAAGCAATGGCGCCCGTTTGGCCTTGAAACCCGGATGGCAGGGTGTTTGAGCCTGATGACGTTTTGCATGCTGCACATCTATCAGATGTACGGCCTGCCGGAGATGCACTTCTTCTTCTTCACCTCACTCGTTGCGATGCTCGCCTACCGCGACCACCGGGCGCTGTATCCGGGCGTATTCCTGATCATCGCGCAGCATGTCCTGATGACGCTGGATGTGACGGAGAGCTTCGCCTCTCATTTCTGGGGGACTCGTGAAGTGTCTCCCACAGTCTTGGCCATTCACTTCGGAATCGCTCTCGCGGCGACCGCTCTGGCCGCCTCCAATATGCTGCAAGGGCGCAAGGAATACTTGGATACGGTTCAGTTGGCATCTCAGTTTAAGGACCAAGCCGAAGAACTGGCCGAGGCCAAACTCAAGTTGGAAGCGGACTTGAAGCAACGGGCCCGCCTCGAAGATCTCCTCCAGGAACAAATGGCGGAGCTACAAACGAAGGCCGCTTCACTAGAGTTCACGAACTACAGCATGATTGGCGAGCTCGAGCGGCTCGAAGACATGGCGACCACGGACGCCCTGACCGGCCTGCCGAACATCGCTAGCATCCGCCAAATCCTTGACCATTCGCTTCTGCTGGATGCCAAGGTCTCCGTCATCATGATGGACATTGACCATTTCAAGTCGCACAACGACGAACATGGTCACCAGCATGGGGACGAGGTGTTGAAGTCGGTGGCCCAGATCATGAAGGGTCAGCTGCGAACGGACGAAGCCATTGGCCGTTACGGCGGCGAAGAGTTCATCATCGTGCTGCCCAATTGCCCCTCGGATGTGGCCTTGCGAGTGGCCGAGCGCCTGCGGCAGAGCCTGGAAGAATTTGAATGGCCGGTGAAGGCGGTGACGGCCTCCTTCGGGATTTCCACCCGCGCCGACGACTTTAAGGTGGCGGATGAACTGATCGCCGAGGCGGATGAAGCGCTCTACGCCAGTAAGCGCAATGGCCGTAACCGCGTGACTTTGGGCGGTTTGAACTCGGAGGCGGCCTAGGCCTCCGGGCCTCAGGGCGCCCCAACCAGGTATTGTTTCAACTCGGACGCGGGGTGGAGCAGTCCGGTAGCTCGTCGGGCTCATAACCCGGAGGTCNNAAGGTCACAGGTTCAAATCCTGTCCCCGCACCCAGATTTTCGCCACGCTTAGCACCGCTAAGGGTGGCGTTTTTGGTTTGGGTTTGCCGCACCGAAATTGAAGAGGAATGATGAAGGCCAGAACTGCAGCACCCCGTTCCCGCGTCTGTTCCAGTGTGCGGGGTTCGGCATCTTGGGGATTGAGCTTGGTAGTGCTAGGCACATTAGCCGCCGGATGTGGCGGAGAGGGTACGAGCGCACCCTTCACCGAGACCATCTTGGGCACCTGGCGCCTGCAAGATACGCCTACCGATGGGCGTAGCCTGACCTTCTTTGAAGACGGCACCTACCGCTACATCAACGGAACGGTGGACCACCGCGCGAACTACACCATCAACGGCCGGATTCTTCACATCGAGAACAACATCATCATCACGCCGGATACGTTCCAGCACTGGTTCCCTGTGAAAGGGGTGATGAAGTGGTGGATTGATTACGGCGACAGCCAGAGCGCTCTGAATTGGGAACGGGTCCCCTGAACAATCCCGCCGCGCTTGCGTCTGGACTTGCATGATCGCCGCGATCTTGGCCTCGACTCTTTTGCAAGCGCCGACCATGGAGACATGGACCCTCACGGTCGGGGAGACGAAACGCACCGCGCAGGTTTATAAACCCACCAAGAAAACCGAGGGCGCGCCACCGCTCGTTTTGGCTTTCCACGGGCACGGGGGCAATGGCCGCAACGCGGCTCGATCCTTTAATCTGCACGAAGCCATGCCCGAGGCGGTGGTCATCTATCCCGATGGATTGGCCACCCGGACGCAACGCGATCCGCAAGGCAACCGACCGGGTTGGAGCTACCTGGAAGGTCCGGGGTCGAACAAAGATTTCGCTTTTGTGGACGCGTTGATTACGAAGGCCGGCACCGAATTCAAGACCGTGCCGAGTCGCACCTTTGCGATGGGGCATAGCAACGGCGGCGGCTTTTGCTACGCCTTGTGGCGATTCCGCCCGGACGCCTTCGCCGGATTTGCTCCCACGGCCGCCAAGGGCTCGCGTTATGCGGGGCCCGTCAAGCCGTTCTACATCGTTGCCAGCCGCAACGACACAATCGTGCCCTATGCCGAGCAAGAAGCAAGTTTCAAGGACATGATCGCCCGGATGAAGATGGAGGAGAAGGGCACGAAGGGGCGTATTACGCAATACGCCAACCCCGATGGGGTGCGGATGGAAATCTACATTGACGGGGGCACGCACGCCTTTGCCAAGGATTCCGTGCCGGGCATGGTGGCGTTCTTCCGGTCGTTGCTCTAAGCGCTTGCGCTAGCCGAAGGCCGGCGCAAGGCTGGCGACATCGGCGTTGCCCCCGCTGAGGATGACGCCCACGCGCTTGCCCCCGGTTGGGATTTGGCGGGAGGAAATGGCCGTGGCCGCCAGGGCCCCGGTGGGCTCCAGCACCACCTTCATCCGCTGCCAAATCCAGGCCATGGTGGCCAGCAGATCGTCGTCCTCCACCCGGATGATGTCCGTCACGTCGCGGCGGATGATCTCCCAATTCAATTTGCCGATGTAAGGAGTGCGCGCGCCATCGGCGATGGTCTGGGGGTTCATGCAGGTTTGTATGGTGCCCTCACGAAATGTGCGGTAAGCATCGTCGGCGCCCGCCGGTTCGGCACCGATGACTTGGCACTCGGGGCACAGGGCTTTGGCACTCAGGGCCGAACCCGAGAGCAGCCCTCCGCCCCCCACGCAGACGATCAGGTAGTCCAGCGGGCCGACCTCCTCAATGAGTTCCTTAGCCGCCGTGCCTTGCCCGGCAATGATATCGAAATGATCGTAAGGCGGAATGATTTCAAGTTGGTCGCGCTCTGCTAATTCGGCCCCCAGGGCCTCCCGCGAGGTTTCGCACTTGTCATACAAAACCACTTGGGCACCATAAGATTCGGTTGCCCGACGTTTGGGCTCGGGCGCATCATTGGGCATCACCACCGTCACCGGCACGCCAAGAATCTGGCCCGCGCGGGCCATGGCCTGCGCATGGTTTCCGCTGCTAAAGGTGAGCACTCCGCCCCCGGTCTGCCCCCGTTCCTGCCGGGCTCGCATGGCATTCATAGCCCCTCGAAACTTGAAGGAGCCGCTCACCTGGAAGGGCTCGGCCTTGAAGAACGTCTGCCCCCCGTACATCTCATCCCACAACCGCGAAGTGAGCACGGGCGTGCGATGAGCAAATCCCTCCAGGCGGACCGCTGCCGCCTTAACATCCCCATAGGTGGGCAAAATCATTCGGACTATTATTCCGCAACCAAACCGGCCCGGTGAGCGTGTAAGATCACGGAATGGGCATCTGGGACAAGCTGAAAGGCGAACTCATAGATATCATTGAATGGCTTGATGAGAGCACCGACACAATGGTGTATCGCTTCGAGCGTTATAACAACGAGATCAAGAACGGCGCGCAGCTCATCGTGCGTGAGTCTCAGACGGCCGTTTTTGTGAATGAGGGGCAAATCGCCGACGTCTTCGGACCCGGCCGCTACGAACTGACGACGGCCAACTTGCCGATCCTCGCCACCCTGCAGGGCTGGAAGTACGGCTTCAATAGCCCCTTCAAGTGCGAGGTCTACTTCGTCAACACCAAGCGGTTTACGGACCTCAAGTGGGGCACCATGAACCCGATCCCGCTGCGGGACAACGACTTTGGCATCGTGCGGGTGCGCGCTTTTGGTACGTACGGGATGCGCATTGCCGACCCGGGCACCTTCCTGAAGGAAGTGAGCGGCACCAACTGGGAGTTCACCACCGACCAGATCACCAACCAGCTGCGCAACTTCATCGTCAGCGCCTTTACGGAGACGGTGGCCGAGCAGAAGATTCCGGTGCTGGACCTCGCCGCGCAGTATTCCGAGATGGGGGGCTTCCTCACCACTCACATCCAGCCCAAGTTTGCCGAGCACGGCCTGGAACTGCTGAACCTGCTCATCGAGAACGTGAGCGTGCCGCCCGAAGTGGAGGCCGCCATTGACAAGCGCAGCAGCATGGGCGCCCTGGGCAACCTGGACAACTACATGAAGTACCAAGCCGCCGAAGCCATGACCAAGGGGGCCGAAAACCCCGGCGGCGTGGGTGGACTTGGGGCGCAGATGGCCGCCGGCATGGCCATGGCCGACATGATGAAGAACAGCATGCAGCCGCCGCAGGCCGCCACGCCCACCGCGCCGCCGACGGCGCCGGGCATGACGCCGCCCCCGGTGCCCGCGCTGGCCTTCTACATTGCGCCCAACAACGCCCAGCAGGGTCCATTCACGCTGGATGCGCTGCGCCAAAAGGTGGCGAGTGGAGAACTCACGCCCGACACGCTGGCCTGGCGCGAAGGTCTGGCCGCGTGGGCGCCTGCCAGCCAAGTGCCTGAGCTGAGCGGCCTGTTCGCCGCTGTGCCGCCGCCTCTACCGCCGCAACAATGACGGATATCCAGCGATTCCCGTGCGTGCAGTGCGGGGCCGTCCTGGAATTCGCCGCGGGATCGCATGCCCTGAAGTGCCCCTATTGCGGGGCGCAACAGGGCATTGCTCCGCCCATCCGGGAGATTGAAGAGCGTGACCTGTTGGCCACGCTGGCCAATCATGCGCCGCCGGCCATGGAACCAGACAACGTGGTGCACTGCAATTCGTGCGCGGCGGAGTTTGTTTTGCCCCCGCACATCGAGTCATCATCGTGCCCGTTTTGTGGATCGAACGTGGTGGTGCCGGCTAAGCCCGAATCGCGCATTTTGCCCGATGGTGTGATGCCCTTTGTGGTGGACGAGCGGGGCATGCGCGAGCGGTACCGCGAATGGATTGGATCTCGCTTTTGGGCACCTAATAACCTCAAATCTCGCGCGCTGCAAAAGAATGAGGTGAAGGGGATCTACGTGCCGTATTGGACGTATGACGCCTTCACCACCACGGCCTACACGGGCCAGCGAGGCGAGGATTACATCGAGCAGGAGTCTTACACCGATAGCCAGGGTAATCGGCAAACCCGCAGTGTGACCAAAACGCGGTGGTATCCGGCTTCCGGGACGGTGCAGGTGCCGTTCGATGATGTGCTGGTGCTAGGCAGCACCCACGTGCCCACCAAGTACGCGGACGCCATGAACACCTGGCAGCTGCAGCACTGCGTGAGCTACGAACCGGCGTATTTGAGCGGTTTTTCGGCAATGCGGTACGACGTGGACCTAACCGAGGGGTTCGAGGCGGCCAAGCGAAAGATGGTGCCCGCCATAGAGCAAGCCATTCGATACGACATCGGTGGCGACCGGCAGATGATTTCGTGGATGGAGACGGAGTACTCCAACCTGACCTTTAAGCATCTGCTCTTGCCGATCTGGAGCGGCGCGTATCGCTATAACAACCGGATTTGGAACTTCTTGGTGAATGGCCAGACCGGCGAAGTGCGTGGCGAAGCGCCCGTGAGCCCGTGGAAGGTGGCGATTGCGGTGATTCTCGGACTCATCATCATTGGGACGTTCTTGTACTTGATGGACAAGTCGTAAACTCTTAAATGCAAAGAAAAGCCCCTCGGCCGAAAGGGAGTGAGGGGCTCCATCTCTTGATCATTGATTGAGGATTTTTCATTCGATGAGAACACCCGTGCAAACCCCTTCGATGAAAGTGAGATGATAGACCCGCTTCGCGTCGGTGTACATGATTTGGCCGTTGAAGCGATCCATATCTCCTTTGTGTTCATCTATGCGTAGCGAGCCGCCGAAGTGGTTTTCATCCAGTTCCAAATAGAGCTCGGGCGGAATGCTGGCTAGTTTCTGTCCTTTCAGCCACTTGAAAAATGGTGAGTCTGGCGTGCTAGATGCAATGATGCTGCATTCGGTAATCGTGCCATTCTTAACCGTACAGGTCGCTTGCGTGGGGCTGTAAATGCCTTGGGGCAGATGGTGGTTGTGAAATGGACTAAGTGCGATCTCCCCAGTGTAGGAGTTTGGGTCATTAACTCCCACGCGGTTGTACATGATTGTGCCTCGCGCACCCAGCAATCTGCCCGCCTGGCTAGGCGTGGCTCCAAGTACATCCCTTGGATCATCCGTGGGCATGCTGCAACCCGCTAAGCCGGTGGCAATCATAACGAAAGCCATTGTCTTGGCATGAGCCTGAATGAGTTTCATCCTTTGACTGGTAAGTGTAGTCCAGAACAGAGGGCTATGTCTATTCAGAGCTTTGCCAAACTGCACAAGTCAATCCGAGTTGCATTTGGATCCCACATCTTCGACTAGAAACCAGATGTGGGGGTTACCGTCGAAGTATTTCGCCAGAAAGAAGCCGGCCCAGATCACAAATCCGAATCCGGCTTCAGTCAGTATCTAAGGCCTTTGCGACCTTACGCGCGACGACGGCGTCGGGCCAAGGCCAGCAACCCCGCACCCATCGCGACCATGCTGAAAGGCTCGGGGACGGCATTGAAGGCCACATGGTCGAACATGTATCCATCGCCATTGCCTTGAATGTCCTGAATCGCAATCGTATTGATGACGTCGCTCCCGCTCGCATCAATTCGCATGAAACCGTGGCGGCCGTTGTTCACCAGGAAGCCTGATGTCAGGCCAGCAACCGTGCCAATGCTGTTTCCGTTTATCAGCACCCGGGCGTCTCGATCCATCTGGTGCACGCTGAATCCAGCACTAGATGCACCGCCCAAGAAATGGAACGTTGCTGTGCCCCAGCTTCCGGAATCGGAGTAGCTGAAGGTTTGGTTGGTCCGAGTGTTGATGAGGCCATGCGAGCCGTCCCACGCGCCACCGCCACCAATTTGGAATGCCGTGCCAAACGTGTCGTCACTCGGCTTGAACGTGGAGGGAAGAGTACTGGTCGGACCATAGCCTCCGTTCGGTGAGCTCACGCTCACTTGGAAGCCGGTCACGAGGTTGACATCCTCAAAGTCCTCGATGGCGAAACCGTTCAACCCCATGGCCGCATCAGAGGAGCCCCATGCGTAAGTCGAAACGGAGAATGCAGCGTGTGCGCTGGTAATCGACAGAAGGCCACAGGCCAGAACGATAAGTTTCATTGTCCTCTCAAAAACTTAATGTTACGATGGTCCATCGCGATAGTGCAATGGTGAAGCGCTGATGCCGGCATTTTTGTCGGGCCAGCACTTCGGTTCGATACTCGGTGAACATCTGAGAGGGGCTATAGGCACGGCTGAGAGCAGGGGAGAGTACGATAGTCGTATGCCTTCGATTTCGCCCCGAGGGGCCAGCCTCCCGGCCTCGCCGATCCGCAAGCTCGCCGGGGCTGCCGACCGGGCCCGCGCGGCGGGCCGCACGGTGTTCCAGCTCAACATCGGCCAGCCGGATGTGGCCAGCCCGCAGGAGTTCTGGGATGCAGTCCGCGGCTATCAAGGCGACCACCTGGCGTACGCCCACTCCGCCGGGCTGATGGAACTGCGCGAGAAGGCGGCCGAGGTCTACCAGCGCCGGGGCATTGACGTGGGCCCGCAGCACATTCAGGTCACCACCAGCGGTAGCGAAGCCCTACAGATGATCATGGTGGGTGCCATGAACCCCGGCGACGAGATCATTGTGCCGGAGCCCATGTACGCCAATTACATCGGTTTCTCGGCCATCACCGATGTGAACGTGGTGCCGCTGACCACGCGGATTGAGGACAACTTCCGCCTGCCGAGTTCGGAGGCCTTTGCCGAGCGAATTGGCCCGCGCACCAAGGCGATTCTCATCTGCAACCCGGGCAACCCCACGGGCACCATCTTTGATGACCAGCAACTGGAAGAACTGCGCGCGCTGGCTCTCAAGCACGACCTCTATCTGATCGGCGACGAGGTGTATCGCGATTTTAACTACACGGACAAGCCGGTCAAGTCGGTGCTGCAACTGGAAGGCATGGAGCAGCACGCCGTGATGGTGGATAGCGCCAGCAAGCGCTATTCGTTGTGCGGGGCGCGCGTGGGCTTCCTGGTCACTAAGAACGAAGCCCTGCTGGATGCGGCGCTCCGGTATGCGCAGGCGCGGCTCTCCTCGCCCACGCTGGAACAGATCGGCTTGATCGGCGCTCTGGGGGCTCCCGACAGCTACACCGAAGCCACCCGCGAAGAATATCGCGCCCGCCGCGACACCTTGGTGCGCCGCCTCCGGGCGATGCCCGGGGTGCTGTGCCCGGATATCGAGGGTGCGTTCTACGCCACGGTGCGGCTCCCGGTGGAGGATGCGGACGCCTTCTGCCTGTGGATTCTGGAGGAGTTCAGCCACAACAATGCGACGGTGCAGATGGCCCCCGCTAGCGGGTTCTATCGCACGCCCGGCCTGGGCCGCGATGAGGTGCGCATCGCCTACGTGCTGAACAATAACGATCTGAACCAAGCCATGGACTGCCTAGAAGCGGCCTTGCTCGCCTACCCGGGCCGCAAGAGTTAATCTTTGGCGCGGCCGCGCAGGCGGGCAATGAGACGACGCAGGCGCCAGCTGAGCGGATCTTGCAGGCCCGCATCGGCCAGCACGGATTCTTGAATCGCGCGCCCGGACTGGATGTCCGCCGCCTTTTGCGCCAGGTAGGTTTCGTCGTCCTCAAAGGCGATCATGGTGATGGGCGGGGATTCCACGTAGGCCGCCTTCCATCCCAGCTTGTGGGCGCGGCGGCCGCGCCAGGCATCTTCAAAGATGTCGTACTTTAAGCCGGTTTCGGGTTGTGGCCCCACCTGTCGGGCGCAGGTCGACCGGAACGCCAACAAGGCCCCCGGAATGTGGCGCATGGGCCGCAGGTAGCGCAGGCGCACCCCGCTGACTTCGGTCCAGGGGTGCAGGCTGTCCGGCCCCATGTAGGCGGCCATTTCGGGGCTGTCGCCCAGCCAGGGGCACACCACTCCTAATTGCGGGTCGGCCTGGAAGGCGCGCACCACCGCATCCTGCCAGCCGGGCTCGGGCCACAGGTCGTCGTCCATCGTCACGTAGATCGCGTCGTCTTCATTTGGTAGGAGAGAGGACAAAGCGCGGTTGAGGGTCGGCACCTTGCCGTCCTTGCCATCCAGCACGTGAAGCTCGGTAGGCAGCGTGAAGCTTGCCTTGATGCGCTCCATGCCCTCGGCAAACCGGGGCCGCTCCTGCCGGATCGTGGGGATGACGATGACAAAGCGGCTCATGGGGTCCGACCGGCGTGGTGGGGAAGAGAGTGTTCCAGCGCGGGCATCTGGGCCGTGGCGGTCCAGTTCAGGCTAATGGGTGTGACGCTCACGAATCCCTGGCTAGTAGCGGACACATCGGTGCCGGGTTCGCGGGCATCCACAATCACCACGCCGCCTTGCCAATAGTAGGGGCGGCCCCACGGGTCTTGGCGCATTTCCACCCGGTCTTCGTAAACTCGCTTACCCATTTCCACCACCCGGGTGCCCCGGAGTTCCGGCAGATCAATGGCGGGGACGTTGACGTTGAGGAAAGTGAGCGGCTGCAGCGGGCAGGTGGCCAGCCAACTAAAGTGCTCGCGTAGCCAAGCCTGGGCGGTGGCGTAGTGCAGGGGGGCTCCGTCCGCGAAAAGCGCCATGCTCATCGCCACCGAGCGGATGCCATTGATGCAGCCTTCCATCGCCCCGGCCACGGTGCCGGAATAGGTGACATCAAAGCCCATGTTGGGGCCGTTGTTGATGCCGCTCAGCACCAGGTCGCAGCCGTCCGGCCAGGCCAGGGTGAGGCCCACGTTCACGCAGTCCACGGGCACGCCGTTGACCTCGTAGGCTTCCAGGCCGCCCTGGTAGTTGACCGCTTTGACCCGCAGGGGGTCGCGCATGGTCATACTGTGGCCGCAGGCGCTACGCTCACGGTCGGGGGCCACCACCTTGACGGTGCCGAACTCGGCGGCGACTTCGGCGAGGGCGCGCAATCCTTCGGCGTGAATCCCGTCGTCATTGGTAAGAAGAATGCGCATGGACGACCAGAATCTACCCGCTGCCTCGCCGGGCATCTGCCCCCTTCGCCGGGTCTGGTTGCTGGTGGTGGCGGCGACGATGGTCGCCACCGGGGTGGCGGGAGGTTCGGGGCAGTGGCCGCTTGCGCTCTACGGCCTGGCGGTGGCGCTGCTGGCGTGGCTGGCCCCGGCCCGAACCACAAGCGAAGCCCAAACCGATTTGATAATGGCGCTCACGGCGGCGGCCCTCTTTTTGTGGCCGGAAGGCTGGATGCTCGGCATTGCCCTGGCTGTGGTGTCCTGGCACGCGCGGCGACGAGAGAACTGGACCCGTCTCTTGGCCTGGCTTGGTCTGCTCATCACGATGATGCTGAGCGGGGAAGCGGGGAGTGCCAGCCGCATGGCGCAGTGGTTTGTGAGCCTGGGGATGAGTGAGGCTACGGCGCAAACCATCATGTTTGGGCTGCGTAAGTCCATCCACGTCTTGGGTTACGCGGCGGTAGCGGTGACGGCCGCCCGCCTGGTGTCGCGTGAGAGGTGGTTCTTTGCCCTGGGGTGGGGGCTTTTGCTAGCCAGCGCCGATGAACTGCGCCAGAGCCGCGAGGCCACCCGCACTGGCACCTGGACCGACGTGGCGATTGACGCCGTGGGCATGGGGCTCGGCCTGGCCCTGTGGTACGGGTACACCCGGCGCAAAGGATGGAGCGGCGACTCGTAGTTTGGCCCGGCTGGCTGGGTGGCCCCGACGACGCGCCCCGGCCTGAATGGGACAGCCCGGCGGGCGAGTGGCTGGCGCAGGCCCAGGTGGAGCGCCTGGTGGCACCCGAGCAGCCTTCCCATACGCCGGAAATGGCCTGGTTTGGGCTGGAGCCGCACCTCTACACCACCGAAGACGGGCCGCTGGCGGTGGGGGCGATGGGGAAGGAATTTCCCGGCCCGGTGGGCGCGCGCGACACGCTCTTTGCGCTGGATTGGATGACGCTGGACGCCGACAACCATCTTGCGCTTTCGGATGCCCCGACGGGGGAAGCTTGGCAGGCCTTGACGGCGGCGCTGAAGCCCCTCAGCACGCCCCGGCTCACCCTGGCGGCATTGCGCGGCCACTGCGCCCTGGCGTGGCACCAGGGCTCGCTAGACTTAGGGGTGCTGGCCCCCGCCGAAGCGGCCGGGAAGCTGTGGCAGACCGCTCTTCCGCAGGGAGATGGCGAGCCCATGTTGCGCCGCTTCATTGACGACGGCATCAACATCCTGATGGAGCACGAAATCAACCGCCGCCGCGTGGATGAAGGGCACGCGCCGTGGCTGGTGCTATGGCCGTGGGGGCCGGGTTTCCGCCCGGATTGGCCGAGTTTTGGTTTGCCATTTGGCTCCCCGCTGGGGGTGGTAACTAAAGAGCGCCGGGTGAGGGGCATTGCTCACTGGCTGGGGGTGCCAGAACAGGCCTTGGATTGCCGGCTGGAAGTGATGCCCACACCGCCCGACGACCCCGAAGAACGCGAATACAAGTGGCGCGAATGGGCGGAAGCCAACCTCGACCCGCGCGCCGACAAAGAGGGGCCAAGAATAACCGTGGTGCACACCACTCCCGAGGGACAGCCCGGCGAAGTGGTGGGTTTGATGGCGCAAGGCGGCGGTGATTTACGGGCCGGGAATGGACTCCCCTTCGATGCCCGCGCCCTGGACGAGCGGCGTGCCCCCCGCACCGGACTGGTGCAGGCCGTGCGCCAAGCCCTGCGGGCGCCCCTCGGCATTACCGACGCGCTCCCCTAAGCAGGTAGCCTTACGGGCATGCGCGCTTGCGGCGTCGTCGCCCTCTTGGCTTGCCTTGCCCCCCTGGCTATGGCCCAGTGGACCGCCGAGGAACAGACCCTGATCAGTGACACGCTGAGCCTGGGCAACCTCCGCCCCGAGGACCTCAATTACGAGAAGCAACTCAGCCGGGCCAGCCGCACGTCTTCATTCATCACTTTTGCGCTCAATGACCCCCTGGGCGGGGCAGCGGAGCAGTGGCGTTTGCACGGATCGGTGAGCGGGGCGACCACCGCCAAGCTACTGGGCGAAACCGACCAACTTTTGGGCGGCAAAGGCAATGCCGCCGCCCTCAACCCGACGGCCGTGAGTGGCCTGAATGAGCTGCCGGGCAACCTGCGGCCCATTGTGGCCCGCCTGGTGGGCACGATGCAGGCCGCCGACGCCGAGATTCGCGAAGCCACCAAGGCTCTGAGCGCCGAACAACAGCGCACGATCATCGAAGGGCTTCCCGTGACGGCGGTGGAGGAATCGAAGGTGACCTTCGCATTCGTACGCAACCCAGCGCCTTCGCTGGCCAACCTGTGGACCTTGATTGACCAGGTAGACCAGGCCCGCATCCGCGCGGCGTCCATTACCGTGACCGAAGCCGTGGAGCAGGCGGCCCGCGAACTCCGCGCCGCCAACGCCGACGTGCCGGGCAAGGTGCGGGTGAAGATCGGTTCCTACGTCGTCCAGATCGGCGGCAAGGGCAACGACATCCACAGCGAAACCGACGCCCGTCTGACGATTGACCTCGGTGGGAATGACACCTACACCGGCCGGGCGGGGGCGGGGGTGGGTTACACCGGCGCACTGATTGACCTCGGCGGCGATGACACCTACCGCCCGGTGGACCTCAGCATTGGCGCGGCCATCCTGGGCATCGGGGTGGCCCTGGACGCCGGTGGACACGATGATTTCGGTGGGGCTTCGCTGGCTTATGGTGCGGGTCTCGCGGGGGTGGGTGTGTTCCGCAAGGAAGGCGGCCACGACCGCTACGCCAGCCGGGCTTTGAGCCAAGGATTCGGGGTCGCAGGGATCGGCCTGTGCATCGATACCAACGGCAATGACATCTACGATGTTGGTCTGTTTGGGCAGGGGGCGGCGCGCACCCAGGGCGTGGGCTGGCAGGTGGACCTAAAGGGGAATGACCTGTACCGCGCGGGCAGTATCTCCCTCAATGCACCCCTCTTTTCGGGCGTGTATTACAGTTTTGCGCAGGGCTTCGGCATGGGCTACCGTGAAGATAGCGGCGGCCAAGCGGGCGGAGTCGGGCTGCTGACGGACGTGGAAGGCAACGACACCTACCTCGGCGAAACGTATTCGCAAGGGGCGGCTTACTGGTTCTCGATTGGTTCGCTGGGTGACATGGCCGGGCGTGATCTCTACCGCGCGCACCACTATTCCCAGGCGAGCGCCATGCACCTGTGTGCGGCCTACTTGCTCGATGCGAGCGGCGACGACACTTACGCGGTGGCGGTGGGGGCTGCCCACGCCATCGGGCACGATTTGGGCGTGGCGGTGCTGCTCGACCGGGCAGGGGACGACACCTACACCAGCCGCGACAGCAACCCGGGCTTGGGCAGCGCCAACGGCGTGGGCCTCTTTGTGGATATGGCGGGCACGGACCGCTACCACGGGCCGGCGGGGCGCGGCTTGGCGGCGCGGGGCACGGGCTCCGTTGGCGTCTTTGCCGATGCCAACGGCGATGACTTGTACCGATTTGGCCTCGCGGATGGCCAAGGACGGGCGCGGGACACTTGGGGTGTGGCCCTCGACCGGCAGATGCCCGGGGCGGTGGTAGAGCCTCCCGTGGTGCCCGATCCGCCGGCGGTGGGTTCGATTCCGCGACCGGAAGACGGGCAATTGCTCGCCATCTACAAGCGTGCCACGCAGTGGGGAGTGGGGTCCGCCGAAGCCGAAGTGCAAGCGAGCGTCCGCCAACTCATCGGCATTGGCCTCCCGGCCTGGGAGTGGATGGTGGACAACCAGTTAGCCTCCGCGCAGCGGCTCGAAATCCGCACCTTCGTGGCCGTGGCCCGGGGCATCGGGGCCCCGGCGGCGACCAGCCTCGGCCGCAAAGCCCTCACGGGTTCGATTACCGAGAAGAGCAACGCGCTTCGGATTGCGGTGGATGCAGACATCAAAGATATGGGCGCGGTGATCCCGAGCTTCCTGGAAAGCCCCGAACTGCAAATGGCCGCCGCGCGGGCGGCGGGGCCGCTCAAGGCGATCTCGGCGGTGCCGACGCTGAACCGGCTGTGCCTGAGTGAAGACCCGATCCTGGTGCGTACCAGCATGATTTCACTGGCCCAAATCGGGGCGGCCGAAACCGTGGTGACGGGCATGGCTCTGCTAGGTAGCAGTGACTTGCCGACCCGCCGGGCGGCGGCGACCCTCATTGCCCAGCATCCGGATCAAGCCGGCGCGAGCCTGGACCCGCTCCTCAACGGCAACGACGAACTCAAAGCCCGCATGGCACTGGAGGTTCTCGGCCTCATCGGCACGGAGGATGCCTTGAACCGAATCGCAAGGTTCCTGATGGACCCGCGCCCGGGTATGCGCATCGAAGCCCTGCGCCAACTCAACGGACGGGTGCCGGAAACGGCCCGACCCACCGTGTTGGCGCTCCAACGCGACCCGGTAGACCTCGTCAAGTGGGTCGCCCGGGGCGTAGAGATGGGGAGCTAATCGAGCTTAGATCGGGTTGATTCGCATCGCCGCCCGCACCTGTCGCATGGTGTCGGCGGCGAAATCGCGCGCCTTTTCGGCCCCGGCTTGCAGGATCTCATCAATCGCGCCGTCGTCCAGGGTGGCCCGGCGTTCGCGCATCGGTCGCAGATACTCGTTCAGCGCTTCAATCAGCTCCTTCTTGCTCTGCATGCACCCGCGCTCGCCGCGTCGGTCTTCGTCCCACGCTTGCTCGTAGCCCGGCACGTATAGGCGCATGTATTGGCACACCGCGCAGCCCTCGGGCACGCCCGGGTCCGTCTTGCGAATCTTAGTGGGCGTGGTGAAGGCACCCATGATGCGCTTCGCGGTCTCCTCTTCGGTGTCGTTGATGTAGATGCAGTTGTCGTAAGACTTGCTCATCTTGCGCATGTCCACCCCGGGCAGGGTGGCGCGGGATTCGTCTTCCGAAATGATGTTCTTGAACTCGGGAAAAAGCTCCACTCCAAACGTGGCATTGAACGACCGAGCAATCTCGCGGCTGAGTTCGAGGTGCGGGGCTTGGTCCTTGCCCACGGGCACCCCGTGCGGGCGGTAGAGCAAGATGTCCGCTGACTGCAGCACCGGGTAACCCAGCAGGCCGTAGCTCACCGGGCGGCCTTCGGCCAGGTCGTCCTTTTTCTCCTTAAAAGTCGGCACGCGCTCGAGCTTGCCCAGCCCCGTCACCATCGAGAAAATCAGGTGCAACTCGGCATGCTGCGGCACCATGGATTGCACAAAAATGGTGCTGCGCTCGGGGTCAAGGCCCCCAGCGATGAAGTCCTTGGCGACCTCGCGGCTGTTGTGGGCGAGGTCGGGCGGCATATCGCCCATGGTGGTCAGGGCGTGGTAGTCCGCCACCATGCAGAACATGGTGTGGCCTTCATCCTGCAGCCGCACCCAGTTGCGCAGGGCTCCTTCCAGGTTGCCGATATGCAATCGCGGGTTCGTGGCCCGCATGCCGCTCAGGATGCGCTGCGTCATAGTTCAGTTCCCAGCATGAACCGAGTCACCGCGCGACCGGCGGGACCGAGAATCATGCTAAACAAGGGGAAAGCTCCGGTCTGCCCCAAGATGATGAGGCCCAAGAACAGGAAACCCCCGAACTGAAGGTTGAATTGCGTCCACTTGATGCGGGTGCGATCAGGCAAGAACGTGCCCAGAATCCACATGCCATCCAGCGGGCCGATGGGGAGCAAGTTGAACAGTCCCAGGGAAACATTGATCAAGACACCGTAAAGCAAAAACGTACTCAGGAACGGAATCTCTTGACCCGCCGTGAGGCGGAACATCACCGCAAAGAGCATTGCTTGGATGAAGTTGCTGGCCGGGCCGCCAATCACGGCCACAAAGTGGTCCCACTTTGGGTTGCGCATCTTGCGTGGATCCATGGGCACGGGTTTCCCCCAACCAATCCCAAAACCCGACAGAACCGTGAGGATGATCATGATCGTCCCGATCGGATCAAAGTGCTTGAACAGGTTCAGCGTCACCCGCCCGTAGATGCCGGGGGTGGGGTCGCCCGCCATGTCGGCCAGCTTGGCGTGGGCGTACTCGTGAATCCCAATCGCTAGGAAAATCACCAAGAAGATAGCAACGTAATCAGAAACTTGCATGGCGGCTTAGAGGGAGATCAGGGATTCGCGCGCGAACATCTCGTCGAAGGTGTCGCGGCGCTGCACCAGTTCAAACTGGCCGTTCGCACGCCGGATGACCGTGGCGGGGCGAGCATAGCGGTTGTATTGGCTGGCCATGCTACTGTTGTACGCACCGGTGCACTGCACCTGCACAAAGTCCCCGGGCCGGATATCTCCGGGTAGGTCCACCATGTCGAAGAGCATGTCGGTTTCACAGTGCTTACCGCTCACGCGCATCGGTCGGGTGCCGGCCATGGTGCGGCCGTCTTGCGGCAAAGCCGAAACCGGATACTTGCTACCGTAGAGCGCGGGGCGCGGGTTATCACTCAGGCCCCCATCCACCGCCACATAGGTGCGCTGGCCTTCGCCGGCGGGGACGGTCTTCACGACGCCTACCGTGTAGAGCGTGATGCCACTTTCGGCCACCAGGCTGCGGCCGGGTTCTTGTACCAGGGTCGGCTCCCATTCGCCCTGCAGGCTTTCGCGGACGGCTTCCACCACCAGGCGGCAGTAGTCAGGGATGGGCATCGGTTGGTCGCCGGGTTGGTAGCGAACACCCAAGCCCCCGCCAACATTGATGATCTTGGCGGTGAAGCCGTGCTCCCGCCGCATGCGCAGGGCAAAGTCGGTGATGAGTGCCCCACCCGAGCGCTGCGCCTCGGGGTCCAAAAGTTGCGAACCCACGTGGCAGTGGAACCCGACCACGGGCAAACCAAGTTCCAGGGCGCGGAGCAAAGCGCGTTCCGCACTCCCATCGGCGATGTTGAAGCCAAACTTGGTGTCGGCCTGTCCGGTCGAAATCTTGCCGTGCGTCTTCGGGTCTACGCCGGGCGCAAGGCGAAGGAGCAAATCGGGCACCTTGCCCATTGCGCCAAGTCGCTCGATCTCCTCGAAGTTGTCCACCACGATCTGGCCGACGCCTTCCTTGGCCGCGCGTTCGAGTTCAGCCAGCGTCTTGTTATTGCCGTGCAGATGGCAACGGGCGGCGGGGACCCCGGCGCGCAGGGCGGCTTCGAGTTCACCCTCGCTGGCGGTGTCAATGGTGCATCCTTCGTCTGCGGCGATCTGGAGTACGGCCAGGGTGGAATTCGCCTTGCTGGCAAATGAGATTTCGGTGTGCGGATACACGCTGGCGAACCCATCAATGTACGCCCGAATTTTCTCACGCAGGTGGGATTCATCCACCACGTAGAGCGGGGTGCCAAAGGTTTCGGCCAAGTGTTGAGCTTCGGCTGCAGAAACGGCAAAGGGATCGCGCATTACGGGCGATTATCCCCGCCGGGGCCGCCCGCTGTCAGGACACTGCCCGGTAGGCGCGCATTTGGCCTCGCACGAGTTCCACAATCACGGCTTCATCGCCTTCTTCTTGCATCGGGATGAGCGCTTTGATCCGCTCGTCCAACTCAGATGTAGACGGATACGACCAGAACGTCTCGCCGACATTTTCGGCCAAGACATTGGCGTAGTGGACACTGGCCAGGGCCAAAGTTTCTTCCTGGTGTTCCCAGGGAGCGGGGAAGCCGGTGAGCACATAGGGGAACATCGTCGGGAAGTTCCAGGCCTGCAGCAAGTCCACCGCGACTTCGTTGGGGTGATGTTCGAATCGGTCCACAAAGGCCGTCACGGGGTCCACCTTTCGCGCTTGGGCCGTAACCATAAGGGCATCGTAGGTATCGGGTTCGACGCTGGCGATCAAAGCCAGACCAAGATCGTGGAGCACACTGGCGGCAAAAACTTCATCGGGCAAGAGGGCCGAGTGCAGATCGGACGTCTTCCTGGCCATCGAGAAGAGATAGCGCGCCATCAAGCCCACAAACATGGAGTGTTGGGCAAAGCCCTTGGCGTCAAAGCGCTTGGCGGAGGCGTTTTCGACAACCGCTTGCATCCACACGGCTACGGCAAGGCTGCGCACGGCTCGTTCACCGAGCGTCATGATGGCCTGGCGGATGGTGGTGGCTCCGGAGGTCATCCCCCCGTAGGCCGCAGCGGAAGAGGCCCGCAATACGCCGGCGGTAAGCCCCGGGTCGCCCAGGATGATTCGTTCCAGGGTGGCGGCGCTGGCCGTACCCTTATCAATGGCCTCGCACAACTTGGTGGCATTGTTCGGCAAGTCCTTGAGGACCGAATCCGGTCGAATCGAACTCTTCAGATCATCAAAACTTCGAATTTCCGCCATAGAAGCCCAGTACAGGAGGCGTTGGCCTCCCGTAGTTCATTGTCGGAGCGCAGGTCATACCTCTTCAGGTGCTAGCGGCCCGTAATCCTACGGGTTAGAATGAGGGAAGATGACTCGCATCGCGCTCTTGGGTTCCACTGGCAGTATTGGGCGGCAAACGCTCGACGTCATCCGCGCCCATCCCGGTCAGTTTGAAGTTGTGGCCATGTCGGCGCGCACGAGTGCCGAATCGCTACGCAACCAGGCGGACGAATTCGGCGTGAAGCGCCTGGCCCTGATGGACAAGACGGCGGCAGATAAGGCGGGTCTGCCCGGGGGCATGGAGGCGGTGGTGGAGCTGGCGACGTTGCCCGAAGTGGACCTGGTGGTGGTGGCCGTGGCGGGTGTGATTGGCCTCGTGCCAACCTTGGCGGCAATTCGGGAAGGGAAGCGCATCGCCCTGGCCAGCAAAGAGGTTTTGGTCTCGGCCGGCGAGTTGGTGATGCCGCTGGTGCGCGAACGGGGCGTGATGCTGACCCCGATTGACAGCGAGCATAGTGCCGTTTTCCAGTGCGTCCAGGGCGTGCGCCCGGATCAGATTGCGAAGGTGATTCTCACCGCCAGCGGCGGACCGTTCCGAGGCTGGACCCGCGAGCAACTCCAGAACGTGACCCGTGAGCAAGCCCTGAACCACCCGACGTGGAAGATGGGCGGAAAGATCACGGTGGACAGCGCCACCCTGATGAACAAAGCGCTGGAGATGATTGAGGCGCGATGGCTGTTCAACGTGCCGATGGAATCGGTGGAAGTGGTTGTGCACCCGCAAAGCATCGTCCACTCGTTTGTGGAGCTGACCGATGGTAGCGTGTTGGCGCAACTGGGCTGGCCGGATATGCGCCTGCCCATCCAATATGCCCTCAGCTACCCTGAGCGACCCGCGAGCGGCCTCAAGCCGTGGCGACCCCACCTCACCCCGAATCTCACGTTCGAACCCCCCAACGAGGAGGTTCTGCCTTCGTTGCGACTTGCCCGGCAGGTGATGAAGCAAGGCGGCACGGCTCCGTGTGCCTTCAATGCGGCGAACGAAGAGGCGGTGGCGCAGTTCCTGAACGGCAAGTGCGGATTCCTGGCCATGGCCGAGGTGGTGGAGCGGGTGGTGAATCGCCACGCGGCCCTGCCGGTGACCCTCGAAGGGCTGCTGGACGTGGACAAGTGGGCTCGGGCTGAGGTCCGCCGGATCCTGGATATCCCGCAGGCCTAGTGCATCGAGCTTCAGTTCAACGGCGTAAGGGAGTAAGGTAAGGAACAGTTCGCATGGAAGCACTAGCCCCGGTATTCAGCGTTGCCAGCACAATTTTCCAGTTCTTGCTGGTCATTACTGTGATCGTGGCGGTGCACGAACTTGGCCACTATTTGGCCGCGCGGATGAGCGGCATGCACGTCGAGGCCTTCGCCGTGATGATGGGCGGGGTGCGGCGCACGGACCTGAGCGAACATGAACCGAAGGGGCTCATCTCTGGGCGACTGATTTGGATCATCGCGGGCCTGGGGGTGCTGACCATGATCGCGGGCACGGTGGCCAAGAACGCCTTGGTGTTTGAAGCCGGCTTGGTCGCGAGCGGCGTGTGGGCGCCTCTCATGGCGAGTTTGCGCCTGGAGCGGCTCTACCACTTGCCCGGGGGGACGGCGTTTCGGCGGATCATGATCACGCTGGCGATCTTGGTGGCCATGCTCTTCATGGGCACGCAGTTCCGCAATCTCGACGCGGGAACTTGGATCGGCCTGGTCGCGGGGGGCATGGTCATTGCAATGCTCGTGATGTACTACTCGCCCCTGATGGGCGGTAGCCCCGCCAACGAAGAAGAGCGCCAGGGCGAAGGGAAGATCACCGTAAACGGCGAGACGGTGCCGGTTCGCTTCCGCCCGCTGTGGTGGGTGACGGACAAAAACGGAACCGAATTTAGCCTGCTCTTGCTGCCGCTGGGGGGATTTGCGCGCATCCGGGGGATGCAGTCGTTCGAAGACGGGCGCGAGACGAAGATCGAGGGTGGTTTCTACACCAAGCACCCGATCCTGCGTTTGTTCACTTTGTTTGCCGGACCCCTCTTCAGTGTCTTGTTTGGGATTGTCGTACTGACGGGCGTCTGGGCCACCAGTGGCCGCATGGAAGTGAGTAAGGAGCCCCTTGTCGGTGGCCTTTCGAAGGGTGGCGCAGCGGAAAAGGCCGGCATCCTGATTGGTGACCGGATCACCAAGATCAACGACGCTCCGATTTCTACATTCGAAGGCATTCGGGAGGCCGTGGAAGCGGGCGGACCGAACCCCCAGCAAATCACCGTAGCCCGCAAGGGCGAGTCGCTGACCTTTGAGGTGACGCCGCAGGTGCAGGAAGGCATGCCGAAGCTGGACTCGGAAGGAAATCCGATTCCGGGTGAGCGGGAAACCCGGCTTCTGCTCGGGGTAGGACCGAAGGAGACGATTCGAACCATGTCCCTCGCGGCCGCATGGGCCGAAGCATGGAACCAGCCCGTGGTGCTGGTAAAGGGTCTGGCGGCCTTGGTGAGCCGTCCACAAGCGGCCAAGGACACCATGGGCGGCCCGGTAAGCGTGGCCCAGGCCACCCAGGGCGCAACCAGCATGGGCGCCTACGGCATTCTTACGCTGATGGGGATGCTGAGTCTGTCGCTCGGCATCATGAACTTGCTCCCGATTCCTCCGCTCGATGGCGGGCAGATGGTGATCAATTTCATCGAGCTCATCCGGGGTGGCAAGCGGCTGAGCATGAATTTGCAGCAGCTAGTGACCAACATGGGCGTGGTTCTCATGATTCTGCTGATGGTGAGCGCGACGACCATTGATTTGGGGCGCGTAACCGGCAATACGGGCGACCCGAAATTGCCAGAAATGAGGACCGAGAATGATTCCAAATCGGAATCGCAGTCTGAACCCAAGCCAGCGACGCCGTAGCCTCGATTCCAAACCCTGACCCAGAGCCCCGCGAAACGTCCGGGTTGGGGGTGAAACGTCGTGCATAATGGTTCTTCGCCGACTTCTGCCGCGAGGAACTGTTTTGTCAAAAACCGTAACCATCAAGCCCGACGAGCAATTTGCCCGACTTTACGCTGACCGTTTGATTCTTGAAGCCCTGGTGGATCTCCACGAGGTGATCAAGCCGGGTGAGCTTTCTGAGCAACTGAGCAGCAAGGGTCTGGGCTTGGCAGCAATTCGATCGCTTTTGGCAAGCAACGCGGACATCTTTGCCTACAACGAGCGCCGATGGGTGCCCAAGGCTCGCTTGGATACCGAAGGCCGACCCATGTTGGCGGCGGTGGATCGCCTGCTCCGCGCCTTTGGTGCCCCGGTGGCAGTGGACTTGATGGCTCGCGAAATCGCCATCCGCTACGGTATTGAGCCGGAAGATGCCGCCGACCGCATCCGCCGCTTTGGCCAAACCGACCCGCTCGTCTTGCTGACTCGCGACGACCGCGTGGTGACGACGGAAGTGCTTTTCCGAGGTTCGGACGAATCTCGCCCCCGCGCCTACAAGCTGGCGGGCATCACGGAAGAAGAGGTCGCCGAAGCGCAGAAGAAGCTTGGCAACTTCGATTGGCTCCACAACGACGCTCTGGTGCTGGCCCTCGAAAAGGCGGCGCCGGTCTCGCTCAAGGCCCTTGGAGCTGCCGCGTGGGTGGCCCTCAGCCCGGATTCGCCGTTTGGCAACCACCTTTTTGACTGGCGCACGTTCTACGCCGACCTGCTGAGCATCCCGGGCTACGTGATTTCGGCCGATGGCGTGATTGCCTCCGAAGCCGAAGGCGCGAAGTGGGTGGCCCAAGCCGCCAAGCTCGCCGACAAGCTGGCTCCGACCGTCGAAATCGAAGACGCGGTGCCCATCGAGCTGAAGCCCGAAGACATCGAGAACATGGTGAAGAAGGTCACGGGTGCCTCGGAAACCGTGACGGCCAAGCAACTGCTGGAAGAACTCTTTGAAATCACCCCGACCGTGCGCACCTACCCGGACGACATGGCGAACGTGATGGACGCCCTGCGCGGCGACAAGCGCGTGTTGTGGGTGGGCGGCGACCGGTTCCAGAAGCCGGAAGCCCGACCGGACGACGTGGACGAAATCCCGATGCCGTTCCAATACGTGGCCAGCGACCATCTGCAAGAAGATGGCGACCCGGTGGACGTGGAACTGGTGGACGAAGGCCTGAGCAGCAGCCTCCGCAAGCTCATCCTGCACCCGCTGGCGCAAGACGTGCTGGATGAAGAGCTGCAGCCGCGCCTGAAGAACATCCCGGACCAGATCCGCTTGGTGCTCAAGCCGATCCACCGAGAACTGGGCACGTTCCCGATGGCGCAGTTCCCGACGGGCTGGTTTGATGACGAACCGGGCCTGCAAGAAGTCATCCTCAATGACTCGCACGGCCGCACGTTGCAGGTGTGGCTGAACACCAAGCTCCGCTTGATGTTCGGTCTCTTTGAGTGGTGGATTGACCAGCCGATCGAATCGGGCGCGGTCTTCCAGCTCACCCGCACCAACAAGCCGAACGTTTTCGATTTCGAATGGCTGGACCAGACGGACCCGGTGGTGTACGTCAGCAACCAGCGCATGGAAGAGCTGCGGGAGATTGCCACCCGCGCCGACTCCATGTCGACGTTCGAGATCCTCCGCGAAGTGATGAGCCACTGGAGCAAGGGCGCCGACTTCCTCACCATCATGTGGGAAGTCAACGTCGTCCGCCGCACCAGCCGCCGGCTTTTGGCTTCGCTTCTCAGCAGTTACGTCTGTTTCTATCAGCGCTCGGGCTCGCCAGTGTGGCATTACGACCACAAGAAGGTGGAGCAAGGGTTCGATAAGACCAAGAAGAAATTCATCAAGAAGAACTAAGGACCAGGAGACGATTCGGGGTACCTTAGCTGACCGCTTCAAAAAGAACATATGGCCAATCTCAAGTCAAGCAAGAAAGACATTCGACGCAGTGGGCGCAAGCGCATTGCCAATCAGAGCGTGCGCACGTCCCTGAAGACCTACATCAAGAAGGTCCGCAAGGGTGTGGAAGCCGGCGACACCGAAGTGACCGCCAGCGCCCTGCAAACCGCGCAATCCAAGATTGATCGCGCCGCCCAAAAGGGTGTCATCCACAAGAATCAGGCTCGTCGCCGACTGAGCCGCATCGCCAAGAAGGCGGCTGCCGCCGCAAAGAGCTAAGGCTTTTTTCTGTTCGAAGCGAAATCGGGCCAGAGGCCGATGCTGGGAGTCGTAGACTGTCAGTGTGGGACTCTGGCCTCTCGTATTTGCGACCTCGGGTTTTCTGGCGCCTTCGCCAAGCCTCGAGATTGATTACCGAGATTTTCAGGGCCTGACGGTCAGCCACGACGGCGTGCCGCTCATCACGGGCTCCTCCTTCCAACTGTATGAGCCCAACTGGACGCGCGGCATCTACTCTTCCGCCTGGAAGCCTGTCGTTATTGATCGCTCGCGGCCAGACCGGATTTTGGTGACTTTTACGGCCGACGAGGGTCGGTTCCGGGGCACGCAGACCTTTACAAAGTTGGGCGATGGTGTGCGGGGCGAGTTCGAGTTCCGCTGGCTAGGCACTCGGCGCGTGATGTTGGAGCACAGTGCCAGCTTCTTGTGGGCCCCCGTCTTGCAGCCGGCCCAGGCCACTGTGGATGGCCGCTTGGCCGGGGTGATGGGAACTGCGAACCCCACCAGCCCGCAGATGGAGCCGCGCATCATTGGCGTGGGCGAGCAGAGTTTTGCCTGGGATGCACCGTACGCGGCGGCGCGAATTGGAATCAGTGGCGTACGCCTGACGGCTTTCGATGCTCGTAACTACAACCAGCCGTGGGCCGAAGGGAAGGAGGTCGTGTGGCTGGGGCACACCAACCAGGCGATGGAGCCCAATTCCACTCTTCGCTACACCATTGAGTGGCAGTTTGCCCCCAAACGGCTCTCGGTACCGGCTGCCCAAACCCTAGAACCTGATTGGACGAGTTTGCCCGCCGCCGAGCGCGCCCGAAGCACCGATTGGCCACTCATTCCGCAACCCAAAGAATCGCGACCCGGCACGGGCACCTGGCCCTTGCCCGGAAGCCTCGAGTTTACGGGGCCATTGGGGAGTTCTCACCTGGGGCAACGGTTTGCGAAAGTCGTCCAGGCCCGATGGGATGGCCCGGTCCCCGCCAATCTAGGGCAGATTCAGATTCAGCTAGACTCCACCCTCCCGGCGGAGGGCTATCGCCTCCAAGTGACGGAGAGCGGCCCCGTACTGCATGCCAAGGACGCCCTAGGGGCTGGACATGCGGTAACGACCCTTGCTCAGCTTGTGCGCCCCGCTGGTGGCCGCCTGGTGGTTCCGGCGGTGACCATTCGAGATTGGCCGAGCGTGAGTTGGCGGGGCGTGCACATGTTTGTCGGTCCGCAGGCGCTGGGAATGCAAACGGACCTCATGGATCGATACTTTGCTCCGCTCCGGCTGAACCACGTGGTGCTGCAATGCGAACGAACGGATTGGTCCTCGCAACCGGGCATCCGCTCGGGCTGGACAATGGAGCGCGACGACCTCAAAACGTTGTTTGAGCGCTACCGCGAGCGGCAGATCGAACCCATCCCCCTGATTCAATCTATGGGGCACATGGGGTGGTTCTTCCAGAACAAGCAAAACCTTGACGTGGCGCTGAATCCGCAGGTGCCGTTCACGCTTGACCCACGTAAGGAAGAATCCCGCCGACGGCTGCGTGCGATCTGGGATGAAGCCATCGCTTTGCTCAAGCCGAAGACGATCCACTTCGGGATGGATGAAGTGGATATGCGTGGTGTTCAACATGATCCGTTCATGTCCACCCGCCTCTGGGCGCGGCATGTCCCTTGGCTGATGGCGTACGCGAAAGAGAAGCGTGTGAACGCCATGGTGTGGGGAGACATGATGCTGGCCCCCGGGGAGGCCAATGATGCCATGAACGGCCACAGTGGCCCCGTAGCGGCGCAAAGACGAGCCGCCCTGAGCCCTGGTACCTATGTGGCGGACTGGCATTATGCGGCCAACCCAGACCCCGCCGTCTATAAGAGCCTCGCCCTTTGGAAGAAGGCGGGGATGCGCCCTATCGCTAGCACCTGGGATCGCCCGGAGAACATCTACGGCTTCACCCATGCCGCGATTCAGCAGGGGGCGGGCGTGCTCACCACCACGTGGGCTGGCTACGAAAGCAATGAGCTGGCCATGGCCCAAAACTTCCCGCAGATTGCGGCTTATCTGCTGATGGCTGAGTATGCGTGGAGCGGGCGGAAGGAGCGCCCCGGGGCATTGCCCTACGATTACTTGGCAGTAGCTCGCCGGATGGTGTATGGCACGCCCAGCCCGACCCAATCACGCCCCGGGGTGACTATAAGGGGCACCGAGACGGCGAGCATCGGTTCGTTCTCGCTGGGCAAGATGGAGCCGGTAGCAATGGTGAACACCTTGATTGCGGGAGGCGATCGGCGCCCGCATCGCCTAGTCGTCAAAGCGGACGCCCAGGCCCGGAAGGTCGTGTTGGCCCTTGGCGTGGAGACATTCCTGAAAGAGGGGCAGGTGTTGGCCGATGTAAAGGCTACGACCGAATCCGGAACGGAGGTGCGTTTTCCGGTGCTCTACGGCCAGCACGTGCGAGCGGCGCGGGATACCCGTTCGA
This sequence comes from Chthonomonas sp. UBA2785, assembly GCA_002352215.1. Lineage (GTDB taxonomy): Bacteria > Armatimonadota > Fimbriimonadia > Fimbriimonadales > Fimbriimonadaceae > JAHBTC01. The sequence continues at coordinate 152,302 of DEIB01000038.1, read as the reverse complement.
CATTCTTGACGGAGTCCGATGCGAGCGTGTCCGCCTTCACTCTCGTTATGCCCCATGAACTCGCGGGCCAGCGGCTAGCTACGCTTGAAATCGAGGCCAAGGAGCCCCGAGCGGGGCTAACCTTGCGAGGCGTTACAATCCTGCCATGAACAGTGTGAGCGCGGACGAATGGCAAGGAATCCTAGAGGGCTACATTGCCGAACGGTACTTTCCGGGCGCGGCTTTGGCCGTCGTGACTCCCGAAGGCGTGACGTCAGTCTATGCCGGCCGGTTTACCTATGATGCTGCTTCAAAGGTAGTGGGCGCCGACTCCCTTTGGGATATGGCGAGCGTGACCAAGGTGATGGCAACGACCAGTGTGGTGATGCGCTTGGTGGACCGAGGCGAGCTTGACCTGGAAGAGCTGATTTCTGATGACTTGCCGCAGGTAAATGCGCCCGGCGTGACCTATGAAGACTGCCTGCGCCACGAAGGGGGATGGGCACCCTACGTGTCACTTGAGGAGGATGCTGATGCGAACGTTGAGGCCAACCGGGTGCGCCTGTTGGCACAGATGCCGGTCGCACCCCGGCGGACGGCCACGGTGTATTCATGCCTCGGGATGCAGATTCTCACAGCGGCTTTGGAACACCGCACCGGACGAACTTTGTCGCAGCTGTTTGCGGAGGAAGTTAGCGGGCCGATGGGGCTGACGAGCACCACATTCCACCCAGAAGCTCGAGACCATTGCGTTCCAACTGAAGAAAACCCTCCTTGGAGAATGCGCGTGGCAAAAGAAAGAAATGAGGATGACGCAAACGCGCCATTTACTCAAGGTTCAGTTCATGACCCCGCTTGTTATTTGTTAGGTGGAGCGGCAGGAAATGCGGGAATATTCTCAACCCTGAACGATACGATTCAGTGGGCAAAGTACATAGTTGGGATTGAGTCAGGATGGGTAAAGCCAGAAACTCGGCAGATGTTTGCAAAGCCACGAATCCCAGGCGGTCGGGCGATTGGATTTGATTGTCCTTCACCTGATGGGTTTCTGGCCGGGGTCAATCTTCCGTCGGGTTCCTACGGTCATCTTGGTTTTACTGGGACCTTAGCCTGGTTTGAACCCCTCCATCAAACCGTCCTCGTTTTGCTCACCAACCGGGTGCATCCGCATCGTGATATAAGCAATATTTATGCGGTGAGGCGCAACATATCCGGATGTTTATGGAAATAGTTGCAGGCGGTTTTACTAGTTTTTTATTACATCTTCGCAAAACCATTGCGCCGGGGGTTTAGCCAGTGCTAATCTTTACATGGGCTCTGGTTCCGCATTGGCTCTCCCCTTGGCGGTAATTCGGGGCCCTTTCACGTTCTTACTGGGTGTTTTCACTAGCAGTTCCCATCCAACCACAAAATTGTAGTAAGCCCTACAGTCATGCAGGCTCAAACAGGAAGGCCGAGAACCGCATTTGCGGCTTTCGGCCTTTGTTTGTTTTGTATGAGAATCAATCCAGGGCGGATTGAATGGCCGGCAGCGCCTCAAAGAGGTCCATCACCAGCCCGTAGTCCGCAATCTGGAAGATCGCGGCGTCCCCATCCGTGTTGATCGCCACAATGATCTTGCTGTCCTTCATCCCGGCCATGTGCTGGGTGGAACCGCTGATGCCCGCGGCGATGTAGAGATCGGGAGCCACGATTTTGCCCGTTTGGCCGACTTGCAGTTCATTCGAGGCAATGCCGCTGTCCACCGCCGCACGGGTTGCCCCGGCTGCGCCGCCCAGTTTGTCAGCCAGGCCACCAATCAACCGCTCGAAGGTAGCCGCATCGCCGAGGGGACGGCCGCCACTCACGACGACCTTGGCCTGCGTGAGATCGGGGCGCCCACCCTGGCTGGCGGACTTGTTCGTGCGCACTGTGACTCCGTTTGACGGAGCACCGAGCGAAGAAGTCGATCCGTTGGCGCGCTCTTCGGGCTTGGCAAATCCAGCCGGGCGGATGGTGAGGAACACCGGGGCACCATCGACCTCCACTGTGGCAAGCAAGCTACCCGCAACAATCGGGCGCAGGTACTGACCAGGGGCAGGGATCGCAATGACGTCCGTCACCATCGGTGCATCCACCAGACCCGCCACGCGGGCGAGCAGGTCCTTGCTCCACATGGCGCTCACGGCGGCAATGGTGGTGTAGTTGCCGAGTTGGCCCTGAACCATGGTGGCCATGGCATCGGCGGGGGCCAGGTCGGCCTGGTCCACCGAGAACACTTGCCGGGCACCGATCGCAGGCACGTCACCCTTCGTCAACACCAGCACATCAAATTCGCTGCCGAACGATTGGGCAAAGCCTGCCCCGGCTTGGGCGTCGGCGGCATTCAGAGCAATCAGAAGCAAGCTCACAGGGCACCTCGGTCGCGCAGTGCGGTCATCAGTTCGGCCACCGAATTCACGCGGACGCCAGCTTGGCGCGGGGCGGGCTGTTCCACCTTCACGGTGCGCACCAGGGGCTTCGCGTCCGTCAGGCGCGGGCGCTTGGTCAGCGGCTTGCTGCGCGCCTTGATGATGCCGGGGAGCGCAATGTAGCGCGGCTCATTCAAGCGCAGGTCGGTGGTCACCACGGCGGGGAGGGGAAGGCTTAGGGTTTCTTCACCTTCGTCCGTTTCTCGGCGCACCGTGAGGTTGTCACCCGCGAACTCCACGGCACAGGCAAAGGTGGCCTGCGGCCAGCCCAGCTTGGCGGCCAGGCGTTGGCCCGCTTGGTTGGCGTCGTTATCCGTGGCTTGTTTGCCCATCAAAATCAGGTTCGGCTGAAGCTCTTGGGCAAACGCCGCCAGTTCATGAGCGACGGCCCGCGAGTCCAACTCGTCATCCGTTTGGATCAAAACGGCTTCATCCGCCCCAATGGCCAGGGCTTTGCGCAGTTGTTCTTCGGCGGCTTCCGGACCCACGCTCACCACCGTGATGGTGATCGCGGGGTTCTTTTCCTTTTGGCGCACGGCTTCTTCGACGGCGATTTCATCAAACGGATTGATTTCGAACTTCACGCCCGTGGTGTCAATACCCGTACCCTCGGCATTGGCTTTCACTTTGGCGTAAGGATCAATGACCCGCTTGACCGGTACCAGAACCTTCATTCTCGCCCCATGCTACCAAGCCCGAGGCCGGAGGGGGAAGGAAGTCCATGACCTTCGGGCGGAGGACACGCAGGGCCTTAGCTCCGTATACTGGGCCCATGCCAGGAGATGGGGGAACGCAGGGAGCATCGGTCGCCGTGTTCTTTGTCGCCAGCCCGTTCCACTTGCTTTGCGCGCTTCAGGTTTGCACGAAGTTGCCGGCGGATTGCCGCAAAGTTCTGGTGACCTACAAGCGATCGGTGGAGGCTGCAGTTCGTCCGGAACAATTCGACGCTTGGGTGCGGATGCCGTGGCCTCGATTTGAGCCTTTGCCGGGGCCCCTCGGAGGTCACCGAAGGCTGGTGGCCAATTTGCACGAAGTGGCGGAGGCCATCGGCCCGGCCCGAGAGGTTTTGCTCCATAGCCCCGTCTATGACACGGAGGCGATCAACTATTTCGTCAACGGACTGCCGCGACTCATTCCCGGGGTGAGCGTGCGCGCATTTCTTATCCCGGATGGCGCGCTCAACCTCTCCTTTCACCGCATGTCGCCGTCTAAGCGCATGTGGGCACGGCTGCGTTCGCTTCGTGCGATCCTCTCGCCGGTCTTACGTTATGCAGCGCTGGGTCAGGATCGCACCGGTTCAGATGCGAACTTCGTCGAGGGGATCTATGTGATCGAGGGATTGGATCACCCTTATCCGGTCTCACGAACGATCCCCTTAAGTCTGCAACGGCCCATCGGTGCCACTCCCTTGCCGAGTCGTGCCCTCATTGTGGGGCAGCACATTCACCGTGTGGGCTGGATCGACATTCAGGGCCGCGATGCGATTACGGCCACCATCCGCCAATGGTTGGAGGCGAATGGGGTGACCCACATGGATTACAAAGCGCACCCCGATGACCCCTTCTCGGAGCTCTGCACGCCCGACTACAACCGGCTTGAGCCCGCCACCCCGCTTGAGGAACTGTTGGATCGGGGGCAGTACGGCGTGATTATTGGCGTGGCTTCGTCCGCCCAAGTGACTGCCAAGCTGATTCTAGGTGACCAAGCCCGAGTGGTAACGGTGGGTTACGACCTCCTCACCGGCATGAAGAAGCATGAATTCGCCGCCCTGAAACGCGCGTTCGCGCAGCTGGGAGTGGAATCGGTACCGGTCCATCCTGCGTCACTCGCAAGTGAAGGGATAGACTGAATTCATGGCGAATCCCGCGGAGCCCATCCCTCTGCGCGGATGGAGAAAGATTCCTGCCATCCAGGCACTTAGCCACTTCAACTTTCGCATCCTTTGGTTGGGGTCGCTGCTGTCCTTCACTGGGTCATGGGTGCAGCGCACCGCCCAAGATTGGCTGGCCTACGGCCTGACCAACGATGACCCCTTCATGCTGGCCTTTGTCTCGTTCTGCGGGATGGCACCGGTGTCGTTCCTTGGCCCGTTGATGGGGGCGTACGTGGACATGCTCGACCGCCGGAAACTGCTGACCCTGATGATGATCATCAGCGCCATCGGTCCGCTCTTTTTGGGGTTTGCCACCTACTTCCACTTTGCCGCCTATTGGCATTTGGTCGTGGTCTCGCTCGTGGGCGGCTTCGTGAGCACGATGGAAATGCCCGCGAGGCAATCGATTGTGCGGCAGTCGGTACCCGTGGAGGTTCTGCCGGCGGCGATCCCCACTCAGGCGCTGACGTTTAACTTTGCGCGTGTGGCGGGTCCGGCCATCGGGGGTGTGATTCTTGCCAAGTTCGGTCCGGCCTACGCGTTCTGGGTGAACGGGTTGAGCTTTGCGTTCCTGATTGCCGCCGTGAACATGATCCGAGCAGACCTCGGGCCGATGATCAAAGAACCGCAACCGATCCGCGATCTCGTAGCGGAAGGGTTCCGGTACGTATTCCGTGAGCATCGCTTGCGCACCATCTTTCTCTTAGAAGCGGCGACCAGCGTGTTTGGCGTCTTCTATCTCGGCCTGATGGCCGCGATCGCCAAAACCAAGCTCGGGTTGCAGGCGAATGGTCTCGGAAACCTCTTTACCGCTATTGGCGTCGGGGCCGTGGTCGGGCTCTTGCTCGTGAGCACCATTAGCGGGCGACCCGTGAAATTCACGATTGTCCGAGTGGCGATGTCCATGGTCGCGATCGCCCTTTGTCTTCTGGCATGGGCCCCCAATCAGGCCATCGCCATGGTGTGCTTGGCGATATGCGGCATGGGCACGATCATGCAGTTCAACACCTCGAACACGCTGTTTCAGCTCATTGCCCCGGCCCACTTGCGAGGCCGAGCTCTTGCCATGCACATGTGGGCAGTTTCGGGCGTAGCGCCGGCGGGCATCCTGATCTTTGGCTGGGTGGCTGACCGCTTTGGGATCAATGCGGCCCTTGCTTCGGGAGGCGGCATTCTCCTCGCCTGGAGTGTGTGGGGCTGGATTCAAACCTGGCACATGCAGGATCCGGCGTACGACGAAGCTTAATCGAAGCTTAATCTGGAGCCGCCAGACGGACTTGAACCGACGACCATCCGCTTACAAGGCGGGCGCTCTACCACTGAGCTATGGCGGCATCAACTAGACAAACATTATGCCCCCAAGGCCACGAGGGCACTTGGGAGCATAGAGAGGGGCCGCAGAGGGCTTACTTGCGGCGCTTGCGCGTCTTGACGAGGCGCGGATTGCCTTGGCGGTCGAGGCCGAGCTTGTAACCGGCCGGGATTTCGGCGAGAGCAGCGGCCAGCTTGGCGGGGACTTCCACCGGAGCGGCCTTGGTGCTACCACCCGTGGCCTTGCGCTTGCGGCTGCGGCGGAGAACCTTGGCCGCGGCTTCAGCTTCGCCTGCATCGGTGATCATCTTGAGGCCGTCGCTTTCGATCTCGAAGATTTCAGCCGAGGGCGGAATGTGAACGAAGATGTGGTTGTCGCGCTGGATCAAGCGGACGTCGAAGGGAAGCACATACTTCTTGACACCGAGACGAAGCGTGAGCTGCTTGCTCTTGCCTTCAGCACGAAGCTTAAGGGCAGCTTTGATTTGTTCAAGCGATTTAGCCATGGCAATCATTCCTCTTCCTAGTTGCGGAGGAAACGATCTCCAATATAACACTTACTTTTTGTAATGTCAAGCCTTCTCTATCGATACAAGGTCTAAATCCTGAAGCCCAATGTTATCAATTAGTCGGACTCCTTCGAATTTGGCCGCCACAACCAGCCGGAACCGGGGGTCAAATTTAGCTTGAGGTTCAAAAGTCAGGGGGTCAATCCAGGCCAGGTATTGAACTTCAAAGCCGTTGTTTGCAAGTGCTTGGGAAGAACTGTCAAGGATTTTGGGCACATCCAGTCCTTGGGAGATGGAGCGCAAACACTCCTTGAGGACATGAGGTAGGTAGGCGGCCTTCGCTCGCGACTCGGTCGAAAGGTAGCGGTTTCGGCTGGAAAGCGCCAGACCATCATCCTCCCGCATCGTGGGCAGGACTTCAATGGACACGGGTACGGCGAGATCGCGAACCATTTGCTGAATCACCGCACACTGTTGCAGATCCTTTTGGCCAAAGCACGCCACTGCGGGCTGCACGATGTTGAAAAGCTTGAGCACCACAGTGGCCACGCCGTCAAAGTGACTGGGGCGAAACGCACCTTCATAGGGCTCTGCAACGCCGCCAACCTTTACCATGGTTGCGTCGTTTACTGGATAAATGTCTACTACTTCGGGGACTAAGACGGCATCAACGCCATGTTGCCGACAAACTTCTAAATCTGCGTCTAGCGTCCGGGGGTATTTCGAGAAATCTTCGTTCGGCCCGAACTGAGTGGGGTTCACAAAGATGCTTACCACCGAGGCAAAACCAGGTCTGCGAGCGGCACGCATCAAGGAGGCGTGTCCCTCGTGCAAGGCTCCCATGGTGGGCACAAAGATCACCGGGAGTTGGTTCTCCCAAGACCGAAACTCCGAGACCGAATAGAAAACTTTCACGCGGAGTGCTCGTCGGTGGGGAAGGATTTCGCGCGAACCTCACGACTGTAGGATCGCAACCCTTCGCTCAGCAAATCGAGGCCCTCCACAAAAGTCTTCGCGTGCTTCGGTTTGAAATCCCCGAGCCCGAGGGCATCGTGAATCACCTGAATCTGGCCATCACATTCGGCCCCAGCTCCAATGCCAATGGTCGGCACATCGAGTTTTTCGGTGATGGACGAAGCCACTTCGGCCGGCATGAGTTCAAGGACGATCGCAAACGCCCCTGCTTCCTGCAGTGCCAGCGCGTCTTCGGTGATTCGTTCGCCAGCCTCGCCGCGCCCTTGCACCCGAAAGCCCCCAAAGGCATGGACAGATTGCGGAGTAAAGCCAAGGTGACCCATGACCGGAATCCCGGCTTGTACGAGTGACCGAATCAGATCAACGTAAGGGCCTTCCAGCTTTACAGCATGAGCGCCGGCCTTCATCAGTGCCACTGCATTCTCGAATGCTAGATGCGGATCACCACCGTAGCTGCCAAAGGGCAAATCGGCCACCACCAATGCGCGCTGGGTCAGCCGCGCTACGATCTCGGTGTGATAGACCATCTCGGCCATGGTCACCGGCAAGGTGGTGGGTTTGCCCTGCACCACATTGCCCAAGGAGTCTCCCACCAAAACCAGGTCCACTTCGGCTCGTTCGGCCAATGTTGCCGTGAGTTGATCGTAAGCGGTAACGCAAACGATAGGGGTGCCTGCCGCCTTGAGCTTGCGAAGGTCGCGAATGGTCACCTGGTTAGGCATGGACGACTCAAGTGTACCGAGGGGTTGGCCGTTCGGCCCTAAGACCGGAGCTTGGCCAAGACTTCTGCGGCGTGGCCGGCGGGCTTCACCTTGTTCCACACGTGCGTCACCACTCCCTTGGCATCCACCGCAACAGTGGTGCGCTCCACACCCATGTACTTCTTGCCGTACATGCTCTTTTCCACCCAAATCCCCACGGCTTCCAGGAGTTCCTTCTCCGGGTCGGCGAGGAGGGTGAAGTTCAATTCGTACTTATCCGCGAACTTGCGGTGCGACTTCACCGAGTCCGGACTTACGCCCACCACACGAATGTCGCCGAGGTTCGGAATCTCGTTGCGGAATTCACAGGCTTCCGTCGTGCAGCCCGAGGTGTCGTCCTTGGGATAGAAGTAGAAGACCACCGGCGCCCCTGCAAAGGAACTCAGCGTGTGGACATTTCCATCTTGGTCAGCGAGGGAGAAATCGGGGAACGGTTGGCCAACGGCAATCATGAGGTTTTCAGTTAGATTTACGAAGTCCCGTGGGCAGGATCAGCAAAGGGTTCGGCCGCATCCATCAGGATGGCCTGCATGAGATCGACCCGGAGCACGACTCCGGCTAGACGATCTTCATCAGTGACCGGCAAAATCGTAAGGCCACGGCTGAGCATCTCATGCAAGGCGTCGCTGACTTCACGTTCTGCAGGCATCGTGACCGGGTCTTTGCTGGCATAAGGCCACACCAATTCGGTGCCGAGCTGCGAGAGATGACCGCGCTGCACCACGGCCCGGGCCAAATCACCTTCCGTGATGACTGCTTTGGGTTGGAGATTCTCATCCACCACCACCAGGGCGGGGAACTGATAGATGTCCATTTTGTCCACCGCGTCGCGCACGGTGCTCTCCGGCGTCAGGGTGGGGATATGGGCGTGCAGGATCTCCCGCAGGGTCACCGCACGAACTTACCCCTCGCGGGGGCCTACCAGTAGGGCGGGAAGGTGGTGTGGTCTTTCTTGCGCTGGTAGCTGGTGACAATGTTGTAGTCGTCGGCCACCCACGCGTTCTTTTCCTTCACCAAGGTCGTTGCCACCACGGTGCGCTCCTTAGTACCAAACTCGTTGAGTTCGTCGGCGGTGAAGATCACTCGCGCCTTGTTGTCCTTCACCCAAAGGACTTTGAAATAGTCCACCTTGCCACCAATTTCAGCGTCGATGGAGGCATCTTCAACGGCACTGGCCATCGCTTGACCATGCTGGCGGGTGAAGAATTCGGCGACCGCGTAAGGCAACACACCTACTGCCAGTGCCAGTCCAAAAATCCAGTAAGGCGCCTTGAACGAGTCCACTTGCCGGATAGGCCGGAATAGGGAAATGAGGAATGTCAAGAGACATCCCGCCACAATGCACGCGATTCCGTAGCCGATAGACCCGATCATAAGGGGCAACGCCCTCCTACTGGCGTTATTCCACGATCCGGGGCGGATTTCACATCACGGCGTGGACAGTCAGGTGGCTGACCGACCACAAGGGCGTACCCGCCGGCGGGTCGATGCCAATCGTCACCCGGCCGTGCGGGAAGTGGGCGGGCCAGGGAAGGGCGACAAACCCCCACGCCCAGCGGTGGGTTCGGTCCTCGGCGGGTTCGCACCACCAACCCCAGAACTCGTCATTGAGCAAGACCCGTGCCCGCTGTCGGCCATGAAACTGATCGAATCGTTTGCGAATGACAAGGCCCTGGGTGCCTTCTGGGATATCAACTGCCCAGGTGGCCGTGTTGAGGTGGCTAAGGGTGGGGGCGGTCAGTTCGGTCCCCTCCCCAAACGTGGATGCGAGGTCTACGACGCGACTGGCATTGCGCACTTGCCAACCGTGGGCACGGGCGGCTTCGGGGTCAGTCGGTGACCAATCTTGCAAGACTTCCAATCTGGCATGGGGGATAGCCACCGCATGCCCTTCACCTTGGGCGCCCAGGTGAAAGGGAATCGGAGCATGAGGAAACGCTAACTGAACCTGGTGAGGCTGATCGAGGGTGACTACGGAGCCCTCCACCCACCAGCCTGGCCCTTGGATTTCGGAGACTTGATGGATCTCATCAAGGCTTGGCGGCATTCCTCCGTCCCAACCATAGATTTCGCCCTTCCAGCCAAGTGGGGCGGTAACTCGCAGGTAATCGGGAAACCCTTCAAACTCTAGGTCAGCCTGCGGTGGGCAATAGAGTTCGCCATCGGCGTCAATCAGCACCCGTTGGCCAAAACTGTCACGGAAAAGAAGGTCAGAAACTCCAAAAACCCCACCAAATCGCCGTGATGGCCGCCAAATCACGCACAAAGGCTACCGACTTCGTGCATACTAGCGGTGCCCTTTGCACGGATGCAAAGAGCAATCCGAATACCAGGAAGGTTACGAATAAGGATGTGGAACGAGGGATCATCATTCCCTGAGCCCGATGGGGTTTCCCCCGCACGGGTCGAGCGACAACCCGTGCATCGCATTTTATGCAGCGCCCACGGGGATGTTCTGTTTATGGACGATGTCACCGCGCAGACATTCCGCGAGGAAATGTTGCGGAATGACGGCGAACCTTGGCGAAGCATGGTGCGCGGCCAAGGGGGTCTGTGGCACGACCAAGCCGGCCGCCTGTGGGATCTGGAGCTGATTGCGAACGCCGGGGCCAACCCCACCTACATGATCGCCCTGCGTCCGGCCCTCATGCCATTGACCCAAGAGAACGAGGGGCACCAAGTGGATGCGCGCCTTCTTGTGGGTTTGGGTCATGCCGCCGAGCTCTTGGCCGTGGCCAAGGATGAAGCTCAAGTCGGCATTGTGATGAACGATGTCGTGCGCCGCTGGTATCAGCTTTCCGGGGCGGCCATGGTGGCCTTCCACGATGGCGAATGGCGCGTTTTGGCGGGCCAAGATAGCTTGGTCCCCGATGAACTCCTCGCGGATGCGCTGGAACGACAAGTCACCGTGATGTGGGAACACGAGCACGCCGACCTGGTGGCCGTGCCCGTGCGCACCCACGGTCAGCGGCCGGTTATCTTTGCGGCCACGGGGCGGCTGGATGAAAACCGGGTGGAGGGCCTGCACGCCCTGGCCGCGTTTGCCGCTACGATCCTCGAACGGATTGATCTCATCAACGAGAAGCAAAAGTACGCCGAGAGCCTGCAGCAAGCCAACCAGGAAATCATCCGCGCTTACGACGAAACGGTGTACGGCTGGACCCGCGCGATTGACCTTCGCGACAAGATCACCGAAGGCCACACCATGCGCGTGACGGACCTGACAGTGCGCCTGGCGGCCCGATTTGGGTTCTCGGAGCGGCAGATCACGGCCATCCGGCGCGGCGCTTTGCTCCACGACATCGGCAAAGTCGGCATCCCCGACCGCATCCTGATGAAGGAAGGCGCCCTGGACGACGAAGAGTGGGAGATCATGCGCAGCCACACCACGCTGGCCCACGACATGCTAAAGCAGATCGGCTTCTTGCAAGAGAGCATTGATATCCCGCACTATCACCACGAACGGTGGGATGGCAAGGGCTATCCGGTGGGTTTGGCGGGCGAAGATATCCCGTTGCCCGCACGTATGTTCGCCGTCGTGGACGTATGGGATGCGCTGACCAGCGACCGGCCGTATCGCCCCGCAATGGCGAAGGAAGAAGCCCGCGCCATCATCGAGAAAGGGAATGGTAGCCACTTCGACCCGCAAGTGGTGGAGCAGTTCCTGCGCATGATTGACGAAGAAGAGTAAACCCTTGCGGTAAACCTACCGCGTGGAGGGGTTGCCAACGTCTTCGGCCCTGAGCCGACGCGCCGTTCTGGCGGCGGGGGCAGCCCTGGCTCTGGCTGGCTGTGGCCCCCGCTTGGTCGGGGCGCGCACGGTCCGCTACGCCAACTGGGGCAGCCCCGGCGACGATAGCGACGCCATGCGCCTGGTGCGTGGCCTCTACGAAGACTTTGAGCTATCGACCGGCGTGGATTTGCGCGTCGAGAACATCCCGGGCTCGCAGGAGTACCTCCGCAAGGTGCTTCTGAGCTACGTGGCGAAGTCTGAGCCCGACGTCATCACCCTGGATGCGAGTAGCGCGGCCATCTTCATTGAGAACGGCGTGTTGCAAGACCTGATGCCGTTTGTGAACGGCGCCAACGGGGTGCTGCTTGAAGAGTTTTTCCCCAATGTGGTGGAGATTGCCAAGCGAGGGGATGCCCTTTACGCCTTGCCGGTGGACTTCAACCCGGTGCTCGTCTATTACAACCGGGCCATGTTTGCGGCGGCGGGAGTGCCGGAGCCCCGAGACGGCTGGACGTTTGAAGACTTTCGCGCCACCGCCCGGGCCCTCACCAAGGGCGAGCAGTACGGTTTTGAGTTTGCCAACTGGATGCCGGGCTGGATCATGTGGCTGTGGAACCACGGCGGAGATGTACTAAGCCCCGATGGCCGCCGGGCGCAGGGCTACCTTGACGCCGAACCCTGCGTGGAAGCCGTACAGTTCCTCCACGACTTGGTGGAGCGGGATAAAGTCGCGCCCCGGCTCAGCCAAGCCGCGAGCATGGGCGTGGACCTGTTTGCCAATGCCCGCTCGGCGATGAAGGTGAGCGGGCACTGGGAATTGGTTGGTTTGGCCTCGGCTCCTAAGGTGAACTTGGACGAAGTGGGTGTGGTGTCTTTCCCCACGCGCCTGGAGAACCCCATAACGGTAGCTTACGAAGCAGGCCTGGCCATGGGGCGGCACGCCCGCAACCTGGAGGACGCATGGGAGTTCATCCGCTTCTTCACCAGCGAGGCCACGCAGATGGAGTATCAGCGCACCGGAATTGCCATCTGTGCCCGGCAGGCGGTGGCCGAAAAGATGGCGACCACCGAAGTCAAGCAGGCCTTCGTGCGGGCCGCCCGCACGGCCCGGGTGCCCTGGGGCGCGCGGGTGCCGAAGTACGACCAGGTGGAGCGCATCGGCCAAGACATGATGGACCGGGTGATGCAGCACGGAACCAAGCCCGCCGAGGCCCTGCGCAGCGCCGCCCAGCAGATTGATGAGGTGTTCCGGGACGCATGAGGAAGTCGCAGACCGGATGGTGGTTCATCGCCCCGGCCACGTTGCATTTGCTGGTGTTCGCCTTTGTGCCAGTGGCATATGCGGCGTACGTGAGCCTGTTCCGGTGGGACATCCTCCGCGACGAGCGCACCTTTGTGGGGCTAGATCAATACCAACGCCTGATGGCCGACCAAGCGTTCTGGGGCTCGATGGGGCAGACGTTCAAATACGCGCTCATGGCGGTTCCGGGCGGGCTGGTGGCCGCCCTGCTGGTGGCGCTGGCCGTCAGTCAGCCGCTCAAAGGGATGGCGTGGTTCCGGACTCTCTTCTACATCCCGGCGGTGAGCAGCGGCGTGGCCATCGCCATGCTCTGGATCTACGTGTATCTGCCCGAGCGGGGCCTCATCAACACGATGCTGATGGGGCTAGGGCAACCTAGCATCGACTTCCTGAACGAAAGTGGGTGGGCGCTGCCCGCCTTGGCCTTCATGTCCGTCTGGGTGGGGCTGGGCCCGCGCATGATCATCTACGTGGCGGGGCTGATGAGCCTCCCCGTGACGGTGTACGAAGCGGCTTCCCTCGATGGGGCCAGCGGCTGGCAGAAGTTCTGGCGGATGACGATGCCGCTCCTCGCCCCCACGCACCTGTTTGTGCTGGTCACCAGCACGATTGGGGCGTTCCAGACCTTCACCCCGGTCTACATGATGACGAACGGGCGGCCGATGGGCAGCACCAACCTGGTGGGCTACCACATCTACGTCACGGCTTGGGAGAACTTCAACGTCTCGGCCGCCTCCGCGCAGAGCTTTGTCTTGCTGTTCTTGCTGGGCTTGGTGAGCCTGGCGCAGTTCCGAATGATGCGCCGCCGACTGGAGGGCTACGATGCGAGCTAAGGCCCTGTTCACCTACCTTGGGCTCTCCCTGCTGGCATTGTTCTTGGCCGCTCCCTTCATCTGGATGCTGTTGGTGAGCCTGCACCCCAGCCGCAGCCCGATCCCCGAACTCAGCGCCCTTCTGCCCCAGAACTGGGCGTGGGAGAACTACGGCATCGTGCTATTCCGCACCGAGATTCCGGTCGGTCGTTTCTTCTTCAACTCGTTGTTCGTGTCGGCGGTGGTGGTGGCGGCGCAGGTCTTGGTCTGCGGGATGGCGGGTTTTGGGTTCGCGCGGTATGCGTTCCGGGGGCGGGAAGCGGTCTTCGGCCTGTTCCTCGCCAGCATGATGTTCGCGGGGGCGGTTACGCAGATTCCGGTGTTCCTCATGATGCGCGAGTGGGGTTGGCTGGACACCTACGCCGCGCTCATCATCCCGGGCATTTCCAGCGCCTTCAATGTGTTCTTGCTCCGGCAGTTCTTTATGGCGATCCCACAGGAGTTGGAAGAAGCGGCCCGCCTGGATGGGGCCAGCGATTTTCGCATCTTTGCCTGGCTGTTTATGCCGATGGCGCGCCCGGCCGTGGCCACCTGCGCGGCGTTCTCGTTCATCGCCGTTTGGACCGACTTTTTCTGGCCCCTCATTGCCACCCAAAGCCAGGATATGCGCACGCTTGAGGTTGGGCTGAGCATCTTCCGTGCCGGCTATGGCACCACCAATTGGCCCCTGCAAATGACGGCGGCGGTCATCACGTTGGTGCCCGTGCTGCTGGTATTCCTGGCCTTGCAGCGGCACTTTGTGCGCGGCGTGACGCTCGGCGGCATCAAGTAATCCTTCGCGAGCCGGGAGCGAAGTCCGCGCCAAGAGGGGTAAACCACTAGAGATGCTTTGGCCGATCCTACTTGCCGCGCCCCCGGCGCTCCCCGAAGTCACGCTGACCCCCGGGATGAAGATCACGTCGAGCGTGCGCGTGCGCCCTGGCACTTACATCTTGCCCAACACCAAAGAGGATGGCACGGGGGCGGCCATCTTTATTGAAGGCGATAACATCACGATTGACCTGAGTGGCGTGACCATCCGGGGTACTGAACCCACAGTGGAGCCCGACCAGCGCACCGGCACCGGCTTGCTGATCGAAGGCACGGGCGTCGAGATTCGCAACGCCAAGGTCCACGGCTACAAGGTCGGCATCATGGCGCGGCACAGCCCCGGCCTCAAGATCACGAATTCCGACCTTTCTTACAACTGGAAGCAGCACCTCAAGAGCACGCTGGAGAAGGAAGACACCTCGGACTGGATGAGCTACCACCAGAACGACAAGAATGAGTGGCTACGCTACGGGGCCGCGCTCTACTTGGATAACTGCGACCGCTTTGAAGTGCGCGACGTGGTGGCCCGGGGCGGCCAAAACGGGCTGATGATGACCCGCACCGATGGGGGCCTGGTGTGGAACTCCGACTTTTCCTTCCTCAGCAGCGTGGGCGTGGGGATGTACCGCAGCAGCGGCAACCGCATCATGCACAACAACATTGACTGGTGCGTGCGCGGCTACAGCCACGGGGTTTATAACCGGGGCCAGGACAGCACGGGCATCCTGATTTACGAGCAATCACACCGCAACGTGTTTGCCTACAACTCGGTGACGCACGGCGGGGACGGCTTCTTCCTCTGGGCAGGGCAGACCACCATGGACACGGGCGAAGGCGGCTGCAACGACAACCTGCTGTTCGGGAACGACTTCTCTCACGCGCCCACCAACGGGATTGAGGCCACCTTCAGCCGCAACCAGTTTGTGAACAACAAGGTGATGGAGTGCTGGCACGGGGTTTGGGGCGGTTACAGCTACGACACCCTGATTGCGGGCAACGTGTTCGGCCTCAACGCTGAAGCCATCGCTATTGAACACGGCCAGGACAACAAGATTCTGGGTAACACGTTCCGGCGCGACCGCAACGTGCTGCGCATTTGGCAGAACGCCAGCCAAGACCCGAACTGGGGCTACCCCAAGCACCGCGACACCAAGAGCCGCGACCTGACTTTCGAGTGGAACCTGGTGGCGGACGTGGATGGCCCCGCGTTCTGGCTGACCGACACGGAGAACATCTCCCTGCGCCACAACCTAATGGCGCGCCTGGCCAAGCCGTTTGAGCTGAAGGGCAACTTGCCCGGTATGCGGTTCGAGAACTCCGAGTATCGGGGGGCGACCGAGCCGCAATGGCCGGCCGAGGTGCCCGCGCGCAACGTGAGTTTCGTGCCTAGCCCCACGCCCGCTGCGCCGCCGACCATGCAGGGCAGTGGCAACGTCATTGTTGCGGAAAAGTTTGACCAGCGCGAGTACCTGAGTCGGTTTAACGTCCCGTGGGATCCCTACGCTCGCAACTGGCAGCTGCCCGGGGCGATGGACGAGATGAAGACGGCGGAATCCGGCGCGCTCGAGCAGATGATTTATGAAATGGCGCCCTCGCCGCTCCGAGGAGGCAAGGATCCGTTCCTGGCGGCGGGCACCCTGCGCGGGCGACGCTACATCCTGGTGGACGAATGGGGGCCGTACGACTTCCAGAGCCCCAAACTGTGGCCGCGCCTGCCGGTGACCACGTCGGCGGACGGGAAGACGCAGACCCAAGTGTTCGACATCCTTGGCCCGGTGGGCAAGTGGCAAGTGAGGAGCAGCAAGGGCGTGACGCTGAGTGCCACCCGCGGCCAAGTGCCCGGCCAAGTGACGGTGACGACGGATCTGGAAAATCCCTCGGCCATCACCGAGATTCAACTCGAATTTGTGGGCCAGCAAACCGTGGACTACCGAGGTGTGGTGAGCCCGGCGGGCAGCCGGGTGCCGTTTGGCTTCCGCCGCACCAACGTGCCGATCCAGTGGGATGTGAAGCACTACGCCTGGCAGAAGGACACCAGCGACCCGCGCACCCAGGCCGAGGCCTTTGCCGCGATCCTGAAAGGGGCGCCGCTGGCCCAGTTCACCACCAATCGACTGGAAATCACGGCTTATGGATCTCCGCGAGCCGGGGTGCCCGACAACTACTGGGCGACGGTGGCGCGCGGCGTGGTGCAGGCCGCTCCGGGTCGCTACCGCCTGCGCGTGACGACCGACGACGGCTGCCGGGTGCGCTTGAATGGCCAAGAAGTCATCAGCAACGCCTGGAAATACCAAGGGCCAACCGAGTACGCGGCGGAAGTGGTGCTGAAGGGGCAAGACGTGATTGACATCGAGCACTTTGAGATTGATGGCTACGCCACGCTCATGGTCCGATTGGAGCCCCTGGACTAGCCAACCTAGCCTCCGGGCGTTACACTTGAGGGCGATGTCTTCCGTCGCCCTCTCGGAGCAACTTCGATCCGCTTTCGATAGCGCAGGGGAAGATTTCACCATCGGCGACTTGCTCGACCGGGTGGAAGGCAAGGGCTACGGTCTGCTGCTCACCATCAGCCCGCTCCCCACGGCCTTGCCCTTCACGCCCCCGGGGTTCACCCTGCCGTTTGGGTTGTTGCAGGTCGTGTTGGCCGCGCAGATGTTGATCGGGCGACCGACGCCGTGGCTCCCCAAGAGTGTGTTGAACCGGAAGGTCACCAGCAAGGGCGGCAACCCTAAGAAGATGTGGGCGGCCATGCCAGGCTTCATGGCGAAGTTCGAGCGGATGCTGCGCCCGCGCATGGGATTTTTGTATCAGGGCATCGGCCCGAACCTGCTGGCCATCTCCGTGATGCTGGCGAGCATCGCGATGATGGTGCCGTTCCCGGTGACCAATAGCATCTGCGCCATCGGCGTGTTCATGGTCGGGCTGGGTTACTTGGAAGAAGATGGCCTCTTCGGCTTGGTGGGGGCGGTGGTGTGCATCCTCTCCTTCCTCATCGTGGCGGCGCTGATTGTTGGGCCAATCTGGTTCGGCATGAAGGGCCTGCGCATGGAAAAGATGTGGTAACCCACCCCGCGAGGGGAACGGGGAAGGTATAAGTCCTTCCCGATGGTGGAGGCGCAGGGGATCACGCACCGCTTCGGTTCTTTTGCGGCCCTCACGTCGGTGAACCTGCGGCTGCAGGTCGGAGAGATTCACGGCCTGATTGGCGAGAACGGGGCGGGGAAGAGCACCCTTTTGCGTATTCTCAGCGGACTCATCATCCCCAGCGAAGGCGAACTGAGAGTGGATGGCTTGGCGCGCCGGTTTGCTCGCCCCCGCGAGGCCAGCGACGCCGGGATTGCGGTCGTCCACCAAGAGCTCAACCTGATTCCCGATCTGACCGTGATCGAGAACATTTCACTGGGGCGAGAACCCCGTCGTGCAGGCCTGCTCGACCGAGCGGCCATGCGAGAGATCGCGGTGCGGGCTTTAGAGCGCGTGGGGAGCCCTTCTGACCCCGATGCCCTCGTGCGTGACCTCCCCCTGGCGGAGCAGCAACTGGTGGAAATTGCCCGAGCGATGAGCCAGAACGCTCGGATCATCATCTTCGACGAGCCCACCGCCGTACTGCCGCGCCCGGCCACACTGAAACTGCTCGACCTGATGCGCCAGCTCAAGAGCGAAGGGGTGGGCATTGCCTTTGTCAGCCACCACTTGGATGAGATTGAAGCCGTGTGCGACGTGGTGACCGTGCTGCGCGACGGGCAGGTGGTGAAGGAGTTCCGCGCCCCGGACCTCGCCCCCGAAGTGCTGGCCCCGGCGATGGTGGGCCGCGATCTGGAAGACATGTATCCCGCCCGCACGGATGTAGACGGCAAGCCCGTGGCGATGCAGGTGCAAGGGCTGAGTGCCCCGCCGCTCGTGCAAGGCGCCCAGTTTGAGCTTCGAGAAGGTGAGATTCTGGGTGTCGCGGGGCTGGTGGGTGCGGGCCGAACTGAGCTTCTGGAAGCCATCGCTGGCTTGCGCCCTTGTTCAGGTCAGATCTCACTGAAGGGGCAGGCTGTCTCCGGCAACGCGCGCCAGCGCCTCGCCCAAGGGATCGCCTACGTGCCTGAGGATCGCAAGGTGACGGGCTTGCACATTGATCTCAGCATTGAGGAGAACATCGGAATGGCGCAGCTGCCCAAGTTTGCCCGGCCCATGCTCAATGCTGGCGCGCGCCGCGCGGCCACCGAAGCCTGGAAGGAGCGCCTCGACATCAAAATGCGCAGTGCGGAGGACCCGGTAGGCAGCCTGAGTGGAGGGAACCAGCAGAAAGTAGCCCTGGCCAAGTGGCTGGAAGGCGACCCGGCAGTGCTGCTGCTGGATGAACCGACGCGCGGGGTGGATATTGGCGCGAAGGCCGAGATTTACAAGGTCATTGCCGACCTGGCCGCCGAGGGCCGCGCCTGCGTGGTGGCGAGCAGCGAAATGCCGGAATTGATTGGCCTTTGCCACCGTATTCTGGTGATGCGCCAGGGCCGCATTGTGGGAGAAGTGACAGGAACCGAAATGACCGAAGAGACGATTTTGAACTATGCCGCCGGGGTTGAAACCGGGGAGGACGTGGCGTGAAGTTCCTCAAGCAATACGGCGTCATCGTCGCCTTCTTCCTGCTGTTCATCGTCAGCGCCATCATGGACCCGGGCAACTTCTTGCGGCCCGAGAACCTTCTGCTTCTGGTCCGTCAGAACGTGGATATTGGCCTCATCGCGGTGGGCATGACCATCGTGATCGTGGCCGGGGGAATTGACCTCAGCGTCGGGGCCTTGATGACCCTGGCGGCGGCGGTCGGCTTAACCGCTTTGAACCAACAAGGTCCGGCCGGGGGCGCAGCGGCGGTAGCCATTGCCAGCGTGGTGACGGTGGGGCTGGGCACGGTGCTTGGGCTCATCAACGGCTTGCTGGTGACCTTGGGGCGGCTCGCGCCCTTTGTGGCGACCCTGTGTGGGCTGGTGGCGTTCCGGAGCCTCGCCTTGGTCATCGGCCAGGCGGGGGAAATCCGCTCCATGAGCCCGGACCTGTTCCCGCGTATTGCCAATGAGGGTATCAACCTGGGAGGCAACCTCAAGCTCACCTGGGGGATGATGATCTTCATCGGGATGGCGGTGATCGCGCACATCTTGCTGGAGCGCACGGCCCTGGGGCGCGGCTGGGTAGCCGTGGGCAGCAACGAGAAGGCATCGCACTACGCAGCGTTGCCCGTGGCCAAGCTTAAGACGCTTTCGTATCTGTTTCTTGGGCTTTGCTCGGGGCTGGCGGGGCTCATCTATGCCTCGCGCCTCAACAGTGTTTCCACCAATAACATGGGCACCCTGTACGAACTCGACGCCATTGCGGCGGTGGTCATCGGGGGCGCCAGCCTGGCCGGGGGCAAGGGCAAAGTCATCAACACCGTGTTCGGCGTGCTGATCCTGGCCCTGATTGGCAACATGCTCGTCCTACAAAACGTCGATTCGAATTGGAAAGGCTTTGTAAAAGGGGCTATCATTCTCTTGGCCGCCATGGTTCAACGCGAACGCAAGGCGAGCTGAAGGAAGAGATATGATTCGATGGAGCGCAATTGCAGCGTCTCTCTTAGCGGCGAGCACGCTATTTGTGGGCTGCACGAGTTCGAGTGCCCCGACAGCTTCGGGCGCAGCCCCGGCTGGCGGCGCCGCCCCGGCGGCGGGTCAGAAGGTTCGCATTGGGGTTTCGATCCCCTCCGCCACGCACGGCTGGACGGCCGGCGTGAACTGGTGGGCGGAGCAAACCAAGGCCTTGTATCCCGATGCTGAAATCACGATTGTGACGAGCGATTCGCCGAGCAAGCAGGTTTCGGATATCGAAGCGATGCTGGCCAAGGGCGTGGATGGCATGGTGATTCTGGCGACGGAAAGTGCCGCCATCACCCCGGTCGCCAAGACCGCTAAGGAGCGCGGCGTCTATGTGGTGAGTGTGGACCGAGGCTTTACCGAGCCGGTGGCCGACATTTTCTTGGAAGGCGACAACATCGGCTTTGGCCGCGTGGCCGCTGAGTTCATGAGCAAGAAGCTGAACGGCAACGGCAAGGTGATTGCCCTGCAAGGCCTGCCGAGCACTGTGAACACCGACCGCCTGAATGGATTCAAGGAAGCCATTAAGGGCACGCCGGGCATCCAAATCGTGGCTGAGCCGGAAGGCGGCTGGAACCGTGACCAAGCCTACAAGGCTGTGCAAACCCTGCTGCCGAAGCATGCTGACCTCGCCGCTGTGTGGGCGGCCGACGACGACATGGCCCTGGGCGTGGAACAAGCGCTGAAGGAAGCCAACCGCACCAATGTGTGGATCGTCGGTGGGGGCGGCATGAAGGACGTGGTCAAGAAGGTCATGGACAAGGACGCCATGTTCCCGGCTACGGTGACCTACTCGCCGAACATGATCGCTAGTGGCATCCACATGGCCGTGAGCGCGCTTCGCGATGGCAACATCGAGAAGAAGCGGGGCTACTTGCCGCGCCACATGCGCATCAGCGTGGACCTGGTGACTCCGGAGAACGCGCAGCAGTTCTACTTCGCGGATTCGATCTACTAAGGATCAGGGTCGAGTTGCGGCCTTGAGGGCAGCTACCGCATCGTGGATGCGGGCGCTGCCCTCGCCGTTTTTCCACTCCCGGTGGATGAGGTCCACCAGGAAGGAACCCACGACCGCCCCATCGGCCACCTGGCACACATCGCGCACGTCTTGGGGTTCGCGGATGCCAAAGCCCACGCAGACGGGGAGGTCCGTCATGCGGCGGAGCCGCTCCACCAGGCTTACATATTCGGGGGCCTCTTGGTTGCCCGCGCCGGTCACGCCGGTGCGGCTGACGGCGTAGATGAACCCCTGGGCGTGGTTCACCACTTGCAGTAGGCGCTCAGAAGTGCTGGTAGGGGCGGCGAGCAGGACATTGTCCAGTCCGGCTTCGCGGCTAGCAGCAAACCAGTCCGCGCCTTCCTCGGGGATCATGTCGCAGACGATGGTGGCGCTGGCGCCGGCGCTCTTGGCCGCTTGGGCAAAAGCAGGGAGGCCCATCCGCATCATCGGGTTGAGATATCCCATGAGAATGAGTGGCACGCGGTTGAAGCCCTGGATGGCCTCCAGGACGGCTTGGGTGGTGACGCCGCGATCGAGGGCGCGCTGGCTGCTGGCTTGGATGGTCGGGCCATCGGCAATCGGATCCGAGAAGGGGAGGCCGATTTCGATGGCGTCCGTCCCGGCGTCGGCCAGAGTGTTGAGGATCGGGAGAAGCTGATCCAGCGCCGGATCTCCGGCGGTAACGAAAGAAATGAGTGCTTTCTCTTGCTTGTCCCTAAGATTCGCAAACATTTCCTCGAGCCGCTTCATACGACGTCTAGGATACTTTCACGAGACGGTCACATGGACGAGGAATCCATCAAACTGTAAATTTTTGCAAAGATTCGTTCCCGCTGGAATCGGGGTTGATTCTGGATGCGTCCCGCCGTTCTCTGGATCGTTTCCGAAAGGTTCTGCAGGGCCTCCTGGGCACCCTGTTTTGAACCTTGCCGGTCCTCCGGCTCAGACTTAGACGATACGCTGTCGCGCAGTTCTCGGTACTTCGCCCATACATCACTTTGCGGCCGTTGGGGAAGGGTCTCGCGCTGCATTGTCTTCTGGATGAAGACCTCGCTTTCGACGGCATTCGCGGCGGTGATGAGGGACCAAATAGTCCCACCGCCGGAGAGATAGGAGCCGACGGTGGTGGTGTTGACAGTGATGGATTCCAGGTCCGTGCGAAGGGCGAACAGGGCGTCCCCTTGGGCCACGGGCAGCCGTAGAATCGCCTCGTCATTGACCTCTTGTAAGGCGTCGCGGTAGGTGATGCTCGCCTCCACCATGGTCATGGTGTTTTCGTCGCGAGTCTTCATGTACGACTCGTACCAAGCCGAGTAGCCCATGCCCACAATCTGGGCAGCCGAGAGACCATCTCGGCTATCCCGCCCTTCTTGCGCCAGCACCAGCGCGGCCAACCACGTCACCATGCGATTAGGTTACTGTGCCGCATTGGCTTCGTGCTTCTTCGCCCGCCGCACCAGCCACCAGAACAACCCCACGATTGGCCCCCAAATCGGGACAAAAACGAGGAATCGGATCCCGAAGTCCGCGAGGCCTCTAACGAAGCCGAGGAGCCCGGCATAGGCTTCTTGAAAGGCGCGTCCCGCCCAATCACCCGGAGCAGCCTGGGGCAGGTTCACCGGAATCTGGTAGTTGATCGTAATGGTGCTGAGCGCACTCATACGGGCCAAGTTCTTGAGCTGGGCATCCACCGATTCAATCTCTTGCCGGATGGTGGAGAGCTGACTACGCAACTTAAGGATCTCGTCCACATTGCGGGCCCGGCTGTAAAGGCTGAGGAGACTTTGCTCTTCGGCCCGCAGCACCTTCAGTCGCGCTTGGGCATCCACAGCCTGGGTGGTCACGTCGTCCGTATTGGTAGATTCGGCGAGCACCCGAGTGCCGGCCTTCAGCTTTTCCATGGTGTCCTCGTACTTCTGCACCGGTACACGCGCTGTCATCGAGCCCATGCGCAGGGGCTCGCCGGACATGCTCTCGTTTTCGATGTAGCCCCCAGCCGCGCGCAGGATACGGATCGCTTCTTGTCGCGCCTTGGGGATATCCGGCACTTCGAGCGTCAAGGCGCCGTTGCGGACCAGCCACCGATCCGCCACTTGCGTCTCGTTCACAAGGTAGGCCTGCGCCGAACCCGGAGCCGCGGGCTCAGTCGCCAGTTTCATGTCGGCCATCTCGGCACCAGCGCTGCGGTTCGGCATGCTGGCCGGGGCACTGGCAGTTTCGCCCATGCCGGAAGGAGATGAGCATCCGACGACAAGGAGACTTAAGAGAAGAAGGCTAACGAGGTTCCGCGAACGGCGTCGCATATCCCGTTTGACGAATGTCTGGGGCCTGATGTAACAGGACCTACTCTTGGTTACGCATGGATGCCGATGCGGCGGCGATTGAGCGTATCTCGACGTTCCATCCAGCCCAAGCGGATCATAACAATCGTAAGGGCCAGCAGCACCATGCCATTGAGGAACAGCACAATGGGCTGGGCCAAAAACACCGGATTGGTGACCGGCGTCGTGAACAGCAACGCGAGGTTCAACCCCGCCATGATAAAGCCCACTCGCTCGCCTTGCCGCGCGCCCACGTGGCTTCTCGTCATGCTGGGATGCACGGCCAAGGGTGGGAGAAGGGTGTCACCGATCTCTTCCGGCGTCGCTTGGATCCACTCGCGCAAGGCCCGGTGGAACGCCCCCGCCCGGCGGCGCACATCGTGGTCTTCAAAGGGGTCAATCATGAGGATGTGAAGGCGAGCGGTCTCTTCCTGTCCGGGGATGGGGATCATCATCGGCGCACCAAAGGCCACATCGCGCGGGCGGGCATCCTGCGGCCACAGAGCCACCGGCGGCAGATCGTGCCGGGCGATGTGGAAGGCCGTGTGCAGCCCCTTGAAGTACAGCGTGTCTTGGTCAATCCAGCAGAAGCCCTCGTCCGTACCGGTGATCGTCGGCCCCTGTGCCACGGCAATGCCGCACGGCACCGCCCGCTCATTGGGCAGCCGCTTGCGCAGAGCCCCTAGCCCCCCGCCATTCTCGATCACGTTGGTCATGCGGCGGTAGATCACCCACAAGATGGCCTGCGGAACGGCAATGGCGACGAGCGCCTTCATATGGGTGGCGAGCAGCACGTCGCCGGTCTGAGAGAACCGGGCGACCATCAGCAGGTACGCCACGCCCATCACGAGAAAGCCAAATGTGAGGACCCGCTGCCAAGCGAGGTCGAAGCCATTACTCAGGCGGCCCTCTTTGCCCCGGCTGGCCACGCGCCACGTTGCGACGGGCACTTGGCTGTCATCTGATGAGAGACCGGGGCCGGGCGTCATCCTCATACCTCCTCATGGTACACCGAAGCTTGAGCATTTCCTCGGGGTTCGCCGGAAATCCCGGGGGTTGAACGTAGAATTTCGTGTGATGACCGGCACACCCCACGCTTTTCACGGCGGCGCATCGTTCGAGGCCATCGGTACCGACTTTGCCGATCTCGCCCGGCGCACCGAGGTGATTGACGCCGATGTGCTGGACGCCTGGTATCCGCCGGCCCCGGAAGTAGTGGCCGAAATCCACGCCCACCTGGAATGGCTGATGAAGACCAGCCCGCCCACCCACGGCGACGGGCTGCGCGCCGCCATTGCCGCCATGCCGGACCTGACCCCCGCCCACATCTTGCTGGGCAGCGGCACCAGCAGCCTGATGTACCACGCCTTGCCTCAACTGGTGCAGCGCGGCCAGCGGGTATGTCTGCTGGACCCGATGTACGGCGAATACGACCACCTGTGCGGGCAGGTGATCGGCGCAGAGATTGTGCGGGCGGAGCTGAGCGAGGCGGACGCCTTTGCCCCCGACCCGGACCAAATCGCAAAGGCCGCCCAGGGCTGCCGCCTGCTCATCATGGTCAACCCGAACAGCCCCACCGGGCGGAAGCTGAGCTCAGAAGGTCTGCAAAGGCTGCTGAGCCAGCTACCCCAAGACATCACGGTGTGGATTGACGAGACCTACATTGACTTTGCGCCGGGAGTGCCCAGCGCCGAACCCCTGGTGGCCACCGACCCGCGCCTGATCGTCTGCAAGTCCATGAGTAAGTTCTTTGGGCTGAGCGGCCTGCGCGTGGGCTACCTCGCCGCCGACCCCGCCCGCATTGCGCCGTGGGAAGCCTACAGCCCGCCCTGGAGCGTGGGATTGCTGGCCCAAGTGGCGGCCGTGCGGGCCCTGCAGCACTACAGTTACTATGCCCAGCGCGCCGAGGAAACGCACCGGCTACGCAACGATCTGGCCCAGGAACTAAGCCAAATCCCGGGCCTGGAACCCCTGCCCAGCGATACCAACTTCCTGCTCATCCGCACCCAGCGCCCCGCCGCCGAACTGGTGGCCCAACTGCGGGAGCGCAACCTGTTTTGGCGGGATTGCGATTCGCTCAGCCCCCGGTTCCAGGGTCGCTACGTGCGCACGGCGGTGAAGGACGCGGCCACCAACCAGCGCATGGTGCAGATTGTGCGTGACGTGATGCGGGGATAATGGAAGGCAATTCAGGCCGGCCATGGAACGAACCCGCGAAAGCATCAGCGTCTTTGACATCTTCAAGATTGGGGTGGGGCCTAGCAGCAGCCACACCATGGGGCCGTGGCGGGCCGCCCAGCGCTTCCTAAACCGCGCGCGGCGGGATGGCTGGTTCGATCGGATCCAGTCCGTCCACGTGGACCTCTTTGGCAGCCTGGCCAAAACGGGCCGGGGCCACGGCACCGACATCGCCGTGATGCTGGGCTTGATGGATGCCGACGTGGAAGCGATTGACACCACGACCATCCCGGGCATCATCAGCGAGATCAAGTCTAAGCAAGTGCTGCGTGTGGGGGGCACCCGCGAAGTGCCGTTCACACCGATGACGCACATCGGGTTCCACGTCACCAAGACGCACCCCGGACACCCCAATGCGCTCACGTTCCGCGCGCAGCTGGAGGGCGGGGAAGAAATGCAGGGCACCTTCTTCAGCGTGGGCGGCGGCTTTGTGGTGAGCGAAGAGCAGGATGAACCCATCGCGCGCCAGCAGGTGCAGTTGCCGTTCCCGATTGAACTCGCCGCCGATGCGCTGCGCTACTGCGAAGAGAAGGGCACCAACCTGCCGACCTTGGTGATGCAAAACGAACTGGCCTGGCGCACCATGCCCGAAATCCGCGAGCGCCTGCGCCGCATTGCCAGCACCATGTTCGAGTGCGTGTGGCGGGGGGCGCACACCGAGGGCATCCTGCCCGGGGGGCTGAACGTGAAGCGCCGCGCCGCCGCCATGAACCAAGCGCTGGTGCCCGGCGGCCCGACGGACTACGAGGGGTGGCTGGCCGCCCTGCGCAGCATCGGCACGGGGTTCTCAGAGAATCTGCAGGCGGTTTCCATGTTTGCGTTGGCGGTGAACGAGGAGAACGCCGCCTTCGGCCGGGTGGTCACGGCCCCCACCAACGGCGCGGCGGGGGTGATCCCGGCAGTGCTGCTGTATATGTTTGCCGTGATGGAGCCGGAACCCGCCGACCCGTGGCGGGCGTGCGAGGAGTTCCTGCTGGTGGCGGGCGAGGTCGGGTCGCTGTTCAAGAAGGGTGCGACGATCTCGGCGGCGATGGGCGGCTGTCAGGCCGAAATTGGCGTGAGCAGCGCCATGGCAGCAGCGGGGCTGGCCCACGTGCGCGGGGCCACGGCGGCGCAGTGCATGATGGCGGCGGAGATTGCCATGGAACACCACCTGGGCATGACGTGCGACCCCATTGGGGGGCTGGTGCAGGTGCCGTGCATCGAGCGGAACACCATGGGGGCGATTAAGGCGATCAATGCGGCGGAGATTGCCATCATCAGCGACCCGGCGGCGGCGCGGGTGAGCCTGGATGATGTGATTTCGACCATGTGGCAGACCGCGCTGGACATGAGCGAGAAGTACAAGGAGACCAGCGAGGGCGGGCTGGCGGTGCGGATTCCGGTGATTGTTCCGGAGTGTTGATTTTCGTAAGAATTTTGGTTTTTTGGGAATATCTCCGTATACTAGAATGAGTCAGGCTTGCTAGTACGGGCTTGCTTGACTGGGAGCGGTGAGTACGAGCCGCTAATCAGGAGGAAGCAACATGGCGACAAAGGATCAGATGCTTGATGGTGGGAGATTAAGGGTCGCGAACGGATTCACTATGGTGGAAGTTCTGGTCGTGTTGGCTATCTTGGCTGTCCTGGCAGCGCTGCTGTTTCCAGTTTATCAATCGTCGAAGAATTCGGCAGGCAAGGTCGTTTCCTATTCGAAGCTCAAGCAATCGCACCTTGGCCTGATGCTTTACCGTGAAGACAATGGGGGCGAAACGGGTTACTACGGCAGGCCCAGCCAAATGAACTTGCCGACTGATCATTCAAGATTCACAGATCAGGGCGCCTATGGAGTGGACTGGAAGCTCAGAAGGCCTGGCGGTTGTAGTCCATGGATTGAAGAAAGGGGACTCAGCACATTTATCTTTTCAAATTTGGCTGAGCATAGCGACTGGCCGCGTGAGGCTGTTCGATACCAAGAAGGAGTTATGATCTTCGGTGATGTAAGCTGTAACCCTAAGAAGGATAGCTTGGCTACAGAATACTTACGAACTAAAACTTCCACCGGAGTTTTCCTTTCAGGTCAGATCAAGACGCACACTGGTCGGGGGGACGTGATGAACTCGGAGTTCTATCACGGTGAATCACGATGAAAGAACAGGCCTTAGGCCATGAAGATCCTGACAATCTGGGCGGTCGGACCCGCGGGTTTACCATAATTGAGGTTCTGGTCGTGCTAGCCATCTTGGCTGTCCTGGCAGCGCTGCTGTTTCCGGTTTATCAATCGTCCAAGAATTCGGCTGGCAAGGTCGTTTCCTATTCGAAGCTCAAGCAATCGCACCTTGGCCTTATGCTCTATCGCGCTGATTATGGCGGGGGCAATGGTCAATACGGCAAGCCGAGCGTGATGAACTTGCCATATGATCATTGGGTTTTTACAGACCATGGTCAGTACGGTGTGGACTGGAAGTTGCGGCGCCCGGGAGGGTGTCCCGCTTGGGAGGCGGAACAGAAAGTTACGGCCTTCATCTTCTCGAATATGACTGACGACAGTGAGTGGGTCCACGAAGCTCCGACTCACCAGGAGAACACCTTCGTCTTCGGCGATGTGAGTTGTAATCCGCAAAAGGACTTCTTGGCGACCTCACCCGGACGAACGAAAACCTCATCTGCGGTATTGTTATCGGGCCAAATTGTAACGCGGACGCGGCGCGGCAACGTGATGTCGGCTAAATTCTATGACGATATCCAGCGATAACGGCTGCGACCTGGTAAAGCCAATGAAGATTATTGGGCAAAGCTGTATTTCGCTGGTGATGCTTTTCACCATGCTCAGCCTCAGCCTTGCAGGTTGCGGGCCAAAGGGAGATCCTCGAGAGAACCGGCGCGCCGAGTTTATTGGATGCATGAAGCGAGAAGATTACGGATGCATCGTCCGTTTGACATCTAAAGAGGAGCGCGATGCGATTGGCTTCACTGATGAAACGAAAGCGCAGCAATTTATCCGCGATGCCTTTCATCAACTCCAGGTGCAAACCAAGGCAGATCCTTCGGTCGAGACGGTCGGGGTCGGGTCATTTCCAGTGCACTACCCGTACCGAACTCCTGCTTCGCCAAACGGCCGGTTAAGCTTCTTCATCGACGAAACGGATGAAGGGCCAGTCGCACGCGGACTCTATTTCATCTTGGTCCTGATGCTAGCGACCGAGGAAGGGCTTCGAGGTGGTTATGCCAGCAACGGCCCCGATAGACATATCGCACGCGCCAAGTTTTTTCGAGAGCAGGGAGCGGAACTGAATCGAAAGTACGGCATGAAAGGGTACTACGACCTCACGAGTATGTCCTTAAAAACTTGGGAAGAGCTGGCGGCGGAGTCCGATGTGCGCGCCAGTCGCGCTCAACAACCAGCGAACTCCCCGCGCTAAATTGCTCCTCCCGACTCGGCTTACGCCAGGTCGTGGAGGGGGAAGCGTTGCGTCACGGCGGCCACTTCCGCGCGCACGGCGGCTTGCACCGCCTCATCCTGCGGCGCGCGCAGCACCCGCGCCATCCAGCCCGCAATCAGCTTCATCTCGGCTTCGCCCAGGCCCCGGGTGGTCACGGCGGGGGTCCCCAGCCGTAGGCCGCTCGTCACAAACGGCTTCTCGGGGTCGTTCGGAATCGCGTTCTTGTTCGTCGTCATGTGCGCGGCTTCCAGCACGTCCTGCGCCAGCTTGCCCGTCACCCCAAAGGGTCGCAGGTCCACCAGCATCAGGTGGCTATCGGTGCCGCCACTCACGATGCGGAATCCCTCGGCCGTCAGCGCCGCCGCCAGGGCCTGCGCGTTGGCCTTCACCCGGCGGGCGTAGTCCTTAAATTCGGGGCGCAGCGCCTCGCCGAAGGCCACCGCCTTCGCCGCAATCACGTGCATCAGCGGCCCGCCCTGCAGGCCCGGGAACACCGTCTTGTTGATCTTGGTCACGTAGTCCGCATCGCCGATGATCATGCCGCCGCGCGGCCCCCGGATGCTCTTGTGCGTGGTGCTGGTGACCACCTGCGCGTGTCCCACCGGAGAGGGATAAACGCCCCCGGCGATGAGCCCGCTGTAGTGCGACATGTCGCACATGTGCAGGGCGTCCACCTCGTCGGCCACCTGGCGGATGAAGGCAAAATCGAACTCGCGGCTGTAGGCGGTGGCCCCGCTCACAATCACGCGGGGGCGGCTTTCGTGGGCGATGCGGCGCAGCTCGTCGTAGTCAATCTGCTCGTCGCTGTCGCGCACGCCGTAGGCCGCCACGTTGTAAAGCTGCCCGCTGAAGTTGACGGTGGCCCCGTGCGTCAGGTGCCCGCCGTGGGCCAGGTTCATGGCCATCAGGGTGTCGCCGGGCTTCATAAAGGTGAAGTAGGCGGCCATGTTGGCGCTGGCACCGCTGTGGGGCTGCACGTTGGCGGCTTCGGCCCCGTAGAGCTCGCACACCCGCTGGATGGCCAGGGTTTCTACCTCGTCGGCGTGGGCGCACCCGCCGTAATAGCGCTTGCCGGGGTAGCCCTCGGCGTATTTGTCGGTCAGCACGCTGCCCATGGCTTCGCGCACGGCGGCGCTGGAGTGGTTCTCGCTGGCGATGAGTTCCAGGTGATCTTGCTGACGCTTCACCTCGCGGTTGAGGATCGCGGCGACGGTGGGGTCGCTGTCGGCAAGGGTCGTGCGGTGGTGGGCGGGCATCGCCGTCGAGGCCATGCCGCTATTCTATCCGAGAGTTCGGCTTGGGCCAGGAATCGAAGAACCCGAAGTGCTTCTTGATCCGATAGAAGGCATCGCGGTAATGCGGCATCGTATGGTGACTCCAGAAATCCCACTTGGCGATGTCTCCAAGTTCGGTCCTCATAAGATCACCGAACTGGATTTGCAGCTCCTGACCCATGCCAGCGAGGTCGTTGATGCGATTCCGATCCCAACTCCTGCTGTAGGCATCGCGGGCTTGTCGTCGGCAGATGCTTCTGAACCTGGAAATGTAGTGGGCGGGATGAGGGTCATTCGGATCCAGCACGACGCTGCAGCAAAGGAGCTTCCACCACTCGATGGTCCATTTCGTGAGTCTTCTACCATCTTCGATGGCCTGAACCTTTGCATCCATATCAGGAAACTGGATGCCTTCTTGCTGAGTCTTGATCGTCCTGTATCGCTCCCACGTTCGCATCCACTCCTCCCTTGGTACGGAGGCCATCGTGAACTCCTGCGACAAGAGGTTTTGATTGCGATAGAGCTCGATGACGGTGTCAAAGGAAAGCAATCGGTTGGGCGCGAGAAGGGTGTGCAGGGTGACGGCTTGCTGCCGAAACTCAAACCACGGGTGTTCCCCAATGCCCCAACTATGACGCAAAGAACCCAGATAGGTTTGTAGTGAAACTGCCTCAAAAATGTGCCACAAGTGCTCGGCTATCACGTCGCGGTGCTCTGGTGCTTCCATCAATGAGTATCCGGGGATGAGCCGGTCGTATCGAAGCACCTTCACGAATCCAGATTACCGATCTGAGTTGGACATACGGAAGGCTACGCCAACGCCAGCGCCCGCTCCAAGTCGGCAATGATGTCGCGCGGGTCTTCCAGCCCGATGCTCAGCCGCAAGCCCCCGGGCAGAATCCCGCCCTGCATCTGCACTTCCGGCGCAATCGCCGAGTGCGTCATCGAAGCCGGATGCTCAATCAGCGTCTTGATCTGCCCCAGCGACACCGCCAGGGTCACGCTCAGCGCGTGCGCGGCGATGTGGTTGCTCACCCGCATGGCCGCTTCGTAACTCTCCTGCAGGCTCCCGCGCAGGCTAAAGAACAGCATCGAACCCGGCGCGAAATTGCCATCGTAATCCCGCATTTGCCGCTCGGCCAGGGCCCGCTGCGGGAAGTCCGCCCGCCCCGGGTACCACACCTGCGCCACGGCGGGGTGCTCGGCCAAGTAATCCGCCACCAGGGCGGCGTTGCGCTGCTGCACTTCCAGCCGGTGGGGCAGCGTCGGCAGGCCGTAAACGCTGACGTGCCAGGCCGTATCGGGCGCAATGCTCCCGCCGAAATCCTTGCGGTACAGCAAGAGATCCGTCTCCGCGCGGCGCGGCCCGATGACCACGCCCCCCATGTTGGTGCCGAAGCCACCGATGTGCTTGGTGAGGCTGTGCACCACAAAATCAATGCCGTGGGTGAGCGGGCGCTGGCCGAAGGGCGAAGCGAAGGTGTTATCCACAATGCTGACCACGCGCTGGTCGGCGGGGCGGGTGGCGTTCACCTCGGCCACCACGCGGGCCACCATCTCGAGGTCAATCAACTCCATAGTGGGGTTGGTGGGGGTCTCGAAGTAGACCACGCGGGTTTCCGGGCGGATGGCGGCGCGAAGGGCGCCTTCGCTTTGGAAATTGGCCAGCGTATGCGTGATGCCAAAGCGGGGCAGCCAGTTGACCACGTGGCTGTAGGTGCAGCCATAAATGGCCGGCGGCATGACGATGTGATCACCCTGGCGCACGTGGATGCCGATGGCGGCGGCGATGGCGGCCATGCCCGTGGCGAAGACGACGGCGGTTTCGCCCCGCTCGGCAAAGGCCAGGTTCTCCTCCAGCATGCCGCTGCAGGGCTCATCCAGCCGCTCATAGATGTAGATGGGCGTGGCGGTGTCGCGGTTGATGTTGGGGTTGGCGAACTGCTGGAACCCGGCGGCGCCCCGCTCGGCGCTGCGCAGGCGGAAGGTGACGGCGGTGGTGATCGGGGGCGTGATGTGGTCTTGGAAATCCCACTTTTCACTCCGGAACTTGCCGTGGATCAGAACGGAACGATCGCGATAGCCGGGCTCTTGCGCCATTTGTTGACTATAACGACCGGTGTCAGGTTTGTCAAATCACGCTAAGAAAATTGTGGGCGGCTGTTATGACGCGAAATGAAGTGATACAAAAGGGGCGTTTCGGCAAAAGAAAAGCCTCCCGGCCCGATGGGGGCGAGGAGGCTTGGTTTGGATTCCCCAAGTGGGGAAGGGTTCACTTCTTGGCGCGATCGCGACCGTAGCGCTGCATGAACTTCTCGACGCGACCGGCGGAGTCCACAATGCGCTTTTGGCCCGTATAGAACGGGTGGGTGAAGGCGCTGATATCGAGGCGGATCACGAAGTGTTCCACGCCGTCAATCGTGCGCGTTTCGTTGCTCTTGGCCGTCGACAGGCCGGGCCACTCATGTTCACCGTCAACCCAAAGGACGGGGTTGTTCACCGGATGCGTATCGGCCTTCATAATTCTCAGTTCCTGGCCCCCGTCCTTGCACCGTGCAAACACGAATGGGCGCGAAGACAAATAATGGCACATCCCGCTTTCGGCTGCGGGGGCCGGGGCCAACTTTGGGCCGATTTTCCCTTAGCCAGCAGGCCGGCGCCAGTGGCTTCGCACCAGGTCGGTGTCGGGCAGTGCCGCTTCCTTTACAAACTCCAGGCCCATGGTGGATAAGGCGTCCAGTTCGCGGCGGAGGAGCGGCCAGGGCACCGGACCCCATTCGCCGTCATCGGGGCGGATGCGGGTAATGATCCAGAGCTCCCCTCCGGGGGCTAGGAGCGAGGCGATGGCCCGGCTGGCGGCGGCGCGGCTTTCGGGCGGCAGGGCCTGCAAGGTGTAGACTTCGACGACCCAATCAAACGCACCCAAGCGCTCGGGCGGCAAGGCAAAGAGGTCGGCTTGCTCGTATTGCACGCGGGTGTCCGGCCACCGTTGCTTCGCCCACTCGATGGCGGTGGCACTGACATCAAATGCCCATACGGAATCGGCCCGTGCGGCCACCCATTCGGCGTCGTCGCCCAGCCCACAGCCCACCACGGCGGCTCGGCCACTGGATTTTGGGGATTGGGGCGCAGGGTCGTGCAAGAGTGGGTGGGGCTCCAGATCGGCCCAGGGCACGTACCGGGCATCACCATCCGCCGCCTGATACAGAGGCTCAAACCACTGCGATGGCTGGCCCTGCTCTCGGGCGCGGTTGGCCAGGCGGGCCGCCGCCTTACGCACCTCAATGTCTACCGGCTCGGGCATGCTCTTCTAGTATAGCGAGAGGGCCGATACGTGTAGGTTTTCCCCTTCCTGGGTCCGAGAATGGCGGCGGGTAACCTCTGCTGAAGTGCCGTCCTGCGCCAAAGGTGCCGTGGGCTGGCTAAATCCCAAACCAGGATTTGTAGCCTCAACATGAGCGAAAAGCGCGTATATCTGTTCTCGGAAGGCGATGCCTCCATGCGAGATCTCCTCGGCGGTAAAGGTGCGAACCTTTCGGAAATGTCCAACATCGGACTCCCGGTGCCCCCGGGTTTCACCATCACCACGGCGCAGTGTATGGAGTACTACGCCAATGGCCGCACCTTGCCGGCCGAATTGATGGGTCAAGTGCGGACGGCCGTGGCGGCCGTGGAGAAGGACCTGGGCAAGACGTTTGGTGGCAGCACCAATCCGCTGCTGGTCTCGGTTCGCTCGGGCGCCAAGTTCAGCATGCCGGGCATGATGGACACGATCCTCAACCTCGGTCTCAACCCCGAGACGCTCCAGGGCGTGATCAACGAAAGTGGCAGCGAGCGCTTTGCTTACGACGCCTATCGCCGCTTCATCATGATGTTCTCGGCGGTGGTGCTGGGCCTCGAGAAGGAAACCTTCGAGCACGCCTTTGACGCCAAGAAGAAGAGCCGCGGCATCAAGCTCGACACTGACCTGACCGCGCAAGACCTGAAGGAGATTTCCAACGAATTCCTGGCCATCGTGCAGAAGGAAACGGGCGCCTCGTTCCCGACCGACCCGTGGAAGCAACTGGAACTGGCCATCGAGGCCGTGTTCAAGTCCTGGAACAACGACCGCGCCATCATCTACCGCCGCACCGAGCGCATCCCCGACGAGATCGGCACCGCTGTCAACGTGCAAGCGATGGTCTTTGGCAACCTGGGTGACGACTGTGGCACCGGCGTGGCCTTCACCCGCGACCCCAGCACCGGCGAGAACTACCTCTACGGCGAATACCTGATGAACGCCCAGGGCGAAGACGTCGTGGCTGGCGTCCGCACCCCCGTGCCCATCAGCGAACTCGAAAAGCAGAACAAGGCCGTCTACGACGAGTTTGTGGCCATTTGCAACCGCCTGGAAGGTCACTACAAGGACATGCAGGACCTGGAGTTCACGATCGAAAAGGGTCGTCTGTTCATGCTCCAGTGCCGCACCGGTAAGCGCACCGGCCCCGCCGCCGTGCGCATCGCCGTGGAAATGGTGAACGAAGGCCTGATCCAAAAGGAAGTGGCCGTGCAACGCGTGACGGCCAGCCACCTGGACCAGCTTCTGCACCCGCGCATTGACGATGTTTACGTGACGGATCGCGGCATCAAGGCCGTGGCCCGTGGCCTCGCGGCCTCCCCGGGTGCCGCCGTCGGGAAGGCCGTCTTTGACGCTGATACCGCGCAGCGACTGGGTGATGCGGGCGAAAAGGTGATTTTGGTTCGTGACGAAACGAACCCGGATGACGTGCACGGCATGCTGGCCGCGCAGGGCATCCTCACGGCGCGTGGGGGCAAGACCTCGCACGCGGCGGTGGTGGCCCGTGGCTTTGGCATCCCGTGTGTGGCGGGTTGTGAATCGCTCCACGTGGACCTGCGCACGCGCACATTCTCGGTGGACGGCCAAACGGTCAACGAAGGCGACATCATTAGCGTGGACGGCAGCACGGGCGACGTTTTCCTGCAGCAGCTTCCGCTGATCGCGCCGGACGTGAGCGGCCACTTTGGCACGCTGATGGAGTGGTGCGACGAGTACCGCCGACTGGATGTGCGCGCCAACGCGGACAACCCGCGCGACGCCCGCCAGGCGCTGGACTTCGGCGCGCAGGGCATTGGCCTTTGCCGCACCGAGCACATGTTCTTCGAAGCCGACCGCCTGCCGATCGTGCGCGACATGATCCTTGCCAAGAGCGATGCCCAGCGCGAAGCCGCCCTCCTCAAGCTTGAGGTGGTGCAGCAGAGCGACTTCGAAGGCATCTTCGAAGCGATGGACGGCAAGCCGGTGACGATCCGCCTGATCGACCCGCCGCTCCATGAGTTCCTCCCCAACCTGGTGGAACTGAGCAAGGAAGTCACCGAACTTCAGATCGCAGCGAACTCGCTAGGCGGCGACTCCATCAAGGCCCTGCTGGAAGAGAAGCGCGCCCTGCTGCAAGCCGTGGAGAGCATGCACGAATCGAACCCGATGATGGGCCTGCGCGGTGTGCGCCTCAGCATTGTGTTCCCGGGCATCGTGGCCATGCAGACCCGCGCCATCATGGCGGCGGCCTGCAAGTTGACGAAGCGCGGCGTGAAGGTTCACCCCGAGATCATGATCCCGCTGGTGGGCCACGTGAACGAGCTCAAGGTGGTGCAAACGCAGCTGGAAAGCGTGGCGACCGAAGTGCAGGAAGAGTGGGGCGTGAAGGTGCCTTACATGTTCGGCACGATGATCGAAATCCCGCGCGCTGCCCTCACGGCCGACGAGATTGCCGAGTTCGCTCAGTTCTTCTCGTTCGGCACCAACGACCTCACGCAGATGACGTTCGGTTACTCGCGTGATGACGCCGAAGGCAAGTTCCTCAAGGACTACGTGGAGCAGAAGATCCTGCCCTACAACGTGTTCGAGACGATCGACCGTGGCGGCGTGGGCCAACTCATGCGCATGGGTGTCGAAAAGGGTCGCGCTCAGCGGGCTGGACTCAAGTGCGGCATCTGCGGTGAGCACGGCGGCGATCCGGAATCCGTGTACTTCTGCCACGACATTGGTCTGGACTACGTGAGCTGCAGCCCGTTCCGGGTACCGATTGCTCGCCTCAGCGCGGCGCAAGCGGCTCTGCAAGAGCGAGTCAAGGTCACCCTCGACAAGTAAATCTCGCTACGGCCGAGATAGGAATGGCGCGGATGCGAAAGCATCGGCGCCATTTTCTTTTCGGGGAGGGTTTTGGTAAAGTTTGCGGCATGAACCCCAACGACCCGAATCAGTCGCAGGGCCAACCCACGCCCCCGCCCCGCGCTCCGCAATCCCCGCCGCCCAACCTCTACGAAGGCCAATACGGCCAGCAACCGAGCGTGCCCAACCCCTACGCCAGCGGGCAGTATGCGCACCAGCGCCCCGCCGAGAAGGATCCGGGTTTCCTCAAGTATGTGGTGCCGCTGCGGGCGTCCCCGTGGGCGATTATCGCGAGCTATTTGGGGTTAGTCTCGGTGCTGTTGGTGTTCGCGCCGTTCGCGCTGCTCACCGGCATTCTCGCCCTCAACCAGATCAACAATTCGGACAAATACGACGGTAAGGGCCGCGCGTGGTTCGGTGTGATCATGGGGGCGCTGGGCACCATCGGGTTGATCGTCGTGATCGCCATGCAGGCCGGCCGCTGAGCGCTCACCAAGGGCCAAGAGTGGGAACCATCGGGTAAGACTCTGAGCCATGAGTGAAACCGCCCCGGCCGCCAAGCGGAAAATGCCGCAGCACACCAAGATTTTCGTGGGGTTGCTGTTGGGCGCGATGGCCGGTGCCATTGCCCAAAGCGTGCTGCCGGAGGGAACGGCCAACCAGGCGCTCAAGGACTTCAACGCCAACTGGGCGACCCCGCTCGGCGACATCTTCCTCTACCTCATCTTTATGGTGGTGGTGCCGCTCCTCTTCAGTGCCCTGGTCAACGGGGTGGCGGAAATTGGCGAGGCGGCCAAGGTGGGCCGCACCGGCCTGCGGGCGCTGCTCCTCACCATCATTCTCAGCGGCATTGCGGTGGGTATTGGCCTGGGCGGGGTGAACCTGGTCAAGCCCGGCGCCGGCATCAGTGATGCCGAACGCGAGCGCCTCACAGCAGGCATCAACGCCGAAGAAGCCAAGAAGAAGGCAGAGGTCAAGGCCGAGGCCGACGAGCCTCCGGTGTGGGGGATCATCCCTAAGAACCCGCTGAAGGAAGCCAACCGTGCCCTCACCGGCGGCATCTTGCCGTTCATGTTCTTTGCGCTTGTGTTTGGTTTGGCGCTGGCGGCGGTGGAGCCGGAACGGGCCGCGCCAGTAAAGAACTTCATCGAAGGGCTCTTCTTGGTCAGCCAGAAAATGGTGGAGTTCGCGATGAAGTACGCGCCAATAGGCGTGTTTTTCCTTGTGTTCCGGGCGGCCAGCAGCCTGGGGGCCAACGCGGTGGTGGCAGTGGGGCAGTACGTCATCTTGGTGCTGGCGGCCCTGGCCTTGCACATGTTTGTCACTTATCCGATCTTCCTCAAGTTCGTGGCGAAGCGGGACCCGGTGCAGTTCTTCCGGCAATGCAAGGAGGTGATTCTCACCGCGTTTAGCACCAGTAGTAGCAATGCGACGCTACCGGTGGCCTTGCGCGTGGCCGAGCAAGAAGTGGGCTTGCCGCGCAAGACCTCCTCGTTTGTACTCACCGTGGGCGCGACGGCCAACCAGAACGGCACGGCGCTTTTCGAGGGCATCACCATCCTTTTCCTCGCCCAGTTCGCGGGAGTCAACCTGGATTTCAGCCAGCAACTCACCATCATGGGGCTCGCGATCCTTGCGGGGATTGGTACAGCCGGGGTGCCGGGCGGCGCCTGGCCGATGATCGGGGTCATCCTCGCCAAGTTTGGGATTCCGGTGGAGCTTATCGGCGTAGTCATTGGGATTGACCGCATCCTGGATATGAGCCGCACCGTACTCAATGTTGTGGGCGACATCACCATTGCGGCGTGCGTGAGCGGCATGGAAGGCGGCGGCGTGGCGATCCCTGAAGGAGTGGATTGACCCCCGGCGAGACCGATTCCTCACCCGCGATGCACGATAGTGCGGTGGCCTGGCAAGCGGCGCTGAAGGCCTATCAGCGCGACGAGATCCTCGCGGCCTACGACCTCGCCCGCCCCCATGTGGGTGCCTACGGGGGGTCGATGCTGGCGACATGGATGTCCATCGAGGCGGAGTGGCGCACACGAATGGCCAACCGTATGGCCAGTGTCTCGCCCAGCATCACCGTGGAGTGGCCCATGGACCTTGAGCCTGACCCCGTGGACCTGGAGCAGGCCCGCGAGGCTTGGGATGATGTGGTGGCCCGATTTGGGTGGCAACCGGCAGCCCCGCTCACCATTTGCCTGCTCGATCCGCACCACGATGTGCGCTACTTCCCCTATCGGGGCGGCTACTACACCAACCGTGGCTCGCATCACAAGATTGTTTTGCCCGGTGGCTTGCTGGGTTACGACGACTTTGGCCGGGCCCTGAGCCATGAAATTGCTCACGCGATGGTGGAAGAGCGAGCCGGTGGTCTTTGCCCCATTTGGCTGAACGAAGCCATCGCCCAGGTGGCGGATCGCAGTGCCACCGAGGGCGCAAGAAGGCGATTTGCCAGCAGTCTGTGGCCGTGGCTGAACCCCCGGGAGCTCGACCAAGCCTTTGGCGCGAACCGGGTGGATGACCCCGGCCAGCGCGTGCTCCGGGCCTACATGCAGGCGTGTCTCATTGGCCAGTGGCTGGCTCGGCGCAGCTCCAACCCCGGCGAGAGGCAACTGGGGGCTACGCTCGATGCCTTTACGGATAACGGATTGATCAAAGATATCTGGTTGCGCATTCGGGGCTACACGGCGGCGGATGAAGCGATAAGGCAAGTTTTCGGGCTAGGGGAGGAAGAGCTGTTCCAGTTGGCGCGGCCTCATGGTGGTACCTCCGCCGATGGACGGAGCTAAAGGGAGGTATAGATAGGTGGGGCGGCGCAACGGCGGGCCGCGCTTGATACGGTTTTCCGGAAGGTCTGATCACAGTGGCGCAAAAAGCCCAACAACAATCTCACGTTAGCCCGGCCGATCTTGAACGTTTCTATCGAGAAATGGTCATGATCCGCCGCTTCGAAGACAAGTGCAACATCGCGTACCGCCAGGGTCTGGTCGGTGGCTATATGCACGTTTACATCGGCATGGAAGCCACCGCGGTCGGATGGAACGCGGCGCTTAAGCCGGGTTGGGACTACGTCATCACGGCGTACCGCGACCACGCCCAGCCGCTTATCATGGGCAGCGACCCCGTCAAGGTGATGGCCGAAATCATGGGCCGCTCCGGGGGTTACTCCTTTGGGAAGGGTGGTTCGATGCACATCTACGACATCGAAAACTGCTTCTTTGGCGGATGGGGCATCGTGGGTGGTCACACCCCGCTCGGTGCGGGTCTCGCCTTCGCGGCCAAGTACCGCAAGGAAGATCGCGTCACCATCTGCTACCTGGGTGACGGGGCCTCCAACGCCGGCGTGTTCTTCGAATCGCTGAACATGGCCGCCCTCTGGGATCTGCCGGTCATCTTCATCATCGAGAACAACGAGTTCGCGATGGGTACGCGCTTGGAGTACCACGCCGCCGATACGCAGCTCTACAAGCGTGGCGAGCCGTTCGGGATTAAGTCCGAGCGTCTGGACGGGATGGATGTCCTCCAGGTCAAGGCGGATGCCGAGCGCATTGTGAACTGGGTGCGCGAGAACCAAAAGCCGTACCTGGTGGAAGTGATGAACTACCGCTTTGCGGGCCACGGCGCGGCCGACAACGACCGCCAACTGTACCGCACCAAGGAAGAGGAAGACGAGAACACGAAGCGCGACCCGATTGCGCGACTGGAGAAGTACCTCACCGAAAACAACCTGATGACCGCCGAGAAGATGGAGGCCATCAATGTGGAGATTGAGGAGCGCGTGGAGGCGATTTACGAAGAAGCCGTGAACTCCCCGCACCC
This sequence comes from Chthonomonas sp. UBA2785, assembly GCA_002352215.1. Classification (GTDB taxonomy): domain Bacteria; phylum Armatimonadota; class Fimbriimonadia; order Fimbriimonadales; family Fimbriimonadaceae; genus JAHBTC01. Next base: position 111,871 of record DEIB01000038.1, on the reverse strand, counting down.
CGAACCGCACGAGGTCTACGCCCACGTGTACAGCGACATGGAACCGGAGAAGGGCCACTAATCATGCCGACGCAAGAACTATCGTATCGTGACGCCTTGCGCATGGCGCTGGTGGAAGAAATTGACCGCGACCAGAACGTCTTTGTTATGGGCGAAGACATCGGCCGCTACCAGGGCACCTTCCGCGTCACGGAAGGCCTGTTCCAGAAGTACAACGTCGAGCAAAACGACTGGCGCATCATTGACACCCCGATCGTGGAGCCCGGGTTCACCGGCATTGCGATTGGCGCGGCCATGACCGGCCTGCGCCCGGTGGTGGAGATGATGACGATGTCGTTCAGCATCCTCGCGCTGGACCAGATCATCAACCACGCCGCCAAGATTCACTACATGACCGGGGGCCAATCCACCGTGCCGATGGTGATCCGAGGCCCGGGTGGCGCTGCCAAGCAGCTCTCGGCCCAGCACAGCCACTCGTTGGAAGGCTGGTACGCCCACTGCCCCGGCCTCAAGGTCGTGGCTCCGGCGACCCCGCAGGACGCTTACAGCATGTTCAAGCAAGCGGTGCGCGATGACAACCCCGTTATCTTCACCGAGAACCCCGGTCTCTACACTATTAAGGGTGAAGTGACCACCGGCCCCGATGTGCTGCAGCCGTTTGGCAAGGCGCAGGTGTTGCGCGAAGGCAAGGACCTGAGCCTGGTGGCGTACAGCCGCATGGTGCACGTGTGCCTTGAAGTTGCCGACCGCCTGGCCGAAGTAGGCATCAGTGCTGAAGTGGTGGACGTGCGAAGCCTGCTCCCGCTGGATACGGAAACGATCTACCAGAGCGTGCGCAAGACGAACCGCGCGATTGTGGTCTACGAAGACTGGAAGAGCGGTGGCTTTGGCGCGGAAATCGCCAGCCGCATCAGCGAAGACTGCTTCGACGACCTGGATGCGCCGGTGGGCCGCGTGGGTGGTCTGAACGTGCCGATGCCGTACAGCCGCGTGCTGGAACTCGAATGCATCCCGAACGCGGATGACGTCATGGCGGCCGTTCGCAAGCTCGGCTAACCTTCGGAACGGAATAAGGATCTCCTCATGGACCATGCGGTCCGTGGGGAGATTTTGTTTTTTGCGGTTTCGCGGCGATTCTGCCTAGCCTTAAGTAACCCTCGGGCGGTACCGTTCGTTCAGAACTAGGATTCGGTATGCGAAGGTTCCTTCTGGTTTTTGTGGCCCTGTGGGCGAGTGTGGTGGCGTGGGGGCAAACCAAGGCAGAGTGGACGATGCTCGCCTACATGGATGCGGACAACGATCTGGAGTATCCGCTGATGCTCGACCTGATCGAGATGATGGAGGCGGGTTCATCTCGCGATTTCCGCATTATCGCTCTAGTCGATCGCATTGAATTGAATCCCTTGATGGGTGTGGACCACGATTCCAAGTTGGGTGGCCTCGACAATTGGACCGGGGCGAAGCTGGTGGAAGTCGAAAAGGGCAAGCTGAAGGAGCTGGCCGACTGGGGCGAAGTGGACATGGGCGACCCAGCCACGCTGAATCGCTTTATTGATGAAGGGCTCAAGATCGCTCCGGCCAAGCGAGTGAACCTGCAGATGAGTGACCACGGCGGCGGCTGGATGCCGGGTTGGGTAGACATGACCGAAGAAACCCACCTGACTCTGGATGAGATTCAAACCACGCTCGAAACGGCATCCAAGAAGCACGGAAAGTTTGAACTCTTAACCTTCGATGCCTGCCTGATGGCGACCGTGGAAGTGGCCGCGGCCTTATCCGACAGCGTAAAGTACTTGATTGCCAGCGAAGAGCTGGTGCCGGGACTGGGTTTTTACTACGGCTCGACATTGGCCGCTCTACGTGAGAACCCGCGCATGTCCACCGAGATGTTTGCCAAGCAGTTCATCCAAGGATCGTACGATTTCTATGCGAAGAGCGATGATGAGGATCTCCAAGGTATCGGCACGACCTTTACCTGCGGACTGCTTAAGCTGGACCGGGCGCGCGCTCTTCATTTGGCCACCAGCCATCTGGGGATTGGGCTCCAAGCTTCATTTGACCTGAATGTGAATGCCCGTCAGACCATCCTTCGAGCTCAACGGGACGCCTTCACGTTCGGTGAAGACTTCAGCGAAACTGCCCCGGCCCTGGTGGATCTCGCCGACGTGTTGGAGCGCCTCGCCAAGGATGCGCCGATGGTGACGTTTGCCCTGGATGCCGCCGCCATCCGCCAAGAGATGAAGCAAGTGGTGCTCTTCTCTTTGAAGGGCGAGGCGATTAAGCGAGCCGATGGGATTAGCATGTTTTGGCCACGCTTTGACACGTACTTGCGCGGGATCGAAGATTACGACTACCGTTCGCTAAGGGTCAACGGAGGGGGGATTCAATGGCCGGCATTTATTAATCGCTTCTTGCAAGAACTTGCCAAGGACACCAAGCCGCCGACGATTAAGGAAGAAGGGAAGGGCAAGAAGCGGGGCAGCGCCCCCCAAGAGCTCGCCAAAGTGACCTGGCGGTACAACCCGGCCGACACGGCGGAGATTTGGACTTTCCTCGGCGTGCCCTCGAATGAAGATGTCTTGCTCATCGGGCTTATGCCGGCGATTCTCGACGGCACCGGGCGGCTCGATGTGACCTGGACGGGGACCTGGCCTGGCCTCTTTGATAGCGAGGGCAGTCAGTTGGCGCCCATCGTCGGGGCCGAGTACGGAGAGGACGGGATGACGGCCTATATGCGGGGCCGCATTGAGCAGGAGGGTGGCATGCAAAGTGACGCGGTCCTGACTTTCTACGGTGACTACACCGAGGGGCCCATGAAGCTTGTGCGCATTACTTTGGTCACCGGAGCGCAATACCGCACCATCTTGCCTGAGCCGGGCATGACTTTCCGCCCCGAATACCCCGTGATTAACTTCGAAACGGGCGCCACGAGCACCTATATCAACGAGGAATCGGAACCGTTCCGGTTTGGCGAGAAAGGGCTTTGGCTTCAGCAAGTGGTGCTGCCCGCCCAGCCGTACCGCTGGGGCGTCTACATCGAAGACTTTGCGGGCAACCCGGCCGGGGCTTACCGCGAGGTGACTTTCCCAGCACAAGCCACCTCACAACAGGATAATAGGTTACGTGCCGTCCGCTAAGTCCCGCGCGTTCACACTCATTGAGTTGCTGGTGGTCATCGCGATCATCGCCATCCTCGCCGCGATCCTGTTCCCGGTGTTCAGCCGGGCGAAGGCGGCCGGGAAGGCCACGGCCTGCACCAGCAACCTCAAGAACCTGGGGCTGAGTTTCCACCTCTACGGCGCGGACTACGACGACCGACTACCCCCAGCCGCTTACGGCACGTCCACCAGCTTCGTGCTGTGGCACGATGTGATTGACCCCTACCTGAAGAACAAGCAGGTGTGGCACTGCCCGGGCAGTGAGGTGAGCGAGAAGGACCTGAGCGGGGCTATCACCAGCCACTTTGGCTACAACGTGCAGCCGCTGACGGGTATCGCGCTGGACTTTTCGAACCTGGATACACAGTCACCGGTGAGCTTTACTCAACCCGAATCCACCAGTGAAACCGTGATGCTGACCAGCGCCAAAGCGAGCGTGGAGAACAGCTTCTGCGGTGATGATGGCAAGTTCTTGCTGTTGCCCAGCCAGAACTTTGACGCCGACTGCTGGGGTCGCCCGGACCCGGCCGCCCTCGAGAAAGTGGTGATCTTCTGGATGGACGGCCACGTCAAGCGGCAGGCTCTGGGCAGCTTTTACACCGACCAAACCCCAGCGGACAAGTACTTCGATCTGGAGTAATTGCCCGCCTGGCTTGGCCTGAGTTCAGTCTTTGTACGGGTCGAACTCGTCCGAGCCCGCCATGCATACGATGAGCGGGGTGAGCGTAGTTGTCACCTGGATCGTCCGCACGTGGTGCTGCAGCACTGTGGGCAGGTTCTTGTAGACCTCTGGTGCTTCGTCGGCGCCGGCCCCCTTCAGCACAATGCCACGGCGCGCCAGATCTTCGCGCACGGCGGGCATGTTCACCACCCCCTCCGAAATCTGCACGGCCTGGCGGCGTCCGGCTTCATCCTTCACCCAGCGCTTCTTGCCTGCCGCGGCGGTGCGCGACATCACGCGCCCCGCGCCGTGTACAGTAGAGCACAAGGCTTGGCGCAATTCGAGTGATTCAGTACCCCTCAGGATCACCGAAACATCTCCCATCGAGCCACCCACAAACCCGCGCTGACCGGGGAAGGCGGGCGTGGCGCCCTTGCGTACCACCCAGTACGTCTGGCCGTGGTGCTCCTCTTGCCAAGCGAAGTTGTGGTGGTTGTGCACGCTCTCCTGGATGGTGCCACCGAGAATCGCGGCCACATGCTCACACACCCAGTCGCGCCCGGCGTAGGCGTAATCGCCCGCCAGGTGCATCGCCGCGATGTATTCCTGCCCCACCTCGCTGTTCACATCCAGCAGGGTCGGCGGGGAGTCCATATTGCCGTTCGGCTTGGCCCCGCTGGCCTCAATGAAGTGGGACGCGATGCGGTGGCCCAAGCCCCGGCTGCCAAAGTGGCATCCCACCCAGACATTGCCGGTGTCTTGGTCCTCGAAGACGTCCACGTAGTGGTTGCCGGAGCCGATGGTGCCGAGCTGATTCCGCGCGGAGGCGAAAAGGCTCTGGTTGGTCCGCAAAAAGGGCACCTCTTTCCAGGTCGGCGAATCGAATGCGGGGTGGTCAATCTTTGTCTGATTCACTCGCCCGACGCCAAAGGAAAGAGAGGCAAAAATCTGCTCGGCTAACTCGTTCAGCCGAGGTCGAATCTCGGAGGCTTTGAGGTCGAGCCGCACGGCCTTGTTGCCACAGGCAATATCAAATCCGACGCCCGCCGGGGAGATGTGCTCCGGGTAAGCCAGCACGGCCCCGATGGGCACGTTGTAGCCCTTGTGGCCGTCGGCGCACAGCACGCCGTAGGCGCATTCATCCGCCGCCACGGCCTGGCGCATCTGCTTCAGGGTGCCTTCATCATGCTCCCCTAATATATGTAATTTGTTCCGATCCATGGGTTCTTCACCCCCATTGCCAAGGAACGCTAGTGCTCGTCGCCGTGGAGTTGTCCTGCGGTTTCCGGCAAATACTTCAATGCAATAAGGAAGGTCATTGTGGCGATGGCTAAGGGATAGAATAGGCCGCTTAGCTTATTGCCAGTGTTGGCCACCACCGCCGAACTGATGAGCGGCACCAACCCCCCAAACACCCCGTTGCCAATGTGATAGGGCAATGACATGCTGGTGTAGCGGATGCGGGTGGGGAAGAGCTCCACCAAGAACGCCGCCACCGGCCCGTACACCATAGTCACAAACACGACCTGGATGAAGACCAGCGCGCCCAGCAGCACCCATTGGGGTTGCTCGGAGTTGGCCCCGGCGATGGTCATGAGGTGGAACAACGGCAGATAGAGCAGGATGGCCAGCCCCATGCCGGTCAGCATCACCTTCTTGCGTCCGATACGGTCGCTGAGGCGACCAAAGACAATGAAGAGCGGCGTCGCCAGCAGCAGGGCGGCCCCCACCGTCATCCACACGCCATCGCGGGGGAGCTTGAGGATCTTTTCCATGAACGACATGGCGTAGAACTGCCCCGTGTACCAAATGACGCCCTGGCCGGCGGTGGCCCCAAAGAGCGCCAGCAAAACCAGCCGGCGGTTCTCAGGATTGACGAAGCTCTCACGGAGAGGGTTCGTCGAGGTCGTCCCTTCGCTCTTCAGCTTGGCAAAGAGGGGGCTCTCGCTCATCTTGAGCCGGATGGTGATGCTGACGATCAGCAGCACCGCCGAGAGCAGGAACGGGATGCGCCAGCCGCCGCCATCGAAGGCTTCTTTGCCCAAGATGCGCTCGGTACTTAGAAGCACCAGCAGCGACACAAAGAGGCCAAGCGTAGCGGTGGTTTGGATGAACGAGGTGTAGAACCCGCGCTGGTTGGGCGGGCTGTGCTCGGCCACGTAGGTGGCGGCCCCGCCGTATTCACCGCCCAGCGCCAGGCCCTGCAACGCGCGCAGCAGCACCAGCAGGGTGGGGGCAATCACTCCAATCTGCGCGTACGTAGGCACCAGGCCAATGAGCACCGTACTGATACCCATCAGGCTGAGGGTGACGAGGAACGTGTGCTTGCGCCCTACGATGTCACCCAGACGCCCAAAGACGAGGGCCCCGAATGGGCGCACCAAGAACCCCACGGCGAATGTAGCCAAGGCGGAAAGGAACCCCACTACCTCGTTCCCCGGCGGGAAGAATTCGCGGCCAATGATGGTGGCCAGCGCCCCGAACAGATAGAAGTCGTACCACTCGATGAGCGTGCCGACGGAAGACGCCGTAATGACTCGGCGTAAGGTGCGCGGGTCGTCAACCTGGGCGTTGGCAACGGGGGTGGCAGACATAGGACAAAAACAAGGGCCGGGGCTCTGTGCTCCCGACCCTTGTGACCTTACCGCCTACGTAGCGATCAATCCAACGGCTTGATGCGAATCGAACGGAAGGCCACCACGTCGCCGTGGTCTTGCACGGCAATGTAGCCGCGTGCCCGCTTGCCGAAGTCCTTCCAATCACGGAACTTGCTTCCGGCAATGAGGTTCGCCCACTCCATGCTGCTCAGGTCGATGCGCGCGACGAGGTGATTGTTGAGGTAGTGCTCCACAATCGGCCCGCGCGCCACGATGCGGACATCGTTCCAGTCGCCCACGTTGCGCGTGATGCCCGGAGGGGCCGCGTAGAGCCCGTAGACCGAGCCCGCCGAGGTGAGCGCGTTGGTGCCGTCGTTGTGACGGTCATCGTCCAGCACTTGCATCTCGATGCCGGTCATGTAAGGCACGTTGTACTCCTCGGTGCAGCGGTAGAAGATGCCGCTATTGCCGCCCCGGCTGATCTTCCACTGCATGCGCAGTTCGAAGTCGCCGTACTCGTCCAGCGTGCGAAGATCGCCGCCTTCCTTGCCCGGGGTGAAGGTGAGTTCGCCGTTCTGGACGGACCAACCCGCCGGGACGTGGGGCTTGCGGAACCCGATCCACCCGGCCAGCGACTCGCCATTGAACAGGAGCTTGAACCCGTTGGCCGCTTCCTCAGCGGAGAGCGTGTTGGGCGGGGTCGGCATCGTCGGACTCACCGTGCCTTGCCGGTTCGGCATCTTGTTGAGGGTGTACCAGGCTTCGGTGCTCCACAGGGCGCGGTCTTCCTTGCTCTTGAGGGCAGGGTGGATGCGCACGTAGAACACGTGATTCTCCTTGAGGCCGTCCACTTCCAAGAAGATGCGGCGTCCGCCTTCCGTAACCGTCACGGACTTGGCCACCAGGCGACCTTCGTCCACCTTCGGTCCGCCGTAGGCTTCGGTCGGCTCGTAGCGCCACTGGCTGATGTCGTAGAGGCTGAGATCAGCGGCTTGCTCGATGTTGGCGGGTTCGGTGAACTCAATCTCGATCCCGTTCTGCATCGGGCGCACGGTCTTCATTTCGAACACGTGGTCGCCGTTGTAGGTGATCTTTTGCAGGCCGTACCACTTCTTGCCGGTTTGCGCCCAGTTTCCAGTGGAACCGATGCCACCCACAAAGATGGAGCCATCCGGGCCGACCATCACGCGGTTGATGCCCGCCATCATGCCTTGGGTGAAGCGGAACACGCAGCCTTGCAGCACGCCGTCCACTTCTTCCACGAACACGCGCTTAAGGCCACCGTGGGTGACGTCACCGTGCATCATCTGGCCCGCGAAGGGGCCTTTGGTGAAGCGAGCCGGTTGGCTCGGCGAGTTGCCGATTTCGTTCTGCGGCAGCCACACCACCGGGGGCGTGACGGGGCCGCTGGTCACCGATTCCGGTCCAACCGAAGCGTTGCCGTAGTAGGCACCTTCTTGCAAAGGCAAGACCTTGGAGGAGGGGAGCCAGTCACCTTGGTTGTCGGTGATGTAGAAGCGACCACCCCAGCCGACGCCGATGCCGTTGGGCGTGCGCAGGCCGTTGGCGACCTTGCGGTACTCGCCGGTCTTGTCATTGATGGCAACCACCCAGCCTCGATCCTCGTTTTGCGGGCGCGTGCTGCGTCCGCCCGGATCGATCGCGGTGGCGAGGGCGGCGTAGAACGTGTTGCCTCGGTGCACCAGGCCAAACGCGAACTCGTGGAAGTTCGCCGTAACGCCCCAGCCATTGGCCAGTGCGTAGTAGCGGTCGGTAACTTCGTCGCCGTCCAGGTCCACGAGCTTGGTCAGTTCTTGCTTTTGCAGGACGTAAATCTCACCGTTGACGACCTTGAGGCCAAGGGGTTCGGCAAGGCCGGCGGCGATGCGCTTGACCGTTGGGTTGCGCACCGTGCCCCAGACGTTGTCCACGATGTAGACGCCGCCCACTTCATCCCACGTGCAGACGACCATGCGCCCGTCGGGGAGGAAATCAATGCCGCCCACGCGGGGCTCAAAGCCCGGGACGTCAATGGTTTGCAGAGTCCAGGCCGGGTGCACGCCTTCCAGCGGGCTGCGGTCGCCGGGGCGATTGCTTTGCCCGTTGAGGAGGACGCGCTTGGTGCCCGGGGCCGTCACGCGGACTTCGCCGCCTTGGGCGGTGAGAACTTCCGTCGGGACGATGCTCCATTCGGCATCGCCCGGCTCCTTCCATTCCAAGCGCAGAGCCGCATCGGCTTGGTTCTCAAAGAACTCGATGAAGAGCGGGATTTCGCCGGGGCTGAGGTCCAGGTAGCCCGTTTTGGGTTCGCTGGCGCCATGCAGGCCGTCGTGGTCAATCACGAGTTCATCGCCCAGGAAGAACTTGGAGCCGTCGTCGCTCGCCAGCCGGAATTGATGGCGGCCCGCCTTGCGGACATTGAGGAAGCCGGAGAAGTGACCCAGGAAGCGATCTTTAAGGTCGCCGAAGTCGTCGTTGCCGAGGTCGAGCTTAGGCACTACCACGCTGTAGTTGGGGGTTTGCCCGCCGACCAGACGCGGCACACGCTCAAGGTCAATGCCGACATCGTAAAGGCGCATGGCAATGCCCGGCACGCGCACCTGGCTGCTTTCTTGGGCCACAGTGGGCTCGGGCCTCAGGCTGGCCAGCAGGCCCTGGCCAGTGGCGGATGCGGCGGCCGCCGGATCGACGGGGGCGCCATAGCGGGTGGAAAGCACGTTCGTCCCGTTGCGCAGCTCAACTTCCGTGGGCGTGAGCATCGGGTAGGCGCGCCGGGAATCCGGGGCCACGAACTTCGTCGCCACATCGAGGAAGAGACGCTCGCCACGGGCCAAACCGCTCACTTGGAAGCGGCGCTCAAGCCCGACTCGACCGAGGCGAAGGGGGAGGGCCTCGGGAATCTCATTCACGGTCACAAACTTCGAGCCCAGCGGGATTTCGTAGTTGAACTCCACCTGGCCACCCTTCATGGTGTAGCCACGGAAACGGGGCTTAACTTCGGCCACTTCGCCGCGTGCGTTGGCCACCGACCAGATCGCGCGGTCAATAGTGTCCTGTTCATAAACCTTTCCGACGGAGGTCGGTTGGGGGCCGTGCTCGGCGGTGTAGACGGCACCTTGGAACTTGACCGTGCCTTCCCAAGCCTTGTAGAAGCCACAGTTGGTGGCATCGTAGGCGATGATGAGGTGCTCTGATAACTCGACCGTCACCATGCGGGCTTGCTTATCGAGAACGCTACGGAACACCCACGGATCGCGCGGACGGGTGGGTAGCTCGGCGGTTGCGGGGCTCACTGCCGTGAGGGTGAACCCGAGGACCAACGAAACCATGACGCCTCCCATTATCTCACCAAGTTGAACGCAATGGGCGAAGGTTTGGCCAAATTCTGAGTAGGATGCACCGTATGGCACAGAAGCGGTCGGTGGTGGATACCGATATCAAGCGATTGAACTGGCGCAGTGTGGGTCCGGGCACCATGGGTGGCCGCGTGAGCGAAGTGGTCTTCGCCCCGGGCGAGAGTAAGGTTTTCTACGTGGGTTTGGCCTCGGGGGGCCTCTTTAGAACCAAGAACCACGGCACGACCCTGGAGTCTTTGTTTGACAAGGAAGAAACCACCAGCGTGGGCAGCATCGCGGTGTGCGATTTGCCGGCCAACTTTGATCACCCGGCTGAGGCCAAAGCCGGCAAGAGCAAGAAGGAACTAAAGGAACTCGGACGTAACCAGATGATCTGGCTAGGCACGGGCGAAGGCAACGGCCGCAACTCCAGCTCGTGGGGGAACGGGGTGTATCGCTCCACCGACGCCGGGGCGACCTGGCAGCACATGGGCCTGGCTGATTCGCACGATATTCCCGCCATCGTGGTGGACCCGCGCAACCCGGATGTGTGCTACGTGGCCGCTCTGGGCCACCTGTGGGGATCCAACGAGGAGCGCGGCCTCTACAAGACCACCGACGGCGGCAAAACCTGGGCGAAGGTGCTCGCGGTAAAGGACCACGGGTGCTGCGATGTGCGGCTGGACCCCCGCAACCCGGACATTGTCTTTGCGGCCATGTATTATCGCCGCCGCAAGGCGCACAAGTTTGATAGCGGCAGCACCGAGGGTGGCCTGTTCCGCAGCCAAGACGGCGGCAAATCTTGGAAGAAGATCAAAGGCGGTTTGCCTGCCCACACCGGTCGCATCGGCATTGACCTCTATGCCGAGAACCCGGACATCATGTACGCGGTCATCGAAAGCGGCCAAGGCGGCACCAACAGCATCCGGGACGACCGCAGCAAGTCGGGCGGCCTGTTCCGCAGCGAAGATGGTGGCAACACCTGGACCCGCATGAGCGTGCGCGCGCCGCGTGCGTTCTACTTCTGTAAGGTGCGCATCCATCCCAAGAACGATCAGAAGATTTACATGCTGGGCTGGGAAGTGGAAGTCAGCGAGGACGGCGGGCGTACGTTCCGAGGCGGCTTCGGCGACAAGATGCACGTGGACATGCACTCCATAGCCTTCGACCCCAACGATCCGGACCACATCGTGGTGGGGAACGATGGCGGCATTTACCAAACCTTTGATGGGGGCGCCAAGTGGCAGTTCCTCAACCAAATTGCTATCGGGCAGTTCTATAACATCGCGCTGGACATGAGCGAGCCGTACCGCATTGCCGGCGGCCTGCAAGATAATGGTTCGTGGGTTGGCCCCAGCAGCACGCTGGTGGAGACAGAGAAGTACGAAGACGGCACGCCGCAAACGGGCATCACCAATTCAGATTGGAAGTATGTGTGTTGGGGCGACGGTTTCCACGTGGCGTTCGATCCCGAGGATCCGGACGTGATCTACGCCGAGTGGCAAGGGGGCAACCTGACCAAAGCGAACCTGAAGACCGGGCGACGCTGGCACTTGCAACCGCAGCAGCGAGAAGGTGGCGCCGCGTATCGGTTCAACTGGAATGCGCCCTTCTTCGTGTCTCCTCACAACCCGAGCGTTCTGTACCTGGGCGGGAACATGGTGTTCCGCCTGAGCGATCGCGGCGAAACGTGGGAGCGCATTAGTGGTGACCTGACCACCAATGACGTGGACAAGATCACGACCGAAGGTTCCGCGGCCGAAACCTTCTGCACCGTGACCTCGTTGGTGGAGTCTCCGCTTACCGAAGGTCTGCTGTGGGCGGGCACCGACGACGGCCGCGTGCATGTGCGCGTGGATGGTGAATGGAAGGATGTGACGCCGAAAGGCAACGATTGGTACGTCAGCCGCATTGACGCCTCGGCGCACGGGGCGGGCCGCGCCACGATGAGCCTGGACGGCCACCGAGACGACCAGTACGACCCGCGCATTTTGCAAACCACCGACTTTGGCAAGACCTGGAACGACATCACGGGCGACCTGCCGAAGCACCGCAGCGTGAAGGTAGTGCGCGAAGACCCCAAGAACCCGAACGTGATCTATTGCGGGACTGAGAACGGGGTGTTTGTGACGCTCAGTGGGGGCAAGGCGTGGCTACGGCTAAACGGCAAGAACCTGCCGCACTGCCCGGTGGATGACATCCAAATCCACCCGCGCGAGCATGACGTGGTGCTGGGCACCCACGGGCGGAGCATCTGGATCCTGGACGACGCCCGATTCCTTTCGGAAAGCACCGAAGCCGTGCTGGGCGAGGCGCTCCATGTGTTCACACCCCGAAACTGCCGCCCGATTGAGCGGTTGTTCCTGCAAGGGTTGTGGGCGGATGACGAATTCCGGGGGACCAACCCGCCGAAGTTCGCGCCCATCACGTACTGGCTCAAGGAGGCCGCCACGGAAGAAGTAAGCGTGACCGTGACCGATGAAAAGGGGAGGGAAATCGCCAGCATGTCGGGGACGGGCTTTGCGGGCTACAACCGGGTGGTGTGGGATGCCCAGCCCAAGGAGATCTACCGCCTGCCTGATGCGGGCCAAGAACCGTGGTGGACGTACTTTGTGGCCCCGGGGACCTACAAAATCCAGGTCAAGTGTGGAAAGTTGAAGGCAGAGACGACGCTGGAAGTCTTACCGGTGCTGAATTGTTAAGAAAAATTCCCCACTGAAGCACCGTTTGGGCCGATCCTTGCGTCTTGTATAAGGATAGGCCCCCATGACTCGCCGCGAGTTTGACGAACAAATTGATGAAATCCGCTCCCTGGTGCTGCGGATGGCCGATTGTGTCGTCGAAATGCTCGAGTTAGGCGTGCGGTGCGCCCTGGAAGGCGATGAAAGCCTGTACCAGCGCGTGAAGTCGCTGGATGACGTCATTGACGACAGCGAGAAGTTGGCCGTAGGGATCGCCGTGGATTGCTTGCTGAAGCAAGCGCCCGTGGCCAACGACCTCCGCTTGCTGACGAGCACCTTGAGCATCATCGGGGAACTCGAAAAGGCCGGAGACGATGCCGAAAAGATGGCCAGCCGGGCGCGGCGGCTTTCGGGTCAGTTCCCGGATGAACTCAAGTCGGCCCTCTATGATCTCCAGGCCGAAGCCGCCCGTGTCATTCGCTCCGCCACTGCGCTCTATCTCAAGTACGACGAGGAAGTGGCGAGTGAAGCCCTGCTGATGGACGACAACGTCGATGCCTCCTATAAAGCCGCTCGTCGGCGCTTTATGGAGCTGATCGTTGAGCGACCTGAGTCAGTTCGGGATCTGCTGCGCGGAATCAACACCTTCCACGCGATTGAGCATGCGGCCGACCGAGGGGTCGAGATCGTCAAGCGCCTCCGCTTGCACCACAACAATTTTGAGAACCGGATGAAGCCGGTGGAAGCGCCGGAATCCGGTCCGGTGGAAGACGCCATTTAATCGAGATTTACTCGGCGATCCGAACGGATTTCCGGGCCTTGGCGTCAAGAATCCTGTAAGAAGTACCGATAAATCCACTGGAAGCATTGGCTTTCGTGAAGGACTATGTCAAATCAAGGCTCTCAACCGATAGACAAGACCGATTTGAGTTCAAATGTGCCGAACTCTGAGATGGGTGTGTACGGCAACGTCAGCCAAGAGTGGATGCAAGCGAAGAGCCCGGCCGAGCTCAAGGATGTCGCTTTTCGGTGGAGCCTGAGCCAGGACCCTAAGATTCGTGCGTTGGGCCATTCGTTGTTGGGGGCGATTGAAGCCGAAGGCGGCGAAGCTCAGGCTCAGATTCGCGCCTGCTTGCCCTGGACCGTGGCCCTGAGCCATAAGATCGTCCCGATTAGCATCCAGGAGCCGTTTGCCATCGTCTTGCATGCGGGCGAAATCTCCGTCGAAACCCTGAATTTGGTGATGGCCTACGCGCGCCGCCCCATCCAGTGGGTGCAAGGCACGGACGCCGAGGTTGCGCGAGAGCTTTTGAGCCGTTACGGTAGCGAAATTCCTTCTTCGCTCCTTGAACGCTTTGTCAATGACCCGGCCGTGGCTTGGGCGGGGAACCCGAACCCCGTGTTGCTGCTGCCCACCGAAGCTCCTGAAGCTCCGGTTGAGAGCACTTTCGAGGCCGAAGTTGAGCCTAAAGCGGCCTTCGATGACATCGGTGACTTGCCCGATGGCGATGCTACCGATGACCCGGTGACCACCGGAGCCATTGAATTCCCCGTGGAAGTTTTGCGCGGCCTGCGCGCCGTCCCAATGGGCGAAGATGAGTCGGGGATCGAATTCCTGGTGGCTAGCCCCGCCGAAAATGAAACCCTTCGAGCCCTTAGTGAGCTAAGCCTGGGCGCGGCTCGGTTCCGAATCGCCGACTTTGACGAGGTCGCAGAAGCGTGGACGGCCCGATATGGTGACCAACTGGCACCACCGGCGGCGAGCCACACCAGCGAATCGATCAGCGAACCTGAAGAATGGGTCGCGGAAGAAGAGTTTGAGGCGGAAATATTGGCACCCGAGGTTGCCGAAGCGCCCGCGCCGGAGACGATTGAGGCTGTTGCTGAGCCCGAACTCGCGGCTGAAGAGCCAGTGCATGAAGCGGAAAGTCTGTCCCCTTGGCAGATTGCAGAAACGCGCACCCCGAGCGATGGCATTGATACGGCGGACCTCGAGGCGCTGGTCTCCCAGTACGATAGTGGAGAGGTCGAAGCCCCCGCCGCTGAACTTGAATTGACGGTGAGCGAGGCAGACGCCGAAGCGGATTGGGATTCGCTGGTGGCGGCCGTGGAGGAGGAGGAGAGCGTTGAAGACGCGAGCTCTGAAATCGTGCCCGAAGTCCATTTCGATCCTCAAGCCTGGGCGAGGAATGTTGAACCCATTGAGGTTGCGGAACCGGTGGCCGAGCCGGAGGCAATCGCGGCGGAGCCGATCATCGAAGAGAAGGCAGAAGAAATTGCCACTCCGGCAATTCATGCGGAAGCCGTTGAACTTGTGCCGGCAAGCCTGGCCTGGTTTGCTCGAGCTTGCCCGGTAGAACTGCGTGGCGATGAGCTTGTTTGCTGGGCGATGGAGCCTTTTGATGAGTCATTGCTGACCGCAATTGAGCGGCGTGCCGAACGGAAGCTCGTCGTTGAGCCTCGAACGCAAGAAGAGGTGTTGGCCGCCCTGCAGGCTGCGTACCCGAACGATTTTGCTGGCGTAAGTGCGCCGGTTGCGGTGCCCGAACTCGCTCAGATCGAGGAGGAAGAGGCATCGGCCGCTCAAAGCGACGAGTTTGAAGCGCCGACCGATCTCACTGCGGAAGTCGCAACGGCCCTGGCTGAGCCCGTGGCGAGTAGTGATTGGGAAGACAGTGAGGCTGACACGGACCTGCCGGCGGCCGAAGCAGACGGTTGGGGCGAAGCCGTGTCGGAAGAGCCTCTCGCTGGATCTCCGGATGATCTAGCGGAAGAATCCGTTTCCGCCGGGGTGACCATGCCCCCGCCGCTTCCGCTCGATGAAATCAAGGCCCCGGTCAGCCAAGAAACGGCGTTTACAGAAGCAGAAAAGCCCACGACGGCCTCGGAGCCCATTGAACCCACCCCCATCGAGCCGGTGAGTCAGAACACGGGCAGTGTGGCGCTGGATGATCTCCTCGCCCGAATTGGAATTGCCCGGGGCGATAACTTTGGCTCGTCGGTGGTGGAACCCGAAGCGTTTGCCGTCGCCGAACCCGAAATTTCTCAAGAAGTTCAAGACGAGCCGATCTTTGAGGTGGCGGAACCGGAACTGGCCGAAGTTGAGGCGGAAGCAGCCGTCATCGATGAGCCCAGCGTATTCGAAACTCCGGCTGCATTGAGCCCGGCTGAAGCGGAAGTTGCTTCCTTCGATGCCCCTCCCATTGTCGAGCCCCCCGTCGTCGCATTCCAGGAAGAACTCAGCCCCGCCGAAGCGGAAGTGGCATCGTTTGACGCTGCCCCGACGGCCCCGGCCACTGAAAAGACCGAAGATGGGTTCACTTTGAGCGCTACCGAAGAGGCACGCGCAGCTTGGATGGAGTTCATGAGCGGCGAGAATCAGCCGTCGGTGCAGCCGAGAAACGACACGACCCCGCTCATGATTGAGCAGATGCTGGACCGGATGAACCGCGAGATTGAAGTGGAGCGCGCTTCAGCTTCGGCGATTCCGTCGACTGACTTTAAGGAAGAGGACGACGACGGACGCGCCAGCGCGGATGCGGGATTCTTGACCGAAGAAGAAGCCGAAGAGAGCCGCATTGCCCTGGAGCATGCGTCCGCCATTCAGCGCCTGATGGGCCAATCTCTGGTGCCCAAGCCCGAAATCCTCGCTCGATTCAGCCGGGATACGGCCATTCGTCTCCGCACCTTGCCGGTAACTATTGAAGGGGGCACCCTGCACGTAATGGGGGCGTCCGCGCTGAGCGAAGAGTCGGTGCAGATGCTCTCTGACGAGTCTGGTTTGCCGATTCAGCTTCACCTCGCCCCGGCGGATCACCTCCAGCGCATGTTGGACAAGGCGTATCCGGACCCGGATCGCGACCTGGAACAGCACACCAAGGTGGCCGAACTGCGCCGCCAGCAAGAAATGGATGACAAGGGCTGGCTGAGCAAGCTGATGAACCGCGTCAATCGCGGCGCCTAAACTTCGGGAAGAAACAAAAAGAATCCCTCTCAACCTCATTGGAGGCGGAGAGGGATTTTTTGTTTTGGCTACGGACCGAAGTTAGGGGAGGGGAAGGCCCATGGCTTCCAGCCACTCGCGGTTCTTGCCGACTCGTTCCTTCACATCCGGGCTGAGGTTGAGCGGGCGTCCTCGCGCATCAATGATGATGCCGACGGTGCCACCCTCGAACTTCTGCGTGACCGCCTTGCCCTTGCCGGCGCCGATGTCGAGGCCGCGCGAGGGAGTCACTGTGAGTTCGCGGAACTCGCCGCGACCCGCCGGGATGACCTTGATTTCGCCCACCTTCACCGATTCGCTCACTCCATCGCCGGAGACCGTGATGGCGACTTCGCCCGGCTTGGCTTGGCCCACCGGCGCAATGCAGTGGCCGCACTTGACAATACAGTCGTATTCAAACACCTGCCGCGCAGCATCAAAGAAGTGCTCGCTCAGCACGCCGAGGTGCGGCATCATAAAGATGCTGTCCACGGTGAGCATGGTGATGCCCTCCGGTTCGTAGGCATCCATCATCATGAGCGCGGATTGTGCGCGCTTGGGGGCGTGGCTCAGCACCCCGCCGGACCCGATGATCATGTCGAGGTCCATCATCTTGATGAGGGTTTCGCCGCCACCGGCCTGCTCAAAGATTTGGCCCACGTCGCGCTGTTGCTGCGTCCCCTTGAGGCTACGAGCGAGCGACTTGTGGTGGTAGAAGGCCAAGCGCAGGGCTTCGCGGCTTACCGCTTGCTCAATCAGCAGGTCTTCGTAAGTCTGCGGGATGGTCGTCGGGCGGATCATCTTGTTGCGCAGTCGGTTGCGCATTTCGAACGGATCCATTTCGAACGGGAGCCAACGGCCGATGTTGTCCGTGCCGGATTCCTTCAGCACGTTACAAATCGAGTAGCTCATGCCCAAGTTGGCCGAAACCGTGCGGTTATAGGTGCCGCCAAAGACGGAGAACACGTCGGTGGTCGCCCCGCCGATGTCCACGCCCAGGATGTTGATGCCTTCCTGGTCGGCGTAGTTCTTCATCAGCTTGCCCACAGCGTTGGGCGTCGCCATGACTTCTTCGCTGGCCCATTCCAGGAGCTTGTTGTAGCCGGGGGCCTGCTGCATCACGTGCTCTAGGAATAGCTCGTGGATTTCGTCGCGGGCCGGGTCGAGGTTTTCATTTTCCAGGGAAGGACGGAGGTTGTCCACTTCCTTCAGGGAGACGCCTCCACCAAGGACCTCCTTCACCGCGCCGCGCGCTTCCACGTTGCCGGCGAAAATGACCGGGAGCTTCATGTCACCAAAGCGGGGCTTGGGGTCGGCGCGGCGGATGACTTCAGCCATGTCGGCGAGGTGAGAGACAGTGCCCCCGTCGGTACCACCGGACATCAGGATGATGTCGGGGCGAAGTTGGCGGAGCCGCTCCACCTTCTCAAAATCTTTGCGGCCGTCGTCCACGGCCAAGGTGTCCATCAGGATGGCGCCCGCACCCAGAGCGGCACGCTCGGCGCTTTCTGCGCTCATGGATTTCACCACGCCCGCCACCATCATCTGCAGACCGCCGCCGGCGCTGGAGGTGGAAACATAAAGGTCCGCGCCATCGTGCGGAGTGCTTCGGGTCATCGCCGCTTGGCCATCTTTGAGCAGGCGATAGACCTGACCGTCCTTGATCAAAGAACGTCGGCCCACTTCATAGCCCTCGGGCATCACTTCGCCGGTGATTTCTTCCAGCTCGGTCATGGCATTGAGAACGCCGACGGTCACGTCTTCGAACGGCTTTTCCACCGTAGTGGGGGCTTCGCCACGAGCGACCAGGCGGTACTGGCCCTGCGAGTTGCGTTCGATGAGGATGGCTTTGGTCGTTGTCGAGCCGCAGTCAGTTGCCACGATGCGCTCGATGTTTCCGGACATGCCCTGCATTATGAACGGAACGCGCGGTCTTCCGCTTCGGTTCAACCGAAAGAATTGCGGCCAGACCCGGTGAGAGCCCGGAATAGGGGCCGTGAATACGAAACGATTCGGATCGTGGGTTGGATATAATCATGAGCCGGCATGCGCAAGGGCGGGTGTGCCGTACTGGGTGAACCACATTGGCTAAAGTCGCTTTCAAGAACGTGAGCAAGGTGTTTGGCAAGGGCGTGCGCGCCGTTGACCACCTGGACCTCGACATCAACGACGGGGAATTCATGGTCTTAGTCGGCCCTTCCGGCTGCGGGAAAACCACCGCGCTGCGCATGCTGGCGGGCCTGGAAGAAGCCACCGAGGGCGACATCATGATTGGCGAGACGCGCGTGAACGACGTGCCGCCGAAGGATCGCGACATCGCGATGGTGTTCCAGAATTACGCCCTGTACCCGCACATGACGGTGTACGACAACATCGCGTTTGGCCTGCGCCTGCGCGAACTCGGTGGTTTCTTCTGGCAGCTGACGCACATGGCCGAGGCGAAGAAAATCAAGGCCGATATTGATGCTCGCGTACGCGAAACCGCGCAGATGCTGAGCATCGAGCACCTGCTGGAACGCTTGCCGAAGGAACTCTCCGGTGGTCAGCGCCAGCGCGTGGCCCTGGGCCGCGCCATTGTCCGCAAGCCGAAGGTTTTCTTGATGGACGAGCCGCTCTCGAACTTGGACGCCAAGCTCCGCATCCAGACCCGCGCCGAACTGATCCGCCTGCACCGCCGCCTGGGCGTGACGACGATTTACGTGACCCACGACCAAGTGGAAGCCATGACGATGGGCCAACGCATTGCCGTGATGAGCAACGGCTTGCTGCAACAATGCGACGAGCCTACGCGGGTTTACAACGAACCGGCCAACAAGTTTGTAGCGGGCTTTATTGGCGCGCCGCCGATGAACTTTGTGGAAGGCGTCATCAAGGACGGCTGGGTGGAAGCCGGGCCGGTGCGGGTGAAGCTGAAGGATGGCCACCCGGCGATTGCCTTGAACGGGCAAGCGGTCACGTTTGGGATTCGGCCGGAAGATATCTATCACGCCGAAGGCAATGTGAGCATCCCGGTGAGCGAGGCCAATACGTTTGAGGCGCACTTGGACGTGCTGGAGAAGCTGGGAGCCGAGGATACGGCGTACCTGATGGTGGGCGATCAGCCGATGATTGCCACGCTGGACCCGGCGCACCCGGTGGCAGTGGGCTCCACGGCCAAGTTTGCTTTTGATCTGGACCGCATTCACATCTTCCACGGGGAAGATGGCGTCGCGGTCCGCTAAACCTGGCGGGTAACGACCGCCAAGGGTTCGGTCATCTCTTCGTAAGTGTAGCGGACGCCCTCGCGCCCGAAGCCACTACGCTTGACCCCGCCGTAGGGCATGGCGTCAAACCGCACAGTGGGGACGTCGTTGATCACAATCCCCCCGACTTCGAGATTCTCGATGAAGAGCTCGGCTCGGTCTGGCGAAATGGTAAACACCCCCGCCTGCAGCCCAAATCGCCCGCTGTTAACCTGATCCATCGCCTCGGCATCATTGGCAAACGTGCTGAGAGTGAGGACGGGGCCGAACACCTCGTCACAAGTGAGGGTGTGGCCCGAAGGAACATCTGCAATGAGGGTGGGCGAAATCACGTTGCCGGTGCGCTCGCCCCCGGCCAAAATCCTGGCTCCTCCGGCCACCGCCGAGGCCAATACCGCTTCAATTTTGTCCACGGCGTCTCTATTGATCACTGGCCCGACCACCGTGCTCTCCAGCGCCGGGTCTCCACATCCCAGGTTCTCAATCATCGGCACTAGCCGCGCCACCACTTCATCCACCCGCGACTCATGCACGCGCAGGTGCTGCACGCTAATGCAGATCTGCCCGGCGTAGGCGTACGCCCCGTTCAGCACCAGCGGCAGGGCCAAGTCCAAGTCTGCATCCTCGCAGATCACCGCGCTGGCGTCGCCACCGAGTTCAAGGGACACCTTGCGGTCCGGCACCAACTCCTTGATCCGCCAGCCCACAGCCTCGCTGCCCGTGAAGCTCACAAACTTCGCCCGGGGGTCGCGCACGGCCTTTTCCGCAATGGCATTGGGGCAGGCAATCGCGTTCACCACTCCCGCCGGGCACCCACACTCGTGAATCAGGCGAGCCAGGCTGAGCGTGCACAAAGCGGCCGCCGTACTGGGCTTCAGAACCACCGGGCAACCCGCCAGCAGGGCGGGGGCAATCTTGTGGGCAGCGAGGTTATAGGGCCAATTCCAGGGCACGATAGCCAGCACCGGCCCGACGGGGCGACGGCGCACCTCGGCCCGGTAGTTGCTTCCACGAGGATCGTAGCTAAGATCGACGCTTTCAGGCTCCCATGAGCGGGCGAGGTCCGCGGCCAGCCCAAAGGTGAGAGCAGTGCGCTTCACCTCGGCGCGGGCGGCCGTGATGGGCTTGCCGACCTCCAGCACTAAGAGCTCTGCCAGTTCATCCTCGCGCTCCGTGACGGCTTCGCTGATGCGTGCAAGCAAGTCGCCCCGCTCGGCCATGGATGTCTTGCGAAACACTTCAAAGGCCTGGGTGGCGCAGTCCAGGGCGGCATCCATCTCCGCCCAACCGCCTTCGGCAAAGGTGCCGATGCGGCGGCCATCCCAGGGGCTCACCGCAATCTCCTTCCCGATCCCTTGGTCGCAGGGTCCGCCGAGGAAAACTCCATTCAAAAGGAGCTCGCGGTGAATCATTTGCTCATTTCACCCCTTAAGCGCGGTTACACTAAGGGTATGGACCGTCGTATTATCTGCGCTCTTGATACTGGCGACCTTGACGAAGCCATTGACCTGGTCCACCGCTTTGCGCCTTATGTAGGGGCGTTCAAGATCGGCCACGGCCTGACGATGCCCAACGGCCTGCGCGTGGTAGACATTCTGCGCGAACACGGGGCCGAGCGCATCTTCCTTGATCTCAAGTTCCACGACATTCCGAACTCCGTGGCACTCGCGGTGCGCGAAGCCGCCAAGCATGGGGTGTGGATGCTCACGCTCCACCTGAGTGGTGGCCCCGCGATGATCTCGGCGGCGGTGGAAGAAGCCGCCATGTACCCCGAGGAGCAGAGCCCCCTCTTGGTGGGCGTCTCCGTGCTGACTTCGCTTGATGAAGCCACGCTCCAGGGCTTCATGGGCGTCAATCGCACCCTGCCCGAGCAAATGGCGCACCTCTCGCAGCGGGGAGTCGAACTCGGCTTAGACGGGGTGGTCTGTTCCGCCCACGAACTCAAAGTACTCCGCCCGATCGTGGGGCACAAGGTTTTGGTGACGCCGGGCATCCGGGGAAGCGTAGGGGACGTGCACGACCAAGTCCGGGTCGGCGACGCGCAAACCGCGCTCGCGGATTCTGCCGATTATCTGGTCATTGGCCGGGCATTGACGTCAAAGTCCGATCCGGTCGCCGCTCTCCAGCAACTCGGCCTCGATCCCGTCGGTGCATAAGGAACTTCTGGACTGGTACGACCAGCACAAGCGGGATTTGCCCTGGCGCGAATCCCGCGATCCTTATCGCGTGCTGGTGAGCGAACTGATGCTCCAGCAAACCGTAGTGGCCTCGGTGATTGAGCCGTACCGCCGCTGGATGGAGCGGTTTCCCACCATCGAAGCCCTGGCCGATGCAGAGCTGGATGACGTGCTTCACGCCTGGCAGGGTTTGGGCTATTACCGACGGGCGCGCCTGCTGCACCAAGCGGCCAAGGAGATTGCGCTGAACGGCTGGCCCCAAGACCGCAAAACGATGCGGGCGGTGCCGGGCATCGGCCCTTATACGGCGGGGGCGGTGCTTTCTATCGCCTTCGACCTGCCCGAACCCCTAGTGGATGGCAACGTGGAGCGTGTTTATGCGCGGCTAATGGCCGACCCCACTCCGCCTCCGGCTTTATCCAAGCGAGCTTGGGCGTGGGCGGAGAACTCCGTCCCCAATCAGCGCCCGGGGGATTGGAACCAGGCGCTCATGGAACTCGGGGCCACGGTCTGCCGCCCGCGTACGCCGCTCTGCCACCTTTGCCCTTGGCAAGCTATCTGCCGGGGCACGCAGGGCGAGGTGAGTCTCTATCCGGCCCCCAAAGTGAGGCCGGAAATGCGAGAAATGGACCTGCCCTTGGCGGTCTGCGAGCAAGCGGGCCGATATGCGTTGATTCGCTATCCCGAAGGCGGATGGTGGGCCGGACTCTATGGGTTTCCGCCTGCTCTGGCGAGCTCAGGCGAGGAGTTGGGGAGGTTTCCATTTGTGGTGACCCGGCATCGCCTGACGGTGCGCGTGCTCCAAGTGGACCGACTGGATGGGGAAGTGGAGTGGTTTGCGCCGGAAGAATTCAAAGCCCTCGCCTTACCGGCTCTCCACCGGCGGGCGTGGGATATCGTCCGGGCGCGGCAGACGCAGCCAACCCTCGCTGTCTCCCCAGAGAAATAGCGCGAGGAGGAACTGAAACACAATGGCCACCATGGCCAGAAAGATCACCGCGTGCAGGATGCGCAAGCCGTAGCGCCGGGCGAACTGCTCCTGGCGGCGGAAGTGTTCCCGTGTGCGCGGGTTCAGATGGCTGGCGCGGCGTTGGAGTTTATGCACCCCGGGGCGGCGCATAAAGCGCAACATATGCCACCACAAGCAGCGACTTAGGGTGCGAGACCAAGCCAGCACTTAACTTTCTACGTTCGCAACCGGCGCTAGTCTTGCCGGACGCACGAGGTGACCTTCCTGGTCGAAAAATGCCACCAAGATGGGAGCCATATCTTCGCGTTGGCGACGGACCTTGAGCATGATTCGGAACGGACCATGGCCCGTTAACCCAATCTCGCAGGGCTCCAAGGCGCTGATGTCTTGCGCGGGACCATCATTCAGCCAGCAGCGGGCGGGTACGCCAGATTCGATGCGCAAGCGATAAGTCTTGCCTGCGGGCAATGTGGCTTCGGAGAACGCGTAAATCACCCCGGGGGCTCCTCGGAATTGAGGGTCAAGGTTCAGCTCAGGCCCATCGGGCGTGAAAGCGGACCAGGCCACGGGGAGGTCCGCTCGTCCGGTGTCCTTCAACTCGGCATCGTATCCAGATTCCGGTGCGTAGGCTTGCCCCATTCCGGCGTCATTCTGGTTCGGATACGGGCCGATGATGGACCACGATCCCGTCGCCAAGAGGGGAAGGCTGAGGCGTAAACCTTCGGTGCGGAGTTCTACGACTTGGTCGCGATCCACGATATCCCCGGAAGTGATGCGTGCATGCGCGGTCCAGGACGCCCCGGGGGCCATAACCTCACTAACGGCGTTGGACTCCACCTGCAAACCTGCTCCGACCACCCACTCGGGCGAGACTCGGATGGGCGTGCTCTCGCGATTGAGCAAAGTCAAGTCCACCTCGGCACTCCGTCCATCACGAAACACGGGGCCATGCGGATACTGAACGTGGAGCTGAAATGGTCCAACTTCGGCGTAAGCGGAAGGGGAGTGTAAGTTGAGCGTACGCGCCTCGGGAAGCTTGCCCGTGAAGAGATCGCAATAGTCTGAGATGGTTGCCGGCGGATCGAGATCCTGTAAGAAGCCCGTGGCGACGTAGCTCTGCCCCAGCGGTCCCGTCCATTCTGGCTCTAAAGGTCCGAAAATCCCCGCACCGAGCGCGGCGGCAATGGCCGCGGTATCGCTGGCGGCATGGCCGAGGCTGGCGGCGAGGATCATGCCGCGCGATGCTTGCTGTTGACTGCCGGAAAGAGCGGCAAGAACATAGAGAAAGGCCCGAGCGGCGGGACTGAAATCTTGCGGAATCAAACCCGGAAGGCTCGCCGGCTGACTGAGACCGGCCCCCAACACCTCAGGTACTCGGGCCAGGGCGGGATGGCCCGACGGAACGTACTTAGGGATCAGCCCCAGCAAGGCGCCCCAACTGGCCTGTTCACTCGCCGCAATTGCGGCCGCCGCACCAATCCAATTTGCCACCCAGATCGAGTCTCCGGCGTGGTCAACACTGATGTCCGTGGCCGCCCAGGTGGCCGCGAGGTCAGGCATACCCATTCCGCGAATGCCCCAGAAGAGGGCGCGCGCGAGGCCTGTCGCCCGATGGCTAGCGGGGTTGCCGAATTGGCCACTTAAGGGCAAACCAAGGCCGGCTCCCAAGTTGGCCAGCGCATAAGCGTCCCCGCGTTCCGCCGAATTCCAGTGCGCGCGATAGGTGCCGCTGAGGTTGGTGTGTGAGCGGGCCTGCCGTAGGTGATAGGCCCATAGAACCGAGAGGTCTTGGTGGCCCGCCGGGGCCATGCGGAACGGCACGGGTTCGTAACCCGTAAGCGGCACAAACTCGTGACGCCGAACGTGCGGGGCTCCCATTGTGGCCCCCGCAAGGGAAGCCATGACCATGGCCACTCGACGTTCGCTCATCAGCGGGTCGGGTTTACCTGAAACCGCACTGGTACGCTAAGGGGAATGGGCATCGACCACATGATCTTTCGGTGGGTCAACCACTGGCCATCAGAGTGGGAGCCATTTTTCTGGTTTTTTAGCGAAGGAAACAAGCAGTGGGGGGTGCGCGGGCTGTTCCTAGGTCTCGCCATCTATCTGATCTGGAACAAGGCCACCCGGGTGGCCACTTTGCGCGGGTTGGCGGCGTTTCCGGTGGCTAACGCCCTCACGGATGCGATCAAATTTGGGTTTCCGATGGATCGGCCTTGTGCCGTGGTGGCGCGGGCGCTAGATGGTGGGATGGCACGGGAGTTAGCCATGAAGCTGGACCCCGAGTTGATCCTGCGGGTGCCTCACACGGCGAGCTCGGGGACTGCCAGTGCCCATGCGGCTAACACCATGGCAGTGGCGGTGAGCTTGCTACTTGGCAAGTCTCCGTGGGGTTGGGTGTGGCTCTTCGTGAGCCTCGTGACCGGCATCAGCCGCATCTATAACGGCGTGCATTACCCGGGTCAGGTCTTGCTCGGGTGGGTGTGCGGAGCGTTTGTGGCGTGGGTGATTGGTACCACCCACGCACACTGGGTAAAGGTCAGGACTTCTCGACCGGCTGCGGCGAGCTCAGATCAATAGCCCCAAGCGAATCGAGCGGTTGCCCGCTTGTGGTGAACGTCACGCTCTTGACCTCAGGGAATTGTGCCATGACGCGCAGCAGGCCACGAACGATGATCTGCTCATCCTCCGCGCCGTAACCCGCGTAGATCTTGTCATTGAAGTCCACGGTGGCAATGCCTTCTTTGACACTGACACTCAGGACATCAGCCTCCTTCGGAACGGCCGGCACCTTGTCTAGGTAGTCGTTAAGCGCAAAAACCATCGGGTCTTCACCCTTCGGGGTTTCCTTCGTCCCGGGCTTGGTGCCGAACTCTCCTCCCGTGTAGGTCGGAGTGAGCGTCGTGACTTCACCGCCCTTGGGGGCATCTTCCTCATCCGTCGGCACGTTGTTCGTCACGACCGGATCGGTGTGGGTGATCGGCGTCACCGGACGACTGGTGATGTACCAAGCGAGGGCCCCGAAGCAAGCCGCCGCCAGACCTAAGACAAGAATCGGAGCCTTCTTGGAGGCTGAATTTTTAGTTTCGCTCATTGCTGGTAGTACCTTTTGACGGCAAGGGTGATCGCTTTGGCTACGGAGGAGTGGAATTCGGGCTGTTGCAACCGACTTCGGTCCCGACTGTGGTTGATAAACGCGAGCTCAAGGAGCGCAGCGGGCATCTTAGAGAGGCGTAGAACCGCAAATCCCGAATCATAGATCGTTTGGTCGCTTCGCACGCCCAGGTTGGGTAGCCCGCTCACTTTCCCAATCTCTTCCGCCATGAGGTTAGCCAGCAAGATGCCGAGGGGGCTTTGCTTGTGGTGGAACATGATGCTGCCCGAGCGGCTATTGGCCACCGTATTGCTATTGAAGTGGATGCTGATAAAGAGGTCAGCATTGCTTCGGTTGGCAATCTCGGAGCGCTCCGTGAGAGGGATAAACCGGTCGTCGTTTCGAGTCAAGATCACGCTGGCCCCGGCTTCGGTCAAGGCCTTGGCCGCTTGCTGCGCCACCTTGAGGGCGTTCGTCTTTTCATTCACCTGCGCGGCCGTAGCCCCGGGGTCGCGGCCACCGTGGCCCGCATCAATGACGATGACCTTGCCCGCTAGCGACCCGTTCGAGCCGCTCGGCTTAATGAGTCGTAGGGTTACGGTCTGGCCGCTCACGCTAGCCGAGAACGCATAGGCGCGCTTGGTCGCCAGGATCACGTTGACAAAGCCGTTGCCCGCGTTCTGCATGGAGTAGCGGCTTACGTAATTGCCAGCGCCCAGGGTGCCCTCGCGACTGACCAAAGTTTGCGCCTTGGCCAATTGCAACTGAATCGTATTGGCATTGACATACGACACCGACGGCGCGCTATCAATGGTTTTGGAAAGTTGGAAAGTGTAAACCGCGTCGGTTTCCGTTTCGCGTACCACCTTGGGCTCGCTGACGATCACCGGGTCCACCACCGGCGTTTGGTTAGCCGGCGGCGCCGTCACCGGGGCCGTGGGGGCGGGCTTGATCGCAATTTGGCTGGTGCCCACGTGGACAAGGTCCACTTCAAACTTGCGGCTAGGAAGCAGGGAAGGAATCGGCTGCTCGGCCATGCGCGGGGTTTCCACCACAATGCGCACAACGTCCGGAGCAAACTGTCCCACGCGCACTTGGTTCGGCAGTTCTTCGTTCACTCGCGAATTGAGCTTCGCGCCGAAGAGGTCTACCACCAAACGATCGGGAGCGGCGAGGCGGAAGGCGCGCATGCGCACCATCATCGTGCCGTCAATCCGGAAGCCTTCGGCGGTGGTTTCTACGTTGCGGATCTCACTCAGAACGCGGAAGGTATTGCCCTCCCACATCGTGTGGCCACCGAGGGTCTCGGTGATCGTGCCAAGGTCAACGGTCGGCTTCGCCGCGATCGTGCGGGTTTCCAGCCGGATTTCCCGGCCCTCCGCCTTAACGATGGTTTCGTTGCCGCGAACGTTGACGTCCCAGCCCCAACGACGCATCATGTCGGCCGGGATGAAGCAGTTATTGCCGACACGATAGCCATCGTGCGGCGAAACGCCTTGGAAAGTGTAATTCACCCGCACGGCCGTAGGCGCGGCGGGCGCTTGTTGCGCGTATCCCTGTGTTAGCGCCATCCCTAGCGCCAAGCAGGTACCAAAAATCCTCCTCATGAGGTCCCCCTGATAATACCAGAACGTTCAAGAATTAGTGCCGGTTACGTACTTGGCACGGTTTTTGCGCGTCATATTCGCATCGTGCGGTTTTCGGCGCTGTTGGTAGTTGTGGGTGCGGCTCTGGCCTTAAGTGGGCAGGCCAAAGCGGATGCAATCCTGGATTGGAATGCCGAAGCGCTCCAGGCGATTCGTACCGCCAAGTCCGCTCCCCCCATGGCCGCGCGCAATCTGGCCATCGTATCCGGAGCGGCTTTTGATGCCGTGAACTCGATTTCGAATTCCGGTTACCGCAACGTCTTCTATTCGGGCGCCGGCAATGCTAGTGCTAGCAAGGAAGCCGCCGCCATCCAGGCGCAGTACGACACCCTGCGGGCGCTCTATCCCACCCAAGCGGGGCGATTCAAGACGCTTTACGATAACCAGATGAGCCAGATTGCTCCTGGCGCCGCCCGAGATGCCGGAATGGCCTTGGGGGCCAAGACGGCCGCTGCCGCCCTGGCCAATCGCAGCAATGATGGGTCGGCTACGGCCGGATCCGTGCCCGATGGGCGGAGCAACGATTTGGGCAAATGGCGCCCCACCCCCAGCAACTTTGCCTCGGGTGCATTGCCGGGTTGGTCGCAGGTGCGGCCGTTCACGCTTAACTCGTCCGACCAGTACCGCTCGGAAGTCATGCCCGCTCTGGGAAGTGAGGAATACGCCGCCGCCTACAACGAAGTCAAGGCCCTGGGCGGCCTGACCAGCCTGGCCCGCACCGCGGACCAGACGGAAATCGCCATGTTCTGGATTGGGGGCGCGGGTACGGCCACGCCGCCGGGCCACTGGAACGTGATCGCGGCCGGAGTCTCTCAAGATCGAAACCTGAGCCTGGAAGACAACGCTCGCATGTTCTTGCTGCTCAACTTCTCGCTGGCGGATGCCGGCGTGAGCGCTTGGGACACCAAATACACCTATCAGTGCTGGCGCCCCATCACGGCCATCCATCAGGGCGACCTGGATGGCAATGTGACCACCGACGGCGACCCGAACTGGAGCCCGCTCATCCCGACCCCGAACCACCCCAGCTACGTGAGTGGGCACTCCACCTTTAGTGGGGCGGCAGCCGCGGCCCTGGCCAGCTTCTTCGGCACGGACGATATTGCCTTTGATGCCAAGAGCGAAGATATCACGGCTACCCGCCATTTCAACTCTTTCAGCCAGGCGGCAGCCGAAGCCGGGAAGAGCCGCATCTACGGCGGGATTCACTTCGAATTCGACAATGCGGCTGGCTTGGCCATGGGCAAGAACGTGGCGCACTGGGCGCTGCAATCCTTGAACTCGCCGGTGCCGGAACCGGTGACCCTGCTTGCGATGGGTGCGGGCCTGGCGGCCCTGTTGCGACGGCGACGCCGCGCCGCCAGCGAGTAGAATCACGTCCTCGCGGGCGATTAACTCAGTTGGTAGAGTGGCTCCTTTACACGGAGTAAGTCGGGGGTTCGAGTCCCTCATCGCCCACCACTCTCTGCCTCACTCGGTACGGCTGCTTGGGCATACTAGGGGCATCTATGAGCGATGCCGCCAAGCCGGACGAAAAGCCGGGCGCGATGACCTTTACGGAAGAAACCCCGGTGACCACGGAGCACAGCATTCCGGGCCTCGAATTTGAAGCCACGACCGGCCGGATGCCGCTAAAGAACGACCAGGGCGAGATCCTGGCCCAGGTGTTCTATGTGGCCTATACCAAGAAGGGCGCCGAGCCGGGCACTCGCCCGGTGACCTTCACCTTCAATGGCGGCCCAGGTTCGCCCAGCATCTGGCTGCACATGGGCGCCGTCGGTCCGTTCCGCACACCGATGATGCCTGAAGGGCAACTCCCCCCGGCCCCCTACACTTTGGAGCCGAATCTTGAGTCCTGGCTCCACTTCACCGACCTCGTCTTCATCGACCCAGTGGGTACCGGCTACAGCCGCGCCAAGGACAAGGAAACGGCCGAAACCTACTGGGGCGTGGAAGGCGACATCAAGAGCGTGAGCGAGTTCTGCCGCATGTGGCTGAACCGGAACGGCCGCTGGCGTTCGCCGCTCTACCTGGTGGGCGAAAGCTACGGCACCACCCGCGCCGCGGGCATGGCGGGCCACATGATTGACCAAGGGATTGCCCTGAACGGGGTGATTTTGGTCTCGGCGATCCTGAACTTCCAAACCGGGTACCAGCAGTACGGCAACGACATCTCGTTCCAGCTGTTTTTCCCGACCTACACGGCCACCGCGTACTACCACGGCCAGCTCCCCTGGGCGACGAGCCTGGACGACGCTCTCAAGCAATCCGAAGCCTTTGTGATGGGCGAGTACGCCCGCGCTCTCCAGAAGGGCGACGACCTATTGGGCGATGAGCGGCAAGTGGTGGTGAACGAGTTTGCCCGCCTCACTGGCCTGAGTGCCGAGTACGTGGACCGCGCCGACCTGCGCGTGACTCAGGGCGCCTTCTGCAAGGAACTCCTCCGCAAGAAGCGCCGCACGGTGGGCCGCCTTGATAGCCGGATCAAGGGCATTGACGATTTCCGCCGGGGAGAAGGCGAAACCATGGCCAACGACCCCAGTATGTCGATGCTGATGCCGCCCTATACGGCGACCTTCCACGACTACGTGCGTACGCAGCTCAAGTACGAATCCGACCTCAAGTACGAAATCTTCGGGGGCATTGGTGCGTGGGATTGGGGCAACAAGGGCCGGCAGGGCTACCCGGACACGAGCGAGGCCCTGCGCAATGCCATGCACAAGAACCCCTACATGAAGGTGTTTGTGGCGAGCGGCTACTACGATCTTGCCACGCCTTACTTTGCCACCGAGTACACCTACCGGCACATGGGGCTGGACCCCGAGGTGCGCGGCAATGTCTCCTTTGGCTATTACGAGGCCGGGCACATGATGTATGTCCACACCGGCTATCTCACTAAGCTCTTCAACGATGTGAAGGGCTTTGTGGAGCAAACTCAGGCCGGTTAATCCCGAACTGCGGCGGGAGCCCAGCCGGGCACCGCCGCCCTGAACCCTTGGTACAGCGCCAACATGGCGTAGGTATCCAGCTGGCAGTAGGTGCGCAGGTCATCAATGATGGCCGCGCGTCGCTCCGGGCTTGTGGCTGGGTCCAGGTACTCCTCGTAGACCTGCACCGCCACCGCTCCGTTCTTTACGTTCAGGTCGTTGTAAGACACGGCGGGGTTCACCGCGGGCAGCACGTTCTTGATGCTATAAGAGCCGTTGAAGCTGTTCCAGTACGTTTTGCCCTTAATGGCTTTGAAGAGGTCGTAGCCCACGGCCTTGATCTTCTCGTGGAGTTCACGGCCGTAAGGTACGCCCGCATCCCTCAGCATCTTGAGGGTCGTGACCTCGTAATCCGAGTAGAAAACAAGGCTGTTGCAATCTTGCACGGCCTCCCACAGTGTGGCGGCAAAGGCAATGCGCGGGTCTTGACTCCGGTCGGTGTGGAGGTAATCGCGCCACTCGGGCTGCTGGGCAGAGTCGGCGTCCGGGATGACGTGAAGCGACCACTGGAAGGGTACTCGTTCGTAGGGGTGGTGGCCGACGAACCGGGGGAGAGCCGGGTCAATGGCTTCGAAGTCTACAAACCCGATTGGTCCGGGCAAGCGATCAAGCTGCTTAATGAGTTCAGGGTCGGTGAAATCCTGCTTGCCGGAGATCACGCGGTAGGCGAGGCGATTGGTCGGACTGAGTTGCTCGGCCGAGGTGACGTCATCCAGCACGCGCAACCCCTGCGACGCTAACTTGCGCACCGAATTGACGTTGATCCCCGGGAGTTGCCACAGCCCACCGGAGGGCACGTCTTTGTGGCATTTTTCGCGAAAGTCGCAATCGCGGCAGTAGGTGTTGGGTTGAAAGTCAGGCGCGTCGTTTTGCGCGGCAAGCGCGCGGACGGCATCGAGATCGGCGGCGAGACGCGGGATGGTCTCCAGCACCATGCCGGTGATGTCGGTGCTTTGGAAAATGCGCACCGGATCGTAGTTGCCGCCCTCGTGGGCGTACTCCTTGTCCAGGTGCATGAGTCGGTAATCGCGAATGCGAAGGCCCGCCGCCCGCAGCACGATGGCCTGGAACGCCACGTCCTCGATGTGGTCGGGTTCCTTCACGCGCACACCCGATTTGACTTCAATCAAGGTCCAGGTTCCGTCCGCATTGCGCTCCAAGATGTCGCACCGCGCTTGCAGGCCTTCCGCGGCAAAGCTGGCCTCGAACAAAACGGGGGCATCTCCGGCCAGGGCCGCTTGAGTGGCACTTAGGGCCTTATCGGTGGGTGAAAAGGGAAGGAGGACACCCTCCGGAAAGGTCTGCCGGGCAAGCTCGCCAATCTCCTGGCCGATCTTCATGTAGGCGAGGGCGTCCGTATCCAGCGCGGCGCGCCACTCCGGGTGGTGAATGTGATACCAAAACCTCTTCGCGCACGGGCGAAATTGCTGGAAGAGGCTTTTTGTGATCACAGAGTCGCAAGGCTACCCTTCGGGGCCGCCGGTTGGGGGTAGGATTTTGCGCATGGCGACCCCCTTGGCCGACCGCTTGAGCGCTGTGATTGAGCGCTACGATCTGCTTCAACATCCGTTCTATCAGGCTTGGAGTGCGGGCACTCTGCCGGTAGACGCCTTGAAGACTTACGCTTCTGAATATGGAGCCTTCATCAACCGCGTGGCCGCCGGCTGGGCTGCCCATGGTGACGAAGAAATCGCCGCCGAAGAGCGCGAGCACGCCGACCTGTGGGCCGAATTTGCCGGTGCGCTGGGTACGGACGTGAAGGGCGCCTCGCTGCCGGCCGTGACCGACATGGCCAACCGCGTGGATGCGGCCTTTGGCGATGCGGTGACCTCGCTCGGTGGGCTTTACGCCTTCGAATGCCAGCAGCCGAACACCAGCAAGAGCAAGCTCGAAGGTCTGGACACGCACTACACCGGCCTGCCGGAAGCCGCGCGCACCTACTTTGAGATCCACGTGGATGACATCCACGAGCCGGCGCTGCTGCTGCAACGCATGGAAGCGCTCTCGGCCGAGGATCAAGATCGCGCCGTGGCCGCCTGCGAAAGCGTGGCCGAAGGCCTGTGGAACGCCCTCACGGACATCCACAAGGTTCACTGCGCCTAATTCTGGGTAACTGCTGGAGCTGAAATGGCCCCTGAGGTTTATGCCTCGGGGGTCATTGCTTTTTATGACGCCTCCCCCGATGCTAGACAAGCCTGGGGAGGGCTAAGTATGCTCCCCGGTGCTATGGCGAAGATTGCGGACATTGAGGGCATTGGCCCCAAGTATGCGGCGGCCCTGAAGGACCACGGCATCGACACGACGGACGAACTGCTGGCGGCGGGCGCGAGCAAGAAGGGCCGCGCGGACCTGGCCGAGAAGACCGGCCTGAGCGAGAAACTGGTGCTGGAATGGGTGAACCGCGCCGACCTGATGCGCATTAAGGGCATTGGTTCGCAGTATTCCGACCTGCTGGAACATGCGGGTGTGGATAGCGTGCCGGAGCTGGCCCAGCGCAACGGGGCGAACCTGGCCGCCAAGATGGCCGAAATCAACGAAGCCAAGAACCTGACCAACCGCGCGCCGAGCGAGAAGGAAGTCGAGGACTGGGTGGAGCAGGCCAAGGGGCTCGACCGCGTCGTTACGCACTGATTTTCCTTTGTCTTAATGGGAAGCCTCGCGGCCCCATAGTAGGGTGGCGAGGCTTTTTGCATCGCGGGGCGCGGGTGCAGTAAAGTCCGAGGCATGAAAGGACGAGGCGCGGCGCGGGCCGCCACACTGGGTTTGAGCTTGATGGTGAGCCTGGGTGCCGCCCAGGGCATCCGCGACATCACTAGCCTGGCCGAAGAGCGCTACGACGCCCGCATCCCCGCCCCCGAGGCTGTGCTGGGCGCACCGCTGGCCAGCCGCTATGCCCGCGCCCACGAGCTGACTGAATACATCCGCTTGCTTGACACCGCCAGCCCCCGCGTGGTGAGCGTGAACCTGGGCCGCAGCTACCAGGGCCGGGAGATCACTGCCGCCATCATCACGTCCCCTGAGAACCACGCCCGGATCAAAGAGATTCAAACGCAAAACCGGCGCATTGTCTTCGATTCGGCGAGCGTTACGGACGAAGAAATCAAGACCATGCCGACCGTGATGTGGATGGGCTACGGCGTGCACGGCAACGAGGCCAGCACCTCCGAAGCCGCGCTGGCCACCCTCTATCACCTCGCGGCAGGCACCGGCAAGGTGCCCGCGCTGCTGAAGGACATGGTCATCATCCTGATGCCCTCGCTGAACCCCGACGGGCGCGACCGCTTTGCCAACCACGCCAACGGGTTCCGGGGACTCACCCCCACGCCCGACCGGCAAGACCTTGAACACAGCCAGCCCTGGCCCGGCGGGCGCACCAACCACTTTTGGTTCGACCTGAACCGCGACTGGATGCCGCTGACCCAGGTGGAGAGCCAGGTGCGGCACCGCCTTTACACCGCGTGGCGGCCGCAGGTGACGCTGGACTTCCACGAGCAGGGTTTGGGGCTCAACTACTTCTTCCAACCCGGGGAACCCCTGCGCGTGAACGCCCTCACGCCCAAGGAGAACCAGGCCATCACCGCCGACTTTGCGCAGTACCACGCTAAGGCGCTGGAGGAGCTGAACGAACGCTACTTCACCGAAGAGCGGTTCGATGACTTCTACATTGGCAAGGGCAGCACCTACCCGGACGTCATTGGCTCGATTGGCATTCTCTTCGAGCAGGCCAGCACCGGGGCCATCCAGAGCGAGCTGCGCGGGCGCCTTTACACCTTTGCCGATTCGGTGCGCAACCAGTTTGCGACCTCGATGAGCTCGCTAGAAGCGGCGCAGGCCAACCGGGTGCGCCTTCTCACCTACCAGCGCAACTTCTTTCGAGATGATGTGCAACTGGCGGGGGGCGTGGGCACCGAGATGGAGGCCACCACCATCGGCTGGCAGTGGCCGGTGGACGACCGGGGCCGCGAACTGGCCAACCTGTTGCGCGCGCACGAGATCCGGGTGGACGAAGCCGACGGCTGGATGGAAGTGCGGCTGAACCAGCCGCTGCACCGCCTGGCGCGGGCGATGATTGCCCCGCCCAACATCTTTGAAGACACCTCCTTCTACGACATCAGCACCTGGGGGCTGGCCTACGGGTCGCTGGCCAAGGTGTCACCCATCACGGGCACGCGGGGGCGGCCGTTTACGCGGCCGGAAGGGCCGACGTTCCGGCGGGCGGAAAACCCCGTGGGGCTCATCGTTCACCGGGGCCGCGCGGACTTCCACGATGTGGTGCGGCAGGCCCTGCGCATGCGTTTGCGCGTGTTCTTTGTGAAGGAGGCGATCGGCGAGGCGCAGGCCGGCGACGTGTTCATCGCGGCGGATGGCGCGCAGGATGTAGAAAAGTGGCGCGGGGCCTGGGAGGGCTCCAAGCTCCGCATTGATATGCAAGAGGTGGCCGGGCAAACCGGGGCCGTGGTGAGTTGGGGTGGCCGCCGCCTGGTGGAACTGGGCACCAAGCGTATCGCTCTGATTGCCGACGCCACCACCAGCAGCAACCGCGCGGGCGAGCTGTGGTACCGGCTGCCGGATGTCTCGGTGGTGCCCGCCAGCGCCAACCTGGCGAACTACGACGTTGTGATCTATCCCGGTGGGGGCGGGGCGGAGTTCATGACCCGCCTGGGCACCTTTGTGAGCGGTGGCGGCCACCTGGTGGCGGTGGGCGATGGCGCCCTGGCGGTGGCCAATTCGGACATCTGGCGGGTGCCGGCGAGTTCGTATTCCGCGAATGTGGCGGGGCTCAAGTTCGGGGAAATTGCCGATGAGCGGGCGCGCCACCAGGTTCCGGGGACGATCCTACGGGTGCGTTACGACGACACCCACCCCCTGACTTATGGGATGAGCGAGGGTTACGCGTTCCGGGATGAGAGCGTGTTCCTAAACGCGCCGACCGAGCCGGGGACGGCCGTGGGAGTTTACACGGATGAACCGGTGGCGGCGGGCTACCTGACGCCGGAGGTCACCAAGTTGGTGCCGGGCAAGCTCTCGGTGGCGGCGCGGCGCGTCGGGTCCGGGCGGGTGGCGCTGTTTGCGGATTCGCCGAACTTTCGGGGGTTCTTCCGGGCGCAGGAGGAGATTTTCCTCAATGCGGTGCTGTTCGGCGAGGCTTGGTGATGAACTACCAGGACTGGCTGAATACCGTAGATAAGCTCCTTGCAGAGAGCGGTGCGGACTATACAACAGAGCAGATTGATCGGTCGGACCTGAGGGGTGCCTTCCATCAGGGTGTTACGGCAGCTGAATATGTTGCCCAAGGTGGTCATCCGATTTCGCGAACGACTGTCTCTATTGAACTAACGTTGCCTTCACCCGAGCATGTAGCGTTTCTACTGAAGGTATTGGATCGTGGGGGTCTCCTGTCCCTGGGAGCAGGAGTTATCACAGTGGCCCACGCGGTCTACCAGTCAATTCGATTTGGTTCTGCGCTGATTGAAGAACTACGAATCAACCAAACACCTGGATTGGATGTCATTGAACTGGCGGCACTTGATAACTTTATCTATTCCGGTGTGATGGGAATTCTTGATGGACTTTGGTGGTGCTTGTTCGGTATTGTCTGCTGGGCACTCGCCGCACTGTTGAGGTCGGCGAACCAAGGTCGTACTGTGCAAATGACCGTCCCGAGGCAAGGGTAGGAGTTTGAAGTGAGTTTTCAGGACTGGCTGAGTGCCGTCGATAAGCTACTGGCAGAAGGGGGAGCGGGTTACTCCACTGCCCAAATCGAGAAGGCGGATCTGCGCGGCGCGCACCAGCAGGGGGTCTCGCCGGTGGATTACGTGGCGCAGGGCGATCACCCACTGGTAGCCACCAAGCCGGCTCCGGCTATGCCCCTGCCTTTGCCTCCCATCTCCCTGGATCAAGCGAAGTTCTTGGTCCGCACGCTGGACCAAGCGGGTCTGGCGCTGATCATTCTTGCGGTTTTGAGCCTGGGCTTTGGCATCTACGGGATGTTTGGCGCCATTGGCGGGATCATCGAGATGGTCACCAAAAGCCGTGGTTCGAGGTTTGATACTTCAAATGCCCAAGTGGCCATGTACTCGCTTACTACCCTCGTGAATGTCGTGACCCATGCGGCGATGGCGGCCACTCTTGGCATCATCGCCTGGGCCGTCTCGGGGATGCTACGCGCCACCTATCCAGGCTCTTCTTCCCGCGATGCGAGTAGGGAAGGCGCTGAAAACTAGCGGGTGAAAATGAACTATCAAGACTGGCTGAATGCCATCGACAAGCTACTCCAGGAACGCGGCGCCAAATTTACATGCACTCTGATTGAAGAGGAACTCCTACGCACCGCGCATCAACAAGGCGTTTCGCCGGATGACTTTGTGGGTCGCGAAAAACATCTGATTCAAGAAAGTACGCCCGTCGGTCCGTTGGTGCCAATTTCAATGGCTCAGGCGAAATTCTTAGTGCGCATCTTGGGACTTGTTGGCGTCATTCTCATTCTGTTGGGCCTTGTCTACTTCGTATTCGGCGCATACAAGCTAATTGTTAGTTACGATGATGTAACCACTTTTGCCTCTGGCGCAAATGATGGGTATGCGGAAACCTACAGAAAGGATGTGTTGTGGTTCACGTATTCATTGTTTGTAGATGACATGCTCAAGGCAGTAGGGGCGGCTGGTCTCGGTTTCATCTCGAAAGCAACCGCAGGAATCTTGCGCGCCACCTACCAGGTGCCCCGCACTTAAACCCTAGCCCGCCACCGTCACGGACTCGATAAACCCCTCCGCCGCCGCCAAGATCCGGTCCCGGCGCGTGGGCTCCAGCCGCTCGTAACCCCGCACGGCCTGGCTCATGCGCTGGTTCTGCGCAAAAAACTCCCGGTTCCGGGCAATCGTCCGCCAATACAGCCCGTCCCACACATCGCACCACGGCCCGGCGGGCTCCCCGGACATCCGCCGGATGTACGCCGACCCTGAGAAGTACGGCTTGGTGGCAAATGCCCCCGCCGACGCGCACTGCGACATCCCGAAGACGTTCGGCCCCATCACCCACTCGCTGGCGTCCACAAACATCTCCATGAAGTAGCGGTAGACCTCCTCGGGGTCCACCTCGCACATAAACATCACCGCGCCGATGACCATCAGCCGCTCAATGTGGTGGCACCAGCCGTGGTCGCGGGCGCGGGCCAGGCTCCGGTCCAGCGGGGGGAGGCCGGTGGTGGCATGTTCCCACGCCGGGGTGAGGCGGCGATGGTGCGGGAAGGTGCGCTGCACGGCTGGCTCTTCCCGAGCAATGCCCCGTACGAACTCACGCCACCCGATGATCTGGCGGATGAACCCTTCCAGCGAATTGAGCGGCACCGGGCGGCGGGCGTGCCGCGCCAGGGTGGCCTCGATGACCCGCGCCGGGGTGAGCAGGCCGATGTTGAGCATGGGGGTGAGCAGGCTGTGGAACACCGTGCGCTCCTGCGGGGGGAGGGCGTCTTCGTAATCGCCGAAGAGGTCGAGGCGGTGTTCTAGGAAGTCGGCGAGCCAGTCTTCGGCCTGGGCGGGGGTGACCGGGAAGGCGAAGCTGGCGGGGTCCCCGGCGGCCTCGGGGAAGTGGTTCTTGACCAGCGCGATGACTTCGCGGGTGATGGGGGTGAGGGCCGGGGGCATCACGGCCGGGGGCTGGAGATGCTTGGGGAGGGGCTTGCGGTTCTCGGTGTCGTAGCTCCACTGGCCGCCCAGGGGTTCTTGGCGCTCATCCAGCAGGATGCCCAGGCGCCGCCGCTGCCGCTTGTAGAAGTCGGCCATCAGCAAGCGTTTGTGGTGGGCGCGGTAGTTCTGCCACTCCTCGGCGGGGGTCAGGAACATCGGGTTGGGATGCTCCTTGAGGGTGATGCCCTGGGTTTGCGCCCAGGTGCGAAGCTGCCGGGCGAAGAAGGCGTCGGCGGGCTCGTAGGTGTGGACCTCTTGGGCTTGGGTGGCTTGGAGGGTTTGGGCGAGGGCCTGGGGGATGGAGGTGCGGGCCTCGAGCGGGAAGTAGTGGACGCGGCCCGGGTGGCGGGCGGCGAATTCGCGCATGGCGGCGAAGGTGAGGACGAGCTTGTGGGCGTGGTAGCGGTAGTGGCGGGCAAGGTCGAGGTCTTCCACCATCACCACCGGGCCGGGGGGCAGCGCCGAGATGTCGGCAAAAAGCTGATCGCCCAGGATGAGGTTGACGGCACCCACGCCTGGGGTCTACGGGACGGACGGTGGGGGCGTCGCGGAGGGCGTACGGGAAGAAATCATTCAAACTCGCAACGTCTGCGTCTACAATTTTGACAGACCCATAACGAGTCCGCCGACAATTGCAAGATCTCGGGTGTCGCAGGCGGCAAACAAGGTAAAACCGTTTAGTAACCAGTCCAATGCTTGGCTGGATGCTGAGTTCACCCATAACCTTTCGAGTATGAGATGTTCGGCGAGAACCATATCTCACGTTTAGTATTGACATGTTTTTTGACGAAGAGGGAAATCCAACATCAGTTGAACTCGACGCAGTGCGTCGCTATTTTGCGCGAGCGGCCTTCGCGTTCAACAACGCCTGCAACCTTGAAGCCGAACCTCACGTCCGCGCTATGTTGACCGCTTTTTCCGCCCATGCGTGCCAATCTTTAAGAGAGGCGCTCCAACGGCTGGCGGAAGCAGCACCTGAAAACGATACGACGCTGAGAGAGGCGGTTGCAGACCTACCCTTCGTCTCGCTTATCGAGGAGGTTCGGAATCACGATATCCACGGCTTTCCCCTCCCAATCTGTGACTCCAACGTCAATTCTTCGGTGTGGGTCGCTAACCCAGATAAGCCAATAAGACTTACATCATCGCACGGGGTCTCGGTTTTCTTGCAGATGCAGGGAGCGAAGCCGAAGGTGAGGCTCTCACCCAAAGATCAGAAGCACGGAAAGTTCACGCCAGGTCAGTCCATTTCCTACCAATGCGTGGGTGGCGAACTCATCGTTCACGATTTCAGTGCCGGCAAGGACTTCAGGTTGCTGGAAGTCTTAAGGATATTTTTGGAAAATGCTCAAACGCTGGTGGCATCATTAACGATGCTAAGAGAGACGAAGTTCTCAGACGATGGCACCTAAAGCATCTTCAATTATGCGCCGTAGTGCTGGATGTTGAGTTTGTCGAAAAGAACCCGGTTCCGCTTCTTGGCATCTTCCAAGATTTTCGTATACGATAGCACTTCAACTTATAGGTTGAGATTCACGTTGAATCCGAAGTATCCGAGCCCATCAGGAGTCCGCTGCAAACTTGCGTTCTCCGCGAGTTTCTCGATCGAAGCGGTAATATCGCAGACAATAATAGCATATCCTGGTACACTGTTTGACTGTAATTTGATTGCTCTGCCAAAATCGTCTTTATAGTGATTTGACCGAAGCTGCCTGACATGATTGTAAACCTGTTCGATGGGATTGTCCCGTCTCAAGTCGCTTCGCTCCGGTCTCTTAAACTCGACAATGACGAATGAAGTCACTGGCGTGTTGTCCTCCGAGAATGCTAGAGCTCTATCAAACACTAAAACGTCAGGGCGAAGGTGAGGACGAGCTTGTGGGCGTGGTAGCGGTAGTGCTGGGCTAGGTCGAGGTCTTCCACCATCACCACCGGGCCGGGGGGCAGCGCCGAGATGTCGGCAAAGAGCTGATCGCCTAGGATGAGGTTGACGGCACCCACGCCTGGCGTCTACGTGGCGGGGGGTGGGGGCGTCGCGGAGCTTGGTAGCAGGTCCGGGGCCGCTAGAGATTCATCTCCGAGCGCAAAGCCCGCAACCGCGCAAAGGCCGCGGGGAAGGAACCCTTCTTGAACTCCGCCCCGATGTGCCCGTCGCAGAACTTCTCGCCGCGCGTGCACAGCACCAGGTAGCGGCGCACTTGGTTCAGCGTGGCCCGGGGGAAGTAGTCCGGCGGAAACTCCGCCCCCATCGGCTGGAACGGTCGCCCATCCACCTCGGGGTCCTCGGGCAGGGTCCCGTAGGGGTCAATGTACGCCGAACTTTCGTACAGCATCTGCACGATCAGCCCCACCACGGGGTTGTATTCCGGGTACGGCATCTGCACAATGCGCGTACCGTTCTCCTCGAGGTCCGGCAGGTCCGGCCAAGTCATGATCTCGAAGTTGGGCGATTCCATCACCCGCGCCAGGTCCAGCAGGGCGTCAATGTCGGCGGGCCGCCATTTCTTGGTGGGCTTCTCGAGGCTCATGGCCGATCAGAAGGTGGTGGGCAAGGAGGGACTCGAACCCTCACTCCGTGAAGAACTGGAACCTAAATCCAGCGCGTCTACCAATTTCGCCACTCGCCCGTGGCTTCCAATTTACCCGGGGGTAAGGTCTGGGCCATGGTCTTGGTGGTGGGCGGTGCCGGGTATATCGGGTCGGCGTTTGCGCGGCAGCTCAAGGCCGCCGCCACCCCGCACGTCATCTACGACAACCTCGAAGCGGGCCACCCGGAGTCCGTCCCCTACATCCGCGTCATCCCCGGCGACACCCGCGACCCCGGCCGCCTGCAGCGCGTGATGCGGGAGCACAACGTGACCACGGTGGCGCACTTTGCCGCCCATATCGAGGTCGGCGAGGGCGAGCGCGACCCCGCCCGGTTCTACGACAACAACACCTATGGCACCCTGTGCCTGCTGCAGGCCATGCGCGAGGTCGGGGTAGATCAGCTCATTTTCAGCAGTACGGCGGCGGTCTACGGCGAACCCGAAACCGTCTCCATCCCGGAAGACCACCCGCTCCGCCCCACCAGCGTGTACGGCCGCACCAAGCTGGCCAGCGAGCAGATGATCCGCGACTTCACTCGGGCATACGGCCTGCGGCACGTCATTTTTCGGTACTTCAATGCCGCCGGGGCCGACGCCAATGGCCGCCACGGAGAGGCGCACCAGCCCGAATCTCACCTCATCCCACTCTG
Organism: Chthonomonas sp. UBA2785; assembly: GCA_002352215.1. Taxonomy (GTDB): domain Bacteria; phylum Armatimonadota; class Fimbriimonadia; order Fimbriimonadales; family Fimbriimonadaceae; genus JAHBTC01. The sequence goes on along the minus strand of DEIB01000038.1, from coordinate 70,418 downwards.
CATCCAGGCGTCGCTGGGTCAGCGGCCGGCGCTCAAGGTGTTTGGGGATGATTTCCCGACCCCCGATGGCACCTGCGTGCGCGACTATCTGCACACCGCCGACCTAGCCAGCGCGCACATCCGGGCGGTGGCGCACTTGCAGGAGGGCGGGGAATCTGCGACCTACAACCTCGGCACGGGCCGGGGCCACAGTGTTCGGGAGGTGATTGCCACGGTGGGCGAAGTGCTGGGCACCCCCGTGCCCCACGAAGCCGCCCCGCGCCGCGCGGGCGACCCCGCCCAACTGGTGGCCAGCAGTGCGGCGATCCAGGCAGATTGGGGATGGACCCCCGCCCATAGCGATCTCACGGAAATCGTGAAGTCGGCGGCCAAGTGGCACCGCACCCACCCTGCGGGATACAAATCGGGTTAGGCGGGCGCGTAGGCCAGGCCGTGCACCCAAATGGCTTGGTCGCGCACTTCCACACGCTCGATGCGCATGGGGACGGGGAAGTCCTTCACGTCAAAAATCGGGTTGATGCGGTCCAGTTGGCCTTCCACCAGCTTGCGCGCGTCGGCGCCCTTCACTTCGGCGCTCCGCAGCACCACCATCAGGCGCCGCTCGTCTTCCACCACCAGGGTCAGTTCGGCTTCCACCGCCACTTCAAAGAGAATCTTGGCGATGGCGTTAATGCGGATGACTTCATCGGCGCAGGCCACGGTAAAGCCCTTCAGGCCGCCGGGGGCCAGCTCATTCAGGTACTCGGCCACGCTAGTCTCTTCGATAATGGCCAGGATGCGGCCGGGCTGATCGAGGAACAGGCGGAAGGGATCGGTCTCGGCGCGCGCGGGGCCTGAGGTGAGCTGGACTTCGTCCACGCGGAGCCCCATCGGCAAAATGATCCCAAAGGCTTTGGCTTCGAGGCTTTGAAGGCGTACTTCGTCCGGCATTTTCGGTACCCTGTAAATGATGATGACGGCCCTCGCTCTCGCCTCAGTGCTGACAGCCCTACCATCCACCGGTAGCACCGGCTCTAGCATTAACCCCGTTTTGCCCCGCGAGTTCCGCGCGGCATGGGTGGCCACGGTCGCCAACATCGATTACCCGAGCAAGCCTGGACTGCCGACGGATCAGCAGCAAGCCGAACTGAAGCGGATTGTAGACGCGAGCAAGAACATCGGCCTCAACGCCATCGTCTTCCAGATTCGCCCGCACGGCGATGCGCTCTACAAGAGCCCACACGAACCCTGGAGCTACTATCTCACCGGCCAGCAGGGGCGCGCCCCTAGCCCGGCGTGGGATCCGCTCTCGTGGCTGGTGGACTACGCCCACAAGCAGGGCATTGAGGTTCACGTTTGGTTCAATCCTTACCGCGCCAACCACAGCGCGCAGAAAGGCACGCAATCGAGCAATCACGTCTCCCAGACAATGAAGCCGTACGTGTACAAGTACGGCACCTTCGAATGGATGGACCCGGGGGCCAAGCAGGTGCAAGACCACTCGTTTAAGGTCTTTATGGACGTGGTGGAGCGGTACGACGTGGACGGCATCCACATTGACGACTATTTCTATCCCTACCCGGTGCGGGAGAACGGCCAAGAAGTGCCATTCCCGGATGCGGCCACCTACGCGGCCTATCAGCGCTCGGGAGGGCGGATGTCGCGCAGCGACTGGCGGCGGCACAATGTAGACACGTTCATCGAGCGGGTCTACAAGGGCATCAAGCAACGCAAACCGTGGGTCAAGTTCGGCATCAGCCCGTTTGGCATCTATCGGCCGGGCACACCCGCCGGGATTCAGGCCGGGATTGACCAGTACGAGGCCCTGAGCGCGGACGCCCTAAAGTGGTTCCAAGAAGGCTGGTGCGACTACTATACGCCGCAGCTCTACTGGCCGATTGAGCAGACTCCGCAGAGCTTCCCGGTGCTGTTGAACTGGTGGAACTCGGTGAATACCAAGAAGCGGCACCTGTGGCCGGGGCTCTACACCAGCCGCACCAACCCCGCCGATGGCAACTGGAAGGCCAGCCAGGTAGAGCGGCAGATCGGCCTCATCCGCGCCAAGGGCGAGAACATGGGCCACGTCCACTTCAGCATGAAGTCGCTGCTCAACGACTGGAACGGCGTGCGCAAGGCGATGCAAGAGAACGTCTACCTGGAGCCGGCCGCGCCGCCCGCCTCGCCGTGGCTCGACTCGACGCCCCCGGCGGTGCCCACCGTGACGCGCTCGGGATCTACCTATCGCATGCGCTCTTCGGATCGCGACATTCGGTGGTACGCGGTGATGACGAAGGTCAACGACGACTGGCGCGTGGTTTACATGGGCTCGCAGCCGACGTTTGATGCCTCGCGCGTGGCCAGCGGGACGCCGATGGCGTTCTTCGCCCTGGACCGCACTTACAACAGCAGCAAGCCGGCGATTCTCAATCGCTGAGCGGCTGGAACGGGAAGAGCCGAGGGAGATTGACCGTGAAGGTCGTCCCTCGGCCTTCTTCGCTCGTGACCTGGATGGAACCCTGGTGGCTCTCTACAATGTGGCGCACAATGGCCAGCCCCAGCCCGGTGCCGCCGGTGGCGCGGCTGCGTCCCTTGTCCACGCGGTAGAAGCGCTCAAAGATGCGGTCCAGGTGCTCGGCGGGGATGCCCATGCCCGTGTCGGTGACGGAGAGGGTGACTTCTTGGGGGCCTTCCTCCACCCGCACCACCACTTCGCCTTCGCTGGTGTAGTTCACGGCGTTGTCCACCAGGTTGTAGATCACCTGGGTGAGCTGCGCTTCGTTGCCCAGGGTTGATCCTTGCGGAACGGCTTCGAGGCGGATCGTGAGGTTCTTGGCGGCGGCTTTCGTTTGGAGCTGGAGCACCGTGTTCTGGCAAAGTTCGGAGAGGTCCACCCGGCCGAGGTTGGGTTCCTGGCTTTCGGCTTTGGCGAGGGTGAGAAGGTCATCCGAAATGGCGGTAAGGCGATCGACTTCGCTCACAATGCGCCCGAGGAAGCGGGTGCGCACTTCCACGTCGTCGGGGTCGTCGGCGATCGTCTCCGTCATGGTTCGGATGGTGGTGAGAGGGGTGCGGAGCTCGTGCGAGACGTTGGCGACGAAGTCGCGCCGGATGCGCTCCAGGCGGCGGAGTTCGGTGACGTCCTCCAAGATGAGATAGGTGCGGTGAGAGTCGTCCTCGGATTCTTGCCAAGTGCGGGCCAAGACTGTGCGGGCGCGGGGGTGATCGAGCGAGAATTCATCGTCGAGGGGCACTCCTTCCTGCGGTGCCTCGCTTACAAACTGGATGAGGTCGGGGCTTTGCACCACGTCGGCGAGGTTGCGTCCGACAGCCCCGTACGACTGGAACATGCCTTCGGCGCGCGGGTTGGCGAAGACGATCAGCCCGCCCTCTGTAACCTCGAAGATCGCGAGATCGAGGCCGTCGGCGAGGCCCGCGTACTCCCGGTCCACTTGCAGAGCGCGCTCACGTAGGTCGAGATCGGCCACCGGAGCGGGTCGCCGGCGGGCTTGGGCGGTGAGGGCGATTCCGGCTCCGCTGAGGAGTCCAGCCCCTAACCAGAGGGGAGATTGCGCGGCGGGAACGAAGGCCCCGAGGGCACCCAGCACGACCCCACCCCCGATGGCGCCGAGGCCCCAGGGTTTTGGCACCGGATTGGTCTTGGCCCGCTTGCGCACGGTGGGAGTGTAATCTATGGGGCGCTCATGAAGAGGATCCAGGCCCTGATTCGCACCAACCAGCTTGAGGATGTGCTGCTGGCGCTGGAAGACGTAGGGCAACTAGGCGTGAGTGTGGAGAGCACCCGCGGCTACGGGCGGCAGCAGGGGCAGAACGAGACGCTGCGGGGCTCTACCTATGCCCTGAATCTGGTTCCCAAGACCTGCCTGGAGATTGTCACCACGGACGAAAAGGCCCCGGATGTGATTGAAGCGATTCAGTCGGCGGCGCGGACCGGCGAACTAGGTGACGGCAAGATCTTTGTGAGCGAAGTGCTGACGGCGATCCGGATTCGCACCGGCGAGCAAGGCGACGACGCGCTCTAGGGGGCTACTGCCCCACGGGGATGCCCTTGGGGCCGCCCAGCGTGCTCAAACGGATAGCCGAAACGTGCAGGCTGGCATGAGCGCGCCAGGCTTCGGCGGCAGCAAGGAGGTCGGGCACGATTTGCACCTCCACCCCTTCCTTAGCGAGGGCCTCGGGCAAGTTGGTGATCCATCGGCCCGCCGTGGGAGTTTGAGAAACCTCACTAATCCAGCACCCGTGGTCGCCGGTGTCTTGCCAGCCTTCGTCTCCTTCGAATGTGTATTCATAGATGTGGCCCTGGTGCCACAACTCGGCCTGGGAGCCATCTACCAGAATTAGCATCTGGCTTGTGGTGCTCGCGGCATACGCGGCCTGGTCGGCGGGGTCGGTGTCGGGAGTGCACCACACCCCCACCCGCGCGCAATCGCGAGGGAAGAAGTACAGTCCCCGGTGCGCGGCATCTATGCTGTACACGCGCGGCGGAGAGACTGGATGGCGCAAGGGTGCCCGAGGGTGAAACACCTCAATGGCGTCATTCTCGCTGTAGTGGTATCGCAACATGCCCGCCCGCCCCTGAGATGAAACCACAATAAGAGCGGCCCATGGCGCGATTCAAGAACTTTAGCCAGTGGAAAGGGCGGTGGCCACACTGGCGGGCCGACGGCGAAACGTACTACGTCAGCTTTCGACATCGTCGGCCGCTGGAACCGGAAGAGCAGCAGACCTTATTCCGCGCCTTGCTCATTGGCACCCGGCGACTCGAAGTGGTGGTGCTGGCGGTTTTCCCGGATCGAACGGAGTGCTTGGGGAGACCAATCGCCGACGACGAGGGTTACGAAGCTGAGCTCAGCGACGAGATCGAAAAGGCCAAGCGGCGGGCGGTCAAGGCCATCGTCAAGCGGAGTGGGGAGCGGTTCCCGCCCTTCGGTTCCGAGTCGTTCGACCGCATCATGCGCGACGAAATGGAGCTGCAAACCTACTTCGAGGCAATCATCGAGCGGCCCGAACGGGAGGGCTGGACCACCGAAGCCGAAGAGTATGAGTGGCTTTTTGTGGCTGACAGTCCCGATTCCTCCCCCGAACGCAACTGATTTCCTTCAAAATACGTCTACTTGACTGTAAGGCACTCAAGACACTTGAGTGAGAGAAGGAAGATATGGCACGACTAGTAGGAATCGACCTCGGCACCACCAACTCGGTGGTTGCCATCATGGAAGGCGGGGAACCCCGCGTGATTGCCAGCGCCGAAGGGAATCGCACGATTCCGAGCGTCGTGGCTTTCAAGGCCAATGGCGAGCGCCTCGTCGGCGTCACGGCCAAGCGCCAAGCCGTCACCAACCCGGCGAACACCGTGGGCAGCATCAAGCGCTTTATGGGTCACCGGCTGGAGGAAGTGAAGCAAGAGACCGGCCGCGTGAGCTACAAGGTGGTGGCCGACAGCAAAGGCATGGCGGCGGTGCACATCCCGGCGGTGGACAAGCAGTTCACGCCCGAAGAGATCAGCGCGATGATCTTGCAAAAGCTGAAGGCAGACGCCGAGGCGTACCTGGGCGAGCCGGTGACCAAGGCGGTCATCACCGTCCCGGCCTACTTCAACGATAGTCAGCGCACGGCCACCAAGAACGCGGGTGAGATCGCGGGTCTGGAAGTTCTGCGCATCATTAACGAACCGACGGCGGCCTCGCTGGCCTACGGCCTCGATAAGAAGGCCAACGAAACGATCCTCGTCTTCGACCTGGGTGGCGGTACGTTTGACGTCTCGATTCTGGACGTGGGCGAAGGCGTGTTCGAGGTGAAGTCCACCAGCGGCGACAGCCACCTGGGTGGAGACGACTTTGACCAGAAGATTGTGGATTGGCTCGGCAACGAGTTCATGAAGGAGCACGGCATTGACCTGCGCAAGGACCAGAAGGCGCTACAGCGACTGCGTGAAGCCGCCGAAAAGGCCAAGATCGAGCTGAGCGGCCAAGTCAGCACGGACATCAACCTGCCGTTCATCACGGCGGTGGACAACGAACCGGTACACCTGGAAACCAACCTCACGCGCGCCAAATTTGAAGACCTGTGCAGCGACCTGCTGAAGCGCATCGAAGGCCCGGTGAACCAGGCCGTCGCCGATGCCAAGGTGCCGCTCTCGAGCATTGACGAAGTGATCCTGGTGGGTGGCTCCAGCCGCATGCCAATGGTGCAAGACTTGGTGAAGCGACTGACCGGCAAGGAGCCGAACAAGAGCGTGAACCCGGACGAAGTGGTGGCCGTGGGCGCCGCGATTCAGGCTGGCGTGCTGGCGGGCGACGTTCGCGATATGGTGCTGCTGGACGTGACCCCGCTCAGCCTTGGCGTGGAAACCCAGGGCGGCATCTTCGACAAGGTCATTGACCGCAACACGACGATCCCGACCAAGCGCAGCCGCGTTTACACCACGGCGGGCGACAACCAGCCGGAAGTGACGATCCACATCCTGCAAGGCGAGCGCCCGATGGCGAAGGACAACAAGAGCCTCGGCCAGTTCAACCTGAGCGGGATTCCGCCGGCCCCGGCCCGCGTGCCGCAGATCGAGGTGACTTTCGACATCGACGCCAACGGCATCCTGAATGTCAGCGCCAAGGAGAAGGCCAGCGGCAGCGAGCAACGGATCACGATTACCGGTTCGGGCAGCCTCGACCGCAGTGAGATTGACCGCATGATGGCCGAGGCCGAAGCCAACGCAGAGCGGGATGCCGAACTGCGCGAACTGCAAGAAGTCCGCAACGACGCCGAGCGCTTGATTGCGAGCGTGGAGCGCACCCTGCGCGACCAAGCCGACAAGGTGGACGAGCCGACGCGCGGACGTCTGGAAGAAAAGATCACGGCCCTGAAGGCTGCGCTGGAACAGAACGACCTGGAAGCCACGCGATCCGCCTTCAAGGAACTGGAAGCCGAAAGCCACGAAATGACCAAGCGGCTCTATGAGCAGAGCGGGGCCACGCCGGAAGGCGAAACCGTGGGCGCGGCGGCCGGGGCCAGCAGTGCTGGCGACGACGTGATCGACGCGGACTTCAAGGAAGACAAGTAAGCCCGCCCTCACGCAAAGAAAAACTCCCTCCGGCTACCAGCCGGGAGGGAGTTTTTTCTTTGTTTCAGCCCTAAGTGGACTTAGCCGAGAGCCATCGGCATGACCACGCAGAAGCGATCTTCGCCATTTTCCACGGGTCGGATGACGGCGGAGCGGCTGGCTTCGGTCATCTCCGTGCGCACGCCTTCGCTATCAAAGGAACCGAGGGCGTCCATGATGAACTTCACGTTGAAGGCAATGTCAATGTCGCCGTTCTGGGAGATCATCGGCACTTCTTCCTTGGCCGTCCCGCGCTCGTCGCTGCGGGCACTGATCACGACCTTGTCGCCTTGACCGCTAAGGGTCACGCGGTTGGAGTTATCACGGGCCAAGATGGCGGCGCGCTTGAGGTTGTCGAAGAACTCCTTGCGGTCCATTGTCCACTGGCGGGTGAACTCGCTGGGGACCACGCGTTGCCAGTTGGGGTAGTTGCCATCCAAGAGTTGCGAGACGACTTGGGCGGTGCCCACGTCCACGCTCATGCGCACGCCGTCAAACCGAATCGTGATGTCTTCATCGCCCGGCACCGGCAGGCTGCGAATGGTCTTGAGCGCCTTTTCCGGCACGATGTAATTCAGGTCACTGCCCACGCCTTCGCGGTGCACGCGGTTCACGGCCAGGCGGTGGGTGTCGGTGGCCACCAGGGTCAGGGTGCGGCCATCGTAATTCATCAGCACGCCCGTCAGCACCCCGCGGGTGGTGTCGCTGCTCACGGCGTAGGTCACGGCATCCAGGCTATCTTGCAGCAAGCCCATGGGCAGGCTGAGTTCGCCGGTGCTCGGTACGTCGGGGATGCCCGGGAAGAGGTCCGCCGGGGTGGCAAACAGCTTCCACTCGGATTGGCCGCCTTCGATGACCAAGCTGGTGCCGCTGAGTTGGAGGGTGACTTGCTCATCCGGCAAGGCACCCACCACTTCGGTCAAGAAGCGGGTCTGCACGCAAATCTCACCTTCCACCTCGATGCTGGCCGGGAGATAGGCCTGCGCCCACATTTCCCCGTCGCATCCCAGGAGCGTCAGCTTGCCATCGGCCAGCGTCATGCGAATGGACATGAGCGCCGGTTGCGTAGACCGAGCTGAGCTAGCCGACGCCGCAATGCTGAGGGCGTCGTTGAGTTCTTTGCGAGAGACCGTCGCTTTCATAGTGATTAATCGTTATCCTTCGAGAGGGAATTGATACTGCCAGTAGGCAGGCTGGGGGGCCTCGGTGCGGGGTTCAACTCCGCTCTGAATGAGGCGTTGCAAAATACGCTCGTACCCGGCCTCGCCCAATTGGGGTCGGTCAATGGACTGGATCGCCTCAACAGTTCGCGCAAGCGTGAGCATGTCGTGGGCCAGTTCCGGGTCTCCAAACGCTTCAGCTTCGAGTGCCTCCCTGGCTTCCGAATCCAGTTCATTGCTCGCATAGAGGTCAATGAGCTGTCGCTGTAGTTCCGTCATTTGATGTTCTCCTTAACTTTCGGTTGGTTTGGTTGTTTTTCTGTGAGTCGGTCGCGCAGGGCTCGTCGGCCTCGGTAGAGGCGCGATTTGAGCGCGGGCACGCTGATTTCCAGAATGTCGGCGGCTTCTTTGGCGGGCAGTTCTTCCAGATCGCACAGAATCAGAGGCTCGCGGTATTCCACCGGGAGTTGATCCAGCGCCTGGTGAACCATCACCTTGAGGGCCGTTTTTTCTTCGGGACCTGCGTAATGCGCGTCGGAAGGCAGTTCAAGCAGTTTGTGCTGCCGCATCTTGTCCACGCAGAGGTTGCGGGCAATGCGGAACACCCACGTTTTGAACGCGCCATCGGCACGCAAATCGCGCGAATATCTCAGCACCCGCAAAAAGGTTTCGGCGGTGGCATCCTCCGCATCCGTCCGATTGCCGAGCATTCGGTAGGTAAAGCGGAAGATCTTGTCGCTATACAGTTCATATAGCCCACCAATCGCCGAGTGGTCGCCATTGGCAAGAGCCGTTAGCCACCGCTTTTCTGCGACCGAGTCATCCGTTTGGTTTCCCGACATATCAAGACGAAGAACACCCGTGAAAGGGCGCAGGTAGGTTCTACCCGATAGGTCCGGGGGAAACTTACGAGCCTCCCAAAAGCCTAAAGGGTGTTGAGGCGAATGAAGGTGATCTGCGGTCCTTCGGCCGGAGTGGCGGCACCTTCGGTGCCCGAAAGGAGGGCGAGATAAATGCCGCCCGTCAGGTTCACCGTGGCGGTGCCATAGACGGATTCACCGTCGCTGCGCTTGATCTGCCAAGTGTTGGTACCCGCCGCGATGTCCAGCGTGCCGGTCTCGCCAAAAGCGAGGTCACGGATGGCGTAGGTCGGGTTGTCGCCCGGGGTCTGGAGCGTGACGTTCGGCGTGAACGAACCGGCTTGGCGGTTGAATCCTTGCAGGGCGATGATGCGCACGGTGCTGCCGCCCAACGCGTTGCGATCCACGGGGATCAGCACTTGGCGGAGACGCTTAATTTCTTCGCCGGCGACAAAGTTGCGCTGGCCAATGGCGGCCACGATGGTGTGAGTGTTGCGGGCAAACTCTTGCTCTTCGGCGTCGAACTGCTCGCTCAAATCATCGGAAGCGGTGACAACATCGTAGGCTTCATCCGCGGTGGCAATGAACTCGGTGGCGGTGAAGTTGGCCATGGCGGCCCCGGGGGCAATGGAGCCCGAGAAGTCCACGTTGTTGAGAAGAAGCCGCAAGTTGCCCGCATCCCGCGATCCGTTGACAAAAAGGACGGTCGGGTCGGGGAGGAGGGATGTCGCGGTGTTGCCGCCACATCCGGCCAGCAACCCCATGGCCATGCAAAGTCCGGCCACGACCCATCCCTTCGAGCGATGCTTCATCATCTCGGGTTCAAGATACCTGATGCGAGTCTGTGGTAGGGCTCGTATGGGTTACCGGATTGGGGGTGATCTCGCCAGAATCCGTGGTAGACATAAGCTTCACCTTTCGGTCATCGAGGGCGACGTAACAGTCCGGACAACCCAAGAGTCCGGTGCGTTCGAAGTCTTGGGTTGTCCAGTGACAAGTCGGGCAGGAGCGGCGCAAAGTTACGCGGTGGTGCCAACCAGGTACGGAGTGCCGAGCTTGATTTCCTCTCGGAATGCCGCGACCAACTGCTTGGTCATCGGACCGGCGCTGCCACTTCCCAGAATGCGACCATCCAAGGATCGCATCGGGATGACTTCGGCAGCAGTACCGGTGAGGAAGGCTTCATCCGCTGACGTGATGTCGTAGATGGTGAGGAATTCTTCTCGCACTTCAATGCCCGCGCGCTTGGCCAGTTCAATGACCGTGTCGCGGGTGATGCCTTGCAGGATGCCGCACGAAGGGTGCGGGGTGCGCAGCACGCCATCCCGGACGATGAAGATGTTGTCCCCGGTGCACTCGGCCACGTAGCCCTGCTGGTTCAGCATCAGGCCTTCGCCTGCGTTCTGCATATTGGCTTCGCGCTTAGCCATGATGTTGGCGGCGTAGCGCCCAATGCACTTGAGGCGCGGATCGAGGCTGTCCGCCTGAATGACGCGCCATGAGGTGGTCACGACATCGAGACCCGCCTCGTGCTGCTCGGGCGTGTAGAGTGCCAGCGTGTTGATCATGATCATCACGTTGGGGAGCGTCTTGACGGCACGGGGGTCCAGGCCAAGACCGGTTCCGCGCGTCACGTTGAGGCGGATGTAACCATCGCCCAGGTCGGCCTGCGCGCAGGTGTCGATCACGGCTTGGCGCATGGCGTCGTAGCTCATCGGCTCTTGGAATCCGAGGAAGCGCATGCCGTCGTAAAGGCGACGGAGGTGCTCGTCTAGCTTGAAGATCCGGCTGTTGTAGAAGCGGATTCCTTCGAACAGGCCATCGCCATACAAGTGAGCATGGTCGGCGGCGGGTACCTGCGCAGATTCGAGCGGCGATACGGAACCATTGAACCAAACGAGCTTAGGCATGCAATTAGTCTACCGATCTTGCCCAAGGGTGCAAGAATTGGCCTCATTCCCCCAGATTCTATGGATCAAGACTGGGGGCAGATTCGTCACAATAGGGGGAAGGGTTCGCAAGGATGCAAGAGAACACGAAGGGCAAGAGTAAAAAGAAGCAGAAAAACGGGGCGCCGTCCAAGATGGGCATGGCGTTTGGTCTGCTTTGCTTGGGTGGCTTCGGAGTCGCCGCTTACGAGTTTGTCGGCCCGACGACGATTGCCCGCGGTGTCTCCGTTTTTGGGACGGACCTCAGTGGTCTTACTCCGAGCGAGGCGGAAGCCAAGCTCAACGCGGAGTGGGGCAAGCTGGGTTCGCAGGAGTTCAAGGTTCAGCTGGATGAATTTGAACTTGGTGAACGTTCCCTGACTCCGACGGAAGCGGGTGTCAAGTTTGATGCGGATGCCACCGTCAAGGCGCTCCCGATTGAGCGTCCGGTTTCGGCTTCGATGGCGAAGATGCAGGGGCCTGCACTGCCGAGACCCATGATGCCCGTGTTCATCTACGATGACGTGGACGGCAGCCTGCTGAACAAGTGGGTGGAGGAAGCCCGTCCGGCGGTGCAGCCCGCCCGCGCCCAGTGGCAAGGTGGGGCCGTGAAGGTTACAAAGGAGATTCCGACCTGGGAACTGGACCAGGCGAAGCTGAGCGAAGCGTGGGCCAAGGCGCTGGCTACCAACGGGGCGCTGGAGGTTCCGCTCAAGGCCGAGGGCCTGAAAATAAGGCCAGAGCAACTGAGTGCGATCAAAACCATCGTGAGTGAGTTCGAGACCAGGTTCTCGGCGGGCCAGGTCGCGCGCAGCAAGAATATCAAGCGCGCGGCCGAACTCATTGACGGGACGATCTTGCTCCCGGGCGAGGTCTTTGACTTCAACCGGGTTGTGGGGCAGCGTACGGCCGCACGCGGCTTCCATGTGGCCGGGGTTTACGTCTCCGGGCGACACGATTTCGACTTCGGTGGTGGAATCTGCCAGGTCAGCACAACCCTTTACAACGCGGTCCTTTTGGGCGAACTCAAGGTGAACGCCCGTAACCCGCACTCTTTGCCCGTGCCCTACGTGCCGCTCGGTCGAGACGCGGCGGTGAGCTGGCCGAACCTGGATTTCAAGTTCACCAACGATACCAAGTCGCCCCTCGCGGTGAGTGCGGAGTATCGGCCGGGGGTCCTCAAGTTCAGGATACTGGGCGAAGCCAAGCACCCGCACAAGGTGGAGTTCGATACGAAGTTCTTGGGCTCCTGGGATAACGGCACCAAGTACGAAACGGATCCTTCGCTGGGCTACGGCGTGGAGCGCGTAGTGGACCGCGGCGGGGCGGGGCGCCGGGTGCGCACGTACCGCATCATCAAGAATGGTGACCAGGTAGTGCGCCGCGATGACCTCGGGGAAAGCATCTATCGGGGTGGGCCGCGCATCGTGGCGCGTAACCCGAACGCAAAGCCGCCTCAGCCTAAGGCACCGGCGGATTCCAGCGCACCAGCCGGTACTGTTGCGTCTCCAGTATCAGCTCCGACGGGAGACTGAAGTCGTTCATCCGCACCTGGGGGAAGGTTTCCCGGCGCGGCAGAACCACGTAGACGGGCTCGCCTTGCGCGGCCTGTGCAATAGCTTCTGCACCCTGGGTGCCCCCGCTGAGGATGAAAGCCGCAAGATTGTTGCGCCGGTTCCCATAATCCGGGGTCTCGCTCCAGTGTCCGGCGTAGGTGCGTGCCCCGCCCAGGCCGACAAAGAAGGGGTTGAGATCGGGGAGGTACGGCTCGGCGTATTCACCCGTGGGGAGCGGCATGGGAATGCCCGGGGCTGCCACCACGATCGAGCGGGCAGGCAGGGTCTGGACCTTCGCGAGAATCTCGGTGGCACTCGCCGAGAGGCGCACGGGATGGACCGTTGTGGAACTGACGTTGTCCCGAGTCAAAGTCAGTTCTCGTCGGAGCCAGAACAAGCTAGAAACCCCGCAAAACAGCACCAGTACCAGGGTGATGAGCTGACGTCGCTGTACGTCGCGGGCGGCAAGGCGCGCGGTAAGGGCATAACCCGCCAGCAACCCCCAGGGAATGACCATGCCCATGCCGAGTTTGCGCTGGAACAGGGCGGGGAAGTACATGGCCACCAAGCCGACCAACGCCCACGCCCAAATCATGTCGTCGTCGCGGTCTTGGCGGCTGTAGATCAGGCCGGCCCCGATGCCCACCAGCACAATGCCGAAGCTCACAGGGTTAAGGAAGTAGCCCTCCGGACTGTGGGTGCGCGAGAGGGTGAGGAGGATCAGCACGAGTGCCCCGACGACGATGGTAGGCCGCCAACGATGCTCGGGTTCAGGGCGGAAGTAGCCCCATATCGCAATCACCACCAGGGCCGCCACGCCCCAGAACACGCTGGTGAAGTGGGGCGCGTAGGTGAGGGTGGCGGCGCGAGCCTGGAACACCGCATCCTGCTGCAACACATAGCCTAGCCAAGCGGCGGCCGGGATGGCTCCCGCGGCTATACCGAGGCATCGCAGTAGCCAGGTCTTTTCCAGTGTGCGACGGACGTATTGAATGGCCGCAAAGGCGAGCAAGACCATGCCGACCAACAAGGCATCGTAAGAGTGAATATTGGCGAGCACCCCAAATGCGAGCGCCCCCCGAAGCGCGGCGCGACCATCCGTGCGGGCATCGAGAACCGCCGCAAACACCACGACGATCAACCACAAACTGGCCATAAACAAGCCATTGGCGAGCGCCGAAGGAAAGGCAAAGGCCTCGGTTTGCCAGACGTCAATGGGCAAACGACCAGCAAAGATGGATTGCAAGGCCACACCCGGGTCTTTGATGAGCAGACCGAAGTTCTGCCAAACCATCCAGCCCACGCCGGCTCCAAAGCAGGCCATGACACTGGCCGTCTTGATGGCCGCGGGCTTCCAGCCCAATCGTTCTTGCAGACGCACAAGGCCGATGACGAAAAGCGCGCTGAAGACTAACCGGCTAAGGAGCATCGCCCACGGGAAGCCCACCACCTTGGCCACCCATCCCATCACCAAAAAGTAGAGGTGGAAAGTGAGGCCGGGTTGAGCGTCGAGTGTGAACCGGTTCTCAAACAGGAACCGACCCTCAGCAGCTTGCCGCATCCAGGCGGCGTACACCATCTGGTCGTCTACGGCAATGGCAGTGCCGATGGGCAACGTGCCCGGCGCTGCGCCGGTAATGGCGGCAAATGCGGGAAGCACCGCCAGACCACCGAACACCCCCGCCAGAATCCATGCAAATCGGCGGAGGCCCGGATCGGAGGCGGGATTAGTTTCCGGAAGGGACGGGTCGGCCAAGGCTTTCGTAGATTCCGATGATCATTTCTGAGTTCGCTTTGGCCTCGGGTTGGTCGGGGTCAAGGCTCAGGGCAACGCGGTAGAGGGCCAGGGCCTTGGGGTACTTGTCCATCGGCTTGGCAGTGAGGTCGTTCATCACGGTGGTGCCAAAAGCGACCGTGGTGTCGATGTGGGCTTGCTTGGCCCAGACGCTCTCGGGGGATGCCTTCATCCGACGTTCGGTATCAGAGTGGAGAGCTTCCCAATCTGAAACGCCTACGGGAAACGCCAGCGCAAGAAGTGCCGCGACCATTGCGTGATGTTACTGCCTAACGGCGGAAATCGGCGTCACGGCCCGTGCGCACTTGAGTCTCAAAGGCCTGCAACTCGGCCTCAAGGATGGCGATGAGCTTGAGAATGTCCTGCAGGCTACGACCGGGGAACGCCGCCTGGTCTTGCATGTCCTGGATATGGGCGGCGAGGACTGGCGAAATGACAGGGAAGAGCGCTTTCCAGTCCGAGCCCGGTGCCATACCGAGCGCCTTTTCGACTCTGCTCTTGGCCTGAATGAGCTCACGCTCCATCACAAAACGGGTGTGGTCGCCCCGGCTGAGGGCAGAGCCGAACGCCTCCATGAGATGCTGACTCGAGCGCTGGGGAATCCGGTCAAGGATCGGGCGACCGAACATCACGCCCGAGGCATAGGCCACCACGGCCAAGAGGAGGATGAACTGCCACCGGGCGGTATTGGCCCAGGGCCCGATGGATTCGATAAGACCTTTCGAGGAGACATTTCCCAGGGCACCTTCATAGAACACCACCTCGCCTCCCGGCTTCTGCATTTCGCGAATCCAGCCCAGGGCGAAGGCCGCATTGTCGTGCTTGTCGAGAGCTCGGTTTTCAAGCACTTCTCCGGCCTGGATAAAGACAATCCGCCCCTTCGCCGGAAAGGCTTCGCTGGCTACGACCTGTTCACCTCGGACGGTACGAGCCCGAGCGATAGCCGGCATATTCGGCAGCACCGGCAAGAACTCGAGGCTGTTGTTATCCCGGATGGTGAGGTCTTGACGAGTGCCATCCCAAAGTTCCACGCGAGTGGGCTCGGCGACCTTGCGGACCCCTTGGCCCTCATGTTCGATCACCAGGACGTTTCCGCCCTGGCGCAGGTGCTCCAGCACGGCTTCTCGCCAGAATTCACGCGGCTTTCGCGGCGGGCGATTGGTTTCCTCATCCTCCTCCTGCTCGTCCTGGTTCGCTTGTTCGTCTGCTGGCTCTTCCTCTTCGCTTTCCCCCGTCATTTCTTCCATATAAGTGGCCCAGCCTGGCTGCACGGGCACCATGGGGAGCACCATGAGGGCATCCGCTTCGAGTTTCGGCCTGACTTCGCGTTCAAGCCGGACTTGGTAGCCATCCCGTTTGATAAGTTCGGCGAACGCTGAGGTGCCAGAAGCACCGAAATCTTGAACACTGGGCACGGTCGAGGCTGCATCGCGCCCCGTGATGAGAAAGATAGAGGCAAGACCCAAGATGGCGAGGCCAATGGTGACGAGGGTGCGCGTTTTCATGCCGACCTCCGCTGCCGAATGGAACGCATGATGGTCTCGTATTGGTTGCGGAACCAATCTACGTCGGCCATGCCTTGGGTTCGTTCGCCGTACCAAATGACGTCAAATCTCGAGGTGACATCTCGGAAGTTGAGGTCCACCGGACGGGTGCGGCTTTTTTCGAGGCGGCGCAAGTGTTCCCAGTTGGTCTCTTCCCGGCGCAAGGGAATGATCCCGTACTCGTCGAATCGCACTAAGCAGGCCAGATAGAGGCATCGAACCGCTTGCCGGTGATGGCCCTCGAGTGCCAATTGGTCGGCCCGCTTGAGCCATTCGTCGGCGGGCAAGGCGACTTCTTCCTCGCTCATCAGTCCGTCGCCGACCTTGGCCGCTCTTCGCCGAATGGTGACAAACCGCAACGCAAAGATGATGAGGGCGATGGCCGCCAGGATGACAACGAGTTGCACGAAGGGGATGACCCCAGCGAACGCACCACCGCCCCCGGCCGGACCACCCCACTTGGGCATGAGCTTCTCCAAGAATTCAAAGATTCGCTCTAGAACCTTGGCGATGACCTCACCCGAACGATTGAGGGCATCCGCTAGCCAGTTGTCACTTCGCTCCGCGGGGTTCAGTTCGCGGGACTGATACACCGGCGGCACAATAATGCGCTTGGCTTCGGCCCGGGCGTCCTTCACGCGGGTCGCGGTGGACGCATCTCGCCACTTTGTGTCCTCGAGGTAGGCGCGCAAGGTGCGCTGCCGGTCGGCCAATGGGAGCTTAATGAACTGATCGTTCCCCAGGGCGAACTTGTCCCTTACGGGAAGCTCGTACCAGATGTTCATGAATGCTGAATCATCTTTGGCCGCCAGGAGACGGCGCGCGGAATCCGCCTGACCAAAGGCGGCTCCCAGCAAGCTAACGAAGCAGACGAGTGCGACGAGTACCCGCACGCAAATCCTCCGCCATCATTCGGACATCCAGCAGTTCGAATCGGACGCGCCGATCGAAATAGACGACCGTACTCACGATCCCCCAGAGGGGAAGCACCAACATGATGCCGCCCAAATAGGGCAACGCGCTCACGACTTGATAGAAAAACGAAACGCCAGGGCCGAGCTGACCTTCCAGGCCCGTCGCCGCCATCAACGCCATGCTGATCAGGAACTGGAAGCCCACCCCGAGCACGATGAGAATCAATAAGCAAGCAAACAGCACTCCCACCATCGGACCGACCACATTGGGCGAGAACGGGCGATTGGCGATGAGGTAGCCCGAACGCTTAAGGGCCATCTTGCCCCGGCTGCCTTCCAGGATCATCACCGGACCAAGCAGGAGCGTTCGCCCCAAAAACACCAGGAGCACCAACACGGTGGTGGCCAAGGCAAATGCGCCGACACTGGTGAGGAACACGGCCAAAGCATCTTCTTGCGAGGTGCCTTCACCCACCCGGCTGGCCCCAAAGAAAGCCAGCAGGCTGATGGTGGGCGGCAGGATGATGAGGTGCAAGTGGGCGAGATAGGCCCGGACAAAAGCTGTGAGCCCCGCGTGGCCTGGTTCCTCGTCGGTGGTGCCCATGATGATGCGAGTAGCCGCTTTCACGCAATGGTAGGTAGCGGTGGCCATCCCCCCTACGGCCATCGGGGTGCAAACCAGCACGCCAAGGAAGATGGCCAGCAGCACTTCCCAGGTTTGCTGCGTTTCTGTGGCTCCGGCGCTGGATGTGAAAAGACTCGGGAAGATGAACGTGAAAAGAAAAACCACGGAGGCAAAAATCAGCAGGCTCGGCCCCAGCATCTTGGGCCAAAGTTCTCCCAACAGGCGCCGGTAGAGATCGGTGGTGAGATCCACGATTTCACCGTCTTCGTATGGCCGAAGCAACGGGCGGGGGTCGGCGAGGCGGCGTCGTTCTAATCGATCCCGTGGATCCACGCCCGCCATAGGCGTATCGTACCGCCCGCGCGGAACGTTTTTGACCTCAGTACGTCTAGACCCATGTGAAGATTCTTGCGACGATGGCGATCGGGCTCGCGGCAGGCGCCGCCCTGGCGCAACCCTCGATCTCCAGCCTGACTCAGCCCGGCCTGAAGGACTTGTCCTTTACATGGGTAGTCGAATCGGCCAACCAGACCGAACTGGCCAAGATCAATCGAGATTTCGCGCAGTCCATGCGCATCAAGCGATCGACCGTGGAGATGAAGGAGCCGTTTATGCTTCGCATGGAATCCACGGTGGAAGATAGCCAGGTCATCTTCATCGTCAATGGCGGCAAGAAGGTCACGCGCATTCCGCGTAGCGGCCTGGTGGCCCGTGATGACGTCAGCCGCGCCCCCGGCAAGCGCCAAACGTGGTTCGACTTCGGGATTCTTACGCCGTCGCTGTTCAGCAACTATTTCTCGGCGAAGTTCTTGCGCACCGAATCCCGCGGTGATCTCAACAGTACGCACGTCTTTGACATCACCTACGTGGCCAGCCTGAACGACAAGACGCGTCACCGCATTTGGATTGACCCGACCCGCAAGATCGTGCGCAAGCGTGAGTGGTACGGCCAGGATGGCACCCTGCGCGCGGTGTTCAGCTACCAATCGCCGATTCAATCGAACGGCCAGTGGGTGCCGAGCCGCCTCGTGGTGACCAATGCCGCTGGGCGTCAGGCCGGGGTCAGCGTGTTCCAGAACATCCGCGCCAACGGGGGCATCGCCGCCTCCCGGTTTGCCACCAACTAAGAGCGTAACGCGCTTGTAATTGCCATACTGAGTTGCTCTGCTGCAAGGCGGAGCAACATACGGTTGCGGTCGTAATCGAGGCGGGTGGGGCCGACAATGGCCAACGTGCCGGCTTCATCCGTCCCCACAAAGAACACCTCGCGGAGAATGCTGAGCGAGTGCAAGGGAGCCGAATCATGCTCGGTGCCGATGGTGACTTGGCCTTGTTTCGTGTCGGCGACCGCTTGGTGAAGGTCAGTGCCCTGTTCAATGGCGTGAAGGACCTTGGCCATCGCGTCCGTGTCCCGTTGAAACTCGGGTTGTGCCAGCACAAACTCCTCGCCGTCTGAGACCACCTGCAGGCGTGTGAGCTCTTCCGCCAGATCGCGGATGGCCTGGCCCACCACCTTGACGACTTGCCCGACTTGGGGGTTGGGGATGGCGGGGAGTTCGTGAACCAACAGGGTGCGAAGATTCTTGCCGGTGATATGGTCGGCCAGCACTTGATTGGCCTCGCCGATATGCTCGATGGTGGCGGTAGCGGGGATGCCGAGGAAACGGTTTTCGGCCAGTCCGTTCTCCAAGACCAAGACCAGAAGGGCCCGGCCTGGCCCGAGGCCAGAGATCAGTACCTGCCGCACGCGAACATCGCCATTGCGGACCAGGGCGGCCGTGCAAAGGAGGTGCGTCATGCGACTCAGCGCCTTGGTGGTGGATTTGAGCAGCTCACGCAGGGGCTCATCCTCATCAATGGCGTTGCGGATGGATTGACGATCCGATGAGCGGGGATCAAGGGTGGCACTGAGGTTGTCCACAAAGAAGCGGTAGCCCTGGTCGCTCGGCACGCGCCCCGCGCTCTTGTGAGGCTGAGAAAGGAACCCAATATCGGTGATCTCCTTCACCTCATTGCGGATGGTGGCGGAGCGCACCCCAAGGCCGTATTTGGAAGCGATGAGTTCGCTGGGCACAGGTTCGGCCGCCACTACGTACTCCAGGACGATGGCCCGCAGAATTTGGCGCTGGCGATCCGTTAGCTCACTCATGGCGGGTATGTCTCAAGTATTCCAAAATGCGCGCACGTTTTGGCGGGATTGGCTTCCTTAGCGGGCCTGCAGGGCGTAGAGTAGAGGCATGAGTACCAGCCCCCGCGACCGTATCATGGGCGTCGAAACGGAGTTCGGGTGCTTCGTGGTCCCTGAGTTCGGACGGCCTGAGGGCGCGGTGGAGGCCATCAAGAACCATGTGTTCTTGGATGCACGTATGGGAGTGCTGGATCGGCACGCCCGGGACGAAGTCTTTGAACCGGCCGAAAGTGGGGGCTTCTTGCGAAACGGGGGCCGTCTTTATATCGATGCGGTGGGCAGCCACCTGGAATACGCCACGGCCGAGTGCCGCACTCTTCGGGACCTGATTGCCCAAGACCGCGCGGGCCAACGGATGATCGTGCAAGCCATGCGCGATATGGGCATTGACGAGGTGGTGGACGTGTATTCGAACTCGGTGGACCACTTTGGCGGGCACACCTTTGGCTGCCACGAGAACTACCTTGTCAGGATGGACGAAGACTTCTTCACCACGCAGGCGCCCCAACTCTATCCGTTTTTGGTGACCCGCCAGATCTTTGCGGGGGTGGGGCGCGTGGGCGGCCACGAACTGGTAGAGGGCGGCCCGCCGGCCTACGAAGAGCTGGCGGCGAACCCAATTGATTACATCTGGGTGTCCAACGTGTACCGGGTCCACCCGGACCCCACGGTGACGTACCAGATCAGCCAGCGCGCCGATCACATCATCCGGACGACGGCGTCGCGGGTGCGATTCAACCGGGCGATGATCAACCCGAAGTGGGAGACCTTCTATGCCAGCGAGGGGCGGCACCGGCTTCACGTGCTGTTTGGCGAGGCCAACCAAAGCCGCTACGCCTACGCGCTGAAGGTGGGCACCACGCATTTGGTGCTGCGCTTGCTGGAAGAAGGGGTTTTGAAGGGGCGGCCGCGCCTGCTTCATCCCATCCATGCCCTCCAAGACATCAGCCGCGACCCCACTTACAAGTGGACAGTGGACTGCGAACACGGCCCGATGAGCGCGGTGGAGATCCAGCGCGAGCACCTGGAATGGGCGCAGCGGTACCAGGGAGAGTCGGAGGAAACGGACTGGGTGCTACGCGAGTGGGAGCGCACCCTTGATGACCTTTCTCTCGACCCGATGCGCACCGCCAACCGCTTGGACTGGACGGCCAAGAAAGTGATGCTGGCGCGCTACCTGGAGGAAGTGGGCGGGGAATGGAGCGACGACGCCCTTCATTCTCTGGACCTCGAATATCACAACATCGACCCTGAGAAGAGCTTGTTCCATGCGCTCGGTTTACAGGGATTTGGGGATGATCTGGACGACCTCGATGCCATGACGATCCCGCCTACCAACACCCGGGCGCACGGCCGAGGGAAGCTGGTGAAGCACCTCCTCGATGGGCCTCGACGACGCTCGGCAATTATTGACTGGAGCGGGGCGGCGGTGGGGCGAGATACGTATCTCGATTTCAGTGACCCGTTTGAACCTAGTGACGATGTACTTAGCCAGCTGGAGCCATCCGCACCAGAAGCACAATAACCATCACCGCCATGCCGATGCGCACCAGGCGGAGGCGACCCAGGGCCGCTCTGCGGGATTCGCCGGGGGGAGTAAGGGAGATCATGAACCCACCCACCAAATACAGCAATCCACCGATGATGAGCGGAAGGGGAAGTGGACCCGTGCTGAAGAATGGAAGCAGACTGCACGCCGCCACCAGAAACCCGGCGGTAGCCAGGCTCTGGCCCGTTTGGAGTCTCTTCGCCGGCATCATAGGTAGATTCTACGCGCGGTGACCGAATCTCCATTTGATATTGAGCCTGTAATGGGATTCTTGGCCGACCAGGGCCTGCACCCCGAACCCGTCGAACTGGTGACGTTTCTCGCTGATTTATACGAGGTCAACAAAACCACGAACCTGACCCGCATCGCCCCGGAAGATGCGGTGGCCCTGCACGTGCTGGATTCCTTGTTGCCGCAGGATCTGTTTCCTACCGACAGTTGGGTGCTGGATATCGGGTGCGGCCCGGGCTTCCCCGCGTGGCCGCTGGCCTGGGCGCGTCCGGACTTGCAGGTGGTGGGGATGGATTCCGTGGGCAAGATGCACCGCTTTCTGAGCCGTCATGTGCGCGAGAACCTTGCCGTGGCCCCCTTACGAGCGGAAGAACCCAAGCGCAGGGAAGAGATGGATGTGGTGACCGGACGGGCTGTGGCGCCGCTGGGGATTCAGCTTGAGCTGTCGGCAGCGTATGTGCGGGTGGGCGGCTACGTCATCCCGTTCCGCACGGCTGCGGAAGAAGAAGATTTCGTGCGCATCCCGGCGGGTCAGTTGGGGCTCAAACTGGTGGACGTGGTCGTCCGAACCCTGCCAGGCCGAGACCTGGAACGGGCGTTCCCGATTTACGAGAAGGTGCGGGCGACCCCTAAGGAGTTCCCGCGTCCTTGGGCGACGATGCGGCAGAAACCTCTGCGCCCTCAAGGAACTTCAGCAAAGACTGAGCCTCCTTCGACACCTGACTCTCCTTCTGAAGAGGCTTGAGGATAGCCTTGGCTTCGTCCAGCCGCTTAAGTTGAACCAGCGCCCGCGCCTGCATGAGTTTGTACTTGCCGGTGGCAAACTTGGCGTCGGCCAGCTTCGCATCGGCCAAGGCCTGCTCGGAATCGCCCGCTTCATAGGCGTTCACCGCAAGTTCGTAATGCACATCCGCCACAAAGGCATCTTCACTGGCCGCTGTTCTGGTTGGGATTACTAAACGCGCTTGGTCCGAGGCGGCTTTGGCCTCGTCCTCGCGGCCTAAGGCCCGCAGAAACCGAGCCTTCAGCAAATACGGCTGGAACCGCTTGGGGTCGAAGGCAATTAGCGGTTCGAGGTCCTTAAGGGCCGTCTCCAGCGCTTGCTCGTCCGCCTTAGACAGGGGAGTGCCTTGCTCGAACTTGGCCATGGCCGCCAAGGTGTGATCCACGACGAGTTGGGTCTTCTCGAAGTACTCCTTGTCGTTCTTGATAACGGCTGCCGTACCACTGCACCCCGCAAGCAGGATGCCCAGAAGCAGGAAGAGACTAGTTCGCCACCACATTGACAAGTTTCCCAGGAATTACGATGACCTTACGCACGGTCTTGCCATCGAGATGCGCCTTCACCTTCTCAGACGCCAGCGCGTGCTGCTCCAGTTCTTCGTTACCTAATCCCGCGGGCAGGGTGATGGTGTCGCGGAGC
The DNA here is from genome assembly GCA_002352215.1 of Chthonomonas sp. UBA2785. GTDB lineage: Bacteria > Armatimonadota > Fimbriimonadia > Fimbriimonadales > Fimbriimonadaceae > JAHBTC01. The sequence goes on along the minus strand of DEIB01000038.1, from coordinate 47,552 downwards.
TTGCCGTTGACCTGCACCGCCACGGTGACTTCGTCCTCGGCCGCCAGGGCCTCGATGGCCTCGGGCCACGATTCGTTGAGCGTGAACTCTTCGTAACCCAGGCCAGACCACATCTCGTCGGCGGTGTGCGGGGCGGCGGGGGCCAAGACGCGGATGAAGGCGCTGAGGGCCTCGCTCCAGGCCGCCTGTTCGGCTTCCGTAAGAGTGCTCGCGTCCTTCGGCATCAAGTCGCCATACTTGTTGAGCGCCGTCATCATCGCCGAAATGTAGGTGTTGAAGGCAAACCGCTCGATGTCGTGGCCGCACTTGGCGACCATCTGGTGGGTCACGCGCCGAATCTGGCGGGAGAGGTCTGTGGCCTCGTGCTGGTCAATCATCAGCGCCCAGTCCGGTTGATAGATGGAGCTCAGCTCGGCGCCCCACTTCATCACGCGGCTGAGGAACCGCACGCTGCCTTGCATGCCTTCGTTGCTCCATTGCACGTTCTGTTCGAACGGAGCGACGAAGAGCTCAAACACGCGGAGGGCATCGGCGCCGTATTCGGCCACGGCTTCGTCCGGGGTGACGATGTTGCCCTTGGATTTGCTCATCCGCACCCACTTCCAAGTCACATCGGACTCAGGAAGCTTGGCAGCTTCATCGTACGAGATCAGAATGCCGTCTTCGCCGACTTCCAGACGTTCGCCTTCGCGCGGTTGCCGATACGGGGTGCGCCCCAAAACCTGCCCTTGGTTGATGAGGCGCTGGAACGGCTCATTCACCGGCACCAGTCCCGCATCGTAGAGCACCTTGGTCCAGAACCGGGCGTACAGCAGGTGCATCACGGCGTGTTCGGCGCCGCCGACGTAGCAGTCCACCGGCATCCACTTGGCCACCTTCTCCGGGTCCCACGCTTGGTCTTGATTAAACGGGTCGCAGAACCGCAGGAAGTACCAACTCGAACAGGCGAAGCCGCCCATGGTGTCGGTTTCGCGCTGGCCCAGCGTGCCGTCCTTTGTGGTGGTGTTGACAAACTCGGGAATGCCCGCCAGCGGTGAGGAACCGTCGTCCCCCGGCTCATAGTGCTCTACGTCAGGGAGGGTGACGGGGAGTTGATCTTCCGGCACCAGCTCCATGCCGCCCTCGGAGTTGTAAACGACCGGGATCGGGCAGCCCCAATAGCGCTGGCGGCTGATGAGCCAGTCGCGCATCTTGAAGTTGACTTTGCGCACGCCAATGCCTTCGGCTTCCATCCAATCGGCCAGACGCGCCTTGGCTTCCTCGACCTTGAGCCCGGTGTGCGAGCCCGAGTTGATCAAATAGCCATCGGTGGCGGCGTAGGGAAGCTCGGGGATGGAATCAATCGCCGGAGCGATGACGGGCACCACGGGGAGCTCGTACTTATGGGCGAACTCAAAATCGCGTTCATCGTGGCCCGGCACGGCCATGATCCCGCCGGTGCCGTAGTTCATCAGCACGTAGTCGGCCAGGTAGAGCGGCACGTGCTTTCCGGTGGCCGGATTGACGGCGTAGGCACCGGTGAAGGCTCCCGTCTTGGGGCGATCCACGGCTGTGCGGTCGGTTTCGCTCAGCTCACGGGCTTGCTTTTGGTATTGCGCGATGACCGCGCGGTGGCGAGGCCGGACCCGCTTGGCGATGGTCTTAACCAAGGGATGCTCGGGGGCCAGAACGCAGAACGTGACGCCGTAGATGGTGTCGATCCGGGTCGTGAAAGCCCGGAACGACATCGGCTTCGCCCGTACGGTGAGTTCATCGGGTTCATCCGTGGCGTCAATGAAGTCCTCGAAGGCGTCCTCGATGGTGTCAAAGTTGTCCCCGGCGGCCTCCAGGTGCATCAGGGCCGCACGCACGGTGGCCGCCTCGCCCTTGAACTGGGCAACCTCGTCAATCAGCTCTTCCAGCAGATCTTCAATGGCATCGGCGCGGCGCTGCGGTCCCTCGGCAATCGTGCGAAGAGTGGCAAGGTCATCCGAAGCAAAGGCGGCAGGTTCAAAAATCGGGCTGGCGGCCAGCACGAGCAGGGTTTGGCACCGGGCCAGGGCTTCGGTGGCGTTTAGGGTTTCCAGACACGTCTTGGCGGCGCGGATGGATTCCAGAGCTTGATCTTGGGCGCGTTCTAGGTCCGGGAAGGAGGCGCGCAGGTCCTCGACGGCATGGGCCGGGTTGGCGAGGTCTTCGCCCTGAATCACGACGTCCAGCGAGAACTCCACACCCTCGCTGCGCCCGATCCAGTTGCGCTGCATCTGCTTGATGCCTTCGGGCCAGTCAATAGTGTCGAGGTCATCCAGCAGGCGCTGGGCGTACTTGGTGATACAGAAAAACCACTGCGGAATCTCCTTCTTCTCCACCAGGGCGCCGCTCCGCTCCGCCCGGCCGCCAATGATCTCTTCGTCGGCCAACACGGTCTTTTCCACCGGATCCCAGTTGACGGTGGCCATGCGGCGTTCGGCCAATCCGCGATCAAACAGAAGCTTGAAGATCCACTGCGTCCAGCGGTAGTAATCAGGGTCGCTGGACTTGAACGTGCGCGACCAGTCGTAGCCGATACCCACCAAATCCATCTGGCGGCGGTAGTTGGCGGCGTAGTCGTCAATCATCCCGGCGGGGTGGCGCTTGCGCTTGATGGCTTCGTTCTCGGCGGGCAAGCCAAAGGCATCGAAGCCCATGGGGTGCAGCACGTTGTAGCCCTGCATCCGCTTCATGCGGGCGATGGCGTCGGTGGGGATGTAGTTTCGGCAGTGCCCAACACTCAGGCCCGCGCCGCTCGGGTACGGAAAGAAGTCGAGCGCGTAGAACTTGGGTCGCCCTTCGATCTCCTGGGTCAGGAAGAGATCAGTGTCTTGCCAACGGGCGCGCCACTTCGACTCAAACTCATCGGGAAGGTACCGATCCAACATCCTAGATGGCGTTGTACCTTCCCGGTTCGAGGGTGATTAGGGAGCCTGCTGGTTCCCGTTGCCCATGCGCTGCGTCATGGCGGCCATGCGCTGCTTGGTCTCGTTGTAGGCCTTGGTGAATTCCGCCTGCATCTCACTGGGGAGTTGGCTGAAGTTCGAGACCGTGGAACCCGAAAAGTCGGCGTCGCGCAACTGCCGAGTAAGCGTCACACCTCGCGCCAGCATGAACTGGAACGTGTAGGTGGTTTGGCTGCCCACGCGGAACTGGGTCAGTTCCGGCCCGCCGAACGGGATGCGACCCTGGGTGGCACTCTGCATGGCTTCCCGCGCGGCTTTGCTGGAACCCAGGCTGCCTGCCGTGGTGATTTGTCCTCCCCCGCCAGTACCCGTCATGGCCTTGAGAACCTGGTTGCCTCGGGCCGTTATATTGAGCAGCGTTTCGCCCGGGATACCTCGCGGTAGCACCTCGGTCCGTTCATCCTGCATCGTGCCACCGAACATCATGGGGACACCGGCGGCACCACCGCCTCCTATTGACAAACTAAAAGTCGAAAAGACTCGTTGCTGGCCGTTTTCATTCTGCCGCTCGACCGTCGGGCCCGGATCGTCGTTGAAGACATTCCAGAACAGATTGTCGTTGATTTTGCCGCCCATTCGGGTGGGGTAGACCGTGACCGGCGCAGGAGCGCTGTTGGTGGCGGGCACCGGTCGCTGATCGGCCGGGAGTTGATCCCAAATTTGGAGCGCCGTACGATCGGCGCCGTAGACCGTTCGCAGTTGGGAGCCCAGCAGACCATCCAGCCGGCTGGCCACCGCAATGTCCAGTCCGGACTGGAAGTGAGGCTCCGCGCTCGTGGTCGTGTAGCGCGCAATTTGGTTGAGTCGCAGGGAATTTTGAGCGAGACCGGATTGGAGGGCAATGGCGAGCGCCTTTCGGTCCACGCGGCCCGCGGCGGCTTTGGCAAGGTCAACCGGGCGTTGAACCTGCGTGCCCTTGACCGACATGGATTCGTATCCCTGATCCTTAAACCAAGTGTCGTACTCCTTGTCCGTAAGCTTGCCGCCCGCAAAGCGCTGAGCGGTATCGGCAAACAACCTGTCGGAAAGCCAAATGACGTAGTCGTTCTCGGGGGTCGCCGCGCGCATCAGAGGTGCGACAAACCACCCCAGTGGCTCGTTCACATCGGGGGTGGTGAGAAGGTCGCTCCAGGTCTTGGTTACGGGCTCAGAATCTTCGCCGCCGCCTCCATCGAAGCTGATGACATCGCTTCCGTCATTCCCGGCAATGGCGAAAGCCACTTGGGTCACCACTTGTCCCATGACTCCGCCCCCATTGCGTCCACCGAAGAAGGTGAGGGTCTCTTTGAGTTCAGGGGAAAGTTCGATCGGCTTTCCTTCCGGTGCCGGCGGTTCGGGCAATGCAGGAGTGCCCGCGCCCGGCGCATTGCCAAAGGACATAAACACCTGTTGGCGGCCAGAGAACTGTTCCGTACTCAGGAAACCGGAAGCTAGGGTCACGCCTTGGGGGTCCGTCAAGGCCATTTCGATACTGAGGCTGCCACCATCCTCGGTTCGCCGCACAATGAGGAACACTCGACTCGCGCCATCCTGCCTCAGAATTTCGTCTGGGGAACGCGGCTGTTCGCCGCCTGCAGGACGGATCCGACTCAAGCGCTGACCCATTTGAGGCGCATCGGCCATCTCATCCAAGTAGGTCTTGACCAGGTTCGGCAAGTTCACCGCCAGCGGCTTTTGCATGGGCGTGTTGCGGTTTGCAAAAACGAGGCGCTCGCCGGGGGCCATTTTCGCGAGTGTCGAGCGATTGACGCTCAACAGGAGGCGCATAGCGGTGCGATTGCCCGGCATGCCATCTCGGAAGATGCGCGCCGCATTTTGCATCTGCTCCGGGGTCATGTTCGGTCCCATTTCGCCATCCATCTTCGGCATGCCCTCACCGACGACCTTTTCCATTTCTTTGAGCGTCTTGGCTAGCTCTTCCTCAAATCGGTCCGCTCGGGCACGTTCGTCCCGGCGCATTTCCACGCTATCGCGGCCGAGGTAAGCAATTCCATTGCGCTGCGTCCACTTGCTCTTGCTAGCGGTGGCCAGCGCTTCCAGCGCATTGTCAAGGGTCACGTCAGACCATTCGACGCTGATGACGTCGTTCTTTACATCTCCGCTGGCCTCAAACTTGAAGCCAGACTGCTCGCTGAGTTGTGCGAGAACCGACTCCATCGAGTCTGCCTTCACCGAGAGGTCGATGAGTGAATCTTGCGGTTGCGACGGAGTCGCGAAAAGTACCAGCGCCAAGCCAATCAGGTTCATGAGGAATACCCTTACAAAATAGAACGTTTTCCGGTCGTGTATCGGTTCCTACGCCAGTCCCGAGAGGTCCGGTTGGCGGAGATACCAGTCCGATTTCCGTTGGATGAGGTCGGCAATGGCCAGCAATTTGGCGTCTTCGTACAGCCGTCCGATGATGCTGAACCCCTGCGGGCGACCCTGCTCATCCGGCCCGAGCGGAATGTAGATCTGCGGGTGCCCGGTGAGATTGGTGGTGATAAGGAGTTCACCCGCGCGGTCGGGGGCAATGATCACGTCGTAATCGCCGAACTCCGATTCAAAAGTCTGTTGGAGCAGGGTGCGCTTGCGCATCGCCTGCAGATAGTCCACGCCCGTGAAGAACATGGCGGAGCGGAAGATGGGCGGCCACAGGCTGCCTTTCATTTCATCTACCCGGCCGCTGGTGGTTAGATCATCAAAGGCGGCAGCGGCTTCGATGACCAGGACATCGTCAATCCCGGCTTGCGGGCCGGTGAAGATGGCCGCTTGCGGGTCGCCTTCGAGTTCGCGCACCCATCCCAGTACGGTCTCCATCACGCTGGCCGTTTCGGTGCCTTCGAGAGGTGAGGTCGCCACGTGGGCAATCTTGAGGTTCTTGAGATTGCGCAGGGGGCGGTAGCGGAACGGGCGCTCCACGGTCGCCGGGTCTTTGGGGTCGAGGCCGACAATGGCGCTCATGGCCAGTGCGGCATCTTCGGCGGTGCGGCAGATGGGGCCGCATTTGTCCATGGTCCAGCTGAGGGTCATGGCTCCGGCGCGGCTGACAAACCCGAACGTTGGGCGGAAGCCCGTGACCCGGCAACGCTGGGAAGGCGAAACAATGCTGCCCAGCGTTTCCGTGCCCATGGCAAAGGGCACGAGGCCCGCCGCCACGGCCGCAGCGCTGCCGGCACTGGAGCCGCTGGAGCCCTGTTCGGGGTTCCACGGATTGCGAGTGAGCCCGCCAAACCAAAGATCACCGTAGGCGAGCGCGCCGACGCTTGTCTTGGCGACGGGCACGGCTCCCGCGGCCTCGAGCTTCTTCACCACTTCGGCGTCGGAGTCGATGTATTGGTTCTGGTACGGGGCGGCGCCCCACGTGGTCGGGGCTCCTTGCGCCGAATAGAGATCCTTGAGGGCGACCGGGATGCCGTGCAGGTGACTGCGCAGCCGGCCTCGCTTGGTTTCCTCGTCGAGAGTATCGGCCAGGGCCAGGGCACGATCTTCGAGCAGGCTGATGACGCAGTTCAGCTTGGGGCCGAGGGTGCGGAGACGTTCTAAGGAGATTTCCGTAAGCAGGCGGGAAGTGACCTGACGCGTGCGAATGAGGTGACCCAGATCGGCCACGGTGAGGAACATGAGGTCGGATTCTCGCTCGGGCCGGCGGATGCGGCCGCGAGGGGCAACCTCGACAAACGTGTCGGAAGCCGCCTCGCCCTGGCGACCCCACACCCGGAAGGGAATCATGGGCGCTACATGATTAGGGATGGGCTGCGCCCGCAGCTCCTTCATCGTGTCCGCCTGGGTGAGGATGTTGCGGAGGAGGGCCTTGCGCTGATCTTCGGTGAGGGTGATCCCGGCCAGCCGCTCGGCGCGGGCCAGGTCAGCTTCTGTCCACTCTTCGGGGGTCTGCGGGAAAGCAGCCGGCTGCGCGGCGACGACGGCCCCGAGAACGGCCACTGAACGGAAGAAGTCACTCCGAGAAATGCGGGGGTCAATGCCCATGGGGGACGGTTTACCACGCAGGGGTACTCTCCTGCCTATGTTTCTCGCCTTGGCCTTGATGAGTGATCACTGGAAGGCGCCCGACGTGCCGACGAACGGCACCAAGCCGGCCATTTGGACCCGGGAAGAGTGGGGAGCCAAGCCTCCAGTGCTGCCGATGGAGCCGCACACCATCACGCGAATTACGATCCACCACACGGGCGTGAAGCAGACTCCCCAGCGGGACTTTGGCGACAAACTGCGCGGACTGCAAGCGTGGTCTCAGCGCGAGGATCAACTGGCCGGGGGGCGCACCAAGCCGCAGTGGACGGACATCCCTTACCACTACTACATTGACTGGAGCGGGCGGATTGCCGAGGCGCGCCCGGTGGAACTGCCCGGCGACACCAACACGTCATACGACGTGCGGGGGCACCTGCTGATCGTGGTGGAGGGGTTGTTCCCCGAGGACACGCTGCATGAACCACAGAGGCAGTCTTTGTATCAACTGACTTCGTATTTGGCGCGTGAACACAAGGTGTTTCCGCATGCCATCAAAGGGCACGTGGACTTTGCGCCGGGTGAAACCGATTGCCCGGGGGCAAGCCTTATCCACGAGATTCCGCACCTACGGCTGTGGCTGGCGCAGCAGGAGCCTTGGTGGTAAGCCTTATTCTGGCGCTGGCGTCGGGTCCGGTCGTTGCTCCGCCGGATGCAGCGGTTCTGGGCGAAATTCAGCGAGCGGCGCGGGCAGAGCAATGGGTGTCCTTACCGATTGGTGAACGAACGGTTCGGGTGGCAGAGTTCTTTTTGGGCACTCCCTATGTGGGAGGCACGCTGGACACAAACCCCGATAGGGAAGTCTGCACGGTGGTGCTGGATGGCCTGGACTGTGTGACCCTAGCCGAGGTGAGTTTCAATATTGCGCGCTGGCTGAAAGGAAGCCCGCAGACCCCGGAACAACTGGTGAAGCTAGTGGAGGAAACCCGCTACCGTAACGGGCGCAACACGGGCTACGCTAGCCGCCTGCACTACACCACCGAATGGTTCTACGACATGGGTCAGCGGCAGCTGGGTACGAACTTGGCGGGTGAACTCCCCGGCGCGGTGACGGAGTTTAAGCGCATCAACTTCATGACCCAGAACGCGGACAAGTACCCCGCGATTGCCGCCGGTGGGGCCCCGATGATCTCGGCGCTGAAGCAGCATGAGAACCGCCTGAGCGGGCTCCGGTTGCCGTATGTGCCGTTGTCGGCCCTGGGGGGCGCGGAAACTCGCTTGCGCACCGGCGACCTGATTGGCATTACCACCGACCGGGAGGGGCTGGACACCAGCCACGTTGGCCTGTTTGTGCGGGATGAGGAAGGGAAGACGTACTTCTTGCATGCCTCCTCTTCCCAGAAAATGGTGGTGAAGCAGCAGGGTTTTCTCGAGGCGATTAAGAGGCAACCGCGAGTGACGGGGGTTGTGGTGTTCCGGCCCCGTGAAGTGGGCGGATTCTAGGCCGCGGCCAATTGCTTGTCTTCGTAAATCTCAGAGAGTGCGGCCAAACAGGCTCCATCAAAGGCCGTGCCTTCGTCTTTTCGCATGATGGCCAGGGCCTCGCTCACTGGCATGGCGTCTCGGTAAGGGCGCCGGGCGGTGAGGGCATCGAACACGTCAGCGGCCGTGAGAATTCGGGCGTCAAGCGGAAGTTGCTCCGCTCCCAGGCCTCGCCAGTAGCCTTTGCCATCTAGTCGCTCGTGGTGAGAACTGGCTAGTTCGGCGATGGCGGCAAAGGTCGGGATCGGGCGCAAAATGGAGTCCGAGTACTTCGGATGCTCGCGCACCCGAGCGAACTCAGCTTCGTCCAAGCGGCCCGGCTTTTCGAGAATCGTGGTGGGCACCCCCAGCTTGCCGATGTCGTGCAGCAGGCCGGCGCGCCGCATCGTCTGGATTTGGCCTTCATCGAATCCGAACTGCAGCGATAACGCCACGGCATATTGCGTCACCCGGGTGCTGTGTTCGGCGGTGAAGCTTGACTTCGCGTCAATGATCATGGCGAAGGCCTCGCAAATGGAGTCAATGTCGGCATCCAGAGCCGCACTCTCATCCAGCAAGGGACGGAAGGGCGTCATGTCGCAGGCTTCTTGCCCCGCCCAAAACTCATTCTCGTTTTCCAGGGCGCGCATGGCCGCGCACAGCTCAGGGCTAAACCACTTGCCCTGCCGATCCGCCAGCATGTCGTAAGCGTTTGTAAGGCCAAATGCCACCATGAACACTTCAAACGTCTGCGCCAGGCACAAGATCTGCGCCATCAAAGGAATTTCGTCGCCTCGCTTCCCATAGGGCGCTCCTTGGCCATCCCAGTGCTCATCCAGGTAGAGCACGGCATCCGCCACATCCAGCCCAAAGCCAAGGCGAGCCGCAATAGCCGCCCCCCGGGTGCAGCGGGCCTCCGTGACCTCGTTCATCACTTGCCCCGGCGGGCCGATATTGGCGGCCATGCGCCGAAGCTTGCTCCCTAGCGACTGGCCAACTTCGGTGTACTGAAAGGCAAACTTCACGGATTCCAGCGCGTTGGTCCAGTCAATGAGCTTGACGGCCTTCTTGGAGAGATGCTCATCACCCCCAAACATCTTGGCAATGCGCACCGCATTGTTGGAGCAGCCCGAATCTTTAAGCACCCCCGCGAAGTAGAGGTTGTTCAGCGTAGCGTCATCCAGACCCAACTGCTGACCCAGGCGCAAGGCAATGCGGGCAGAGCGCTCGGCGTGGCCTTCCGGTTGGCCTTCCACCAAGTCCAGCGCGTGGCTTAGGGCGCCGAGGATCTCGGCTTTGGTGGGCGAGCGGTCCATACGAACCTATTGTTGGCGATTATCGCCAAGAAACTAAGCCAAGCTAGAACGGCTTGTCAACCGGCGGCACAGGCCGCTCGATGCGAACTGGTTGGGCGCGCTTGGCTTGGCTGGCGGCATCGAAGATCGATCCCATGTGGGCCGCCACCGCCACGAAGCAGGGAAGGAGCACACTCGGATTGAACTCTTCGCGACTGGCGCCAAACAGGCTCATCAGGCCATTGAAGCCCCCCGGCATAAGGTTGATCATGATGATCGCAAGCGCCCAGGTCACCATGAGAAGCACCCCCTTGCGGGTTTGTCCCATCACGATCTGGCCAAGGCCCGGGAGGAGGACGCTAAGCATGGTGGCCGCCTTGGGGCTGGCCGCACCGGTGCCGCCATCAATTGAGTGCAAGAGCAGGGCTTCGTCCATGCCTTTCTCCTTCAAAACGGCCTCGCCGTACTTGCTTTCGGCCTCGCGGTTGGTGGGGTCTACGCGCATGGCTAGTTCGTAGCAAGCGCGGGCCTTGTCCCAACGGCTGCGGGCGGCGTAGCTATCGCCCACGGCAATCTGGGTAGCGGCGTGGCCAGGGGCGATCTTGGCGGCTTCTTCCAGGCTGCGCGAGGCTTCGGTGTTTTGCCCGCGCTGGCGCAAAAGATGCGCTTGGCGAATCAAGAACTCGGCGCGTTCAATCTCCGCCGGGGTCGCCGGAGCGATTTCGACAACCTCGGCCTCCGGAGCCGATTCTTCATGCGGCTCCGGGTTCTCGGCCAGGGGCACGTCCGGGTTGGCTTCGGGCGTCGCGTCCGGCGTGGCGTCGGTGTCGTGCTCGTTCACGCGTCAGGAATCAGGTCAGGGTTTTCGCCAATGTCCTTCCAGAGGGCTTCGAGGTCGTAGAATTGGCGCTTTTCTTCGCGGAAGCAGTGGAACACAACGTCGCCGTAGTCCACCACTACCCAGCCGTCCATCTTGGGGCCCATATTGCGCTGCACCGGGGCAATGCCTTGGTCGTGCTTCATCCGCTCAAACACGCGGTCCGCGATGGCACTCACGTGGGTGTCGCTGGTGCCCGTGCAGATCACGAGGCGCGAGGTGACCGAGGTCTTGCGGCTGACATCAATGACTTCGATGTCAATCGCCTTCATGTCGTCGGCGTATTCCTGGACCAAGGCGGCCTTGGCGTCGGTGTCAATGGGTTTCGGGGTGATAAAGTTTGCTCCTTTCAATGTAATCCGCGACGGCAGGGGGAACCCAGTGGTCAATTCTCTCGCCGCGCGCGAGGGCTTCTCGAATTTTAGACGATGAAACTGGTACTAACGGGGCCGAAATGGTCACCACCCGGTCGGCAATCATCGTGGAGAGCTGCCCCAAGATGTCGGAGACCAGCAGGGCATCCCGGTTGAACGCCGCAAAGCGGCATAGCCCGGCGAGTTTGTCGATCTGATACCACTCGGGCAGGGTGCGCAGCGTATCCGCGCCCACGATGAAGGTGTAATCGCCCGGGCGGGCCCGTTTGAGTTCTCGAATCGTGTCGTAAGCGTAGGTTCGGCCGCTTTGCGTGAGCTCGATGTCCGAGACGGAAAGCTGCGGCTCGCCCTCGATGGCGGCTTGGCACATCTCCCATCGCTGGGGACCACTCGCGACCGGACGGATCAACTTTAGTGGGTTCCAACCGGCAGGCACGAGCACAACCTCGTCCAATTTGAGTTCGCGCAACGCGATTTGCGCGATATGTAAGTGACCGTTATGCGGCGGATCGAAGGTGCCGCCCAGAATGCCGTATTTCATAAATCCTATGACCCCCAATCCCGGAAGGCGAACGCCCAGCCCGCGATAACCACGGTGTCGCCGTCGGTGGCTCCGGCTTCGCGCAGTGCGTCAATCACCCCAATTCGTTCCAGCTTGCGGTGGAGGTAGCGCAGGGCTTCCTTGTTGGTGAGGTTGGTCATGTGCACCAGGCGCTCGATGCGTGCGCCCTCCACAAAGAATTCACCGTCGTCTTCGCGGACTTCCCACTTATCGTCCATCTTGCGGGATTGCGCGGGTTTGAGTACCGGCACGGCGGGGGCCACGACGTTCTCGTCAATCAGAGCCGCCGCGCGGAAGAGAAGGGGTTCCAGACCCTGGTTGGTCGCCCCAGAAACCGGGAAGACCTCGTAGCCAGCCTCAACGAAGGGTTCCTTCACCAAATCCACGAACTCGGGGTCGGGGGCAAGGTCAACCTTGTTGAGGGCGATGAGGCGCGGGCGAGAGGCGAGTTCTTCGCTGTAATTGCTCAGTTCTTGCTCGACCACGCGGAAGTTGTCCCAGGGTTCGGAGCCGTCGATGGGGAAGGCATCCACCACGTGGATGAGAACTCGAGTGCGCTCGACGTGCTTGAGGAACTGGTGCCCCAAGCCCAGACCCTCACTGGCGCCCTCAATCAGCCCCGGCATGTCGGCCATGGTGAACGAATCGTGCCCGACCCTGACCACCCCGAGGTTGGGGATGATGGTGGTGAAGGGGTAGTCCCCGATCTTCGGACGAGCCGCCGAACACGCGCCGATGAGCGTAGACTTGCCGGCATTGGGCAAACCAATGAGGCCCACGTCGGCCAGGAGTTTGAGTTCGAGGCGAACGCGGAACGATTCGCCCGGCGCACCGTTCTCCGCAAACGCCGGTGCCTGCCTGACACTATTCGTAAAGTGCTTGTTGCCACGCCCGCCGCGCCCTCCGCGCGCCACCACGTAGGTCATGCCATCGGCGGAGAGGTCAACCAGGAGTTCGTTGTCCTCGTCGTCGTAGACCATGGTGCCGACCGGCACGACGATCGTGACATCCTCGGCATCGCGGCCGGCCATTTGATTGCGGGCATTACTGCCGTGCGGAGCCTCGATGTGCTGGCGCAATCGCACGTCAAAGAGGGTCCGGCACCCTCGTTGAGCGAGCAAAATGACGTCGCCCCCTCGCCCCCCATCGGCGCCGTTGGGGCCGCCGCGCGGGACGTGCTTTTCGCGGTGCATGCTGGCGCTGCCATTGCCACCGTTCCCGCTGGTTACGGTAATGACGGCTTCATCAAGAAACAATAGCGTCCTCCTCGTTTAGCATGCCGGGGATGAGTTCGACGGTGATGGTGCGGTTGTCCAAGTCAATTTTTTTCACGAAGGTCTTGGACATGGGGATCAGAATCTCGCCGACCTTAAGCAGATCTTGGGCGGGGCTGGCCACCACATCTTCCAGAGCCCCAAGGGACTGGCCATCGGCTGTGATCACTTCGCAACCAATGAGGTCCACCACCCGGAATTCATCCTTCGCGAGCTTGGGTTTGTCGGCAGCGGGGACGTTGAGCATTTGACCGCGCAAGACCTCGGCGGCCTCGACGGTCTCCACGCCATCAATATGAATGCGTACCTGCTGGCCGTGCCAGTGCACCTTGTGGATACGATGCTCCTTGCCACCCAAGAACAGGCGTGCCCCGACCTCAAATCGGGTCGCAAAATTGGTGAGGGGTTCAACTTTAAGGCCCCCTTGGAGGCCAAAGACACCGACGATACGCCCAATCGGTGTCCATTCAGCTTCCTGGGGGCCAGGCATTCAACTAAGGAGGGAGGATTAGTCCCGCGCCGCGACCTTGACGACGGTGCGCGAGCCACCCTTCGCACCGACCGCCGAAACGACGTTGCGAATGCACTGCACCACACGGCCATCCTTGCCAATCACGCGCCCGACATCGCCGGGAGCCACATTGACGGTGTAGACCATGGTGCCGCGATCGTTCTTATCGGAGACGCTCACGGCGTCTTCGTCTTGAGCCGCGAGGCGGAAAAGGGTTTCTACGAGCGGGTTCAGGCTCATGCTTCGGATCCTTCGGCAGCGACTTCGGCCGGAGCTTCAACCGGGGCTTCTTCCGTCTTGGCCGGCTTTTCATCCATCGCCGAACCTTGGCTCATGGCAGCCGTGCGCTTGTCCAGGAACTTGTAGTTGGCTTTGGCCTTCGGTCGCTTGGCAAAGAATTGCTCCAGCACACCCTCTCGCTTCAGCAGGTAGGCCACGGTTTCGGTCGGCTGGGCGCCTTCCATCAGCCAGTGCAGGGCTCGCTCGCCGTTCAGGGTGACGGTCGAGGGCCGGGTGAGGGAATTGTAGGTGCCGAGAATCTCGATGTGCGCGCCCGATCGCGGGGAAGCGCTCTTCGTGACGATAATGCGATAGAAGGGACGGTGCTTGTTGCCCATGCGGCGAAGACGAATTCGTACCACGTTTGTTGTTGTAACTCCTAGTTGTTGCCTTTAACGGCGCTTTACACGACGCATCCGCTTTTCCATCTTGCTGAACTGCTTCATTTGTCTTCGCATTTCAAACAGCTGGTCGACGAGTCGGTTGACCTCTTGTGGAGTTCGGCCCGAGCCGTTGGCGATGCGTCGCCGTCGTGAGCCATTCAGTATATCCGGGTTCGAACGCTCCTCCGGGGTCATGCTGAGGATGATGGCCTCAATGTGGTCCATCTTCCGTTCGTCAAAGCCATCCAGAGCCTCCTCCGGCAGCATGGTAGCGGCCCCGGGCAGCATCTTAATCACGTTCTTGAGCGGGCCCAAACGACGCACCATGCGGATCTGCTGCAAGAAGTCGGCAAAGTCCATCTTGCCGGTGGTGATCTTGCCCTGCAGGTCCTGCGAATCCTCCGGTGAGAACGCAGCCTCGGCCTTTTCGATCAGCGCGAGCACGTCACCCATGCCCAGGATGCGCTCGGCCATCCGGGTGGGGTGGAACAGGTCCAGCGCTTCCACCTGCTCGCCGACCCCGATGAAGCGGACGGGAATGCCGCTGGCTTCGCGGACGGAAAGAATGGCCCCTCCGCGCGCGTCGCCATCGAGCTTGGTGAAGATGACCCCGGTGAGGTCCACCCGCTTGCCGAAGGCTTCGGCCACGTTGACGGCCTCTTGACCGGTGGCGGCATCGAGAACCAGAAGCCGCTCATGCGAGCCCACCGCCTTTTCGATGGCAGCAAGCTCGTTCATCAGGTCTTCGTCGATGCTCAGGCGGCCAGCGGTGTCCACAATCAGGACATCGAGGAAAAGGTGCTTGCAGCGCTCCAGGGCTTGTCGGGCGACCTCGGGGGGAGTGGTGCCGGTGGCCGTAAACACGGGCACGTCAATCTGTTCGCCCAAGACTTGAAGCTGTTGAATGGCGGCCGGGCGCTGCAGGTCGCAAGCGGCCAGCATCGCCTTCTTGCCCTGGGAGCGGAACCAAAGGGCCAGCTTGGCCGAGGTGGTGGTTTTCCCAGAACCTTGCAGGCCCGCCAAAAGGATGACCGTGGGCGGGTTCGGCGCCCAGTTGACCGGCGTATCGCCGCCGCCCAGCAGGGCCACCAGTTCATCACGGACAATGCGGATGAGGGTCTGGTCGGCGTTGAGGTTGGCAAAGATCTCTTCGCCCACCGCCTTTTCGCGCACGCGGGCCACAAACTGCTTGGCGACAAGGAAGTTGACGTCGGCTTCAAGAAGCGCCGTGCGCACCTCGCGGAGAGCATCGTTGACGTCGTCTTCGGTGAGGCGACCACGGCCGCGCCAACCGGCGACCAAGCCTCCTAATCGACGCGTCAAGGTGTCCAACATGTGCCCCAGAGTTTAGCGAATCTGAAGTTTGCGCAGGCGGGAAGGAACCTTTGGCCGGGGGACGCGCGTCGAATGGCGTAGAAAGACATGACGCCTAGCCTGAAAAAGCTGGGAGCATTTGCCGAGATTTAGAGATGAGGAACACCATGGAACACGTCAACGAAGAAACGATTCCCGAAAAGGCCACTGGCGGCACCCAATGGGTGTGGGCGGGGCTTGGCCTAGCGGCGCTGGCCGCGGCCACCTGGTGGCTGATGGCGAAGCGCCACGAGAACGAAGACGTGGACAAGCTCTTTGACTCGGCGGAGAACCTGCTCGATCGCTTGACCGCGTAACGCACCAATTTGTATGCCCGATGGGCAGGCGGGTTAGGCTAGACTTCCAGATAGCCCCACGTTGGGCGAGGTGCCCATGCCATTTGGTATCTGGAAGTTGAGTTTTGCTGCCGTTTTGATCGTTGTTGGCCTGAGCGGCTGCGGCAACGGTTCGGAGATGGCGTTCTGGGAGGCGTGCACCAAAAACGTCAAGCGTGGCATGACCCTGTCTGAAGTGGAACGGATCTGTGGCAAGGCGCAGTATCTGGGCAAGACCGGTCCGTTTCAGGGCTACAAGTACACGCACCCCAAGACGAAACAGGATTGGCTCCTCTTTTTCGAGAACGACATCCTCAAGGAAGCCCAAGTTCCGAGCGGCAATCGCTAACTCATCACCCCCAGGGAAGTGGCCTGAGTTGAGCCTCCATTGTTTCTGATAATCTATATTATGACATTGACAAATGAAGGCGGGTATTCTCTCTCGACGCGATGGATCGTGCGTTCTATCGATGCTTGACTTGCGGTGACGAAGTCCAAGAGGGCCAAGCCTGTTGCTGCGGTCACGTGGCCACCGGATTGAATGCTCCGAACTTCAATTACATCGGGCGCAGACCGACTTCAAGTGACGATCAAGACCTCGTGCCGGGCCTGCCAAAAGGATTGCAGAGCATCAATTTGCTTGGCCTGATCATCATGGTCATCGTCTTCATCGTCGTGATGGCCTTCGAAGGGGTCGCTTGGAGCGCCCCCGATACCACCCCAACCCGTTCTGAAGCCCCTTAGGGGCCAGGCGCCGGAATCGTGACGGTGATTTCGATTTCCCCGGCGGTGCTGGGGTTGATCTCGCTACCGCTGCTACGGAGTTCGGCGCGAATGATCGTCGTACCGGCCTCAGCGGCCGGGCTGACGGTCACCGGGATCGTCAAATTATTAACCTCGCCCGGATTTGGGATGTTGATCGGCGCGATGGGCTGAATCTTGGCGTCGTCCACAAAAAACACGATGCGGTCCGCCAATCGCGGCACAAAGTTGCCGTCGTTGTTCAGGTCTGGGTCGTGCGCCACCTGCAGATCGAAGGTTTGCCCCGGATTGGCACTCGGCACGCCCGCCACGCTCAGGGTCACGTTCTGGTCGCTCACGGGATCGACAAATGCGCCATCACCACCACAAGCAAGAATCAGGAGGGCGCCGGCGGCGGCAAACCATGTCAGTGGGCCGGGACGGCGGCGAGTTGCATTCATGGCAAGACGTTACCTCGCGCGGTCGGGCCGAGCCACGCCATGTAAAATGCGGGTCATGACGCCGGATGAAGCTCTCCTCGAGGTCACACGCCAGCTTGAGCAAGGCTTGACCGGCGCTTTGGGCATCACCTGCACCCGCTACGACGAAACGGGCGTGGTGATGCACATGCCGGTGGACGCCCGCACCACGCAGCCCTTTGGGCTGATGCACGGGGGTGCCTTTGCCGCCCTGGCCGAGACGGTGGCCTCGGTGGGCGGGCTATGGCACGTGGATTTCCCTCGCCAGGTGGTGGTCGGCCAGCAAGTCTCGATGAACCTCTTGCGTTCGGCCCGTGTCGGGCTGATCCGCGCCGAGGGCAAACTGGTCCACAAGGGATCGCGCACGCAGGTCTGGGATGTGGAAATGGTGCGCGAGGTGGACGAAGTGACGGCCGCCGTGGCCCGCATCACCTTGGCCGTGGTGGATCAGAGCTGAACGGCTTGCCCGGCGAGCCAGGTGCCCTGGCATTCATAGATGCCGAGGCTGGCCAGGAGGTCTTGCGGGTGGTCAAATTCCCACACCGCGAGGTCGGCCCGGAGCCCGGGGCGTAGTTCCCCGCGGTCTTTCATCCCCAGGGCGCGGGCGGCGTTCTTGGTCACGCCTTGCCACGCTTCTTCTACGGTGAGCCCGAACATGGTGGTGGCCATGTGCATCATCAATGGGAGGTTCGTGACGGGGCTGGTGCCCGGGTTGCAGTCGGTGGCGACGGCCATCGGCACGCGGTACTCGCGGAACCAGTGGACGGGCGGGGCTTGCGGTTCTTGCAGACAATAGAACGCCCCCGGGAGGTGCGTGGCCACGGTGCCGGCCTCCCCCATGGCCTGCGCAGAGGCCTCGGAGCAGTACTCCAGGTGGTCGGCCGAAAGAGCGCCAAGGGCAGCCGCGAGTTCCCCGCCGCCTCCGTCGGTCAGTTGGTCGGCGTGCAGGTGAAGTTTGAGACCGAGGTCTTTGGCCGCTTGCAAGTAGCGGCGAGTCTGGCCGGCATTGCAGGCAACCCTCTCACAAAAGGCATCGGCGGCATCGGCCAGGTGGTCGCGTACGATGCCGGGCATGACTTCGGCGATCACCCAGTCCAGATAGGCTTCGGGCTGGTCTTGAAACTCCGGAGGAAAGCCGTGCGCCCCCAGGTAGGTGGTGGTGATACTGGCCACGCCTTCGTCGCCAAGCTCGCGCGCGACTTGGAGGCACCGGCGTTCGGTAGCTTCATCCAGGCCGTAACCGGACTTGATTTCGATGGTCGTCACCCCACCCCGGGCGAGTTGCTTCAGCCTCTTTCTGGCATCAGATTTGAGGTCATCGGAGGTGGCGGCGCGGGTCTCGCGGACGGTGCGGCGGATGCCTCCGCCCTGGGCGGCGATATCGGCGTAGGGCACGCCCGCGCGGCGCCGGATGTGTTCGTCGCTGCGGTTCCCGGCGTACACCAAGTGGGTGTGGGCGTCGATCAGGCCGGGGGTGAGCCAGCTTCCCTTCAGGTCAATTTCCTGGTGGCCGGGGTTGAGTTGCGGCAATGCGTTTTCCGGGCCTGCGTACTCAATGTTGCCGTTCGTGACGACCAGGGCACCCTGCTCGATCACGCCCAGGCCTTCCCCGCTCATGGTCGCCAGGTTTCCGTTGCGGAATACGAGCTGACTCATGCGAAGGGGTGCTCCGCCACCATGGTCCAGATGAGGCGGGCGGCCACGCGGGCCGTGCGCTCGTCAATATCGAGGGAAGGATTGAGTTCGGCGACGTCAAACAGGCGGCACTTGCCGGACTGCGCCACCGTGCGCACAAAGTCATCCACCACGGCCACGTTCAACCCGCGCCCGGCAGGGGCGCTGACCCCCGGGGCGGTTCCGGCTTCCAGCACGTCCAGGCAAAGACTGAGATAGACGTGTTCGGCTTCTTTGAGGAGACTCACGAGCCTCTCTCTTTGTGCCGGCCAGTGCCAGGGGTCCATTTCGGTGTCCATCACAATCGGAACCCCGTGCTGGTCGGCCAGATTGAACAGAGGCTGAGTATTGGCGGCGCGGCTGATGCCGAAGGCATGGAGGTTCTTCCCTCCGGCTTCTAAGAAAGTACGGAAGGAGGTGCCCGACGTCGGGGCGGTATCCTCGCGCATATCCAAGTGAGCGTCCAAGTTCAAAACATGCCCGTTCGAGGCGAACTCTCGCCAAAATGCCAGGCTCGCTTCGCTAATCTCGTGGCCCCCGCCCAACCCGACAACGAGACGATCTGGTCGAACCCATCGACTTAGTTCGGACGCATGAGCGATGAGGTCGCGCTCCAGGTCACCAGTCACGGACGTATCCCCGGCATCGGCAAGGGTCAGGTCAACCTCGGGCAAGTTACTCATGGCCCGCCGCAGGTGAGCCGGACCCGCCGCCGCTCCGGGGCGGCCCTGGTTTCGGCGCACACCCTCGTCGCTCGGGAAGCCCACAAACACCACCTGCGCCTCGTCACTCGGTGTTTGGATCACTTGATGCCAGCGCCGCCCGCCGTCGGCATCCACCCGGCCTCGCCAATCGGGGCTCATGCGTCGGGCACCAGGAACTCAGAAGTCAGGCCCAGGAAGGCACCTTCTTGCACCACTTGCTCGTGAATCAACTCGATCCCCTCCGACATCACGCGATCTTGCGTGAACGGCGGCACGAGGCTGCGCACTTGATCAAAGGCTACTTCTAGCGGCGCGGACGTGCGCAAGGGGCGGAGCAACCCAATGCCTTCGCACGCCGCCAGGAGTTCGATACTCACCACCAAGCCCGCGTTGTGCACCACTTGCCGGAGCTTGCGCCCCGCCCAGGTCGCCATGCTCACATGGTCCTCTTGGTTCGCCGAGGTCGGAAGCGAATCCACACTCGCCGGGTGCGCCAGGGTCTTGTTTTCGCTCACCAGGCTTGCCGCGGTGACGTGCGGAATCATGAAGCCCGAGTTAAGCCCCGGATTCGGGGTGAGGAACGGGGGCAAGCCACTAAGCCCGGCGTCAATCAGCAAGGCAATGCGCCGTTCACTCAAACTCGCGACTTCGGCCACCGCAATGGCGAGGCTGTCCGCCGTGAGGGCCACGGGTTCGGCGTGGAAGTTGCCGCCCGAAATCACCTCACCGGTGTCCGCCATTACCAGCGGGTTGTCGGTCACGGCGTTGGCTTCTCGCATCAAAACCTGCGCCGCCGGGGCGATGAAATCAAGCGCCGCGCCCATCACTTGGGGCTGGCAACGGAGGGAGTACGGGTCTTGCACGCGCTCATCATTCACCCGGTGCGAGTCGCGAATCTCACTTCCCTGCATCGTCTCTCGGAGCCACTTCCCTACCCGAATCTGCCCCTCGTGGCCTCGCACTTCGTGGATACGGGCATCGAATGGGGCATCACTTCCCCGCGCGGCATCGGTGCTCAGCGCCCCCGCCACCAGGGCGGCCGCAAAGACTCGCTCCGCATCAAAGAGCCCCGCCAGCGCCAGTGCGGTCGAGACTTGGGTGCCGTTCAGCAGGGCCAGCCCTTCCTTGGGGCCGAGTTCGATGGGTTGCAGGCCGGCCCGGGCCAAAGCCAGCGCCGAGGGCACCACTTCCCCGTCCACCATCGCTTCCCCTTCGCCCATCAGGGTCAGAGTGAGGTGGGCGAGAGGCGCGAGATCGCCGGAGGCCCCCACCGACCCCTGGCACGGAATCACCGGCCAAATCTGGTGGTCGTAGAGGTCCATGAGGGCGCGGAGGGTGCTTTCGCGGACCCCGGAATACCCCCGGGCCAAAGATGCCGCCTTCAGCAGTACGATCAGCCGGACGACGTCTTCATCCAGCGGCGCCCCGACTCCGGCCGCGTGGGATCGCACCAGGTTGGTCTGTAACTGGCCGAGATCGGCCGCCGGAATCCGAATTTTGGCGAGCTTGCCAAAGCCGGTGTTCACGCCGTAGACCGGCTCATCGCCTTGCGCCCACTGCTCGATGACCTCGGCGCTGCGGCGCACTACGGGCCACAGGGTCTCGGGCCAGGCCACTGGCTGCCAGGCTTCGTAAAGCGCCCGCAACTGGCTAATTTGGATTTGTCCGGGAGTGAGTTCCATGGTCAGCGTTGGCTCGGGAGGTTCAGGCCTTGCTCGCGGGCGCAGGCCAGGGCATCTTCGTAGCCCGCATCGGAGTGCCGAATCACACCCATGGCAGGGTCATTCCACAGCACTCGTTCTAGTCGTTGGGCGGCCTCCGGGGTGCCGTCCGCGACGATCACCACGCCACTGTGCTGGCTGTAGCCCATCCCCACGCCGCCGCCGTGGTGCAGGCTCACCCAGGTCGCGCCGCCCGCCACGGCTGTCATCGCGTTCAGCAGCGGCCAGTCGCTCACGGCATCACTTCCATCGCGCATGGCTTCAGTTTCTCGGTTCGGGCTGGCCACCGACCCGCAGTCCAGGTGGTCGCGGCCGATCACGATGGGGGCACTGACTTCGCCCCGGGCCACCATGTCGTTGAAGAGCAACCCGGCGCGGTGGCGTTCACCAAGGCCCAGCCAGCAGATGCGGGCGGGCAGTCCTTGGAACGCAATGCGCTCACGGGCTTGGTCAAGCCAGCGGTGCAGGCTCAGGTCTTGCGGGAACAGTTCCTTCAGCCGGGCATCGGTGCGGTAGATGTCCTCGGGATCGCCGCTCAGGGCCACCCACCGGAACGGGCCGCGCCCCCGGCAGAACTGGGGCCGGATGCACTGCGGCACAAACCCCGGGAAGTCGAACGCATTGGCCACGCCAGCATCCTTGGCGACCTGGCGGATGTTGTTGCCGTAGTCAATCACCGGGATGCCCATTTGCTGGAAGTCCAGCATCGCCTGCACATGCACCGCGCAGCTTTGGGCGGCTTGTCCGGCCAGGTGGCGTCGGTCGTCCTCACTGCCTTGGCGGGCGACTTCCCACTGCTCCACGCTCCATCCCGCCGGGAGATAGCCGTTGTAGAGGTCGTGGGCCGAGGTTTGGTCGGTTACTGCGTCCGGGCGGATGCCACGTCGCACGAGGTCAGGCAGCACCTCAGCGGCATTCCCAAGTAGGGCCACGCTGGTGGGCTCGGTGGCCTGGGCAAAGATGGCCAGGGCTTCCTCGATGGTTCGGACCTTGTGATCCACGTAACGGGTGCGGAGGCGGAAGTCGATGCGCGAGTCCTGGCACTCCACTACCAGGCAGTGCGCCCCGGCCAGCACGGCGGCCAGCGGCTGGGCGCCGCCCATGCCCCCCAGGCCCGCCGTGAGTATCCAGCGATTCGTCCAATCGCCGCCGTAGAACTGGCGGCCAAGCTCGGCGAAGGTTTCGTACGTGCCTTGCACGATGCCCTGGGTACCAATGTAAATCCAAGAACCGGCCGTCATTTGGCCGTACATCATCAACCCCTTGCGGTCGAGCTCGTTGAAGTGATCCCAGGTCGCCCACTTCGGCACCAGGTTGGAGTTCGCAATCAGCACGCGCGGACTGTCGGTGGTAGTGCGGAGGGTGGCCACCGGCTTCCCGCTCTGCACCAGCAGGGTTTCATCTTCCTTCAGGCTCCGCAGAGCGGCCAGGATGGCGTCGAAGGCTTCCCAGTTGCGGGCGGCCTTGCCAATGCCGCCGTACACCACCAGGTCCTCGGGGCGCTCGGCCACATCGGGGTCCAGGTTGTTCTGGATCATGCGGTACGCCGCTTCAATCTGCCAGTTCGCGCAGTTCAGCGAGGATCCGCGAGGCGCATGAACGGGGCGAGGACCGCTGGTGAGACCACTTCCTTGGGGCACAGGGTCATGTTACCGCCCCCTTCCCTGGTTCGGCAGTCGCCCCATTTCGGGTGGCATTTGTCCGGATATCCCTACCGCGTGGAAAGAATTGGACGTAGAATCCAAATAGATACAACTTTCAGAAACTTTTGAAAGTCTGTACCGGTGAACTCATGCAGGCCAGCATCGGACATCCAAAATTGGCAGCGGCAAAGCTTTGGCAAGCCGCGCGGGCCAGTGGTTTGGGATGGGCGACCTGGCGACGACCGGGCGAGAGCACCGTCTGGTTCCTCATCGGGCAGGTGCAGTCCGCGCGCGGTCCGATTAGTCAGGGCGATGCGGGCTACGTGATTCACCCCTTTGATGGGGACGCGGCCTTCCGGATTCAGGCGGACGGGCTGTTTCGCTCCGAAGATGGCGGCGCGACTTTCGAGACGGTCCGCGCGATTGACCTGCCCGATGGCCCCGAGATCACTTTGGCGGAAATTGGTGGGGCTTACGAGCGTGCCGATGACTTCACCGAGGCCGTGCAACACGCGCAGCGATGGATGGCGGAAGGCCTGCTGCAAAAAGTGGTTTTGAGTCGCCGCTTGGTGCGCCCCCTACCGGATGTGGCCCCCGAAACCGTGTGGGCGCGCCTGCAGAACCTCTACCCCCACGCCTTTGTAAGCGCGGCGTACCTGCCCGACTACGGCCTGTGGCTGGGCGCCACCCCGGAGCTCCTGGGCAAGTGGGATGGGCGACATTTTTCGACGATGGCACTGGCCGGAACGCGGCCGTTGCCGGCATCGGGCCGCGCCGAAGACACCGCTTGGTCCCCCAAGGAGATTGAAGAGCAGGCCTTCGTCACCCGGTACATCATTGACCAGTTCAAGCGGATTCGGCTGCGTGAGTACCACGAAGATGGACCCCGCGCGGTGGCCGCCGGACCGGTGGTGCACCTCCGAACCGACTTTGTGGTGGACGCGATGGCGACCGACCGCCCTGACCTGATGGAAACGATGGTGGACCTGCTCCACCCCACCAGCGCCGTGTGCGGGGCGCCCTTGCTGACGGCCCGCGATTTCATCCGTCAGTACGAAGCCCACGACCGCGCCCTGTACGCGGGATACTGGGGACCGGTGGGGATCGAGGGGGTTTCGGACCTCTATGTGAACCTGCGTTGCATGCGTTGGGGGCCGAAGACGCTGGACCTGTTCGTGGGGGCGGGCATCACCTCGAGTTCGCAGGCCGACCAAGAGTGGCAAGAAACGGAAACCAAGGCGCAGACCCTGCTCCGAGTGTTGCAATGATCCCGGAACCCTTTGCCCGCTGGATGCGCCTTTGGAGTCAACTGGCGGGTCTCGGGGTTCGGCAGGTGGTGGTGTGTCCGGGGTCACGGTCTGCGCCCTTGCTTCAGGCCTTGGTGGCGAGTGAGGGGTTCGCTATTCATTCGGTGGTGGACGAGCGCTCGGCGGGGTACCAAGCCCTGGGGATGGCCGAGGCGAGCGGGCGACCGGTGGTGGTGCTGACGACCTCCGGGACCGCAGCTGCGAATCTGCTGCCGGTGGCGTGCGAGGCGTTCTTTGCGCGCAAGCGGTTGATCTTGATGACGGCGGATCGGCCCGTAGAGGCGGTGGGCCGCGAGCAGAACCAGGCGATCTACCAAACTGGGCTGTACGGTCCTCATGTGCGCTGGGCGGGCGAGCCTTCGCCGAATGGGTTGTTGAGTGCGGACTGTGTGGATTCGATTTGCGACACCATTGCCGGACCCGTGCATGTGAATGTGCCGCTGGTGGAACCGCTCTACGCCGACGAGCCCTGGCCGACGCAGGCGGTTACTCAGGCTGGCTTTGAGGTCGCGCGGTGGCAGGAAGCAGGCGACCCCGGATTTGCCGAGCAGCTGGCCCGCGCCCGGCGTCCCCTTGTGCTGGTGGGGCAGCGAGAACCGGGTCCGTTTTCAGTGCCTGCGGGTCTTGAGTTGCCCGTGACGGGTGAGCTCCTGGCGAACCTCGGGCACAGCACCCCGCCGGAGACTTGGATCTACGATGAGAACCTCCTGCCAGACCTGGTTATCACGGTGGGAGGGGCGTTTGTCTCCAAGTTTTTGCGAGAGCGGATTAAGGCCAGCGGGGCGACTCACTGGCACTGGGGACCGAAGCCCGATACGCCCGTATTCGACCGGACGATGCACCGGATTCCATCGGATTTCGATTGGCAGTCCTACGAGTTGGGTCCTGAGCAACGCGAGTACGCCGAAGCTCACCAGGCAGCTCATGGCCAAGCTTCATTTCGCCTCGAAGGGACTGCGACCGAAGGCTTCGAATGCCAAATCTGGCCGATCATCGAGCAATCCCTGCCCGAAGCCACCCATATCCACCTCGGCAACAGCCTCTCCGTGCGGCTGGCCTGCCTGACCCTCAGCGGCCCCACCCGCCACCGCTGGTGGAGCAATCGGGGCACCAGTGGGATTGATGGGTGCCTGAGTACGGCAGTGGGCCACGCCCTCGCGGCTCCGCACCAGAACCACCTCGCGGTGCTGGGAGATGTGACATTCTTCTATGACCATAACGCCCTCTGGCAACGGGGTGCCCTCCCGAATCTCAAAGTCCTCGTCGTCCAGAACCAGGGCGGCATGATCTTCCGCGCCCTGCCCGGGCCGAACCGCTGGGAAGGCCACCTCGATCTGTGGACCACTCCGCACCATCGCACCGCCCAGACCACGGCTCAGGAGTTCGGTTACCCCTACACGGCCATCAACGGGCAAGACCCCGATGCCGCCGTTCAACTCGCCCAAGCCCTCCGCGCCCCTGGCCCGGGGATCATTGACCTTTTCACTGACGGCGAGGAGACCGCGCGTGATTTCCGCCGCCTCTTGCAGGGCCTGGCCGCCGCGCCGACCCAAACCTCTCACCCCCACTCAACCTAAACTAACGGAAAGCCTATGCCCATCGAAACCGTCCAGCTTTGGAATCGCGATTGGACTCCGATCAAGGAGTACGAAGAGATCACTTTCACCCTCCTCAACGGGGTGGCCAAGATCGCCATCAACCGACCCGAGAAGCACAACGCCTTCACTCCGCTGACGGTGAAGGAACTGATTGACGCGATGCACATCTGCCGCGAACGCAATGACATCGAGGTGATTGTGCTGACCGGCGAGGGTGGACGCGCGTTCTGCAGTGGCGGCGACCAAAGTGTGCGCGGGCACGGTGGCTATGTGGGCGACGATGAAGTGCCCCGCTTGAACGTGCTGGACCTGCAAAAGATGATCCGCTCCATGCCGAAGGCTGTGATTGCCGCGGTGGCCGGATGGGCGATTGGCGGGGGCCACGTGCTCCACGTCATCTGCGATATCTCCATTGCCGCCGACAACGCCCGCTTTGGCCAAACCGGCCCGCGTGTGGGCTCCTTTGACGGTGGATTTGGGGCCAGCTACCTCGCCCGCGTGGTGGGACAGAAGAAGGCCCGCGAGATTTGGTTCCTGTGCGACCAATACGACGCTCAGGAAGCGCTGGACATGGGCCTGGTGAACAAGGTGGTGCCGATGGACCAACTAGAGGACACGGTGCTGGAATGGTGCGCAAAGATTCAGGCCAAGTCCCCGCTGGCGATTCGGATGCTCAAGCGGGCGTTCAATGCCGAGCTTGACGGGCAGGCTGGTTTGCAAGAGCTGGCCGGGGATGCCACTTTGCTCTACTACTTGAGCGAAGAGGCGAAGGAAGGCAAGGATGCCTTTTTGGAGAAACGTGACCCCGACTTCAGCCGGTTCCCCAAGTTCCCCTAAGGACGCGCGCGCCGCGTGGGTGGGAGCGCTACGCCCCCGCACCCTCCCCTTAGCCATTGCCCCGACGGTGCTGGCCGGTGGCTTAGCGATGTATGCCGGTCGCTTTGACCTGGGAGTGTTTGCGCTGATTGTGCTGACGGCCACGGCGCTGCAGATCCTCTCCAACTTCGCCAATGACCTCGGCGATGGCCTGAAAGGGACGGACGACGAGAAGCGATTGGGGCCGACCCGGGCGGTTTCGGCGGGCCTGATCTCCGTGGCCCAAATGAAGCGCGCGGTGGCGGTGACGGCGGGCTTGGCTTCCCTTTTGGGCGTGGGTTTGCTGGTGGTCAGTTACCAGTTGCTGGGGTTGGTTGGGCTGGGGTCCTTCGTGGCTTTGGGCTTGGGCGCGGTGGCAGCAGCCATGGGCTATACGCTGGGCAAACGTCCGCTGGGGTACGCCGGGCTGGGCGACTTCTTTGTGCTGCTCTTCTTCGGCTGGGTGGGCGTGGGGGGTTCTTACGTGCTGCTCACCGGTGAATTCAGTTGGCAGATACTCGCTCCCGCTACGGGCATTGGCCTGCTGGCGGCGGGGGTGCTGAACATTAATAACCTGCGCGACCAAGAAGGCGACCGCCGACACGGCAAGCGCACTATGGCGGTGCGGCTGGGCGACCGGGGGACGCGGCAATACCATCTGATCTTGATTGGCGCCGGGAGCTATTTCCTCATCACCACCCCGTTCCGGTGGGGCGCCGCGGGCCACTGGTTTGTGTGGGTGCCGGCCCTGCTGGTGATCGTGGCGCTACGGCAGGCCTTCGAGGTGGTGAAAACCGAGGAACTGCGCCGCCTGAACCCCAGCCTGGGCAAGCTTGCCATGCTCACAGCGGTGTGGGGCATTGCCCTGGGGGCGGCCATGGGGGCGGCGGCCTATGCGTAAGGTCATTCCCCACCAGTTGCAGTTCTTGCGCCCGGCGGGGACATCCAAGGGCTACTTGCAAACGCGCGACATCTGCGTGTTAGCGGAGCGGGGCTCTTCAGGGGGATGGAAGCTTGGCGAAGCCTCCCCGCTGGGCTGGTTGAGCCTGGAAACCCAAGCCGAAGCCACGGCCGATGCCGGGCGATGGGCGGCAGGAGAGTCGTTTACTTCCCTCTCCGTGCGGTGCGGGGCCGAGATGGTGGCGCAGGATGATGGGGCGCAGGTGCTCTATCCCTCGGCCTTCACCGAAGGGCGGGATGGCATCCCCATCAACGGCCTGGTGTGGATGGGGCCGCGCGATTACATCGAGACGCAGATTCGCTCATTGCTGGATCGCGGGTTTGGGTGCATCAAGATGAAGGTCGGGGCGGCGGACTTTGAGGAGGAGCTTGAAGTCATTCGCCAGTTGCGGGCGGCTTCCGCAACGGTCGAGATTCGGGTGGATGCCAACGGCGCGTTTAGCCTGAACGATGCGGCCGCGAAGCTGGAGAAACTGGCCGAAGCCGGGGTCTACAGCATCGAGCAACCCATTGCGCCGGGCCAGCCCGAGGCTATGGCGGCGCTATGTGCTGCCGGTTCGCTCCGCATTGCCTTGGATGAGGAACTGATTCCGGTTCAGGAGCCAGAGGCGATGGCCGCACTGCTCGACACCGTACGCCCCGCGATGATTGTGCTGAAGCCCAGCCTCATTGGCGGCTTTGCGCAGGCGGAGCGGTGGATTGCGTTGGCGGAAGCCCGGGGGATCGGTTGGTGGGTGACCTCGGCGCTGGAGAGCAATATCGGGCTCAATGCCATTGCCCAGTGGGCGGCTTCGAAGAGCCCGGCCAGCACCCAGGGTCTTGGTACAGGCTCGCTTTACGCCAACAACTTCGCGAGCCCGCTTGAAGTGCGCGGGGATGCTCTTTGGTTTGACCCCGAGCAGCCTTGGGATGTGAGTGCGCTGGGGCTGTGATGCACGATTGGGTGATGTGGCCCGTGAGCATGGCGGGGCGAACTTACGCTTCCCTGGCTGAAGTGCGGGCCGATCCCCCTTCGTGGCCGGATCTGCACCTGGAATTGCTCTTCGATCTGCTTTTGGATTCGCCCACATTTGAGGTCCGGACCAGTGGCTCCACGGGTACTCCCAAGCCGCTCTTGGTCTCCAAAGCGGCGGCCGCTATGTCGGCCCGAGCGACGATCAAGCAT
This sequence comes from Chthonomonas sp. UBA2785, assembly GCA_002352215.1. Taxonomy (GTDB): domain Bacteria; phylum Armatimonadota; class Fimbriimonadia; order Fimbriimonadales; family Fimbriimonadaceae; genus JAHBTC01. The sequence goes on along the minus strand of DEIB01000038.1, from coordinate 19,018 downwards.
TTGGGCGTTCCTCATGGCTCTAGGCTCTTGCTGGCGCTAGACCCGCAACCCATAGGCGGGCGCATGGTGATGGTGCGGGCCTTGGCCACGGGGATGGACCTTGAAGCGTGCCCAGCGCAGGCCTTGCCTGAGCCTCCGCCGGGTGATTACGCCTTGACCTCTTTGGTGCCGCGCCAGGTGCAGGCCTTGCTGGATGAATCGCCCGAAACCCTGAGGAGAATGGGGCAGATCCTGGTGGGGGGCGCCCCGGTGGACGATGCCTTGGTCCAAAGGCTGCGGGGCTGGCCGCACCCGGTTTGGCACACGTTTGGGATGACGGAAACCTTATCCCACGTGGCGTTGCGCCGCTTGGATCTCGGCGAATCTGAGTTCAACGCCCTTCCCGGTTGCCGATTTTCGCAGGATGCGGAAGGTTGCCTCGTGATCGAAGCCCCGTGGGTGGAGGGGCTGGTCGTCACCCGCGATTTTGCGCATCTGGTGAGCGAATCGAGCTTCACTTGGCGGGGCCGTGCTGACCTCGCCATTAACTCCGGGGGTCTCAAAATCTTGCCCGAGCCACTGGAAGCCGAGATTCGTGCCCAGCTAGGCGAACACCCCCTTGCTATCACTTCCGTGCCCGATGCCACCTGGGGTGAGGCGGTGGTGCTGGTTTCGGAGGCCCCGCTGGATATCTCCGACCTAGCTCTCGCAGACCAACGCCACCGGCCGCGGTTTCACTTGGTCCACGCCCTTCCCCTCACCAAGGCCGGCAAACTCGATCGGGTGGCCCTCCAGAACCTCGTCCGTACCCACCCCCATCTCCCCCGCGCAAGCTACGATTGAGGGCATGAGTTTGAACCTAGACGCCCTGATGGAGGTCATCCGCCTGCGGCGCAGCATGGGCCTTAGCCGCCTCAGCGACCGACCCGTGCCACGCGAATGCATCGAGGTTATGTTGGAGGCCGCCAATTGGGCGCCCAGCCACCGCGATACGGAGCCGTGGCGCTTCCAAGTCTTTATGGGCGACGGGCGGGCGGTGCTGGCCGAGCACTACGCGGCGGCTCACCTCGCTGATCACCCCGATCAAGACCCGGAATCCGCCCACAAGCGCGCCTGGGCAGCCCCGGTGTGGATTGCCATTGGCCTGGTGCCGGGGTTCAACGAAGAGGGTGAGCGGGCGGTGCCACGCGATGAAGAAGTGATGGCGGTTTCCGGGGCGGTGCAGAACCTGCACCTCGCGGCCCGGGCGCAGGGTCTGGCCGGGATGTGGCACAGCAAGGGCCTCTCCGTGCACCCTGTGGTCCGTGAGCGGCTGGAGTGGAACGACCCGGCGGAGCTCCTCGGCTTCTTCATGCTCGGCTGGCCCGAGGGCGAGTGGCTGGAGGGCGAGCGTGGCCCCTGGCCAGAGAAGGTTGGCTGGGTTACCTCCCCATAGACGGGGTGACCAGCGGACTCACTGCAAACATTGCGGGGATGACATAGATTTCACCGGCAAAGTAGACTTATGCAATGCGGTTGTTTATTGCATGCATTGCCTTAGGAGCGGTAGCTGTATCGCACGCCCAGGCGATTTCGATTACGAATCATAGTTTTGAGGACCCCACGCTTGGCAGCGGGAGTTTCTTCTACTCACCCACCCAGATGCCGGGTTGGAGTTCGACAGCCACGGGTGGCGCAGACCGAGGGATCTGGAACACCACCGCCACGGGCAAGGACGGAAACAACATCGCCTTCGCGTATCGCAACAACGCGTTCGCGCAGCAACTCAGCGACGTCTTTGTGGCGAACCGCACCTACACCCTGGATTACCTGCAGGGTCGAACGGGCGGCACCACGCGCGGCACGGCCGAACTGTGGGCCGGCGGCACCCTGACCAACGGGGTGGTGTCGGGCGGCACGCTTTTGGCTTCCAACACCGTGCAAATGAGCAGCGGCACCATGGATCCGTTTAGCTTGGTTTACTCCACGCCGGGTTCGGGCTCGATGATCGGCCAGCCGATCACGGTGCGCTTTACGGGGACGACGGTGAGCGGTGAAAGCTACGTCAGCTTCGACAACGTGCGCCTGAATGCGGTGCCCGAGCCGATGACGATGGTGGCCATGGGGGCTGGCTTGCTGGCCCTGGCCCGCCGCCGACGCGCTCGCGCGTAAGCCCTGCGCGAATAGAACCAACTCGCCTCCGGAGGACATGCTCCCCGGGGGCGGTTTATGTTTTGTACAGGGGTTGTTGAATCCAACTGATCATCTTGAGTTTTGCCTGTACCTTTACCAGGATACGAATCCAAGTCATGCGGGGCGCGCACTTCAGCATCTCGCTGAGTTATAGTTATCCGCAGAGACACTGATCTCTGGAATCATCTCATGCGGACTCGTATTTTTCTTATCGCGGGAGCGACGATCTTGGCTTCGGTGGCTCAGGCCCAGTCACTTAGCACTATCTTCTCCGGCAACAACGGCGGTGCGCCCCTTTGGACCACCTACATGGACATCACGGTGACAAATGGAGTGACCGTGACGGGCTTTGACCATAACAGCACGGCTGCCGCGGGTACGCCCTTCTCGGTGGAGGTATATGCGACGAGCCTAGGAGGCACCTACGTGGGAAATACGAGCAACTCGGGTGCATGGATTCTACTCGGCTCCGGTTCCGGCACGGCAGCCGGCACTGACCTGCCTTCCTTCACGAACACGCAGGATTTCATTCTGGGCGCCGGCACTTACGGTTTGGCCATTCGCTACTATGGCATTGCCCCCCGCTACACAAATGGCAACGGTAGCAACCAGTTCTACAGCAATGCCGACATGTCGTTAACGCTTGGTGCTGCGCAGGCCACCACGAGTGGGCCGTTCAGTGGCGGATCGCCGTTCAGTCCTCGAGTTTGGAACGGCACCATCTACTACGATGCCGTGCCCGAGCCGATGACGATGGTGGCCATGGGGGCTGGCTTGCTGGCCCTGGCCCGCCGCCGACGCGCCCGCGCCTAAGTACGTCAGATCGAGACCCAAATCGCCTTCGGAGGACTTGATCCCCGGGGGCGATTTTCGTTGATGGCGAGGTAAATTGGTAGGTACGGCACCGAGGGGGTGCCACCTGACCTGCGGAAAGGGTTGAACCCGCCCCACTAAAAACCGAAAACCAGATCATCGGAGTCGCGGTGCCCCGGCTCGCAGCAGGTCCGGGCAGAACGCACCGGGAACTTACGATGAAATCACTGCCCGAACATCCCCACTGGGATCACCTCCGCCAGCAAGCCAAAGAGCTTCTGCGCGACCTCCGCACCGCCCATCCCGAGGCTATGCAGCGCCTTCAGGAGTTTGCCCCACAACTGGCAGGGGCGCCACGCATTGCCCTTCACGACGCCCAGCACATCCTGGCGCGGGAATACGGCTTTGCCACTTGGACCGAATTGAAATCCGAAGTGGCCGCCCGCATGGTGGCGCGCGCCGACCTGGAGATGCAGCGCCTGGCCTTTGCGGGTTGGGCGATTGGGCGGGGGTTCAACCGCGCCCGCCCGAAAGATGCCGCTCTGCTGTGGGCGCGGGCGGGGACTTCTTTGCGCCAAGACCCGTGGCTAGCCTGCGCGGCGGGCGACCTGGCGACGGTGCAAGCCAAGCTGGCCGAACCTGGCTGGGTGAATGCGCCCGGCGGGCCCCTGAACGCGCCGCCCCTGGTGATGGCCTCGCACTCCGCGCTGCTGCACCACCCGGACCACGAATCCGGCATCCGGGCGGTGGTGGAAGCCCTGCTGGCCGCCGGGGCCGATGTGAACGGGAGCTACGTGGATGGCGAGTATCCGGATAGTCCACTTTCGGCGCTGTACGGGGCCAGTGGGCGCGTGGGCGATGTGGAAATCACCCGGCGATTACTGGCGGCGGGCGCAAACCCGAACGACGGCGAGTCGCTATATCACTCCTGCGAGCCCGTGAGTAACGAGACGATGCGCTTGCTACTCGAGGCCGGGGCGGACCCGCGCACGGACAATGTGCTGCACCACCAGCTGGATTTTGATGACCTGGAAGGATTAAAAATGCTGCTGGGCGCTGGGGCGGACCCCAATGCCCGGCTGATGCCCCACCACGGGCTGCCGGCGCTGATGTGGGCGCTGCTGCGGGGGCGGGATGCCGCGCACTTTGCGGCCTTGCTGGAGGCGGGCGCGAACCCGGAAGGGCTGGATATGCCCTGGCAGGCGGCGCGGCGCGGGCGGGTGGACCTGGAGCCGCTCTTCCCTCTCGCGGGGCTCTCGGAGTACCAGCGGGCGGTGGTGGATGTGCTGCACGGGCGATCCACGGTGGTCCCGCCCGATTTGCAGATGGCGGAGGCGCATTTGCTGCCCGAGGCGGCGGGCAATGGCCACTTTGAACTGGTGCGGCGCATGGTGGAAGCCGGGTGGCCGGTGGACGTGAAGGGCGCGGAGTGGGGTTCCACGGCGCTGAACCAGGCCATTTTCCACGGCCGGGCGGACATGGTGGAGTACTTGCTGGCGCACGGAGCGGACTGGCGCGTGATGCACGGCTACGGGGACAACGCGGTGGGGACGCTGAGCTTTGCTTCGCGGAACGACACCGTGCCGGGGGGTGACTATGCGCGGTGTGCCGAACTGCTGATTGCGGCGGGCATGCCGACGACGTTTGAGAAGGAGTACTCCTTCAGCGACGAGGTGACCATGGTGCTGGAGAGTAACCGGGGGTAGGTCACGAGTATGCGTCACTTTTTTGATACACTATTGACAGATCGGCAACCCGTTCCGGTAAAGTCGCTGAGTTGGGGTGATCATGGGAGTCGCAATTCAAACAGCACGCACTATCATTCTGTCCGCGTTTACGGTAGTGATGAGCGCTACGTTTGCTCAATCTGGCACCTCCGTGCCACTCGGCGCAAACTTTACAATTCCGCACACATTGATCAGTGGATACTATAACGTAGTCCGCGGTGCTACTTCACCTGAAGCATCACTAACTGGCGTCACTGTTGACGCCACGTATGCTGATATTGCGAAGCTCCTTCGTGGCACGGAAGGATTTCAGGGGGCTAATGCTGCAAAGACAGAGGATGCCCTCAAACCCTTTGTATACGAAACTCAGGAGATTCATTACCTCAACGAAGACTTGGCGATCAAAGCGGGCTATCTAACTGCTAGTGCATCTAAAGCTACAACGACGATTTACATTATTGAAAGATGGAGCAAGTTCGTTAATGTTGTTATTGCTAATGGTGGAAACAGTCCGGCTCCGATCAAAGCGAAGGTTGGCTTTAGTCTTACGCTGGTTACTCGCGCCTCATCAGATGATGCCAGTTTGGATCTAAATGGACTCGTAAGGAACTTAACTTTTGAGGCAAGCCGAAGTAAGCTCACGTTAACCTCTCATACCGAGGTCATGGGACTTTCAGGAAAGGCCATTACTCAGTCACTCCCTTCAGCAAGTGACTTCCTGAAAGCACAGGCTGATGCAACTATCAAGGCCGTTCGGGAGCGTCAAGACGTTGGACGTGCACGAAATGCAGCGTTCCTGGACACTTCGGCCAACTTTTTCAAGACTTTACGCAGCCAAGTGTGGGACGCAAGCTATGTTCAGCCTGTAATCATTGCAATTGATGAAGACGACCTGAAGAAATTTCCCGGGTAGTCATATCAACTACTCTAACCGCTATTTCTGACGTAAAGGCGAGGTTAGGTTGTGCGCAGATCCGGGGTTTTCGTACTTGCTCTAGCAATTGGGCTAGCTTCAAGGTCGTTTGCCCAACAATCAGGAGGGATGCGGAACGTCAGCACAGATTTATTTCCTTCACTGTACTTCAAGCCAATTGCAAGCGAGCCCGGGTGGTTTCAGAAATTGCCGTACGAGACCGTTGAGTTAATGATCCTAGACACTTCCGAGGCATCACAATTGGGATTCATATCGGATGAGTATCTAAAGGTTGCCTCCGAGATGTTGGGTAAACCTGGAAATCCGAAGAACTATTTGGTCATTGTAGAGTCCTGGCAGCGTTTTGATGTACAAAAAGCGGAAGGTGTTTCGGCTTACATCCGGGCCGTAGAGGCTAATGGAACCATCGATTTTTCGTCTTTACAAACGTACTCCGAAGCAAATGGAAACAATGAGGCTTTAGTGACGAGATTGATAAAAATCGGAGTTTCGTTCCGTACGATTTTTGTCCTAGAAAAGGAGCTTCAAAACGGCCAGCCGATACCACTGTCTGACTATTTTAATGGTAACAGAAGAATTTTGGCGAGAATCGAAATTGTTGGTGCATCTTCAGGGGAGACCAGCAGATCTTTGCCGGGTGTCCTTGAACTATTGAGTGGTTCTGCTGGGCTCTCCACTTTTCTTACTAGGACCACAACTTCTAGACAAGGAATTTGGGATGTGCTTTCTCGAGGTACGGATTCTCCGCTTCCTAACCCTCAAATTCTCGGCTGGGCATTCAGCAAAGACAGCATTCAGGGGGCAAGGCCGAAGCCAAAGGCTAAATCTGGATAGTCGTGATGTTACGCCGTACAACTTCGATCAGGAATTCCGGATCGCCTTTATAAAGTCGCATCGTAGTCGAGTGCAAGGAGTACTGGAAGTAGTAAAGGTACTTGTCGCAAGCCAGGCGAAGCAAAGTGTCGACCAAAGCGGGTGACATGGTGGGCGCGAACCACGCTTGGCGCCCGCAGCCCTGGAGTCTTCGCTCCCTAACCTCGCCTCTCAAGTCGGGCTCGGCTGCATAGAGGTCGAGGTAAGGAAAGTACACACCTTCTAATCCGAAAAGCATCGGGCCTTCATCGGATGCCCCGATTCGAATCCGCTCTGCTAGCACGGCTGGGTCTCCTCGGAAGTAGTACGTTTCCCTAGTGCTACCGGCACAAAGCTCCTTAGGAGGCTGTTGTACGATCCCCCATAACGTTGCACTATCGTCAGGACTCAATCGGATTAGGTTCGGACCCAGATCACGCAGGACGCCCATCGTCTTCCCCCTCCCACATCGCGTAGTACTCGATGCTTCCATTCCGCAACACCACAAACACCCTCCCCAGCATCATGGTCATGAACGCACTTGCATCCATATCCGCCAGGTGGTGGAGGAACTTACGTATCTGCTCCCACGGCCAGTCCACCGCCACCACGCACTGGTCGGCAATGCCGGCAAGGGGGAACCCCGTTTCCATATGCACTTGACCGAGGCGTTCGGCGTGCTGGACGAAGGACTGGTGGTCAAACCGCTGCACATAAGCGCAAACCAGGCGCTGCATCTGCCCCCGCCAGACCTTGAGGAACCTCGATTCATCCACCAGGGTGCCAATGTCGGAGTAAGTGTCTCCCCAATTGTGACCTCTGGTCATCTCCTCGTTGCCGGGATAGAGGAATTCCGTCAGCTCACGGCACCACTGCCCGTTATTGATGGCATTGTCATACACCTCCCAGCGGGTCACAGGCACGAAGGTCGGGGAGGCGGCCATGCGGGACTCAGTATAGCTTTGGCTCAAAGTCGACCATCAAGCTCAAAATTGAGGACGGCGCCTCGAACGGGCTCGTAATAGAAGAAGTTCGAGTAGTGGAAGAGCTCAGCGCCCACAGCTGAAATCGCGACCCGATGGTCACTCAGGCGAGTGGCCTTAAAGGTCTCTTCATTTAACCTCTGGGCCTTGAAAACGACCTCGCACCTATCGTCCTTGCCGCAAGCTTTCACTTCGTAAACAAATGGAACCGTGGAGTGGTAGTTCACTCGTTGAAGTACCACTGTCCAACCAGGACCCTCCAGCGTCTGCATAACCTCCACCACGGGTTCGCCGATAAACGTCCGCCACATCCCCCAGAGCATGACCACGGGGCATGTCACCGCCGCCAGCGCCCAGCCCCACTTGGCTCGCTTAGTCATCGGCATAGCTTTACTCTCTTTACTCCTCGTCGTTGATCCACATGCGCACGCCCCCGTAGATGGCCAGGAGCCCAAGGGCGATGAGGGTACCGCTGGACCACTCGGGGTGGGCGAACAAGACTGCGCCCGGGCGAGAATTGATCCTGTGGTCACCAGTCACAAAGTTGTCCACCCCCTCCCAGATGGCGAAGCCCGCGAAGAAGGTCATTAAGAACCCGAAGAGCTTTCCGTTTACCAACCGATCTGCCCACAAGAGGCTACGCTCAAGACCAAGCGGGGTTGCACAAGGTGATTAGGCACCCTCAAAACCTGCCAACGCGCCGGTCAAAGCCCTCGTAGACCCTCACAATCCCATGACGCGCTTCCTCCCCTTGCCCCTCCTTGTCTTGGCCTCCACGGCGCTGGCCCAAACCGACGACACCCGCTGGATGCTGGAACTAGAAACCGGCCTCACCTCCACCCGCTACAACTACGCGCGGGTCCCCAAGGCCACTGGCACCCAGATCAACGTGGCCGGGCTGATCGGCCGGGGATGGCAAGGCTACGGGCGCGTGGCCCTGGGCTACACCGACGACCACGACGGCACCTGGAAGCTGCTGTACGCCCCCTTCCAGCAGAGCGGCGAAGGCACCCTGCCCGGCGCCACCCAGTTTGGCGGGCAGTCCTTTGCGGCGGGAGCCGTTTCGGCGGGCTACAAGTTTGATAGCTACCGGCTGACCTACCGCAAGCCGTGGCGCGGCGGGTGGTCGGTGGGCGGCACGCTCAAGGTGCGCGATGCCGAGATTCGGCTGGTGCAAGGGGGCACCGTGCACGCCGAGCGGAACACCGGCTTTGTGCCGCTGCTGCACATCTATGGCCAGGGGCCGCTGGGGGCGGGCTGGAACTACGAAGTGGAGATGGACGGCCTGGCAGGCGGCCCGGGCCGGGCGATTGACCTGAGCCTGCGCGCCAAGCGCCCCCTGGGGAACATGACCGAGGGGTTTGTGGGGTTCCGGGTGCTGGAGGGCGGCGCGGATGTGCCGCGCGTGCGCAACTTTGCCTGGGTGAGCTACGTTTCGGCCGGGGTGACGATTCGGTTCTAAAGCGTCAATCCTTCTTCGCCTTTTCTTCGTAAAACCAGCCGCGCTTCTCGGCCATGGCGTAGATGTCCGGGTGGACGATCGAGTCCTTGTTTCCGAGGCGAGGACCCAGGAAAAGTAGTTTACGTATCCACCCAGCTGAGACTCGAGGAAGCCCTCGTAAGTCACCAAATCCCAGTCCGGAGGTAAGCGGTATTCGGGCACGCTTCCGTCGGGTTCGGGCACACCCTTACGATCTATCCAGAGACGCTCAAAGAACGAGTAAATCGCCAAAGCCTCGATGGGGTTCGAGATCTCCTCGTCGGAAAGCCGGAGATGAGGGGCGCACCCCCCGATGACCCAGCCCGAAGTGATCCGATGGGTGGATTTGCAAGGGCCACGGAAGTGATGCACCGCCACAAACCGGAAGTAAAGCTCGCAGGTCAGTTCACTTGCCTCAAATCCGATGAAGTCCAGGAATGATCGAGCCCGATCCGTGGCCTCGTCCTGGGATATCTCCGGAAACGAATCTACGACGGGCGGGGTGGGAAACACGTACTCTTTCACTTTGGATAGCTATAGGGCAGAAATATCAAGAAGGTCACAGTATCAAAGGCGAGGAAAGCGAGAAGCCACCATTGTACATTGCGATTGTTTCGCCGGAATGCCTCTACTGACAATGGCCATTTATGATATATAGCCATGTATAGCACAAATGCAGCAAATAGCGAGAAGATGAAGAGGCCGAAGACCGCCGCAGCAAGTATCGCGACCAGGATGGAGACCACAAATGGGACCATCACAGGCGCGGCACAGATCACAGCCCAACCAATAAAGTATCTGGTGCTTGCCAGCCAGTTCATCAAATCTGGCTGGACTTTGGTGTCATCAACAGCGCTTAGAATCATTGCAGAGCAAAGACCTAGAAGGAACACATTGCCCCAAAGTCTCAACAGATACGGAGGAAGGAACGAGGAGTCCTCATGGATGTACGACAAATATACCAGGCCATACCATGAGTTCAAAAAGGAGAAGTTGCCTAAGCTAGCCCGGTACACGAGTAGTAGCACGCCAACAACAATGAGCGGTCGCCGGGCTACAGACCAAAACGACTTACCTTCACCCGCTCCCATTCACTCACTCCCCTCTCCTCGAGGTTTGCGTGTGATTATGTCCGTTTACTGACGCTAGCTTGCCTTCACCCTCAGCACGCGCGCGCCGGCCAGGCTGGGGCCGGTCTTGCCCGCCACGGGCTCGATCCGCACGCGCACCTTCGTCTTCCCGCGCGTGAGCTCCACCGGAATCGCGTAGGCGATATCGAAGAACACATTCATCGGTCGCCCTTCCAGCGCCTCCCGCGCGATCTGCTGGCCGTCCACCAGGATCACAAATTCCGGTCGAATCCGGTCGTTGCCCCAGTAGGTCATCATCAGTTCGCTTGCCCCGGCGCTCGGCACGGCCATGTCAAATTCCACCCAGCCTCCGGCCATGGGTTGGCGGGTGCCCCGGTTGTTCTGCTCCCGCACGTCGTTGCGTTCTTGGGTGAGGTTGTGGTCGCGCTCCGGCTGCATTTCGCCAATGTTCATCGCTTCCACCGTGCGTTGCATGATGTCTTGGAGGCGGGCCTCTTCGGCTCGGTATTCCGCTTCCTTGGCCGCCCATTCGGCGGGGGTGAACAGGTCGAAGTAGACCCCGTACCGCGATTCGAACAGCGAGTGGAACGGCACGAAGGTGAACTCCTGCGGCTGCATGGCACGCTCCGAGCGGAAGGTGAGCGGCTGCCCCGGCACCGGCTTTAGCCATTCGGTGATGCGCGCCGGATCACTGGTGATGACGGGCGTCCGGAATACGGCACCCTCCGCCGTAGCGCCCGAACCCGGACCCATATCGGCGGCCAGCACCAGCGGCCCGTATTTGATCGCGATCCGCTTGGGGTTATCCGGCATCGCCTCCGTGGAGAGGCGGAGCGGGAGTTCGAACTCCACGCGGTCGCCTTTGCGCCAGGTGCGCTGCAGCGAAATGTAGGAACTGCTGGCCCGGGAGACCGTGGCCACCTCCCCATTCACGCGCACCGACACCTCGCCCTTCGCCCATCCGGGGTGCCGGATCAGCAGTTCAAAGTCTCTCTCCCCTTCCGTAACCCGGAGTGTGACGCGCCCGCTCGCCGGGAATTCAGTTTCTTGCACCAGTCGGATGCCCGCCTCGCGCCAATTCAGTTCAGTGGGCAAGAAAAGATTGACCCACAGACGGCTGGCCCCCTGGTGGAAATACGTCGAATCCCCGTGCTTGGTGTGGTTCTCCATGCCCGTGCCGTGGCAGCAGGTGAAGTTATGTTCGGGGTCGCTAAAGCCGCGCACCGAGTTCATCGCCAGCGGCATAAAGTAGGTCACCATCCCCGTCTCAGGGTGCTGCGAGGCCAGGATGTGGTTGAGGTACGCCCGCTCGTAGAAGTCCATCTGCGCGGCCTGCGGGTTCCAGCTAAACACCTGCCGGGTGAGGCGCAGCATGTTGTAGGTGTTGCAGGTTTCGGCCGTGTTGAAGCTCAGGCGTTCGCTCAGTTGGTCGGGCAATCCCAGGTATTCCCCGTTGCTGTTGCCACCGATGGCGTAGGAGTGGTGGTTCACCACCCGCTGCCAAAAGAACTCGGCGGTGCTGCGGTCCTGGGGGTCGCCGGTGAGGTCATACAGGCGGCCAAGGCCCACGAGCTTGGGAATCTGGGTGTTCGAGTGCTTACCGGCCAAGTTATCTTCGCCACGCGAGAGCGGCTCCAGCACGCGGTTGTCGTAGAACTTGCGGGCCAGGTCGAGGTACTTGCGGTTTTGGGTGCGGGCGTAGAGGTCGGCCAGGGATTCATTGATCCCGCCGTACTCGGTGCCTAGCATGGTCTGCCACTGCTCGGGCGTGAGGTCCTTGGTGATGGTGTCGGCCCAGTCAGCGAACTTGATGGCGATTTTGAGCGCCTCCGGGTTGTCGCAGAGGGCATCGGCATCCAGCAGCCCGGCCAGAACTTTGTGGTGGACGTACCAGGGCGCCCACATACCGTTGAGGTCAAATCCCCCACTGCGGAGCTTGCCGGCAGCTACATCCGCCCAGATGGCATCGAGCCTTTTGGGGTCGAATCCGGCGGGTTCTCCGTTGAGCCCGGGTTGGTCAAAGCGGAGCGCGCAGATGAATCCGTCCCTTCGCGCGGCTTGGCACTCCGCCAGCCCCTTCACGATGGCGTCGACCTTATCCTTAAAGCGCTTATCGCCGGTGCGGGCGTATTCCTGGGCGCAGGCGGTGAGATAGTGGCCGAGGGAGTGCCCGCTTAGGCCGCCAGTCTCCCAACCGCCGTAGATCTCCGCTTTGGGCGTGAGGCCGGCATTCGCGCGGAATCCGGCGAGGAGGCGTTCAGGGTCAAGGTCGAGCAGGTAGTTGGCCGTGAGCTCGGTGGCGTGCGCGAAGCTACCGCCGGTGACCTTGACATCGGCTAAAGAAAAAGGGCTAGCGACCAAGGTCGGCGGAGCGGTGGTGATCATAAGGCTGAGTGAGAGGAGGGCGGGGGTCATGCCCCGCCACCTCTGGAACTGCTGACCATTCGCTGAATCAGCCTCACTTCACCGACCATTCCCAGATGCCCGAAGACCAGTTGTTCTGCAACTTCACTTCCAGGCGCAGGGCTGTGGTGCGCACAGGCGCAAACTTGATTAGGTTCGGCTGATCCTTGGCCACCCCGTACTTTGCGACATCGGCCACGGGCTTCCACTGGTCACCATCCTTGTAGAGCAGCCGCCAGCTTTCCGGCACGCGGCATTCGCCCACCCCGGTGTCATCGAACCAATACAGCACCGCCTCGGAGACAGTGGCCGCCTCGGCAAACTTCATCTCCACCCACTCCTCGGTGCCCTTCTTGGGCCACCAGTGGAAGAAGATGTTAGAGCTATCCCCCATATAGGCGGGCGACGACCCATCGTTGATCGCGTTGGGGTTCACCCCACCCGAGGCCGTGATTTGGGCCTTGGTGGCAATGGTCGGGAGCGGGGCGGGGCGCGCTGCATCCAGCCGGTTGGGCAACCACACCAGCATTTCGCTTCGTCCCCGGTTAGCCCAAGAGTAGTACGGAATCAGGGTTACCGGCTTCGCCGCTTGCTTCACCGAGCCGTCCGCCTGCAAGGCGAGGTCCATGGCGGTGGTCTGCAGCGTCACTACGCCGCCCAGGAGGTCGGGCTGCTTCACCACCTTGAGCTCGGCATCATCCGGCAGCATGAAGGTGCGGACGCTGTTGGCGTTGTCCACCCCTTCCGCGCAGTACACAATCGGTCCGCGCTGAATGGCCACTCGGCCTTGGTTCATCACCACCTTTTCGCTGGAAACCACCCGGCGCACCGGCATGGGCAGGCTAAGGCTAACGGTGTCACCCGCCTTCCATTCGCGGTCCAGCACGGCGTATCCGTCTTGCAACTGGATTGCCACATCTCTCCCATTCACCCGCAGGGTCGGTCGGGTCGTGGCGCCCTTAAAGGCGTACAGCTTGGAGGGAACCGCTTCGTTGCGCGCCCAGCCGGGGATGCGCACCATCACCTTAAAGCGACCCGTGCGCGCGGGATCAATCTTGAGGCTGATTTCGCCATCCCACGGGTAGTTGGTTTCCTGCGCCACCTTCACTTGGCGGCCGGCGCCCATGTCGATCTCAGCGTGGCCGCTGGCAAAGAGATTCACGTAAAGCGAATCGCCCCGGTGCGCATAGAAGTACCCCGGCGTGGAGGCCATGAATCGGGTGACGTTGCTGGGGCAGCACGCACAGCCGAACCACGGGCTGCGGGCGTGCTGGCCAATGCTTTCGAGCGGGTTCGGATAGAAGAACGTCTTGCCATCCAGGGCCACCCCCGAAATCAGGCCGTTATAGAGCGTGCGTTCCAGCACGTCCACGTACTTGGCGTCGCCGTGGAGCAAGAACAGGCGCTGGTTCCAATACACGTTGCCGATTTGTGCGCAGGTCTCGCAATAAGCGGTCATGTTGGGGAGTTCGTAGGGTTTGCCAAAGGCTTCTCCGGCCCCCGTGCTGCCAATGCCGCCCGTGATGTAAAGCTTGCTTTGCACCACGTCCTCCCAAATCGTGTTCAGCGTCTTTAGGTAGTCGTCTTCACCGCGCAGGGCCGCGACATCGGCCATGCCGGAATACATATAGGTGGCGCGGACTGCGTGGCCCACGGCCTCCGTCTGTTCGATGACGGGCTTGTGCGCTTGCCAATAGTCGCCGCTGCCGCCCCGTGAATCCAAGAAGAGCTTAGAGAGTTCCAGGTACTCCTTCTTGCCCGTGATGCGGTACAGCTTGCCCAGGCCAATCTCGATGACCTGGTGGCCGGGCCAGATTTTGCGCCCCGGCTTCAGGAAGGTCTCCACCAGCAAGTCCGCCGACTTGGTGGCGATATCGAGGAACGTGCGCTTACCGGTGGCTTGGTAGTGCGCGGCGGCCGCTTCGTACATGTGCCCCAGGTTGTAGAGTTCGTGGCTGTTGTCCTGCTCCAGCACCCAGCGCTCCTTGCCCGCCCAGGGGTGCGGGGATTCCGGGTTGATCGTGCGGGTGCAATAAAGGTAGCCATCCGGCTCCTGGGCGCTCGCGATAAGGGCGATCAGGTCATCGACGTACTTCTCGAGTTCGGGGTCCGGCTTCACGCTCAGGGCGTAGGCGGCACCCTCCATCACCTTGTAAACATCGCTATCGTCGAAGGGATAGCCTGGGGGAGATTTGTCTTCCAGCGGCTCGCCTCGCAGAACCTTGGCCGCCCGCACAAAGAGATCCATCCGCCCCGTTTGTTCGCATTGTTCAAAGGCGTAGGGGATCGTGACCACGCGGTTGGTTTCGATGCGAGGAGCCCAGAACTTGTCGGTGAGATGAACTTGGTTAAACGGGATGGGTTGCACCGGGTAGTCCTTGGGGGCTTCGGTTGAGACGATCAACGCGAGAATGAGTGGGGTCATGGTTCCTGCTGCCTCGAGCGGCGGTCGGTTTCTCACAAACCCTGCTCCTCTCGCGTCGTGCCCCGACAAAGCGAAACACGAGACGGAGGAACAACGGTCCGTGGACGTGATCATGGCACTCCGTTTCCCGCCATGTCAACGCACGAACTATGTCAATAGCCATTTTTGAATGAAGTTCTCCGAAAACCCCTTCCGTGGGGTGCATTTGAGGTGCTACACTGGGCGCAACCGGCCTCGGTCGGCCTCAGAGAAGTGCAATGAAACGTGCGTTGTGGCTCAGTCTTTTCGCCTTTGTCGTGATCGGATGCAACTCCGGCGACACCGCCAAAGCCCCCGAGGGCGGTGGCGCAGCCCCGGCGAAACCGGAAGCCGGCAAGAAGCTTGTCGTCGGGTTCTCGCAAATCGGAGCGGAAAGCGATTGGCGCACCGCCAATACCGAAAGCATCCGCAGCGAAGCCGAAAAGCGTGGCGTGGACCTGAAGTTCGCCGATGCCCAGCAGAAGGCCGAGAACCAGATTAAGGCCATCAAGTCCTTTATCGCCCAAGGCGTAGATGTGATCGCTTTTGCCCCGGTGGTGGAAACCGGATGGGAACCAGTGCTTCGCGAAGCAAAGGACGCCGGGATTCCGGTGATCGTGAGCGACCGACGCCCGGATGTGCCCGAGGACCTCTACGTCACCTTTATTGGCGCGGACTTCGTTAAGGAAGGCGAAATGGCGGCGGAATGGCTAGCCAAGAAGATGGACGGTAAGGCGAAGATCGCGGAACTGACCGGCACCACCGGCAGCGCCCCCGCCAACGACCGGGCCAAGGGTTTCCGCAACGTACTGGCCAACCACCCGGAAATGGAGATTGTCTTCACGCAGACCGGTGACTTCACCCGCGCCAAGGGCAAAGAAGTGATGGAGGCCCTCCTCAAGAGCCCACAGGGTAAGGACATCAAGGCCGTTTACGCCCACAACGACGACATGGCCCTGGGTGCGATCCAAGCGATGGAAGAGGCCGGAATCAAGCCCGGTAAGGACATCATCATCGTCTCCATTGACGGCGTGAAGGCAGCATTTGAGGCCATGGTGGCCGGCAAGCTGAACTGCACGGTGGAATGCAATCCGCTCCTTGGCCCCTACCTCTTTGATGCCATTGAAAAGGTGGCCAAGGGCGAGGAAGTGCCGAAGCGTGTGGTGATTGAAGACAAGTGGTACGACGAGTCTACGGCCGCCGCCGAACTGCCGAACCGCAAGTATTGATGCCGCTCCGGCAATTGCAAACACGGAACCAAAGGGGAGCCAGGATTTAGGTCATGGCTTCCCTCCTCCGTATGTCGGGCATTGTGAAGTCGTTCCCGGGCGTGAAGGCACTGCAGGGGGTGGATTTTGAGGTGCAAGCCGGCCAAGTTCACGCTCTCATGGGAGAAAATGGCGCCGGCAAGAGCACACTGCTCAAGGTGCTGACGGGCGTATACGCCGCCGACGCCGGCGAGATTGAATTCGAGGGTGCCGCCATCCGCCCGCGATCCCCCCAAGAGGCGACGGCCCTTGGCATCAGTGCGGTGTACCAAGAGCTAAGCCTGGCCCCGAATCTCTCCATTGCGGAGAACATCGTGATTGGCCGCGAACCGATGGGGCCGCTGGGCATCCGATGGTCGGCGGTGCGGGAGCGGGCGCGGGGCGCCTTGTCGCGCTTGGGCCTTGAACTCGATGTGGATCGTCCGGTGGGGTCATGTTCCCCCGCGATCCAGCACTTGACGGCCATTGCCCGGGCCCTGGATGTCGATGCCCGGTTGCTGGTGCTGGATGAACCCACGGCCAGCCTGGATGGTGACGAAGTGGACGCGCTTTTTGAGGTCGTGGGTCGCCTGAAGGAGCAGGGGCTGGGCATCGTCTACGTCACGCACTTTTTGGATGAGGTCTACCGGATTGCCGACCAGGTCACGGTGCTACGCAATGGCACCCTGGTGGCCACCGACACCCCAGTGGCTATGCCCCGCCGCGCGCTAGTGGCCAACATGATTGGCCGAGAAGCTCCGCCCGAAGATGCTGCGGTCGCACGAAGCCAGGGTCCGCAGGGCGCTCCGTTGATGGAGGCCCAAGACTTAGGCAAGCGGCAAAGCGTCGGCGACATCAACTTTAAGCTCCATTCCGGCGAGGTCTTGGGCTTGGCGGGCCTACTGGGTTCAGGGCGTACCGAGACTCTACGCCTTCTCTTTGGGGTCGATCGTCCGAACTCCGGAAGTCTCCACGTCCATGGCGGCGCGCCCACGCTCACCCCCCGCCGCGCTATGAACTTGGGGGTTGGCATGCTGGCCGAAGAGCGCAAAACGGATGGCATCTTCCCCAACCTGAGCGTGCGCGACAACATGATGATCGTCGCCCAGGTGAAGCGTGGCTGGCTGGCCCGGCTTCCCCGCTCGGCCTACGCCCAGGCTGATGGCAAGAAGGAAGAACTCCGCATTGCCACGCCCGACCTCGACCGCCCGATTGCGGGCCTGAGCGGCGGCAACCAACAGAAGGCTTTGCTGGCCCGATGGCTCATTGCCCAGCCCCAGGTTCTCCTCCTCGATGAGCCGACTCGGGGGATTGACGTAGGGGCGAAGTTTGAGATCTTTGGCCTGGTGGAACGCTTGCGCGAACAAGGCATGGCCTTTGTGCTGGTGAGTTCTGAACTCAGTGAGATTGTGCACAGCAGCACCAAAGTCGCCATCCTGCGAGACCGGCGCATGGTCGGCGACGCCCCGGAGATTACGGAAGAGGCGATCATGAGCCAGATTGCTGAGGGCGGCGAATGAAGGCTTACCCCTGGCGGTACTCCCTGGCCCTGCTGGGCTTGGTGCTGCTGTTCAATGCCATCTTCACGCCGGGGTTTCTCGCCATTGAAATCCGAGATGGGCGTCTCTTCGGTTCGCTCATTGACATCTTCAACCGCGCCACTCCGGCAGCGTTGCTGGCCTTGGGCATGGCCCTGGTGATAGCCACGGCGGGAGTTGACCTCTCGGTGGGGGCCATCATGGCCATCAGCGGGGCGGTGGCGGCCGGGCTGGTGGTGCAGCCCCCGGACTTCCTTTTGCACGGCATGGGGGTGCAGCCCGTGGCGGTGGCGATGAGCTTGGCCGTACTGGCCGGGGCCGTGTGCGGGTTATTCAACGGGGTGTTGATCGGGTTCTTCCGGATTCAGCCCGTGGTGGCGACCCTCTTGCTCATGATTGCCGGGCGGGGGGTGGCGCAGCTGCTGACCAACGGCCAGATCATCACCGTGCCCGGGGACGACTTTGCGGCCCTGGCGATTGGCACCACGCTGGGCTTACCGAACCCGATATGGATCCTCGCCGCGATGGCGCTGTTCTTTGGTGCCCTCACGCGACTGACGGCTTTCGGTCTGTTCGTGGAGGCTAGTGGCGATAACCCGACCGCCGCCCACTACGTGGGCATCAATGGCAAGTCGCTGCGCCTAGCGGTGTACACACTTTCTGGGCTCTGCGCGGGGGTGGCAGGCATCATTGCCGCTTCCAACATCAAGGCCGCTGACGCCAACAACGCCGGCCTCTATCTGGAGCTCGATGCGATCCTGGCCGTGGCCGTGGGGGGCACCGCCATGACCGGCGGCAAGTTCAGCCTGGTGGGGGCGCTGATTGGCGCGGTGCTGATGCAAGCCGTAACCACCACCATTCTCACGCGCGGCATTGGCACCGAGGTGACACTCATCATCAAGGCCCTAGTGGTGGTGGCCGTGTGCTTGTTGCAGTCGCCATCTTTCCATGAGACGCTCCGCCGCCGGAGGACTGCGTGAAAGGGCTGCTTACCAAAGAGCGCTTGCCCATGCTCGCCACGGTCGTGGTGTGCGTGCTGCTCTATGTGGCTTCGGGGATGGCGTTCCCGGGCTTCTTTTCTCCGCGCGTGGCGGTGAACTTCCTCGATGACAATGCCTTCCTTGGGGTCATCGCGGTGGGGCTCACCTTCGTCATCATCACGGGCGGCATTGACCTCTCGGTGGGCAGCGTAGCGGGGGCGTCGAGCATCCTCACGGCGGTGCTCATCCATCGCCACGGCGTTCACCTGGTGGCGGCCATGGCGGCCGGGGCGGGGTTTGGCCTGGTCTTGGGGTTGGTGCATGGCGTGCTCATTGCGCGGTTCAAATTGACCCCGTTTTTGGTGACCTTAGGGGG
>DEIB01000004.1 GCA_002352215.1 Chthonomonas sp. UBA2785 | reverse complement strand
GCGCTCTTCATCTAATAGGCTAGGATGTTGCTCTTTCACGGCAAATATATGGGTTCAAGTCCCATAGGGCGTACATGTATGTGTATACGACTCATACGATCAAGTAGATTAAATACTGAACTTTTTCATTGTACCATTTTAATATAATTGATATGCTCCGGTAGCTCAATTGGCTAGAGCGCTCGGCTGTTAACCGTGAGGTTATTGGTTCAATCCCAATCCGGAGCGTTTTTGCCCGCTTGGTGAAATTGGTAGACACGACAGACTTAAAATCTGTTCTTCTTAAAAGTAGGGTGACGGTTCAAGTCCGTCAGCGGGCATTCAATAAAATAGTTTTTATTAAGAAAAAAAAGGGGGCGTAGTGCTAACTGGTTAGAACGCTAGCTTGTCATGTTAGAAGGTGTGGGTTCAACTCCCATCGCCCTCGCAAATTTTATGTATTGAAAAGATTTATAAATATAAAAATATTTAAATATTTTTATAAAACAATTAAGAGTTTGATCCTGGCTCTGAGTGAATGCTAGCGGTATGCCTTACACATGCAAGTTGTACGGAATTTATTTATTTATTTCGTGGCGTACAGGTGAGTAATGTACAAATTACGTATATTAAGTTTAGCTAATACTAAATAAATTAACTTACTTAGGTTATTAAAGATTTTTTGCTTAATATACATATTTGTATAGGATTAGGTAGTTGGTGATGGGTTTAGCCCACCAAGCCTACGATCCTTAGCTGGTCTTGGAGGACTACCAGCCACAGCGGGACGGTTACATCCCGAACTTTTTGGCAGCAGTGAGGAATATTGGACAATGGGCGAAAGCTTGATCCAGCAATGCCGCGTGGGTNNGTGCCAGCAGCCGCGGTAAAACGGAGGGGGCTAGTGTTACTCAACTTGACTGGGCGTAAAGGGCGTGAAGGTGGTACGGTACGTTTTAGTATAAATACTTAAGCATAACTTGAGGTAATTCTAAAATACGGCTGTGCTTGAGTTTATCTGAAGAAAATTGTACTTCTAGTGTAGAGGTGAAATTTGCAAAAATTAG
Organism: Chthonomonas sp. UBA2785; assembly: GCA_002352215.1. Taxonomy (GTDB): domain Bacteria; phylum Armatimonadota; class Fimbriimonadia; order Fimbriimonadales; family Fimbriimonadaceae; genus JAHBTC01. Next base: position 106,330 of record DEIB01000004.1, on the reverse strand, counting down.
AAGGACAGTCTGCGGGCGAAAGCGATTTTCTAAAATAAACTGACACTATAGCGCGAAAGCATAGGTAGCAAACGGGATTAGAGACCCCGGTAGTCTATGCAGTGACCGATGAATACTAAATGCTCTTATCCGTAAGAGAGTATTTAAGCTAACGCGTAAGTATTCCGCCTGGGAACTACAACCGCAAGGTTCAAACTTAAAGGAATTGACGGAGGGCTATTTCAGCGGTGGAGCATGTGGTTTAATCCGATATACCGCGTAAAACCTTACCAGCTCTTGATAAGCAAATTTATTTAAATTTAGAAATTTAATTTTTTATTTTTTTAAAAAGTAATTTGCACAGGTGTTGCATGGCTGTCGTCAGCTCGTGCCGTGAGGTGTTTGGTTAAGTCCAGCAACGAGCGCAACCCTCGTCTTATGTTGCCAGCGGGTAATGCCGGGAACTCATGAGAGACTGCCTGTGTAAGCAGGAGGAAGGTGAGGATGACGTCAAGTCGGCATGGCGGTTACACCCAGGGCTTCACACATGCTACAATGGGCGCAACAAAGGGCAGCAATACCGCGAGGTGGAGCTAATCCCAAAAATACGTCCTCAGTTCAGATTGTAGTCTGCAACTCGACTGCATGAAGGCGGAATCGCTAGTAAACGCAGGTCAGCTATACTGCGTTGAATACGTTCCCGGGGTTTGTACACACTGCCCGTCAAGTGATCCGAGTCGTTTCTACCCGAAGTCCGTGGCCCAACCGTAAGGAGGGAGCGGCCGAAGGTGGAGGGGGTAAGGAGCACTAAGTCGTAACAAGGTACCCGTACCGGAAGGTGTGGGTGGATCACCTCCTAAAAGAGTAACTACGCTAGGCACTGCCTAGCGAATACTCAGGTCGATTGTGTCACATCCTCGGCTTTCATCAAACCGGTATGCAGATTTAGGTCTGTGTGCCGGTTTTCTGTTTTTCTCCCCCGGCTTTTGCGGACATAATGAACCAGATGTCGAAGCTGCGTTACCTCACGGTGCCCGATATGGTCTGGCTCAACCAAGAGCTCACCGGCGAGCGAGTCTCTTACCGCTTTGATAAGCTGGAGGAGGCCGTGTTCACGCAGTACGCCTATGGCACCAGCGGGGATCTGTGGGCGCAGGCCCGACGGTTCGTGCGTAGCTGGGATCGTTTGCAGCCGTTTGCCAAGGGCAACCGCGCCTGCGCCTTTGTTGGTCTCATCGGGTTCTTGCGGATGAACGACGCCGATCTCAAGCTCGATCCGGCGGAAGCCGCCACCTGGATGGACGCGGTGGTAGCGGGACGCCTGGATCCGGCGGACTTCGCGGCGGAATACCACACCCACACCCACCATGGGTCGGCCGATAGCAAGGCTGAACTCGCCGGAGTCATGAGCGTTTATGGGGATGTGGCCAAAGCTATGGCGCAAGTCGGCCCCGAAGTGCCGCTGCGAGAGCTCGCGCGCACCCGCCTCACCGGTGAATTGAACTAAGCGAAGTTGGAGCGGGTGACGGGACTCGAACCCGCAACATTCAGCTTGGGAAGCTGACGCTCTACCATTGAACTACACCCGCTTGTTGCGTCGGCAAGCCTGTTTTGGAGCGGGAGACGGGAATCGAACCCGCATCCTCAGCTTGGAAGGCTGGAGCATTACCACTATGCTACTCCCGCGCTCGCGACGAGGTTAATTCTACCAGACAGGCCGGCCTGCCCACCCCGCTAGAAGGCGATGCCAAGGGACCAGAAGGCGTACCGGCCCTTCACCAGGCCCACACTGGCAAAACAGGGACGCTCGGCCACGTCAAAGGCGTAGCCCACGCTCCAGTTGGCGCCGAATGTGTCCCATTCGGCCATGGCGGTCCAGTCTCCGCGCCAAGCGCTCACGCTGCCAAAGGGTCGGCCGCGGAAGCGGGTGTCTCCAAAACCGGCCGTCGCGTACCAATTTGTGCCTTCATAGGTGGCCACGCCGTACCAACTGCGGCTTTCGCCAGGGTCGTTGCGGTTGTTGTCCATCCCCTGGGTGCCGCCCTGCCCGCCGATATCTTGCACCCCTACCGCGTACGCCACCGGCCCGGGCGTGCGCCAGCGCACTTGCGCGCTCTGCACGTTGTCCAGGTACGAACTAAGGAAGGTGAGAGCAAAGGCACCCTCAAACTGCGGGGTGAGCGGCACGCCCATTAAGAAGCTGCCGGTCCAGTTGGCATCGGGGGCATTTCCGCCCCGCTCGAACTCAAAACTGAGGTTCCGGCTGCCGTTGAGGAGCGAAGTTGCCGCCCCCACGCGCCAGGCACGCGGCACATAGGCGATGGGCGTAGAGTGCGCCCAGGCACCCCGGCCAAAGCTGCCATCGTTGGCAATCGGCAATCCCCCGCCCGGCAAGCCGCTCAGGCCCCGGAATTGCGGGAACTGCCCCGGTCCGGCGAGCTGCGCCTGCGCCCAGCCGGCTCCGGCGATGGCCAGCATCGCCACGCCAAAGGAAGTTCGCAGGGCCGGAGTTCGCATAGGGTCTAGGATACAAGAGAACGCGACCTCAAGCGCAGGTATATTTGATGGCTACCGAAGGAAGGTTTCTCCCCGCGTGCCCGATTCGCAAAAACTGCAAACTGCTGACGATATCGATCTCAAACAGCTGTCACGCTCGCTTCGATCGCGTTGGTATCTGCCGGTCGGTTTTGCGTTTCTCCTTGGCGTCCTGGCGGGGGTCTACACCTTCACCCAGAGGCCGGTATTCCAGGCCAATGCGGTGCTTTTCATCCCGCCCACGGGCAATCGCGCAACGACCAACGGCATTCCCGGCTTTGGGAGCTTGGATATGACGGCGATGCTCGATGGGATCATGAAGAGTGAGCGGATTCGTAAGCCCGTGCGCGAATCCATGCAGCTTAGCCGGGAGGAATTTAACGAAGCGTTCCAAGTTGTGCCGAACGTGATTGAGAACCGCGTCGAGGTGAAGATCAAGGACACGGACAAGAACCGAGCGCTGGAGGGCATGAAAAGGGTGCTCATCGAGCTCCGCGAGGTGGACAACGAGACGGGCATGAACGTCACCCGCTCCAAGCTTTCCGAAACCAAGAGCGCGCTGGATTCAGCGCGAAAGGAACTTGTCCAAGCCGAAGAAGACCTGCTGAAATTCCAAAACGAGCTCACCACCGTCCCCGATAGCGACAAATCTTACATGGCCACGGGGTCGCTCAAGTTGGTGCAAGAAATTGAGTCCGAGCTACGCGCCGTGAATGACGAATACGCGAAGCGCAAAGCCCAGATGCAGAACAATGTCTCGGCGGGGGACGACATCCCGCGCGGCGTGCCAAGTATCGATGCCCTACGCGCGGATCTTCGGCAGAAGGAGGTGGCCCGCAGCACGGCCTTGTCGCTGTATCAACCGGATACACCACAAGTGAAGCAAGCCAACGAGGCGGTGGAAGCCGTACGCAAGGCCCTGGCGGTGGAAGTGCAACGCTACCGAGCGGCAGAGAAGCTGGATATTGATCCGCGAATGATTGAGCTGATCACACGACGTGAAGTCTTGAGCAACCAGTTAGACCGTGAACGTAAGCGGGCCCAGGTGGCCCCGGAGCAAGCTACCGGGTTGCAAAGAAAGCTCCGAGCTGTTCAGCAAGCTGACCGAAAAGTTACAACAATCTTGGATGCGGTGAACAACCTGGAGCAACAGAGCCAGGTGAGCGGGGTGCAATGGACGGTCCTCGACGCACCCTACGTTCTGGACGAACCCATCAATAAGTCTTACGGTAGAAATATCATTGTTTTTGGCTTTATAGGTGGACTGATTGGGCTGGCGGCGGCTTCGAGATCTCGGAGTAAATCGGGATGAGCGAGACCGCGCGTCCGTTGCTGGTGGTGACCTACGGAGGTGGGCACGCCTTTATCGGGCAAGCGGTGGCGCAAGAATGGAAGCGGCGTGGAGGCACGGTGGTGGCCCTCGCCCTCACCACGGCCCGGCGCATATATGATGCGGCCGGTATCGAAAACATCGGCTTTCGCGACCTCATTGCGCCTCAAGATGAGGCGGCACATCATTACGGCAAAGCTCTTAGTGAGGGGATTCCGCCACACCCTGATGTGTGCCCCGAAGAGACGGAGGCCTATCTCGGGCTTTCTTACGCGGATCTCGTGCAGGAACATGGCGAAACGAAGGCCGAAGAGCTTTTTACAACCCAAGGGCGGCGCGCATTTCGGCCCGTTACGGCTATCCAGCGGTGTCTAGACCGGTTCAATCCGGTGGCCGTGCTCGCCACGAATAGCCCCCGCGCCGAGCAAACCGCACTGTGCGTGGCCCAAAAGCAAGGCCTCCCCAACGTGTGCGCAGTGGACCTCTTTGCGCGGTACGACTTGGACCGCCTTGGTCAGCCTGATTATGCCAAGAACATGTGTGTGATCACAGAAGCGGACCGGCAATTGCTTGTGGAATCAGGCTGGAATCCTGCGCATATCCACGTTACGGGCAACCCGGCCTTTGACCGCCTGGTTTCCGAAGAATTTGCCTCGCAAGGGGCGGCGATTCGCCGGCGCTTGCCGCCCGGTCGCATCATTCTTTTTGCCAGCCAGCCCACCGCTGCCGACCCCGGCTACGGGCCGCGCATGGCGCACGCCCTCGCCCCGGCTGTTCACAACTGGGGTGGTCATCTGGTGGTTCGCCCGCACCCCAACGAGGTTTGGAGCCTCGACGACTTGCCTACCGGCGTGACCGTCTCCCCCACCACCGAACCAGTAGAAGCCTGGCTCCACGCGGTCGATTACGTGGCCACCGCCACCAGCACGGTCGGCCTGCAGGCGGCGCTGCTTGGGCGCGGCATTCTTGAACTCGAAACCCCCGCCGGGATGGATCATTTTTCGTACGCGGAGATGGGATTGGCAGCGTCTTTGCCCGCCGATGCCCTCACCGAAACCGGCATTCGGCAAGCGCTCGCCACTCCGTGCCCCGGCCTCTCGCAGTTGCCCAAGCCCGGCCAAGGTGCGGCCCGCGTTGCGGATGTGATTGCTCAGGCCATCGCCCGCTAACCTCCAGGAGCAACCATGAGCGGACGCGGACGAGCCACCCTTTGGGTCTTTGGCGGCATTCTGCTCGGCCGCATCATTGGCTACGGGCGCGAGCTCAGCATTGCCAGCACCTTTGGCATCTCGGGCATGGCCGACATCGTCCAGGCCGCGCTTAGCATCCCCGATGTGATGTTTAACCTCCTGGCCGGAGGCGCGGTAGGGGCGGCTCTGATCCCAGAGTTCACGCGCCGTAGCCCCGAAGAACGCAATGGCCTGCATCGCACGGCGCTTATTTGGCTGATCTCGGCGCTCGTCCTGGTGGCCATCGTTGGGGCGGTGTGGCCCGAACCTCTGGCCACGCTGGTCGCGGGTGGCTTGCCACCACGAGATTCCGAACTGCTCAATCAATTGGTGCGGGGGTTGGTCTTTGTGGTGCCGCTCACGGCGGCGGCGGCGGTCACGCGGGCCTACCTGCACGCGCACCAGAGGTTTGCCTCGGCCAGCGTGAGTACCTTCATTTTCAACTTAGGGTTAGTTGTCGGCGTCATTCTAATCGGCCAGGGCGCCCCGCTGGAGGTGCTGGTGCTGGCAGCCCTGGCCGCTGCGGCGACATCTTGGTTGGTGCAGCTCGCCGAGTCCCGGATCATCCGCGCGCCCGAATCGACTTCCGTCCCCTTAGAGCCTGCACTCGCCCTGCGCTACGGGCAGGCGCTGGCGGTGGGGGTGCTCATCTTTATCATGCCGGTGCTGGCGAAATCCGCAGCGAGCCACTTTGAGGTGGGGAGCTACACCATCATGCACTACGCCATCAAGCTCATCGAGCTACCCTTGGGCACGGTGCTTACGGTGCTGTCGGTGGTGTTGCTCCCTTCTTTTGCCGAGCGCCTGGAGTCGCATCGCGACGAAACGCTTGCTCTCGCCGGAAGCGCCCTTCGCGTCACCCTCATGCTGGCGGTGGCCATCGCCGTGCCGCTGGCGATCTTCAGCCAAGGCTTCGCTACCGTCTTGTTTGGTTACGGTGCGATGGGCCCGGACGGCGCGCGCCGGGTAGGCGAACTCGCGGCTCCCCTCGTGGTGGCCATGGCGGGCCAGGCGGTGCTTTCGCTTCTCACCTCCCTCAGCCACGCAAAACGCGATATGGTGTCCCCGGTGGTCGCTTCGGTGGCCGCGCTCGGAGCGGGGGTGGCCACGGGCTTCCTGACCGCCCCCATGGGCGTGGCAAGCATCGCGGTGGCCTATGCGGTCACGTTTGCGGTGTTGCCCTTGGCGCTGATGGCGCTGCTGCAAGTCCGCCATCGATTTGACCTCGTGTCCAGCCTCGCTGGGATGCGGTTTGGCATGGCCCTGGCGATGATGTGCGGGCTTGCTTTTGTGGCTTCGCTGGTGGTGCGGGCGTGGGTGCTGACACCCTGGGCCCAGGTCGGCGTGGGCTTGGTTCTGGGGGCCGTCATGCTGGGCGTAGGGTTCTTTGTCGGGCAAATCCGCCCGGACGTCGCCCAATTGCGCGGTGCGAAGCGGCAAAATCAGACGGAGCCCGCCGAAGAATGAAACTCATCATGATTGCCCGCGACCCCGACCTGGCCCAATTCGTGGCCGAGCACGGGGTGCAGCGCATCATGGTGGACCTGGAGGTGCTGGGTAAGGCGGAGCGGCAAGGTCACCTGGATACTGTCTTTAGCCACCACACCTGGGACGACGTGGATGCCGTGCGCCGTGCCGTGCCGGAGGCCGAAGTGATGGTGCGGATCAACCCCTATCACGAAGAAAGCGGGGCCGAAGTTCAACGCGCGGTGGATGCGGGAGCCGACCTCGTGATGGTGCCCATGGTGGCCGATGCCGAGACGGTGCAGGCTTTCTCCGATTACGCCCAGGGCCGGGTGGGATTGGTGCCGCTGGTGGAAACCGCCGCCGGAGCTTGCCGCGTGCAGGCCATCGCGGCCACCCCGGGGGTTAAGGAGGTGTATTTCGGCCTCAACGACATGCACCTGCAAATGGGCCTGAGCTTCATGTTCGAGCTTCTGGCCGGAGGCGTGGTAGACGCCATGGCGAGTGCGTGCCAGCAAGTGCCCAACCGGTTTGGCTTCGGGGGCATTGGCCGTATGGCCGGCGACCGCCTGCCGGGCCGCTCGGTGCTGGGCGAACATGTGCGCTTGGGCTCCGAGAGCGTGATTTTGGCCCGGTCGTTCCACGCCCGCAGCCAGAACCTGGCCGAACTCAAGGAACGTGTCGACTTTCCAGCCGAGGTGCAGGCCCTGCGCGCCGCCCAAGCGGAACTCCAGGCCCGCACACCACAAGAGACCGAACTCGACCGGCACGCCACCGCCCAGTGCATCCATGCCATTGCCGCGCAGATCCGGCAGGGAGGCGCGTGATCAAGCGGCTGTTTGACTTCCTGGTGGCGAGCGTGGCCCTGCTCATTTTTCTGCCGCTCATGGCCGTGCTCGCCCTGTGGGTGATGCTTAGCTCGCCGGGCGGCGCGCTGTATCGCCAAACCCGGGTCGGGCGCCACTGCCGCCCATTTACGATCTACAAGTTCCGCTCGATGGTGGCCGGGGCCGACCAAAAAGGCTCGCACAGCACGGCCAACAACGACCCCCGCATCACCCGGGTGGGGGCGATCCTGCGTAAAACCAGCTTGGACGAACTTCCGCAGCTTTGGAACGTGGTGAAGGGCGATATGAGCCTGGTGGGGCCGCGCCCCGATACCCCCAAGCAGGAATCCGATTACACCCCCGAACAGTGGCAACAGCGCCACCAGGTGCGGCCGGGCATCACGGGCTTGGCGCAGGCCAAGGGGCGCAATGTCTCAACTCTCGAAGAGCGCACCGCCTACGATCTCGAGTACGTCGCCAAGTCCAGCCTGGGATTTGACCTGCAAATCCTCGTCTGGACGGTGAAGCAAGTGCTGGGCAAGGGGAGCTACTAAGCCATGCGCATTTCGGCGATGAAGTGGCTGAATGCAGGGCTCATTGCTTTCTATTGCCTCCTCATTGGCCTGGGCATCGTCCAGTTTTCCCTCTGGAACCAGATCACGGACATCATTAGCTACAACACGGACCCCGTCTCGCTGCTCCTCTCGGGGCACCTGCACGCGTTGCGGTTCGCGGTGGTCTTCCCGGCGCTTTGGGTGGCCCTGATGACCGGTTGGGATCAAGACCTCATCTTCACCGCCTGGGTTGGTATCGCGATCTTGCTGTGCTCAATCCAAGTGGCGCGGGCCTCGTCTTTGGCACTCGTAGGGAACGAGAGTTTGCGCCGGTGGACCCTCTTCCCCTCGCTCCTTGTCTTCATCGGCATTTCGTTTGCCATGAACGGGCGCATCGCGTTCGCCTTTGCGGGAATCGCGTGCTTGTTGGTGTCGCAGCTTCGCTGGCATCTGGGCATCCATCGCAAGCTTACGGGGTTCTTGCTGGGTCAGCTCGGCAGCCTCATCCTCATGTCCGTCAGCACGGGCACGTTTATGGTGGGGGCGCTGGTCATCCTCACCTTTGCTCTCTCTCAGCCGGTCATCCGGGATGGGCAGTATTTGCGCCGCCGCGAGGCCATCCACTTTGGGTCGGCTCTTCTCGTCATCCTGTCGCTCTATCCGCTCCTGGGCAAGTCCTTGTTGAAAAACATTGACTTCTACGGCGGTGGGTTTGTGGGTCTGGTGCGGATGTTGCAGCACGGCTTGGGCCGCTTCTTTCCCACCGATACGGTCTCGCTCTTGGTACTGGCCGGTGGCGGAGGGTTCTTCGCATACCACGTTTTGCGGTTGTTAGCGCTCCTTGTGCGCCAGCGACACCCCTTGGCCCCGGTGGCATTGGGAGCCTGCTTGGCCATGGCAGGCGGCCTCTTTGGGCTCTCTACTTTGCTCGTTTCGCTTCCGGCCCTGGCCGTAATCGGCATTACCTGGGCGTTCCGGCCTCTGGTGGTCAAACGGGAGGCACCCCTCCCCGCCCCGAACTCGGGTCTATACTCCACTTAATCTATGTGCGGCATCTATGGGGTTTGGGATCGGCGTCGAGAGCCGGTTCTTTCCGCAACTTGGCACTCCATGGCCGCATGCATTGCCCACCGGGGGCCGGACGAGAGTGGCGCCCACGAAGCGCCCGGCGTCGTCATTGGCAACCAGCGCCTCTCGATCATCGACATCAGCTCCGGCAAGCAGCCGTTTGTCAGCGATGATGGCAAGATCGCCGTGGTGCAAAACGGCGAGATTTACAACTACGTTGAGCTCCGGGCGGAGCTGCAAGCGCAGGGGGTCGAGTTCCGCACCTCCAGCGACACCGAGGTCTTGCTGCGGCTTTACGAAGCTCATGGCCCCACGTTCTGGTCGCGATTGAACGGAATGTTTGCAGTCGCCATCTACGATGCGCGGACGGATGAACTCCACCTGGCCCGCGACCGGATGGGCGTTAAACCGCTTTACATCGCCGACGATGGCCAGCGCATCTGGTTTGGCAGCGAAATCAAGGTGATTCTGCAGGCAGGTTTCCCGCGCCGCGTGGACCCCGAGGCCCTGCACCACTATTTCTCGTTCCTCTTCGTTCCGCCGCCGCTCACCATGTTTCAGGGCATCCGGCACGTGCCGCCCGGGCACGCGGTGCGCATCACCCGGCAGGGGATGGAAACCCACGCGTGGTGGCGGCTCAGTGACATCCAGTGCGGGCCAGAACCCGACCTGGAAGAGTGGTGCGAGCAGTTCCGCTATCGCCTCAGCGAAGGCGTGCGCCTGCGCATGCGAGCGGATGTGCCGTTCGGGGCGTTCCTGAGCGGGGGGCTAGACAGTAGCAGCGTGGTGCACTCGATGTGCGCCCACAGCGACCACCCGGTGCAGACTTTTTCGATTGGCTTTGAAGATCCGCGCTTTGACGAGGGCCCGTTCAGCCAGCAAGTGGCCGATATGTTTGGCACCGACCACACCCTCGAGCGCGTGGACCCCAACATGATTGGCCTGTGGCCGCTGGTGGTGTGGCACTGCGACCAACCGCACAGCGACGTCAGCTACATGCCCATGTACCGGGTGAGCGAGCTGGCCGCTCGGCGCGTGAAGATGGTGCTGACCGGCGACGGCGGGGACGAGCTTTTTGGGGGCTACCAGCGGTACGCCGACTTCTTCTCGCGGCCCGAAGTGGCGGATTACACTGCGGGGCAGTTCTCGCAGGCCTACCATGACTCGATGGCCCTCCTCACGGAGGCGGACAAGCGGACGTATTACTCGGCTGACCTGGCGCGGCAAACGCAAGGGCTGGATAGCCACACCATCACGGCCGGTCTCTTTGTCGAGGTGCCGGACTACGACCGGATGAACCAGGCGCTCTACCTTGACTGCCGCCTTTTGCTACCCGGGAACAACCTGGTGAAGCCCGACCGCATGCCGATGGCGGTGAGCCTGGAAGCGCGCGACCCGTTCCTCGACCCCGCCCTGATTGATTTGGCGTTCCAGACTCCGGGCTCGTTCAAGGTCCGGGATGGCGTGACGCGGTGGGCGTACAAGCATGCCGTCCAGCCTTTCCTAGGCGCTGACCTGACTCACCGCAAGAAACAGATGTTCACGGTGCCGATCGGGGAATGGTTTAAGCGCGAGCTTCGCACCTGGACGCCGGATTTCTTGCTGAGCGAGCGCACCCTTTCGCGGGGGCTCTTCCAGCGAGAAGCCTTAGCCCAGATGCTGGACGACCACGCGAACGACCGCGCCAACCATACGCGGCTGATCCGCTCGTTTGTGGCACTCGAAATGTGGCACCGCATGTTCATTGACGAGTGCTTTGCCATTGCGCCCACCATGGCGGACCTGGGCGCGCCCGAACCGGAACTCGTTTAGAACGGGCTTACCAGCGGATAAGGTTGGCGCCCCACACCAGGCCAGCGCCAAAGCCGACGGTGAGGACGATCATGCCCGGCTTGAGCACGCCCTGGGCGGCGGCTTCGCTAAGCCCGATGGGGATCGAAGCAGCCGACGTGTTGCCTAGGCGATCCACGTTCACAAAAACCTTCTCTTTGGGCAGGTTGAGCCGCTCGCGAGCACTTTCGATGATGCGGATGTTGGCCTGGTGTGGCACAAAAAGGTCCACCTGGTCGGGGGTCATGCCGGCTTCGGCCAGCACCTTGAGACAGGCATCGCCAATCGCCTGCACGGCAAAGCGATAGACCTCGTTGCCATTCATGTACACGGAATGGCAACGGCCCTCGGCTTGCGGCGACCCGTGGGGGTAGCGGCTGCCGCCGACTTCGTTGTGAATGTGCTTCGCGCCTGATCCGTCGCTAAGCAGCACGGATTTCAGCACTCCGCGATCTGAACCCTCGACCGCGCTCAGCACCACCGCACCGGCCCCATCGCCGAAGAGCACGCAGGTGCTGCGGTCGGTCCAGTCAATGATCTTGGTGAGCAGGTCAACGCCCACCACGAGGACGTGCTTGGCCATGCCCGATTCGATCATGGCGGTGGCGTTGGCAATGCTGTAAATGAACCCGGCGCACGCGGCACCGACATCAAAGGCACCCGCCTTCGTGGCTCCCAGGGCATCTTGCAGGAGGCAGGAGGTGCTGGGGAACTGCATATCCCCGGTCACCGTGCCCACGATCACGAGATCAAGGTCAGCGGCAGCCACTCCGGAGTTCGCCAGGGCATTCTGCGCGGCGACGAGGGAAAGGGTGAAGGCCGTATCTTCCGGGCCCGCAATATGTCGCTGGCGAATGCCGGTGCGGGAGAAAATCCACTCGTCGTTGGTATCCACCATCGTCGAGAGTTCGTCGTTGGTGAGGATGCGAGCCGGGACAGCGTGGCCGACTCCTTCAATGCGCGCACGGATGGACATAGGTTGACTAAACGGGGGCAGAGGCTTCGGCCGGGGCCTGGAAAGACTCGCGAATACGTTGTACCACCTGACCTCGCACGGCCACCTGCGCGTTCCTCAGCGCATTGGCGATGGCCCGGGCATTACTACGCCCGTGGCAGATGATGCAAAGCCCGTTCAGGCCCAACAGCGGCGACCCGCCGTACTCGGCGTAATCCACTTTCTTGCGCAGAGGGGCCATCGCTCCTTTGAGGGGTGCGAACAGCAGCTTCTTGGGTCCTGAGGGGATGGCGGCTTTGATCTCGTCGAATAGGAACTCGCCCACTCCCTCAGCACACTTGAGCATGAGGTTGCCCACAAAACCATCGCAGACCACCACGTCCACCGGGTTGCGGAACATATCCTTGGGCTCGATGTTGCCGGCAAACCAGGGCTCGTTTCGCAGGTGCTCGTAGGCTTCCTTGACGAAGGCGTTGCCCTTGCCTTCTTCTTCTCCGATGTTGAGCAGGTGAACGGTGGGGTTCACGCGGCCCATCACTTCGCGGGCGTAGGCGCGGCCCATCACGGCGAACTGCGCCAAGTGTTGGGGTTCCACGTCCGGGCTGGCCCCGGCGTCGAGCAAGAGACTGTTGCCGTGCCGACCCGGCATGGGGGTGGCAATGGCGGGGCGATAGACGCCCGGCACGGGTCGCCAGGAGAGCAGAGATGCGGCGGTGGCGGCCCCGGTGTTGCCGGCGGCGATCAGGGCATCGCCTTCGCCGTCCTTCACCAGGCGCGCGGCGACGGCAATGGACGAGTCCTTCTTCTTGCGGAGGGCCTCGGTCGGCTTGTCATCCATTTCAATGACTTCGCTGGCGGGGTGGATCGTGACGTTGGCCGGCGGATTGGCTCCTAGGTGGGGCCGGATGCGGTCCGGGTCGCCCACCAGGATGATGGTGCCTTTGATGTCGGCGGCGGCTTCCAGCGCGCCTTTAACGATCTGCTCGGGGGCGTAGTCGCCGCCCATGGCGTCCAGGACGAGCTTCATTCCGCGCCTTCCTCGGTGGCTTTGGGGTCACCGGCGATCTCGGCCAGGTGAACCAGGCCAGGATGCGTTGGCGGCGCAAAGTGCTTTTTGGTGGCCCGGGCGTTCGGGCAATCGCCCTCCCAGCCGAACTGACAAAGCGGCTGCACGGGGAGATTCAGGATCAGGCCCTGCCGCAAATAGCCGTCGGGGATCAGCGAATTCTTGTCGAAAATTTTCTCGGGCTCTTCTTCCGGGACGATATGGGCGAATCCGTCACTCCCGTAACAGGAGGGCACGCCCTCCACTGTGAACTCATCGTCCATTTCAAATTCCACGTCGACTTCGATCGGTTCATTGCACCGGGCGCATTCCACCACGCATCTCGTGCGGAATTGTCCCGAAAGCAGCAAGATGTTGCCCGTGCTGACCGCCGAAAGTTCGCCCTCGATCGGATTGACCAAGTCCACATCTTCCTCTTGCGAAAGGGAGGTGTGGATGGTGAAGTCGAGTTGCTTGCCGGGGTTTTGCAGGGCCTCGTTGAGATCGAGGAAATGATTGCGCTTCACGCTTGGCCTAGTGTACCTGCGGGGGTGCCCGGGTTCCCTGAAGCCCGGACAAACCTTGGCGACAGACCCGCAAAAGTGGGACCGATGCACAAGATTGAACGAAATCTGGGCCTCTGCTCGTCCGAGGTACGTGTGTTTGCGGAGGTATGGCTTGCGTTCTGGCGCTGAACCAGGTACAGTCACCAGCGTTCGCAACACGAGCGAGGTATTGACCTTGAAGAAAGCGGTTTGGTGGGTGTTGGCCGGGCTCATAGTGGTGGGCTGCGGAGGTGAAGGTAGCGGCTTGACGGGCGGCTCGACGAGTGGCACGACAAGTGGCACGACGAGCGGTTCGACCAGTGGTTCGACTAGCGGTGGTACGGGACGCGCAATTCCCGATTCGAAGCTCGGAAACGTGGCGACGATGCAGTTTCTCTATCTTTCGGGTCAGGGCCGTCGCGCCGTGGACTCGAAGATCGCGCAAGTTACGTTTGCGCAACTCCAAAACAGTTCGTCGGACTTCGCTCCGCGCGAACAACAGGGCTCGGGCAACGGGATTCGTGTGCAGCTGGATGGCTACACGCTCAACTCCCTCACGTTTGAAGAGCGCATTGACCTGAACACGACGGCGGCGCGCGGCTTTGCGCAATATCCGCTTTCGGTGAGCCAGATTGACCAAACGACCACGTCGGGCAATAGCACGCTGTGGCGCGGCAACTTCACGGTTTCCCCGCCGCTGAACGTCAACGCTCGCCTGTTCCCGGGTCGACAAACGACGCTCCAAATGAAGCTCAACGATGCAATCCTTGATACGCAAACGGTGAGCGGCGTGACGAGCCCGACGTTTAACCGCGCTCAGTTCGAATCCGAAAACTACGACCCGGTGGACAACCGCGTCAACGGTTTCTTGAGCGACCACGTGGCCTTTGACCTTCGCCAAATGGCGACGGCGGATCGCCCCTCGATGAGCGGTGGCGCCCCGGCGGAGCGCATTCTGTTCAGCGGCGACGCGATTGCTCTGACCTCGGGTGCGGATACCAACGGTTCCTTCGAAGTCCTGCCGGCGACTGCCGACGTGACGACGCGATTCCGTGGCATCTTCCGCCTGCCGACGCAGATTGCGGGCCGAGACGTGCCGGGCACCTACGTGGTGACCGAACCGGATCCGCGCGTGCCGTCGGACCCGAACGCCAACACGCTGACGGCCCTGCAGGGCATTTGGCGAGCGCACACGGACGTTCTGGATTACTCCCGAACCCCGCAGTTCGCGATGGTGGCCATTCCGAACCACGATGACAAGTTCCCGACCCCGGATGCCGAAGACGGTATGCAGGTCGTGATCTACAACCTGAGTGGTAGCAACGTGGTGGCGATGTGGCAGGGCCGAATTCGGTTCACCAACACCACGACGGGTCTGGTGGAGTGCTGGAGCGTGAATCAGATCGCGAACGCCACGCCGAACAACCCGGCGATCGGGACGATCTCGAACTTCGAACTCAAGAATGGCCGCGTAGTGGCTGGTGACTTCAACTTCACCGTCGCTCCGGGCACGTTCCCCTTCCCCCGCACGGGTGGCTTCCGCGTCCTGCGGTAAGCCGCGCGGCGAAGACAAAACGTGTGCGACCGATTCTTGCCGGACTTGATACCGAGTACGGCCTGAGTCTCGAAGGTCGCACCGTTCATAACCAAATCGAAGACGCCCGGGAGTTCGTGGAAGCGACCCCGGGCGAAGTCTTTTGCGGGTGGGATGCCCGCGATGAGGCCCCGCGATCTGACCTGCGGGGATTCCAGGTGGAGCGGTTGTCGTTCGACCCCACTGACGCTCAGTTTGATGCAGGCACAAGTGTGACGGATGCGGCCGTGGCCCGGGCCGACCGAGTGCTGCCGAACGGCGCCAGGTTCTACAACGACCACGGCCACCCCGAATACGCCACCCCGGAGTGCTGGAGCGCCCGCGAACTGGCCTTGCACGACAAAGCCGGGGAGATGTGGTTGCGGGCCACGGCAGCGGCCTACCATCGCCGGACGGGGCGACGAGTTCGACTAACCAAGAACACGTTGGACTACCACGGCGCCAGTTGGGGCGCGCACGAGAGCTACTTGGCCCCCCGGTCGCTGGGTTTTGAAGGCGTCTTTGCGGCCTTGGCGCCCTTGCTGGTGGTCCGGCCGATCTTGGTCGGAGCGGGACGGGTTGGTGGTGCCCGTAACGAGCCGGAATTTGAAATCTCGCAGCGGGCGCAGTTCATCACCGAGAGGGCGAGCGTGGATACGCTGTTCCGCCGACCCTTGGTGAATACGCGGGATGAGCCCCACGCCGCCCGGGGGGATTGGATGCGGGTGCACGTCATCCCCGGTGACGCCAACATGGCCTTCACCTGCACGCGCCGCAAGGTGGCCCTGGTGCAGATGGCGCTGGCGCTGGCCGAGGTGGGCCATGCCCCCGCGTGGGACTTAGCCGACCCCGTTAAGGCCCTGCACCAAGTGAGCCGGAACCCCGACCAAGACGTCCGCATTGAGCTGGCGGGCGGCAATTGGACGACGGCCCGGTTCATCCTCGAATCGTATTGCGAAGCGGCCCGGGAACATCTCGACGCAGGCGCGCCGCCTGTGGCCGAGTGGCTTGCGGTGGCGGAGGAGTGCCTGATGCTCACGGAAGCCCGATTCAACGACCCGGACCGGTTTGCCCGGCATGTGGAGTGGGCCTGCAAGCGGCAAATCCTGGGCGGCTTTTTGGCCGACGCCGAGGAAGACTGGCATTCGGACGTGGCACGGTCGCTGGACCTCGCCTGGCACGATCTGGACCCCGATGAAGGGCTCTACGCGCCTTTGGCCGCCGATGGCTACATGATGGGTGAACCCAGCCCCACCGAGGTGGTGGTGCGCATGCACCACGTCACCGAGCCCACGCGCGCCTTTGCCCGCAGCACGGCGGTGCGGCATTTTCGTGAGAAGTTGGTGGCGGCCTCGTGGGGCCGGCTCACTTTGGGCCAGGGCGAAACTCGCCACGAATGCCTTTTGCCGCCCGATTTGATGTACAGCGAGGCACTTGACCACGCGCAGGACGTAGAATCCTTTGTAACCCTGCTCCGAGGTCAACCATGATTTACGCCGACGATCGCATCCAGAAACCCCGCCCGGAAGAACCCTCGCGGCAAGCCCCGGAAGAAGGGGGGCCCCAGAAGCCCGATATCGGCCGCCCGCAGCTGCCGGATGAACTCCTGAAGCGGATGCGCCGGGTCGATCCGGACCGAGCCAAGCAGTATCGGCAGCGGTCGGGGCAATGAGTACGGATTTCGCCAAATTGGTGGGATTCCCGAACCCGAGCGGGACGCCCGAGATTGAAGTTCACGGCACCACGGTGCTGGCGCTGGCCTTCCAGGATGGCGTCATTGTGCTCGCGGACCGCCGCGCCACCATGGGCAACCTGATCATGTTTGATCGGGCGGAAAAGATTGAAGCGCTGGATGATGCCACGGTGCTGGCCATCAGCGGGGCCTACGCGCGCAGTGTGGAAGTGTGCCGGTTCTTGCGCCACAGCTTTAAGTTTTACGAGCGCATGAACCTCGTGCCGCTCAGCACCGACGGCAAGCTCATGGCCATCACGCAGGCCCTGGCCAACAACCTAGTGCAGGCCGTGAATGGCGGCGGGCTCTTCCTCCCCATCGCCGCGACGTACGACGCCAATGAGGATAAGTTTGAGATTCATTCCTTTGACGCAGCCGGGGCTCGTTTCCATTACGATGACTTCGCTTGCGCGGGGAGTGGCAGCGAACGCATCCGGGGCATTTTCGATTACATCCGCACCACCAAAGCAGCGTGGAAAGACATGTCGCGCGATGATGCGTTAAGGGAAGGGCTACGCATGTTGGCGATTGCCGCAGATCTGGATTCGGCGACCGGGGGCTTTGATAAGGTCCCGCCGCGCATCGCCTTCCTCACACGGCAGGGCGTGCAAATGATGGCGGACGACGAATTCCGCGCCTTCGCGGCGACCTTGTAAGGTCAAGTCCTCAAGGCAGGTCCCATCGTATGACCTGCGTCATAACCAGGGTCATATTGGGCCACCACAATGGAGCTGGAATGCACGAGCCGAGTTCGTCCGTGTAATCTGGATCCGCATTGTCATCCATGCCAGAGAGGCCCGGTGTCCGCGATGTACTCCATCAGAGTGCATTGCTCAACAAGCTCGAAGCGCACGCGCTTGAAGAGTTGGCCAGCGCGTGCCGCATGGAGCCCGCCGAAAAGGGCGAGACCATCTGGTTGAGCGGTAAGCACACCGACTACTTTGGCGTCGTGGGGGTGGGCTTCGTCAAGATGGTCAAGACGGTCGAGACCGGGCAAGACCTGACCCACGAAATTATGGGGCCGGGCCAAGTGTTTGGCCTGATGGGAACCGTGGATGGTTGCGGCTGCCCGCTGGAGGCGCGGGCCGTGACCGGGACATGGTACGTGCGCGTACCAAAAGCCGACTTCCTCAAGGTCTACGGCAGCTCTCACGAGCTGAAGGATGTGCTGATCCGGCGGGCCAGTGTGCGCCTGCACGTTGCTCACGACATGATCTCGCGGCTCAGCACCGGAAGCGTGAGCAACCGCGTGGGGGCTGTGCTGCAGATTCTGGCGGGCGACTATGGCCACGAAACTGCCGAAGGGGTGGAGATTCGCATCCCGCTGCGTCGCCAGGATATTGCCGAACTGGCGGGTACCACGGTGGAGAGCACCATTCGCGTGCTGAGCAAGTGGCAGAAGGAAGGCAAAATCCGCTCGGGCACGCAGTCCATCGTCATCACCGATCTCGAGGCGATGGCCCGCGAGTCCCGGATTTGAGCTTCGGCGACCGGGGCATTGACAAGGCCCCGCCGCGCATCGCCTTTCTCATCCGACAGGGCGTGCAGATGATGGCGGATGACGAGTTCCGCGCCTTTGCCGCTACGCTTTGATTTCACGCATCATTCGGCGGAGTGCCATATGACCATGTTGCGTCAACCTCAACGGTCGCTCCGGACGTCGCATCCGTCCCCGTGAAGACACCGCTCATTTGAATGTAATTGACGTTGTTGGAGGCATCTCGACGAACGCGAAAGAGTGACACGTTACCCCTCAGTTCAAATGTGTAGACTCTTGAGCCGCCCGAGCTAAAGACGATCCATTGCAGCGTGTCCTCGGGAGCAGTAACGAGGAAGCCGCTGCCTTCCGTCGCGGAATCGAGATTGAAGTAGGCCAGGAGTTGGTCGTTTGAGCCCCGCGAATACTCGCCCGCGCAATCCAGCTTGCCTCCATTCATCACTATCGTGCCTGTCGTGCGGTTGTAGTTTCGAAGCGAGGTGCCATCGCCGAGTTCTGACAATGGCAGGCTGGAATCTCGAACGGAGATCTGAGCGGAATCCCTCACGTCGCTTGCCACTCGCCCGTTAAGCACGGCTAGGTTAGTGAATTGGCCCGTTGCGGGGTCAGTCAGACGTACGATGACCTGCAAAGCAGTTTCGCCACCCACCCACGTCTGCTCGGGGGACGTGATACGAACCGCGTTGGTCTTGGTCTCAATTTCCAGTCCATTCAGGTTGCCAGAAGAGAGAGTCCCGACTTCGTCGTTGGCTAGCACCCAAATGAAGCTCAGGTTGGCTAAGTTGATATCGCTCCAGCCCTGCATGTTGCTCACTCCATTTCGGGTGACAAGAATGTCCCGGAAGCGACCCGGCCTCACCCGAGTGAGCTGGGGTGCGAGGGCAAATCCGCCGCCGGAGCCGCCATCATTGAGCTCAACTTTGCTACTGGCAGAAGGTCGTCGCACGTTGCCGTAGACCAATGAGGCTTCCATGCCGATGCTTTGCACACCCGTCGAGTCCGCAGCGGGAATGAATCGCACCTTATTGGAAGTGGATTCAAATTCGCGTCCCCTTTGCCCTTTGCCATCATCCAGCACGCCCTGCCCAGCACCAAAGAGCTTGTATCGGTAGCGAAGGGTTTCTGAGTATGAAGTCGAGTAATCGATGGGTGTGGAAATGAACTCGATATCAATCGGATTCCCAGCAGATTCGTAAGTCGAAGACGTGGTTTTCGGAGAGAAGGCCACCACAATCACCGCCGGGTTCTTCCCTCCTAACTCGGTGTAGGCCGTCAGGGGCCGATCCAAGATTCCGGCCTTATGGTCGGCAAACTGTGTCCCAAATCGGGCAGCGAGGGAATAGATAGGGGATTGCGTTACAAAGGCAATGAGACGTCGTGCCGCGACGCTTTGGAGAGCGGAAATGGATCCCGAAGCTGGGACAAGCCGCTGCAGAGCCTGCACAGTGAGTTCTGCCTGGCCTATGGAACTCGCGCAGGCCAGGATGAGAGCCTTGGCCGCATCAGGCATGTTTTGCCCCGATTGGGCGAGATTAAGGGCGGACTGTATGGTGGAATCACCCCCTTCAAGAATGGCAAATGAGGACCGGAGATCGGAGAGTGTAAATGAGGGGCCTCCGAAGCCAAGGGCATCGAGCAAGAAATCGGCAGTAATTCGCCAAACCGAAAGCGCCCAGCAGGTCTCCAACAGTTCGAGGAGGGTTTCCGAGAGGGGCTCAAACTTGGGTATCCCGATGAGGCCAGTATTGCTCGCGCCAAAGAGGGGCCGCACCATTATGGGTTCCAGAGTCATAGATTCCTCAATGGCGACTCCAGTCAGGCACTGGTTTGCGGAGATCCGAGGATCGGCGTAGTTCGTGGCGGGGATCCACAAGGGGTCAATGCCAATCGGCAACGCACTTTCACTAAACAACTTGCCGAAGAAAATGCAGTGAATCAATCGAGACTCACTTGTGGTCACGAAGTAGTCAGGCAATCGACCGCTCTCGGTCGCCATTGCCCGCTCAAGCGACACCCCTCCAAAGGGCATATTCACGGCGCCTTGGTTGCCGAAGGCAAACTCGTGGTGAGGAACAGGGGGATCCGGAATACTTCGCGTGCGACTTGTCTCTGGGCGTTGATTTGGTGTGCTTCGCCCGGGGTCGAGCGGGGGGAGATCTGGCCCCACGGCCGACGCCGCTGTATCAATGGCCGCTAGGAGGTCCGTGTCGTTTTCGGCGAGGGCTCGGGGGTTGGCAGCGATTCGAGTTGCAATGATTGAGGCCAAAGTGGTGGTCGCAGTGTGAGCTCGGATTGCGGCATAGGCTGCCGCTCGGTCTGGACGCTGCCACACGGCCAAGGCCACCATCAGGAGTGCGGTGGCGGCGCTATGCGAATCGAGGCGAGGGTTTGGCTCATCAGGACTGACAGCGCCGAGGAAAACTAAGCCTTCAGGGGCCGTTGAAAGAAACGACACCAGGCTCGGCCCTTGATCGGGGATCACGAGAACAGGTGCCGCAGGAACCGAGGGCAACGACGTAAAGGCGGAGACGAGAGCAAGGCCGGAGGGGTCGAGTCCCGCGGGTAGATCCACCAACGGGCGGATACTTGTGCGACCCATTGGTCCGGGCTTTTCATCGGCGGGGCTTCCGCCAAAGAGAAAGCCACCGCATCCGCTTAAACCGGCTGATCCAGCCGTTGCGAAAAGGGCGAGCCCCACGAAATCTCGCCGAGAGAGAGCGTTCGATCCCCGTTCTGCCATATCCTCTAGGGTACGGATAAGGCATTACATGGCCATTACCTCCCTTTGCAAGTGCAAAGCCCCGCGCCGCTCGAGGGGAGCGACGCGGAGCAAGTGAACGGAAGCTAGAGTTTAGCGGCGGACGGTGATCCGGCCGTCCATCACGGGCTTGATGACGTTGCCTAGGCTCTTGATGTATTCCACCGAGGCGTCCACGTCAATCAGGCCGGTGTCGTAGTAGTACGGTCCGGTGCGACCCTTCAGATTGGCGTGGGCATCGCCGCCGCCCGCGGTGAACGAGTTCAGGCAGATACGGTACGTCTTACTCATGTCCAGGGCTTGACCATCCAGGGTCGCCTCCACCACACGGTCTCCGGCCGGGCGAGTCACGTCCACCACGTACCGGAAGTTAGCACTGGGATGCAGGAGCGCGCCGCTACCTTCGGGGAAGCTGCCCACGCCGTGCTCCAGCATGGATTTCAGTTCCGCGCCCGTCACATCCACCACGGCCAGGGTGTTGGCGAAAGGCTGCACGGTGATGGCGGTGCCGAAGGTGACATTGCCGGCTTCGTAGCCTGCGCGTACCCCGCCGCCGTTCATAAAGGCGGCCACCACGCCGTTCACCTTGGTGGCGTGGAGCATAGCGTCGGCGATGAAGTTGCCCATGGCACTCTCACCAGAGCGGCTCGCCCCCTGCGGGATGGCTTCCTCCGCCGTCGCAATCGGCTTGGTCATCATCTCTTCGATCGGCACGCGGAAGGCCTGCACCATGGTGGCGACGATCGGGTCTTCGGCTACGGTGGAGTCAATCAGGCGCGGGGTGCCCGCGTGCGACTTCACCACACCGTTTTCGTCAAACGTCACTTCCAGGCGGCCGAGCATCTTGCCCCACTCCCAGGCCTGCACCACCAGCAGGGGGTTGCCGTCCACATCCTTGAGCTCCGTGGGGTATTTGCCTTCGGGTTGGCGGGTGCCCGGCAGGGGATTCTCGAACTCGCCGAGCGGGGTGTGGCTGTGGCCGCCTACGATCACGTCCACGTGGCGGAGCTTCGGCCCGTTGGCCACGTCCACCTCGTAGGCGCTGTGGCTGAGCAGGATGATCTTGTTGATGCCGCGCGCCGTAAGGGCTTCGGCTTCCTTGTTCACGCTCTCCACCCAGTCCTTCATGATGACGGTTTCGGGCATGGCGCTAATGGTGGGCAGGTCAGGGGTCGTCGCGCCGATGATGCCAATGCGCTCGCCGCCCACTTCGGTCACCACGCTCGGGCGGATCAAGTCCTTCAGGTCCGGGTCGCCGGCCACGTCGAGGTTAGCGGAGAGAAGGGGGAACTGAAGCTGCTGGGCAAACTTGGCCAGCGTCGGCGCGCCGCGGTCGAATTCGTGGTTGCCCACGGCCATGGCCGAGTAGCCGATGTAGTTCATGATCGCCGCGTCGGCCAGGCCGCCGTAGACGTTGAAGTAAAGCGTGCCCTGGAACACGTCGCCGGCATCCAGTAGGAGGGCGTTTTCGGCCGCGCCGAGTTCTTCTTGGATGGCGGTGGCCAGGCGGGCGTAGCCGCCGTACTCCTGGCGGCTGATGACCACGGGTTCCACGCGGGCATGGAGGTCGTTGGTGTGAATGATCGTCAGCTTGTAATCCGCGGCCAGGCTAAGCGAAGCCAGGGCCATCCCTACGGCCGCCGTGATCCATCGAGAACCGAACATGCCGTGTGGTTACCCGAAAACAGGGGCCAAACATACCGATTACGGGGACATTTGGCGCGTGAATCTTAGCAATGTCTTAAGCAAAAAAGCCGAGCTCCCGGGGGAACTCGGCTTGCTCTCGCAATGAGATGGAGTTAGACGCCGATTTGGGCGAGCGTGTCCTTCAGCGCTTGCGCGGACTTGTGCAGCCCTTCGCGTTCGGCATCGGTGACCTTCGGTTCCCAGATCTGGTGCGCGCCTCGGCGGCCCACCACGGTCGGCATGGAGTAGCAAACGCCTTCCACGCCCAGCGTGCCCTTTTGCAGGGCGCTGACCGGCAGCACGCGACCGTTGTCGAGGGCGATGGCTTCCACCACTTCTTGGATGGAGATGCCGACCGCGCGGCCCGCGCCACCCTTCTGGCGGATGACTTCGGCACCACTGGTCTTCGTCTTTTGGAAGAGTTCACCGGCGGTGTCGTCGGCCCAGCCCGGAATGCTCGCGATGGGCACGCCGCCCACGGTGGCACTGCTCCAGATCGGCACCATGCTGTCGCCGTGCTCACCCAGGATCAGCGCCTTCACGTCTAGCGCGTTCACGTGGAAGTGGTCGGCGATGAGGCTGCGGAAGCGCGCGGTGTCCAGTACCGTACCGAGGCCCAGCACCTGGTGTTCGGCCACCATGCCCGATTGCACGGCCAGTTGGGTCAGGATGTCCACCGGGTTGCTCACCACCAGGATGGTGGCGTGCTCGGGGAGCTTGACGCCCTTCATTGAGGCCAGGATGTCCTTGAACAGGGTGACGTTGCGGTTGATGAGGTCCAGCCGGCTTTCGTCCGGCTTTCGGCGCAGACCGGCGGTGATCACCACGCAGTCGCTACCGGCCAGGGCGTCGTAGTCGCCGCTGGTAAAGAACTGGCCGCCGCGCAGAGCCGCGCCGTGGCGCAGGTCCAGGGCTTCGCC
Source organism: Chthonomonas sp. UBA2785 (assembly GCA_002352215.1). GTDB lineage: Bacteria > Armatimonadota > Fimbriimonadia > Fimbriimonadales > Fimbriimonadaceae > JAHBTC01. Next base: position 82,802 of record DEIB01000004.1, on the reverse strand, counting down.
CGCCGCCATGTCGGCGTTGGCGTCCAGGAGACAAATGTCTCGAACGATGCCACCGAGTTGAAGTGCAAATGCGGCGTCGGAACCGACCCGACCCCCGCCACCAATGATGCTGACCTTCATAAGAAATCCTCAAAAGGATTATGGGTTGGGCGGGCCGGGGCGGTGTGGGGCCTAGCGGTCGCGGCAGTAGGCGTCCACGTGACCAAAAGTCCGGAAGCCGAGCGCTTGGTACCAACGTTCGAGGGTGGCGTCGCACTGCAGCATCACGGGGTCGGGGTGAACTTCGCGGCGCACTGCCCGCACGATTTGCCCGCCCAGGCCCTTCCCCTGGTGGTCGGGATGGACGCAGAGGCAGTAGAGGCCGCCCATGCCTTCACTGCGCACAATCATCACCCCGCCGGTCATGCGGGAGACACTCGGAGTGGCATAGAGGCTGTGCACGGACTTGCTGGTGCCGAGTTGGATTCCGGCTTGGGCTTGGCGGTCGGTATTGCCAAAGAACTGACGGACCATGAAGGCGGCCACGGTGTCGCGATCGGCGGGGCGGGTCGCTGGCTCCCAAGTGAAATCAGATTCGGACGAGGTGGCTTCCGGTTCGGCGACCATGCACAGCAGTCGCGACATCCGCCGGAAGCCGTGCTCGCGCAACTGGCCAGAGAGGTCTGGGGCGCGGTCGGCATCCGTGTGGAAGGCCCAAATGGTGGACGGCACTTCGATAGTTCGGAGGGCAGCTTCGGCGCGGACCAGAGCCTCGGCATCGTCGAATTCCATCAGGAAATTGGCAAAACTGGGTTGCCCAGGCCCCATCACCACTAACGGTTGCTGGTCGCGCACCACATGCACTCCCGGCACCGGCCGCGCGAGCTCCAGATAGGCGGCCGCAATATTGGCGCGGGTGCGCTCGATTAGAACACGATGTTCCAGAGGGCACCCCAAGTCGGTTCCTTGCCGGGGATGAGCACCAAACCAAGCGCGATGTCGCTCCCCACGCGCGCCCCGATGAAGCCGCGCATGCCCTGCGGGGTCCCCATCAGGCTGGCAAATCCCTCCCCCTTGTTGCCGGTGCGCCATACGTCGAGCCCGACGAAGAAGTTGGCCGTTTCATCGCCCGCCGCTAGCACCCCCATGCGCAGAGTGGGGGAGAAGAAGTTGCGCGGCGGCGCGAAGGTGTTGCCCCCAAAAGTGGTCTCAAAGAACCGAGCGAACGTGCTCATCAGGCGCTCATAGACCAGGCCGCCGCCGTAGTGGCCCGTTTCGAGCGTGAGGACCTTCGCATCGGGAATGGCCGCCAAGAGGCGATCGGTCGCGAAGGGCGGGACCACCGTATCGAACCTGGCCCTCACCACAAACTTGGGTCGGGGGTCGTCCGCGCGGAGGTAGGTCAGCGGCTCGATGTCTTTGAGATACTCGCGGAGTCGTTCTTCGCTCCAGCCTTCGCCGCGCAAGCGGTTGCGGAGGACGACGGTGCGGGAGGAGTTCCAATAGATCCCGGCCAAATCGGCCCCGCCCAGCATCAGGCTGACCGAGTGGATGCGGGGCTCCACCGCAAAGGTCAGTGAGGCCACGATGGCCCCCAGGCTGGTGCCGCCCAAGCCAATACGGCTGCTATCGAGTTCGGGGCGGTCGGCGATCCAGTCGCACGCCCGGCGGATATCGGCCACGCTCTGGGCCATTACGAGACGCAGGGCTTCCGGATCGGCGGGTACGGCCAATTCGCCGCTCCGCGTGCCAGCGGGGGCACGCTCCATGTGGTACGGCAAGGTGAGCGAGAGGCTGGCAATGCCCCGGCGGGCCAGTTGGTCGGCCATGGTCATCTCGACCCGGTGGTCGGTGGCGCCCCAGTAGTGGAGGAGGATGACCACCGGCACCTTGCCCAGGCGGTCGGTAGGAAGCGTGAAATCCGCCACCACCACGTCATTCAAGAGTTGCCCGCTGGGACGGGGCGAGTCGTATTGGATGCGCGTGCGCGTCCAATACTCGGTGGTGAGGCGTGGTTCGGGCCTCCCGAACGCTACGGGCGCAGGCGGGGCCAGCAGGTCCTCTCGTTGCACCGGGGTGGCCGGTTGCGCCAAAGTGAGAACAGCGCATCCCACCGCGAAGAAAGCCATGATTGCCCGCAAGTTCAAAACCGCCCTGGCCCTGCCTTTGGCGATGGTCGCTTCGACTTCGGTGGCCAATGCCCCGTCGCTTTCAGACTGGGACGCCGCCCTGGGCGCAGTGGGGCTGAACACGCAGACCGCACGCTTTGACCCGAGCATGCTTTCATTCTATCGTGAAGGCGAGTTTGCGATGCCGATTTACGAAGGGCTGATGGGCAATCCGTGGAATGCGCCTTTCCTCATGGACATGCACCGTCGATCGCTGACAGTGACCGTGAGCAACCCGCTGGAGACGGTGAGCGTGGTGTCGCGGCTGGCGGGGATTCCTTCCCGGCGCGAACTACTGGGCGACCCGATTGTGGGAGCGAAGACCAGGGCGGCCGCCCCGGGGGCCTTGGCGGCGATCTTGAACACTTATCGCCAGCAGGGGATCATCACGGGCAACGTCCCGAGCCTGGATGCGGTGCCTGCCGATGCGCAGCGGGCCACAGCCCTGATGCTGGACGTGCTGCTGACGAGCCAGCGGTTCCGGGCGGCGGCGCTGGCGGATATCAATGACATTCCGGCCGCGTACACGCGGGCGAGCCGACCGGAAGGCGCTTACGATCCGGTGGAATCGGCGCGCAGCCGGCAACTGGACCGACGGATTGACCGGCGATACCTGGCGGCGGCGGGGCAGGATTTGGCGGCGGCCACGGAAGCGGCGCACCTGCTCATGCGCACGGTGGACCCGCAAGCTCAATTCCGACTCGAAATTCCCACCAAGTGGGGGGCAATCATCGTGGGCGGGGCCGGCAACGACACCTATGGCGGGGAGCCGATCTTGCTGGTGATGGATACCAGCGGCGACGATACCTACATCAACGCCCCTGCCACCCTGAGCGACCAGAACTGGGCGAGCATTTCGGTGGACATTCGGGGCAAAGACAAGTATGTGAGTGACACCGCTCTCCTCACCACGGAGATCGCCCAATGGGCTTCGCGCAATGCGGCGCGGGGGCAGGCCGGCCCCGGGGGAGCCGTGCTGGGCGTGACGATGCTTTTGGACGGAGAAGGTGATGATTTGTACCGGTCTCACCGCATGGGCTTAGGCGGAGCCGTTTATGGAGTAAGCCTTCTGCGTGATCTGGCCGGCAAAGACACTTACGACTCGTACGGCGATGCGCAAGGGTTCGCGCGGGCAGGCGCGGGCATCTTGGAGGACGCCGACGGAGACGATACGTACACCGGATTTATTCAAGTCCAGGGCGTAGGATTAACGTTAGGAGCGGGTCTGTTGCTGGATCGCTCCGGCGATGACCGCTACACCGCCAACGACGAAGTGATCGATTTCCCCTCTCCGCAAACCAGCGAACACAACGTGAGCATGTCTCAGGGCGCTGGCAATGGCGTGCGGCGGGATTACCTCGGTGGCGACAGCCTGGCCGGGGGTGTCGGCGTGCTGATGGACCAGGGCGGCAACGATGAGTACTCCTGCGGCGTGTTTGGCCAGGGCGTGGGTTACTGGATGGGCGCGGGCCTTCTGTGGGATCAGATGGGCAACGACAAGTACACCGGCCAGTGGTACGTGCAGGGCGCGGCCGCGCACTTCGCGGTCGGGATTCTGGAAGACGGCGGGGGCCGCGATACCTACAACGGCTTCCTCAATATGTCCCAGGGGGCCGGGCACGATTTCTCGGTGGGGGCATTGTTTGATTACGCGGGCTCGGATGCCTATTCCGCCTCGCCGCTGAGCCTGGGCGCCGGCAACGCGAACGGGATCGGCATCTTCTTTGATGCCGAAGGGGATGACACCTATAACGCCCAGGGTACGGCGCTGGGCAATGTCAATCCGGCCCCCGTGGGCAGCCTGCGGGAACAAGCCTTGTCCCTCGGTGTGTTCTTAGATTTCGGGGGCACCGACCAATTCCCGGCGGCCGTGCCGCACGCGGTAGACGGCTCGCGCAAGGGCACGTTCGTCCGAAGAGGCGAACCCGAGCCGACGGGCCAATACGGTGTCTTCTGGGCGAGATAAATGATTCCCATCCGCGATGATTTGATCTTCCGCCAGCGAGCCATTCTCACGCTCACGCTGGTGGGGCTCATCGCGGTGCTCTATTTTTGGGACCGGGAGGGGCGCATTTGGGGGGCGAGCATTGCCTTTGCGGACCTCGCCATGCGCCCGGGTCAGATCTCGGATGTGCTGCGCGGCCAGGGCGACCCGGTGGACCTCAGCCGACTCTTTACCTCCATCTTTTTGCACGCAAACCTGCCGCATATGGTCACCAATGTGGTGTTCCTCTTTGCGTTTGGGCCAAGCGTGGAAGCGGCCCTGGGCGGGGTGCGCTTTGCCTTGTTCTATCTGTTTTGGGGCGTGGTGGCGTTCCTGGCGCAGATCCAAGCGGCACCCGAGAGCATGGTGCCGGTGCTGGGAGCTTCGGGGGCCATCGGCGGCGTGCTGGGGGCTTACTTTTTGCTGTTCCCCGGCAACAACATCAAGCTGCTCATCATCCCGTTTTTGTGGCGCACGTTTGTGCTGCCGGCGTGGGTTCTGCTCGCGTTCTGGTTTGCCACCCAGCTCTTAGTGCCGCAGGAGGGCGTGGCCACGTGGGCGCACGCGGGGGGTTTCTTGGCGGGCATGGCCACAGTGTTGGTTTTGGGGGGGCGAAACGCCATCCTCAAGGACTTGAAGTACGATACGATTTCAGAGTTCGATGAAGACTAAGCTCCCCATTTGGTGTGTCTTGGCCTGGGGGCTGATGTTCCTGGCCGCATTGGCCGCGCTTTCGTATCGCCATTCCGTCGAACACTCCAACCGCGCCGTCGGCATGCTGCTGGAGATGAAGGCGGTGCACGAACTCTCCGTGGCCGAGGGGATGACCCGCGAGGACGCCCTCTCCCGCCTCAAAACGAGCGGGCTGACCGGGATTGCGCTGAATGAGGAGCGCCTCAACGATCTGGTGCAGTCGGGTCGGCTGAAAGTGGAAGGGAATCGGCTGGTAGCCGGGGATAAGTCCACCTATGACCGACTCCAGTTTGCCGTAGCCCTGCGCGGAGTCCAGCCCGTGGAATGGACCCCGAACGCTGTTGTTCTCCCGCCCGCCGACGTGGCGCTGATGCTGGAGACCCCCTGCGGCATCAACCCGGACGACGCGGCGCTGGCCCGGGCGCAAGGGCTCGAAATTGTGGTGCGCCACGCCAACATTGCGGGCTACAGCGGCAGCGATATCCGGGCCGTGATTGCGGATAGCGCCGAGAAGGGCGCGCGGTACTACCTCCCGCTGGGTGACCAAGTGCTGGGTCAGCGGAGCGCAGTGGAATCGTTGGTCCAGGCGCTGACTGACCACGACATGTTTTATCTCACGATCGAGTTCAGTAATCTCGCGGGCGACCGCCGGGTGGTAAGCGAGATTCCGGGGCGTACCATTCGCCTCCACTCCATCCAGCAGGCCGAAATTGATCGGTTGACTCCGGGCGGCATCAAAGAACGGTTTGTCAAGGCGTTTGCCGAGCGCAACATCCGCTGGCTACTCCTTCGTCCGCCGACGCTGGCCGGGGAGAACCCGATGCAAGACCTCGGCGCAACCATGCAGGTCATCGCCCGAGGCGTAGCGAACGAGAAAGGGGCCGTGCGGGCCCCCCGCGCCTTTGCCGAGCCGGTGGTGAACCCGGCCTTCCCGGCGGCGGCGATCTTCTTGGGCGGTCTTTCGTTGGTCGGTTTTGTCCTCTCTGCGCCGCTTTCGGGGCGTTGGCGGACGGCTCTGGCCGTGCTGGTGGCGCTGGTCACGCTAGCGGCGGCAGCCGGAGTTTCCAAGAGTTACTTTGCCCTCATGGTCGCGGTGGCTGCACCCATCGTGGCGTACAGCCTCCTGCGGGATCGCGAGGGTGAAAACCCGCTCTTCGCCTTCGCCCGCACTACGCTTATCTGCATTTCGGCGGGCCTGATGGTGGCGACCACGCTCAATGGGTTGCCCTATTACATTCAGCTGCAGCAGTTTGCGGGCGTGAAGCTGGCGCACTTCCTGCCGCTCATCGTCATCGCCGTGATCTTCATCCACGACCGCTACAACCTCAATGAACTGGCCAAGGAACCCATGCGCTGGGGGCCGGTGCTCGGCTCGGCGGTGGGCGGATTTGTGGTGCTGGCCATGCTCTCCCGCACCGGCAACGACGGTCCCGTGGGGGTAAGCGGCGTGGAGCTTATGGTGCGTTCGGCGCTGGAATCCGTTCTCCCGGTTCGCCCGCGCACCAAGGAGTTCCTCATCGGCCATCCGTTGCTCTTGCTCGGGTTGCTGTGGCGGCACCGCACGCAGGGCCAGGGCAAACTCGCCCCTGAGATTATGATTCTCGCCGGGTTCATCGGCCAGGCTAGCATCATCAATACCTTCTGCCATCTGCACACCCCGCTCCAAGTGACGGTCATTCGAGTCACGGTGGGATTGGTGCTCGGGGTGGTCGGCGCACTGGCCGCGTGGGTCGCCTTGCGCCCGTTTATCCGGCAAGAGGCACAATAAGGACAACTTATGGCGAATCTCCTTTTGGCCGGATACTTCGGCTGCGGCAATTTGGGTGATGACGCCATCCTGCTGGGCTTCCTCAACGGCATCGCCGGTAAGGGCCACGAAATCCAAACCCTGTGCGGAAGCCCGGACCGGGTGATGAACGCCTACGGGGTGCGGGGCATCCCCCGGCTGGACTTCAACGAAGTCGGGCGGGCGCTAGACGATACCGATGCGCTGGTCTTCCCGGGCGGCAGCATTTTCCAAGATGTCACCTCCATGCGCAGCGTGGCCTACTACTACAAGCTGGTGGCCATGGCCAAGAAGCGCGGCAAAAAGGTAGTGATGCTGGGCCAGGGCGTGGGGCCGCTGAACGGCATGATCGGCCGCACGCTGAGCGCGAAGGCGTTCAACCTCGCCGACGCCGTGGTGGTGCGCGATCCGGGCTCCTCCGATACGCTCCGCAAGATTGGCTACAAGGGCATGCCGCGCCTGGCCGCCGACCCCGCTTTTCTCCTGCCCACCCCGCAGGTGGAGGAAGATCTGCCCCGGTTCGGCGTAGCCGGAATGAAGACGGTCGGTATTAGCGTGCGCCCGTTCGGCAAGGACAAGGGCAAGGCGGTGATCGAGACGTTCGCCGAGCTCACGCGCATCCTGTTCAGCAACGGGTGGATGCCGGTGCTGATCGAGATGGACAGCGCCATGGACCGCAGCGTCATCAGCGCGATTGGCAAGGCCAACGGGGGCAAGGTGCCCGAAATCAAGAACCTGCAATCGCCCATTGACGTGCAAAAGCGCATGACCCGGATGGACGCCGTGATCGCGATGCGCCTGCACGCCGGGATCCTGGCCAGTACGGTGGGGGTGGCGCCCTTCATGGTGAGTTACGACCCGAAAGTGACGGCGCTGACGAACCTCTTGGGCTTGCCGTCCCCTCCCACGGTCGAGAACCTGAACGCCGGACGCATTTTTGATTTGTTCAAGGATTTCCAAAGCCGACAAGAGTCGGTGGCGAAGACGATGGATGCGCGCCGGCAGCAACTGGTCGAACAAGCGCGTGGCAATATCGATGCATTGGATTCGGTACTCGGTCGCTAGTCTGAGCCTGCTGGCGGGCATGGCGCTGGTCGCGGCGCAAGAAGTCGCGCCGGACTCCGGGCAGGAGACGCCGCCTGCTGAAGCCCCCGCCCCCGCGGAACCCAAGCGAGAGTCCGAGATCGACCGGATGTGGCGCGACCTGGTGCGCGAACTGCAAACCAAGGTGGTGCTGAGCGGCTTCCGGGTCTTTGGCTACCACAACCACCGGATCACCGGGGACCGTGACGCCTTCAAGAGCACCAACTACGGCGGCTTGGGCAATAGCGGATTTACGAACCGGGGCACGGTGCGGGCTTCGGCGCAGAGCCTCTTTGGGTTCGTCAACTTCGACGCCACGGTGCAGGACAACCGACTGGCCCGCCCCCAAGATGACCGACTGAGCCTGAACTATCGCAACGGCGACTGGCAGGTGGACCTGGGCGACGTGCGCGGCACCCTGGCCAACACGAATCGCTTTGCACGGATGGACAAGACCCTGCGCGGGGTGAATGCGGCGTATCGGTCGTCGGGGTTCTCGGCGCAAGTGGTGCGCAGTGAGGTGCGTGGCGAATCGCGCACCGTGAGCGTGCCGGGCAATAACACGGCAGGCCCGTACTACCTCCAGTCCAGCCAAATTGTGCGGGGTAGCGAGCGCATCCGCATTGACGACGAAGACTTGGTGCTGGGGCAGGATTACATCATTGATTACGAGGTCGGCAGCGTCACGTTTGTGAATCGCCAGTCCTTGGCGGCGCGGGTGGTGCCGGCGTCGAGCTCCATCGTGGCGACCTACGAAGCCTTCGGCTTAACGGGTTCACGAGGGACGGTGGAAGGTGGCAGCCTGACTTACAACTTCGGCGCGGCTGGGCAGGTAGGCGTGACGATGCTGCGCACGCGCACCGGCGCCACCGGCAGCCTGAGCACGCGGGTGGAGAGGTTCCAGGGCTTTGGCGCGCCCAGTACGCCTTACTTCCTGCAATTCGAACCCCTGGCGGGCACCAATCTCACGATCCGGGCGGACGGGGTGCTGCAAGTGGAAGGCGTGGACTACCGCCGCGACAATGACAACCCCGCGGTGTTCTATTTCAACCGGACGATGCCGTCCGACACGACCATTGAGGTGCTCTATACGCCCCGCCCCACCACCACGGTGCAGGGTGATCGGGAAACCTTCGGCATTGACTACCGCATCCCCCTGGGCACGGGTGGGAATATCACCCTGCAGCAGGCCACGGGCCGGGCACTAGGGGCCGGAGGGCGAAGCGGCCTGGCCCGCGGCATCGATATGCGCTGGGGCGATGCCCGGTGGGGCGTGACGGCTTCTTTGCGCGATATCCCGAGTAGCTACGTGGCCGTAGAAACCGTGGGCTTTGAACGCAACGAACGCGCCGCCGACGCTCGCCTGACCTACCGCCCGAATGTGGGGCAGGAGGCGGGCCTGAACTTCCTCAATACGCGCATTTCCACGCTCACGATTGATAACAGCGGGAATAGCGTGGTGCGGGCTTCGCGCCTCACGCTGGCCGAGGCGTACTTCAACGTGCAATCCGGGGCGCGACCCTGGGGCATCCGACACCGCCGCACGGCCACCGGGCTCACGGCCAACAACAGTAGCCAGCGCACGACCCTTGAAAGCCAAATTGCGAGCGGGGCTTATCCCGTCAATCTTGAGCTGAGCCACGAAGCCCTGACCGGGGGCACCGGCACGCAGCGATCTTCGGCGACGGTGAGCGGGATCAACCTACGCGCCCGCACCAACATGGCCGGGCCGTGGTCCGCCACGGGTTCCTTTGGGTTCAACCGGGTGACCCGGGCCGGGGTGACGGGCAACGGGAAGGACATGCAACTGAGCGTGGGCTATGTTTTCCGTGACATTGACGAAGAGGGCAACTACAAGTACCCCTCGGGCACGCTGCGATTGGACTTTACGGATAGCGATTCCGGGGCTCTGGCCACCCTTGGGGGGCTCAATTCAGGGTTTGGTTCGGGTTACGGCGGCAACGGATTCAGCGGCGGCAGCGGCAACAACTTCATTGGCGGGGCCAACCGCTTCCAGAGCCTGAGCTTCTCCGGCACGATGGACTTGCGGCCGGGGCTCACGGGCTTTGGGGGACTGTTCCAGCGCGAAAGCCGGGGGGACATTGGCAGCAACACGCGCACCCTGGGGGCGTCGGCGGGCCTTACTTGGTCCATCAACGACGACACCCTTTTGAGCGGCACGCTGAGCCAAACGAACACCGAATTCATCGGTGAAACCATTCGCTCGCAGGCGACAACTTTCGACGTGACGCTGGACGGGCGCTTTAACCCGAAGTGGACGTACCAAACCACGTTCAGCGGCCTGCTGAGCGGGGGTGGCAGTCAGTTTGCGCAGGACATCTGGAACGGCGAGGTGCGTTCCACCTATCGCCTGGCCCCGCGCCAGAACCTCACGTTCTACGGCCTACTGGGCAACGCCTCGGGCTACCTGCCGCAGGACACCAACGATTTCAGCCTCACCTATCAGTACCAAATTTGGGAAAGCTTGGCGCTGAACGTGCGCTACCGGTGGCAGGATATCGTCAGCCGGGACGCCACCGTGCAGAGCGGGGCGTTCAAGTCGCGGGGCTTTGATATCGAGCTCGGCTTCAACTTCGGGTTCTAGTCATAGGGCGGGTGAAGGGGAGCGGGCGCGTCACCCGTTTGATTCCCGGGAGTATCCTCTCTGCGGCATCCGAACCTTTGCCGGTTTCGGTCCTTCCTTGCACTGAGTTATGCGGACATCAAAACGTTTTTGGTTGGCGAGCCTCCTGTTGGGCGCCGCCGCGGGCGCGTGGGCCCAGGGTTTGGCCCTCGATGTCGCCCAAGGCCGCAACCAAAGCCTGGACGCCCAGATTGATGATGCTTTGGTGCGCCTAGGGGCCGAGAGTGTGGCCAGTGCATATGCCCAGCGACGGGGGCGCACGGCGTTTGCGGCCTCGCCGGTGGCGATCACGCTCTACCGGGATGGGGTGAAGCTGCCCTTCCAGCCGCGTGGCCGCGCTGGAGATTTGAGCCTCGAGTTTGAAACGACGGGCACGCGCGTGTTTCCGACTTCGTATCGGCAGCACTTGGAGGCCACGTTCACGCAGGCCAAGGCGACCATGGATGCCATCTATGGCCCGGCCCTACGCAACGTGACGATCCGCGTGCGGAACTACGATGCCGACCTGCCCGACCGCGCGGCGGTGGCGGGGGGTGCCTTTGTGGCCAACGCACCGGACGGGCCGGAGATCCGGTTCCCGGTTTACAACAACTCCACGGCGGCCAGCATCCACTTCATCCACTGCCTGCTGCTGGCCTACCAAGCGGACCGGCCGTATCCGATTGACAGTTTCCAAGAGGGTCTGGCCCGCGCCGCCACGATCCAGGTAGCCCGCACCACGGGGGCGTTGCCAAATAGTCCAAGCATTGACGCCGTGAATGCGGTGCTGGACGCCGCCTATGACGTTTCCACCTTCTACGATTGGTGGAACCAGCCGAGCCTGGCCGCGCCGCGCTTTATCGCCCCGAATCTGGTGTCCACGCCGCTCCCGGCCGGCGGCAGCACGGGCGGGATCTTCCTGCTTCGATTCCAGATGGCCGGCACGGCCTGGAATCGCCTGTTGGCCGAGGTGCCGGGGTTCCTGGTGCAGTTCAACGCACGCTATCAGCTCAGCCCGGCCAGCTACCCCAACGAAGCCAGCCTGGTGGCGCTGGGCCAAGTCGCACTGGATGCGGCGGCGGGCCGCGCGAACGCCACGGTGGAAGGCAAGACCTTTGCGCAGTGGTTTGAAGAGCAACGCGTGCTGGATAGCGACCTGATTCCGGGTCCGAAGTTGCATGTTCAAGCCTTCCCGCTCGACCCGACCCCGGGCAGCAGCGACTTCGGCGTGTTTGCGATTGTGGCCAACGCCTTCCAACTGGAACCCAACGGGAACGAGACCCTGTTTGGGGGCCGCGCGTTCCCCGTGTATTGGCGCGAGGACGGCACCCGGTTCCTGACGAGCGTGCAGGATGACGTATTGGAGATCGCGGGGGCCTACGGTTCGGTGGCGCCTAACTTCCCGGCAACGAGCGGCACCACGCCGTACCGCACGCTGGTGGACGTTCCCTTTGCCGGTCTTCTCACGCGCTTAAGCCTGCCGGCGGGTTCGGTGGCCACGGGCTCGGCGCCGGTGCCGCGCAATCTCTACGGCACGGTGCGCGGGGTGCCCAGCACGGGCAGCTACGTCGTGCGCGTAACCAGCAGCCGCCTGAGCGGGCCGGTGGATATCCCGGTCCAGCGGTTTGCCTTTGGCACCACGATTTCGGATGCCAACTTTACGCCCGCACAGCCGCTGCGGATCCAGGTGTTCCGCGACAACGTGCAGGTGATTGACCGGCTGTTCAACAAGGGCTACGGCCCGGTGGCGCTGGACTTGCGAGGAGCCGGAGACCTGGCCCCGATTGGCGTCACTTTGCCCGCTGGGCTCTCACTTTATGCGCCCATTGGCACGCCGTATCGGCACCGCGCCGACCGGGTGCTCGGGCTGACCGAAAACCAGACTCTACTGGGCCGCTGGAGCCCCAGCACGGGCCAGTTTGACCTCTTCCCCAACGAGGGCGGCATGATGGCCGGGCGCGGGGCGTACCTTTCGCTGGGCAGTGCCGTGAACCGCACGGTGCGCGGCGTGCGCGACACCAGCGAACCCGTTTCCATCCCGCTGGAGCCGGGCTGGAACATGGTGGCGAACCCGCTGAACGAGGACATCCCCTTCAGCCGGATTACCGTGACGACGACGACCGAAGCCCCGGCCATTTACAGTCAGGCGCGCGGGACGATCATCGGCACGACCATGTTCGGCTTCGGGCGCGACAATGTGAACATCTATCAGGGCTCACTCACGCCGCTCAGCACGGTGCCGAGGGGCGCGGCCTTCTGGGTGCGATGCGACCGCACCGAGGGCGCGATCATGACCTTCACGCCGTCGTCGTTCGGAGCGGGGACCCGCACGGGCGGCAACGTCGCCGAACCCAAACCGGACTGGGAAATGATTGTGCAAGTAACGGGCGGCGGGCGCACCAGCCGGGCTTTGATTGGTCAGTCTCGGCGCGCTTCCGACACTTTTGACCGCGCTTGGGATAGCGGCATGCCACCCCTGGCGGGCGGCCTGCAGGTGCAAGTGGGGCCGAGCCTTTACCGCGACATTCGCGGCGCGGGCCGAGCGCAGACGTACCGGGTGACCTTGACCGGACTGCGGCCGGGCACCGAGTACAAACTCATGCTCGGGCGCAAGCTGCTCTACCGAGCCGCGACCCTGACGGACCGCCGCACGGGAGCTTCCAAGTACTACCCAAGAGGAGGGACATACACCTTCCGCGCGACGCAAGAGACGCACGAATTTGACCTGCGCACGGGGACGGGGCGATGAAGCACATGAGCCCGCTCACCAAGTGGCTGCTGTTCGTCGTCGGCCTCATCATCCTGGGCTGCGGAGGCGGCGGGGGTGGTGGCGTCGTGGCCCCGACCAACGTGACCCTGACGGGCCGCGTGGTGTGGGTGGGCACGGGTGGCCCCCCGAACCCGGTGGCCAGCGTGCGCGTGGGCACCACCAGCGTGGCGACGGATGCCTTTGACGGCTTTTTCCAGATCACCGCGCCCAGTGGCACGAATCAGGTGGTGGTGACCTACAGCCCGAGCACGGGCAGTCCGGTCATCCAGACCTTTACCTTTGCGGCGGCTACAGCCAACCGCGACCTCGGCGACCTGTATATCGGCCCCGAAACGGTGAGTGTGCGCGGGCGGGCGGTGAGTTCGTCCGGCGGTGCTGTCATCCCCGGGGCGGCGGTGACCTTTGCGGGGCGCAGCGCCACCACCGATGCCAGCGGGGTGTTTATCCTCACGCAGGTGGCGTACGACCCCGCCAGCCAAGCCGTGTTCTTTGGTTTGCGGGGCACCATTGCCGCCACCGGCTTCTTCGATGGCTTCTTCAGTCCGGCTTCGCCGCCGGTAGGGGGCGTGGTGGATGTGGGCGATGTGGCGCTGTCTCCGGTGGGCGGAGGCGACCCGCCGCCGCTACCGTATAACCTCACGGGGCTGGTGCAGCCTACGACCACCGGGGCCCTGGCGACGGTGGAATTGCGGCAGGGGACGACCCTGATTCGCACCACAACGGCGGATATCAATGGCCGGTACAAGCTCTGGGTTTCGGCCGGGACTTACACCCTTACGGCCACAAAAGGGGCTCAATCGGGTTCGGCGCCGGTGACGATTACGCAACCGAGCCAACTCACCACTGTGAATGTCACCCTCAACTAAGTTCCGCTGGCGTCAAGCCTTCACGTCGCTCCTGCTTCTGGCCGGGGCGACGGGGGCGGTGTGGGTCGTGCGCGACATTCTGCGCCAGGACCCGGCCCGCGGCTTAACCAACCGGAACGAGCGCCCCGTCACGCTGACGATGACCAACAGCGTTTTTCGCAGCTACGGCGCGGATGGGCGGCTGGTGGCCGAAGCCACCGTGGACAGCATCGGGGTCACCAAGGACCGCATGCGGGTGGAACTGGCGGGAGTGAAGCAGGGGCAATTCCTGCGCCCCGGCGAGGCTCCGGTGGGGTTCACCGCCGCGAGTGCCGTGTATTACCCGCCGGTGGAAACCCTGGAAGGCCAGGGCACCATGCGGGTGCGAGGCAAGGGTTTTGACCTGACCAGCGAAACCGGGAAGTACGACGGCCGCCAGGGGACGATGGACATCCGCACACCGGTGAAGGGCTTGTTCGGGCCGGGGCGGATTGAAGCCAAGACCATCCGTTTCAACACCAAGACCAACATCGGCGTGGCGGAAAAGCTCACCTACCGCGGCAAGCTGCAAGACCCGGACGTAGGGGCCACCCGGCGCGACTGGACGATCCAAGCGGAGCGCACGGATCTGCGCGGCCGGGTGTACATCCACTCGCGGGCGCGGGCGACCGACGGGGAAGTCATCGTGCGGGCCGACCGCATCGAGCAGAACACTGAAACTCAGGTGATCACGTGCATCGGCAATGTGCGGTATTGGGGTCCGGATGCCAACGTGCAGGCCGGGCGGGTGACGATTTATCGACGGGAGCGCCGCGCGATTTTCGGCACCAACGTGCAGATGCTGGTGCGGCCCAAGAACAGTCCGCCGGCGAAGGAAGAGCCGATCCCGCCGCTGGCCCCGGTGGTGCCGGACGAGATTGCGAAGAACCGGCCGGCCCCCAGCGCCGACCCGGTCGCGCAAGACCCGGTGCGCGACACCGGCAACTTGCGGCAGTATCCGATCACGATTCGAGCCGAGCAGATTGAAACCAACTACGCCCGGGGGCAACGCCGGGCCAAGGCCACTGGCAACCCGCAGGCGCGGCAGCAGATTTCGCCGACCTCGTGGCGGCTGGCGTTTGCGCCGGAAGCCGATTTCGATGTGGAAGCCGACTGGCTGATCCTGCGCAGCACGGGCCAGGGTCGCCAAGTGCGCCTCATTAACTCTGTGGGGGATGACGTGATGGCCCGCGAAATTCAACTTTCCACCCGCGAGGGCGATGACCGCATGAGCGCCCAAGACCTCACTGGCACCATCGCGATTGATGAGGAAGATTTGCCGCCGCGCAGCACGGGTGGTGGCACGGGCGGCGGAGCCGGGCCGAGCCTGCGCGGCCCCATTGGCACGCGTCTTTAGGGATCGTTCTCCATGTTTGCCGGGTTTGGGCCCGGTAGAATGACCTCGGTCTGCCGTATCCGGCCCGGATGCGCCCGTAAGACCGAGAAGCACTATGCCGCAACGCACTGTCGTCGTCGTTGGAGGGGGCCTCGCCGGCCTGATGACCTCCATGAAGCTCGCGGAATCGGGGGTGAAGGTTCAACTCTTCAGCCTGGTCCCCGTCAAGCGCAGTCACAGCGTGTGTGCCCAAGGGGGCATCAACGGGGCAGTGAACCTGCGCGGGGAAGGCGACTCGCCTTATCTGCACTTTGAAGACACGATTACGGGCGGCGACTTTTTGAACCACCAGCCGCCGGTGATGCGCATGGCCGAGCGCGCGCCCGCCATCATCTACCTGCTGGACCGCATGGGCGTGCCGTTCAACCGCACCTCGGAAGGCCTGCTCTCGTTCCGCCGGTTTGGGGGCACGCTGAAGCACCGCACCGCCTACGCGGGCGCCACCACAGGCCAGCAACTGCTCTATGCGCTGGACGAGCAAGTGCGCCGCTACGAAAGCAGCAACCTGGTGCAGAAGTTTGAAGGCTGGACCTTCCTCGGGCTCATCAAGGACGAGAAAGGCCGCGCGCGCGGCATCGTGGCGCAAGACCTGCGCACCATGAAGATTGAAACCTTCCCGGCGGATGCGGTGTGCATCGCCTCGGGCGGGAATGGGGTGGTCTTCGGCAAGACGACGAACTCCATCATCAACACCGGCGAGCCGGTGAGCATCGCCTACCAAGAAGGAGCCGTCTACGGCAACCCGGAAATGGTGCAGATTCACCCCACCGCCATCCCGGGCGAGGACAAGTGTCGCCTGATGAGCGAATCGGTGCGCGGCGAAGGCGGCCGCGTGTGGGTGCCGCGTGACCCGATGGATGCGCGCACGCCGTCGGACATCCCGGAAGCCGACCGCTGGTACGTGTGCGAAGAGCTAGACCCGGTTTACGGCAACCTGCTCTCGCGCGACATTGTCAGCTTCATCATCTACTGCGTGTGCCGCATGGGGCGCGGGGTCAAGGGTCGCCAGCAGGTGTACCTCGACATTTCGCACCTGCACCGCGAGCGCGGCATGTCCCGTGAACTCATCATGGACAAGCTGGGCGGCGTGTTGGAGATCTACGAGAAGTTCATGCGCGAAGACCCGGTGACGCAGCCGATGCGCATCTACCCGGCCGTGCACTACACCATGGGCGGCCTGTGGGTGGACTACGAAAAGGGCACCGACGGCGCCACGCTGAACCTGGACAGCCCGCGCAACCAGATGACGAGCATCCCCGGTCTGTATGCCGCCGGGGAAGCGGATTATCAGTATCACGGTGCAAACCGCTTGGGCGCCAACGCGCTGCTTTCGTGCTTGACCGGCGGCGAACTCACCGCCCAGGGCATCACGGCTTATCTGCGCGAAATGGATACCGACGCGGCGAGCCTGGACAGCAAGTGGATCAGCGACGCCCGTCAGCGCCACGAATCGCACTACGCCGGCCTGGCCAACCCGAACGGCAAGGAGAACCCCTACCAACTGCAGGCCGAACTGGCCGACACGATGTGGAACTACTGCGGCATTTGGAGGCTGCAGAGCGACCTGGAAAAGGCTCGCGGCATCCTGGATGACCTGACCCAGCGCGCCAAGAACTGTGCGGTGGTGGACGGCGGCACCTGGACCAACCAGGCGACCCCCTACGTGCGCAGCGTGCAGCACATGGTGGAGATGAGCAAGGCGATTGTGGGCGGGGCACTGCTCCGCAACGAAAGCCGAGGCGCGCACTTTAAGATGGACACGCCGGAGCGCGACGATTCGAAGTGGCTGCGCACCACCAAGGCGATGTGGACCGAGAACGGCCCGCAGTTCAACCACGACGAGGAAGTGGAGTGCAATGTGATTGCGCCCCGCGCCCGCAAGTACAAGGTGAACCAAGTGACTATCGTCAAGAAGCTGATGGGCGAGGACTTCTTGGAGAAGGGCGGCAACCTCGAGGGTTCGACCGTCCCGAACTAATCCACACGTTCGGTCAGCACGGCGTGCACTCGGCGCCCCGTGGTCCACAAAAGGGCCACGGGGCCTTTTGCGTCGTGCCCCCATTGCCGGGCGAGGATTTCGGGGGCGGGGGTGGGCCCGCGTTTTTTGATGGCCTGCACTGGCCCGGGGGATTTCTTCGGGTTGAAGGCCTGAATGACCCGGAAGGCTTTGAGCCACGGCGAGGGCGCGACGGGGCCACCGGTGAGGAATCCGGGGTGGTCGCCGAGTTGGGCCAGCCCCCAGTGGCCGCGGGCGTGGGCGCGCACGGCAGCGGGGTCGAGTTCATAGATGTGCGTGCCGGGCTCCCCGGTGGTGGCGGCGTCGGGGGTTTGGGTTAGCGTTTCGCCGCTCTCGATGTGATAAGCGGCGACGCCCTCGAACATTGAGCCCAGAACGGCTTCCAGGCACGCTCCCTCGTAGCTGACGAACCGGATGCCGGGCGCAAGGGCTTGGAGTTCGGCGTCGGTCATCAGGGGCGAAAGCTTGACGGCGAAGGTTTCGGCATGGGGGATGAAGAGATGGGGGTCGGGGCGGAGGTCGTGGCCGCCGCGCCGCATGGGGTCCATCCAGAGACCTTCGTACGTGGCGCCGGGTTCGCAGAGGCCGGGCGTCACGGTGGCTTGCACCCCTGCCACTTGGACGTTGTGCGCGGCGTACTCGGCCCGGGTGGGGTCGGCTTCGCAGCCCTCGGCGGGGCCGCGCTGGGCGAGGGCGATGAGGTCCGCCCCCAGCCCGCAGCCGATATCCGTCACCGGCATCCCGGTGGGGAAAAGCGAGGCGTGCCAGGCCGCCACGGGCAGAGCGCTGGCCATCTCCAGGCCGTCGCGGTCCAGGTACCAATCGTGGCCGAGGGGGAATTTGCGCTCCGCCTTGGCTCGCAGCGCCCACTGGGTGAAGGCCCAGGCGGCCAATTCCGGTCCCACCTCCCGGGCCACGCGCTCAATCTCGCGCGGGGTGGCGGCACACCCGGCGCTGAGTTCCAGGGCGCGGGCGCGGCTCATGCGGCTATTGTACGGGCCACTTGGTCACGGAGTACGCCCGCACGGGCTCGGGGAGGCAGATCGGCACGGCCAGGGCATCTCGCAAGGCCGCGTATTGGTCCACCAGGGCGTCTACCAGCTCGTTCCACTCAATCACCGGCGAAGCCCACCCTGTGCCGAGCGCCGGAGTCTCGATCCCAAAGGAAACCACGCCCGGGACCCAGTTGAGCGAGCCGCCAAAGGCTCGCTCAATGCTCGCCCGGTGCTGGCCCAGGTAGCCCGCCATCGGCGCGAGCATGGTGGGGGGTTCGGGGTGCAGACTATAGACGCACTGCGCCATCTCCTCTTCGACATAAATGCCGAGGGCGTCGCGGTGGGGGCGCACTTCCGCCCACATCAGGTTCGGGTCGTGTTCATCGGCATGCAAGAAGCCAGGCATCTGGCGGCTACGCCACTCGTCCCCAAAGATTTCCCACCAACGTAGCGACCTTTCGTCCCGATTCATCCCCGTAGGTTGTACGGTTGTCCCGGTCGGCGCGTTTCCCGGCTCCGTATACTCGTAGGCCAAGGCGATGAGCAACAACGGCGTAGTCAATGCGGCCAAGACCTGGCGCGAGAAGGTCGGCCTGGCCGAGATGCTGAAGGGCGGCGTGATCATGGACGTCACGACCCCGGAACAGGCACGAATTGCGGAAGATGCCGGGGCCATCGCGGTGATGGCGCTGGAACGCGTGCCGGCCGATATCCGACGCGACGGCGGCGTGGCCCGCATGAGCGACCCGGAAATGATTCTGGGCATCAAGGAAGTGGTGGACATCCCGGTGATGGCCAAGTGCCGTATCGGTCACTTTGTCGAAGCCGAAATCCTGCAGGCGCTGGAAGTGGACTTCATTGACGAAAGCGAAGTGCTGACCCCGGCCGACGAAGAGATCCACGTGGACAAGCACGCCTTTACGGTGCCGTTTGTGTGCGGCGCGCGCAACCTGGGGGAAGCTCTGCGCCGTTGCGGCGAAGGCGCGGCCATGATCCGCACCAAGGGCGAAGCTGGTACGGGCGACGTGGTGCACGCCGTGTGGCACATGCGCACGATCATGAAGGAGATCCGTCAGGTGCAGGCCGCCCGCGAGGACGAACTGTTCAAGCTGGCCAAGGATCACCAAGCCCCGTTGGAACTCATCCGCGAAGTGCATCGCACGGGCAAGCTGCCGGTGCCGAACTTCAGCGCGGGCGGCATCGCCACCCCGGCCGACGCGGCCCTGATGATGAAGCTGGGCGCGGAAACGGTGTTTGTGGGCAGCGGCATCTTTAAGAGCGGCGACCCGGCCCGACGCGCGCAGGCGATTGTGGATTCGGTGTTGTTCTACAACGATGCCAAGAAGCTGGGTGAGATCAGCAAGAACCTGGGCGAACCGATGGTTGGCATCAACATCTCCTCGCTTAAGCCGGAAGATCAGCTCGCCACGCGCGGCTGGTAAGCCTTTCTTTTGGCAACGAAAAACCCCCGGTCTCTCAGAGGCCGGGGGTTCTTGTATCTGGCGACTGGGGGTTTAGAACCGGTAGCCTACGTAAGCACCGATGCTGGTGGCGCGGGCGCCGGCGGCATCGTCGCTGTAGATGAACGTGAGTTCACCGAAGATGTTCGGACCAAACTCCTTGCCCACGCCGCCACGAATGGCCCACACGGTGTCGGTGCTGGTGACGTCCATCACGGCAACACCCGCGCCGGCGAACCAATAGGTGCGACCGCCGCCGGCTTCCAGTTCCGGACCGTTGTAGAACCGCTGGTTCAGCATGATCGGGAAGGCATTGCCCTTGGCACCCGAACCGCTCTTGCCGAGCCAGTCGATGGAAATGGTGGTTTCACCTTCGCCGAAAAGGGACTTTTCGAGGAAGTAGTCGAAACCGACGCCGATGAAATTGTTCACCGCGTTTCGGGTGGTGCCATCCAGCGGGTAAGCCGCGCCAACGCGAAGGGCCGCGTTGGACGGATAACCAAAGGACGAGCCTTGGGCCGGCGCGACGGCGACGAGGCCGAGGCCGAGGCCTGCGAGCCAAAGAGTTCGCTTCATGCTATGTTTTGATCCTCCAATAGTGGCGGGAAGCCAGCCCAAAACTCCTCTGGGCCTGGTGATTCTACTTGACCCGATGCGCTCAGGTCAAACCGTAAGCCTCGGTAAACTGAAAATCCATGCCCCACTTCCTTCTTGAGATCGGTTGCGAGGAGCTTCCGGCGTCTTCTATCGTCCGGGCGAACCGTGCTTTAGCCGCCGAAATCCAGGGTATGTTGGAAGAGCGCGGGCTGGGCGTGGACGGGGTGCAACTGTATTGCACACCACGCCGGTTGATCGTGGCCATGGATGGATTGCTGGCGCAGCAGCCGGACCGGGAGAAGCGGAGCCGAGGGCCGGCGGTGGGGGCCGCCTACGACGCCGAAGGCAAGCCGACGAAGGCACTGGAAGGATTCTGCCGAGGGCAAGGGGTGGATCCGGCGACGGCGGAGAGCGACGGCCAGTACGTGTGGGTGACGAAGACCGAGCCTGGCCGCCCGACGCGCGAGATTCTGGGTGAGTTGATTCCGGCGGCCTTGGAGAAGGTGCCGTTCTCGAAGACGATGCGCTGGGCGGACCTGACGGTACGGTTTGCGCGGCCGGTGCGCTGGATTCTGGCCGCGTATGATGGCGAGCTGGTGCCGTGCGCATGGGCGGGGATTGCATCGGGGCTGAGGAGCCGGGGGCACCGATTTGAGCATCCCGAACCATTTGAGGCGCGAACCCTGGACGATCTGGTGCGGGAGCTGCGCGCGCGGATGGTGGAGCCGGACCCGCAGGTGAGGATGCAGGTGATTGCCGACCGCGCGCAAGCGGTGTGCTCCGGGGCGCCCGATTTGAGCGGCGACTTGGTGGAGGAGAACGCCTTCTTGACCGAGTGGCCGGAGGCTCTGGAGGGCAGCTTCCCGGACGAGTATCTGGAACTCCCGGAGCCGGTGTTGGTCACGACGATGGCCAAGCACGAGCGCTTCTTCCCGGTGCGCGATGGCGCGGGGCGGCTGATGCCCAAGTTCATCTCGATTCGCGGCGGCGGGGTGGATGAAGACGTACGCAAGGGCAACGAATGGGTGCTACGGGCGCGGTTTAACGATGCGCGGTTCTTCTTCATCCAAGACCAGCGGCGCACGCTGGATGAGTTCCTTGCGGCCACCCAGGGCATGAACTTTGACGCCAAGCTGGGGACGATCCGACAGCGGGCGGACCGACTGGCCAGCCTGGCGCGCACCTTTGCGGAGGTGGCCTACGGCACCGACGTGGCAGGGGTGGCCGAGCAAGCCGGGCGATACGCCAAAGCCGACCTCACCACGGGCCTGGTGGACGAGATGGACGAACTGCAGGGCGTCATCGGCGGGGTTTACGCCCAGCGGGATGGCATGAGTGCCGACGTGGCGCACGCCATTGGCACTCACTACGCCTACCAAAGCAACCTTATGGTGGATTCCGTCGGGGCGAAGGCGGGGCTGGCCGTCACTCTAGCTGACCAAATGGATAAATTGGCGGGGTTCTTGGGCTTGGGGCGCATCCCGAGCGGCAGTAGTGACCCCCTAGGCCTGCGCCGCGCCGCCAACATCCTGATTGAGATTGCCGAGAACGGCGGGGCACCCACCGGCTACGAAAGCCACCTGGATGCGGCCCTTGCCGCCTACGCCGCTCAAGGCGTAGAGCTGGACGGCGAAGGGGCACACAAGGCACTGAAGTCGCTGATGGAGCAGCGTTATCGCTCGCGCGCCGATGATGTGCCGGCGGACTGGCTGGATGCGGCGATGGGGGACGGGCAGGACCTGCTGAACCCACTGGTCATCCAATTCCGGGTGCTCATGGCTCGAGAACTCGCGGGCGAGCCCGAGTTGCTCAGCACGCTGTCGCGCCCGCTCAACCTCTGGTCAGCCGCGCAAAAGCAAGGTCTGAACGGATCGGAAGGCACCGCCGACCTGCAAAGCGCCGAAGGCGAGCAACTCCGCCAGCAGGCCACCCAAGCGGCGGCGGGGCTCAATGAAGCCTATGAGCGCAGGGACGCGGCGGCGGTGAAGGCAGCTTTCGTGGCCCTCGCCACGCCGATCCATCAGTTCTTTGAATCCACGATGGTGATGGCCGAGGACACGCAAGTGCGGGATGCGCGGTTGGCGCTGGTGCGCCAACTCACCGAGATGATCCGCCCGGCCGGCGACATCACCAAGATCATCGCGGGTTAATCCAGCGGGCGGAAGGCGTACTCCGTGCGGTGCAGATAGACCTGCCCCGGGCGGAGACATGCGCTGGGGAACGAAGGCACGTTCGGGGCGTTGGGGAAATTCTGGGCTTCCAGGCACACCCCGTCATACTTGCGCCACGGACCGCAATCCAGCATCACGCTGGTGTAAATCTGTAGCCCCGCTTGGTCGGTGCTCATGGTCATAGCCACGCCCGATTCGGGGTTGGTCATCCAGGCCACACTGCGCATTTGCCCCGGGGTGCCGTTCAGCACGTAGTTGTGGTCCAGCCCGCCCTGAATGAGGTGGCCGTGGGGGTCTGGGGACTGGTAGAGGTCGCCTAGGCGCGTAATGCTCCTCAAATCCAGCGGGGTGCCCGCCAGCGAGGCAATTTCGCCGCGTGGAATCATGTCAGCGCTCACCGGGGTGTAAGCCTCGGCGTCCACTCGCAACTGCAGGTCAAGCGTATGGCCCGTGCGCGCCGCGCCGAGGTCAAAGTAAGAGTGTTGGGTCAGGTTGACCATGGTGGCCGCTGTGGCAGTGGCCACATATTCGATCTCCCAGGTGCCGTCTTCAGTCCAGCGGTAGGTGGTGGTGGTGTGGAGTTCGCCGGGATAGCCCTCTTCGCCAGCGGGGCTGGTGTAGTCCAGGCGCACACCGAGGGTGTCGCCTTCCGAGAAGGGCTCGGCGTTCCAAAGTCGCTGATCAAAACCCACGTTTCCACCGTGCAAGTGGCAAGGAACCTCACCAGGCGAGTCGTTGGTGGCGAGCTGATATGCCACCCCATCTACCAGGAACCGCCCGGCTTCAATGCGGTTGGCAAAGCGACCCGCAATCGCACCGAGATAGCTGCGAGCGTCCAAGTAGTCCGAGGGGGCCGGCAGGTCCAGAACCATGTTTTGTACGCCCGCTTTCTGGGTTGGCACTCGCAGGTCGGTCACGATGCCCCCGAAATCGGAAACCACGAGCTCACACCCGCTCGGGTGGAGGAGGGAAATCTTGCGGGCCGTCCGGCCATCCGGTAACTGACCCCAATCCTTCACCTCAATGCGACCGGCCATGCGATTCATTTTGAACCTGTATGGAACGGCCGAGGGAGGAAAGTTGTTATTATAGGTACGATGAAATTATTCATTGGCGTTATGTTGGCGCTGGTTGCTGGTGCCGCTCTTGTTGGTTGTTCACCGGCCGCTCCTGCAGAAGAAACGACGACCCCGCCCGCCACCACGGGCTCGGGTGAGACCAGCAAGACCGATGGTGGCGCGACGGCCGAACCGGTGGCCTTCAAGAAGGACGGCAAGCTGTGGTGCCCGGTGATGGACCAAGAAGTCGAAAGCGTGGAGAAGGCCGTGGGCTACCAAGACGTGGACGGCGTTCGCTACTACTTCTGCTGCGCGGGCTGCCCCGAGCCGTTCAAGGAAGACCCGAACAAGTACATCAGCAAGTTCCCCAAGTCCTGACGGCTCACATCGAGTCTGCAAGGATCATCCTCATCAACCCCGGTGGCATTCCCCCGGGGTTGATTCTTTTTGGGACTCCTCTCACCGGACTGCCTCGCCAGAGCGTCTAAGAGATATGTCACGGCGCCCCGCACGTAACGTATTCGGCGAACCGCTCCAGAGTTGCTCGGTGATGCCCATGACGGGCTACTGGCGCGATGGCTGCTGCGAGTCTGGCCCGGAGGATATGAGTATGCACACCGTCTGCGCGGTGATGACGGCGGAGTTCCTGGCCTTCTCCGTCACGATGGGGAACGACCTGACCAGCCCGCGTCCGGAGTACGGATTTCCGGGGCTACGCCCGGGCGACCGGTGGTGCCTGAGTGTGATGCGTTGGGCCGAGGCTCTGGAAAATGATGTGGCCCCGCCGGTCGTCTTGAATGCGACCCACGAGGCCTGTCTTGAGTTTGTGGAAGCGCAAGCTCTGTTAGAGCACGCGCTTCCGGTTTAACCCCGCGCGTTCGGGTTGGTGGTGCCCGCCGCCCGGGGAGAGACGGGGATGTTGGCAACTTCCCACAGCATCGCCAGCACCGCTCGGCTCACGGTTTCGAGTTGCTCAAAGTCGATCTTCTCGACATGGTCACTCAGCTGGTGATAGTCCTCGTGGACCCCGCTAAAGAAGAACGCGGCGGGAATCCCAACTTCGGCGAACGGGTAGTGGTCGCTGCGCGCCCAGAAGCGGTTCGGGTCGTTCGGGTCGTCGTACCGCTGGTCGAGATTGAGCTTCTGGTAGCTGTTGTTCACGCGGTTCATCAGGGCGCTTAGGGCCGGGCTGAACACATTCGGCCCGATGAGATAGACCTGACCCTTGCGGGCGAGGTTCTCGTTGGCCGGGATGTCGGAACTGGTTTCCTTGCTCCGCCCAATCATGTCGATGTTGAACATGGCGGCGGCCTTGCTCAGGTCCACCGTCGGGTTGGCGACGAACTCTCGCGAGCCAAGCAAGCCGCGCTCTTCGCCCGTGAACCAGAGGAAGAGAACGGAGCGCTTGGGTTGCACCGGGTTCTTGGCGATGGCTTCGGCGATGTTCAGGAGGGCGACCGTGCCGCTACCGTCGTCATCGGCGCCATTGAAGATCCCGTCTTGGCCGGCCGGTACTTCCCGCATCCCGATATGGTCATAGTGCGCGCCCAGAATGACGGTCTCGGCCTTCAGAGTGGGGTCGGTGCCCGGGATGAGCCCGCAGACGTTGTGGGAAACACTTTCTTGCGTATCCACTTGGACGGAGGCGCTCACCTCGGCGCGGAAGGCCTTGGTCTTCAGCAGTTCCGGGGCTACCGTGGCCCCCATGAGCGCATCGGCATTGAGACCGGAACCGGAGAGCAGAGCCGTGGCTCCGGCGGGGCCCAGGCTGAGGGTGGGGACGCCCGGTTGCGGTCGTCCGGGCCGCATTTGGCCGGCTTCGGAGCGGTTGCGGCGCTGAGTCCAGTTGGGGGAGCCCGCGCGGCGATCCAGCATGATCACACCGGCGGCGCCTTCGGCGCGGGCCACCAGGGCCGGGGTTTCGTAGTCGGTGCCCGGTCGGCCGCGCAGACCCGCCGGGGCCGCGCCCGCCACGGCCACGATCGTCTTGCCCTTCAGGTCAAGCCCGGCGTAGGGGTTGTCGCCGTTCGGCACGCGGTAGCCGTGGCCCACAAAAACGAGGTCGCCCGAAAGCTGGCCCGGCTGGGTTTCGGCGATGAAGTCTTCGCCGTAGACCAGGGCCTTCCCATTGACGCTGACCTTGGTGCCGTCCGGCACCACGCGGCTCGACGTCATCGGGAGCGGGTGGAAGTAGGTGCCATCCACCCCTCCCGGCTGCACGCCCCACTGCTTAAGGTGGCTAACAATGTACTTGGCCGCGATCTGCAAACCGCGCGAGCCGGTGTCCCGGCCTTCGAGCAGGTCACTGGCAATGAACTCCAGGTGCGCCCGCAGCTTGACGCGATCCACGGCCTCAACGGGCGCCCCATTGGGAGCGGCCTGGGCGAAAACCAACGAGGGGGCGAGGCACGCCCCGGCGAGAGTGGCCACAAAGAGACGGCGCTGAACGACAGCAAATCGCAACATTCTCTGCATATTACGCGAAGGGCGTTGGAAATCGTTTCCTACTGACATGAGTTTTTGTGTTGGCGTCGCCGGGTCTTTTGCGCATACAGTTGCATGAATCTGCAAGATGTGCATATAATGAGCATAGTATGGCGATATTATCCGAGCAGCGCCGCGAAGTGATCCGGCGGCTCCTGGCTTCGGGGCAAGTGAAAGCCCAAGACGATCTGGTGCGAATGCTGAAAGCGCAGGGCTATTCCGCCACGCAAAGCAGCATCTCTCGCGACCTGCGAAGCCTGGGGGCAGTGCGCCAAAACGGCCGCTACGTGTTGCCCAGCCGCGTGAGCTTGCCCTTGGGTCTGGACCGCTCGTGCGTCGTGGCGATTTTGCCGGCGGGGCCGAATATGTTGGTCGTCCGCACAACGATTGGGAGCGCCACCCGCCTCGCCCTAGAAGTGGATAATCAAGGCTGGGAAGAGGTCGTCGGCACCGTGGCCGGGGACGATACGATCTTCATCGCCACCCCCGATGCCGGGGCGCAAACGGTGCTGATGAAGCGTCTTCTGCCCGGGGTTGAGCGTGGCTAAGCGCATCATCCTTGCCTACAGCGGCGGGCTCGACACCAGTTGGTGCATCCCCCATCTCATCGGCGAAGGGTGGGAGGTCATCACGGTCACGGTGGACGTGGGCGGCATGTCGGATGCGGAGCGCGAAGACCTGGCCGAACGGGCGCAGAAGCTCGGGGCCATCAGCCACCACTTTGTGGATGCGCGGGCTGCATTTTATGCAACGACCTTGCGATTCTTGATTGCGGGGAACGTGCGCCGAGGTGGCGTGTATCCGCTGTGCGTGGGCGCAGAACGATTCTTACAAGCGCAAATGGTGGCCGAATTTGCCAACCAAGCAGGCGCCTCGGCCATTGGCCATGGCTGCACGGCGGCGGGCAACGACCAGGTGCGATTCGAAACCGCCCTGCGCGCCCTGGCACCGGGTATGGAGATCGCGGCGCCGATCCGCGACCTCACGCCCTCCCGCTCCCAGCAAGTCGAGGATTTGCAGCGGCTGGGGATGCCCGTGCCGAAGCACGGCGCGGCGTATTCCATCAACTCCGGCCTGTGGGGCGTGACAATCGGGGGTACTGAAACCACCACCAGCGACGGCCAAGTGCCGGAGCACGCGTGGGTGCGCACGCAGGGCGCCTTTGCCAGCCCGAAGGCTCCGACCAAGATCACCTTGACCTTTAAGGAGGGCCAGCCCACCCACGTGGACGGCGTGGCGATGGAGCCGGTGGCCCTGATTGAACATGTGGATGCCCTGGCCGCGAGCTACGGAATTGGGCGCGGGGTGCACCTCGGCGACACCGTGCTGGGCGTGAAGGGGCGCGTGGCCTTCGAGGCCCCCGCCGCCACGGTGCTGATTGAATCGCACCGCGAACTGGAAAAGCTGGTGCTCACCGGCCGCCAGCAGGCGATGAAGGATGCGGCCGCCCGCAACTACGGTGACTGGCTACACGAGGGGCACTTCCTGGACCCGGCATGCCGCGACATCGAGGCGCTGCTGACCCAAAGCCAAGCCCGCGTGACGGGCGAGGTGGTGGTGACCTTGCGCACGGGCAGCCTTTTTGTGGAAGGCGTGAGTTCGCCCTATTCGCTGATGGCGGCGAGTGGGAGCACCTACGGCGAGGCGGCGAAGGACTGGACCCCGACGGATGCGGCGGGCTTTAGCCGCTTGGTGGCCCTGCCCAGCATCTTGGCGGCGCGTGCGGGTGCGCGAGCCCAGTCATGAGGCCGCTGCACCTGGACAAGATTGCGAGCGTGACTCGCAACTGCGCCCTGGACCGCGACGTGCGGGTGGGGGATGAATTTCCCTGCCGCGAAGGCGACGTGATTGCGGTGCGGATCCTTTCGCGCAAGGGCACCTACAACCAGCTGGAGTTGGTGAGCGGACGGTTTTCGAACCTGAAGCCCGGCGATACGGTGGCGGGGGCGCTGGGGCATCGCCGCGCCTTGCAGGGATACGCGGGGCATATCCCGATCGAAATCAAGACCGGTGACACGTTGCAAATGCTGAACATGGGCGGCGTGATTGGGGTGTGCACTTCGTTTTCGCCCGAAGTCGGCCCGCCGTTTGAGTGCGAAGTGCTGGGGCAAGTGTTGTCGTTCCCATTTTTGGGTCAGCGGGTTGGGGAACCGGCCAATATCGGTCGCCAGGCGGGGGCCCTGCGGGAGAAGATTACCGGGGGGATTCCGCCGGTGCTGGCGATCGTCGGCACGTGCATGAATAGCGGCAAAACCGCGGCCTGTGCGAGCTTGATTCAAGAATTTGCGCGGCAGGGCCTGCAGGTGGCGGCGGCCAAGGTGACGGGCGTGAGCCTGATGCGCGACACCCTGGCCATGGTGGATGCGGGCGCCCGTACCGCTGCGAGCTTTACGGAGCTTGGCATTGTGACCACGCAACGATCAAATGCGGCTTCCATCACGCGCACATTGTTGGCGCAACTGGCCGAGGGTTCGCCGGACTTGATCGTGTTGGAACTGGGCGATGGCCTGATGGGGGATTACGGCGTGGACGCGATTTTGGAGGCAGCGGATGTGAAGGCCACCGTGGGGGCTTTGGTGCTGGCGGCGAGCGACCCGGTGGGGGCGTGGGGCGGCGTGAAGTTGCTGCAGGATCGCTTCGGTTATCCGGTGGCGGCCATCACGGGGCCGTGCACGGACAATAGCGCGGGCGTGGACAACGTGGAGGCCGCGACGGGCTGCGTGGCGCTGAACGCGCGTTTGGAATCCGAAGCCCTGGCCGCACACTTGATGACGACCCTAGGCCTGGGCGCGGAGGTGGGTGCGTGAAGCCCGTTCTCGTTTTCGGGGCTACGGGCTACGTGGGCGGTGAATTGCTCCGTTTATTGGCCTTGCACCCGGAGTTTGAGCTCGCCGGGGCGGTAAGTGGTTCGCAGGCGGGGAAGCCGGTCGCGAGCGTGTTTCCGCACTTGCTGACCGCTTATGGTTCGACTTGTTTTGTGGGGGCCGAAGAGGGGCTGCGCGCGGTGGCGGGTTTAGGCGAGGCGTTTGTTTTCCTCGCCTTGCCGCACGGGGAGAGTGCGCGCGTAGCCCGGGAGATTCTGGCCACGGACAAAAACATCCATTTGGTGGATTTGTCGGCTGATTTCCGGTTCCAAGAGCCCACTCAGTACGAGAAGATGCACGGCCACCCGCACCCGACGCCGGAGTTGCTGGGCCAGTTCGTCTTCGGGCACCCGGAGTTATTACCCGAGGTGAAAACCGGGCCGGTGGCGCACCCGGGGTGCTTCACCACGTCAGTCACACTGGCCGTCGCCCCGCTCTTGGCGGCGGGTGCGGTGGGGCCGAACGTGCGCGTAAGCGCCGTCACGGGGAGCACCGGCAGCGGGCGCGAACCCAAAGCCGCCACCCACCACCCCGATCGGCACGGCAACGTGCGGGCTTACAACCCGCTGCGCCACCGCCATGCCGATGAGATGAGTGCATTGCTGGGGCGCATGGCCGGGGCGGAGATTGACGTGCGGTTTGTGCCGCACAGCGGCAACTTCGCGCGGGGGATATTGAGCACGATCTTCCTTGATGCGCAGACTTCCGCAAGCGAAGAAGAATTGATCCAAATGGTGAATGAAATGTATGCCTCCCGGGGTGGATTTGTGACGGCGAGTGCCGCAATGCCTTCCGTCAAGGATGTCATAGGCACTAACCAAGTGCGCGTGGGGGTGGTGCGGGAGGGCGACCAGATCGTTCTCACCTCGGCCCTGGATAACCTGACCAAGGGAGCCAGTGGAGGTGCGATGCAGTGGATGAACCGCCTGGCGGGCCTGGACGATGCCACGGGGCTGAAATCGCCGGGCTGGGGGTGGAACTGATGCGCCGCTTCCTTGACCTGCAGCACCTCGACGATGCCACCATCCGCCGCCTCTTGGACCTCGCCCACGAACTGCAACGCAGCCCGATTCGGGATGATCTCAAGGGCAAAGTGCTAGGGCTCCTCTTTATGAATCCCTCCCTGCGCACGCTGGCTTCTTTTCAGGCGGGCATGGCGCAGCTGGGCGGGAGTAGCTTCGTCATTCAGGCGGGGCAGGGGTGCTGGTCATTGGAAACCCGCACCGGAGTAACGATGGACGGGGCGCACCCGGAGCACATCCGCGAGGCCATCCCCGTGCTCAGCGAGTATTGCGACGCCCTGGGTGTCCGCGCCTTTGCGGGCGGCACGGACCTGAAGGCCGACATGGACGAGCGTTTCCTCAACCTTTTGGATGAAATCACACCCGGGCCGCTGATCAATCTGGAGAGCGCCGCCAACCACCCCTGCCAAGCCCTGGCCGAGTGGAAGGCGCTGGAGGACTACGAAATCCGGGAGGACGCCAAGTTCGTGCTGAGCTGGACCTGGCATCCCAAGGCCCTCGCCCACGCGGTTCCTGCCGCCACCGCCACCATGGCCGCCCGCCGGGGCATGAACCTGGTGATCTGCCGCCCTGAGGGCTACGACCTCCCCGAAGCCGTGATGAACCGCGTGCACGCCGCCGCCACCCAGGGTGGAGGCACGGTGAACGTGACCGACGACCGCGATGCCGCCATGGCGGGGGCGCACGTGCTTTACGCCAAGAGCTGGGCCAGCCCGGCGCACTACGGCAACCCGGATGCCGACGCCCAGGCCAAAGCGGACCTGCGCGATTGGTGCGCGCGCGAATCTTGGTTCGCGTTGGCCCACAAGGATGCCCGCTTCTTCCACTGCTTGCCACTGCGCCGCAACGTCGAGGCGGCCGACGAGATTCTGGATGGCCCGCGTTCGGCCGTCACGACCATTGCCGGTAACCGGCTCCACGTTCAAAAAGCCGTTCTCATGGAGATGCTTGCTCATGCCTAAATCCGCCCTTGCTTCCAGCCTTCGCAGCGATGCCATCGCCGCCCTGCGCACCGCGCTGCCGTATCTCAGCCTCTATCAGGGCAAGACGTTTGTGGTCAAGGTGGGGGGCGAAGCCTTTGTGGGCGGCCCTCAGGCCGGCAAAGACCTGATCGAGCAGGTGGGCGTGCTGCACCGGCTGGGCATGCGCGTGGTGCTGGTGCACGGGGGCGGGCCGCAGGCCTCGGCGCTGACGGAAAGCCTCGGCGGCGAGCCGATCAAGATCGAAGGCCGCCGCGTCACCGACCCCATCGCCCTGCGGGCAACGACCCTGGCCCTGAATGGCGAGGTTGCCACCCACATCGTGGCGCTGGGCCAAGCTCTGCAGATGAGCATGGTGACGGTGAGCGGCGTGAGTGCGGGGATGATCCTGGCCCACCAGCGTCCGCCGACCAAGGACCGCCACGGCAACCCCGTGGACTACGGCCTGGTGGGGGACGTTGACCGCGTGGATGTGAGCTACATCGAGACGATCCTGGCCGCCGGGCATATCCCGGTGGTGAGCCCGCTCGGGGTCTCCAAGTCGGGGCAGGTGCTGAACCTGAATGCCGACGGCGTGGCGGCAGAGTTGGCCATCGGGCTCGGGGCAGCCAAGATGGTCTTCCTCACCGGGGCGCCGGGCATCCTCCGCGACGCTCAGGATCCGAGCTCGCTCATCAGCTTTATGGACCTGAAGGGTTTGGCCGATCTGGAGTCCACCGGGGCCGTGCAGGAGGGGATGTGGCCGAAGAGTGCCAGCATCCGCCGGGCGCTGGAAGGCGGGGTGGAGCGCGTGCACGTGGTGGGGCAAAACACCAACG
Source organism: Chthonomonas sp. UBA2785 (assembly GCA_002352215.1). Taxonomy (GTDB): domain Bacteria; phylum Armatimonadota; class Fimbriimonadia; order Fimbriimonadales; family Fimbriimonadaceae; genus JAHBTC01. Next base: position 50,970 of record DEIB01000004.1, on the reverse strand, counting down.
ACGGCCTGCTGAAGGAAGTGTTCACCAACGAGGGGAGCGGGACGCTGATCGTCCGCGAAGGCTCGCACGCATGATGACGGACGCGGACCTCTTGGCATTCCACCGGGCATTGGTGGCCACGCCTAGCTTGAGCGGTGAAGAGGGGAGAGCCGCCGAGCTAGTGGTGCAGACCCTGGCGGCCTACGGAGTGGCCGCCGAAATCTGGGATTTGCACACGGTGGTCGCCCGCACGGGCCAGGGTCCGCGTCTGCTCTTGAATTCGCATCTGGACACCGTGCCCCCCGGGGCGGGGTGGACCCGCGAGCCGTGGCAGCCGGCGGTGGAGGGTGACCAAGTCTTCGGGCTGGGCAGCAACGACGCCAAGGCGAGCGTGGCGGCTCTGGTGGGGGCGTTCCTAGAGATTCACGCGCAGGGCGGGCCAGTGGAGGCCGTGCTGCTGCTGACGACGCAGGAAGAAACCACCAGCCGGGGCGCGGAGTGGGCGGTGCCGGAGGTGCTGGCGAAGTTCGGGGTGCCCGAAGGCGGCATTGTGGGCGAACCTACCGACCACACCATTGCCGTGCGGCAAAAGGGGCTGATGGTGCTGGACCTGGTGGCGGAAGGCGATGCCGGCCACGCCGCCCATGCGGAGCGGCTGGGCATGCGCAACCCGATTCACACCCTGGCCGAAGATTTGCTGGCCCTGCAGACGCTGGATCGCGGCCCTGAGGACCCCTGGCTGGGCATGAGCAGCTATCAACCCACGGTGGTACAGGCGGGCGAGGCCCGCAATGCCATCCCCTCCGAGGCCCGCGCCGTGGTGGACGTGCGCAGTGTGCCAACGATGAGCCACGACGAGTGGCTGGCGCGCATCCGGTCGGTGGTGAAATCGCGGGTGGAGGTGAGGAGCCAGCGGCTGGAACCCTACGCCGTGGATGAGAATCACGCGATTGTGCAGGCTGGGCTGGCCACGAACCCCCAGGCCCGGGTGGTGGGGAGCGCGACCATGAGCGACCTGACGTGGATGCGCGGGTTCCCGGCGGTGAAATGTGGCCCCGGCAAAACCGAACGATCTCACCAATTGGATGAATTTGTGTTGCAATCGGAAATTGTGGCGGCGCGGGCGTGGTATGTGCGCTGGGCGGCGGCATTTGCGGGGCAACTCACAGGAGGGGCAAAGGCATGAGACTATGGGATAAGGGCGAAAGCACGGACGAACTGGTGTTCACGTTCTGCGTGGGCGAGGATTACATCCTGGATAACCGGCTGGTGCCCTATGATGTACAGGCCAGCCAGGCCCATGTGCGAATGCTGGCGGCGCAGGGTTACTTGGCGCCTGCGGATGCCGAAGCGCTTTGTGGGAGCCTGGCCGAACTTGGGGAAGCCCATGCGCGGGGTGAATGGGTGGTGGAACTGGCCGACGAAGACTGCCACACCGCTCTGGAGCGCCACCTGACCGAACGCCTGGGCGAGGCGGGCAAGCGCGTGCACCTGGGCCGCAGCCGCAACGACCAGGTGCTGACCGCGCTGCGGCTTTACCTCCGCGAAGCCCTGGCCACCGCCGCCGACCAAGCTGCATCCGTGGCCGAAGCCCTGGACGAACTGGCTGCAGCGAATCCGGAGCAACAAATGCCTGGCTACACCCACATGCAGCGGGCCATGCCGAGTTCGGTATCCGAATGGGCGGGGGCGTTTGCCAGCGAAATCCGCGATGACGCCGAGGGGCTCCGGGCCGCCCAGCGCCGGGCCGGCAAAAACCCTCTGGGATCGGCGGCGGGCTACGGCACCCCGGGCGTGAACCTGGACCGGGAGCAAACCACCCAGGCCCTGGGCTTTGCCGAAACCCAATGGCCGCACGCGGCCGCGCAGCTCAGCCGGGGCAAGGCCGAGGCGGAAGCCGTCTTTGCCCTCACTTTGCTCGCCCAGGATTACGGGCGGCTGGCCGCCGACCTGTGCCTGTTTGCCACCAGCGAGTTCGCGTTTGTGCGGTTGCCGGCGGCGTTCACCACGGGCTCCAGCATCATGCCGCAAAAGCGCAACCCGGACGTTTTTGAGCTTCTGCGCGCCAAGAGCGTGGGCGTGGCGGCTCAACTGGGCCACATTCTGGCCATCACCCATAAGATGACCAGCGGCTACCACCGCGACTTGCAGGAGATCAAGGCACCCCTGTTCCGCGCCTTTGACGAAGTGGCGGGGATGAGCGCGGTGCTGGCGCGGGCGGTGCCGGGGATTGAGTTCGATTCGGCGCGATTGCAGGCCGCGATGGACCCTGGACTCTACGCCGCCGAGCGGGCCAACCGGTACGTGACGGAGGAGGGCATGTCATTCCGAGATGCCTACCGGCGCGTGGCGGAAGAGCTTGCCGCCGAGGCCAATTCCCAAGGATAATCACCTCCCCCTGTTAACTTGCCCCGGGGCGGTGGGCGTGGAGTTGGTATGATTCAGCCTCAGGCTTATGGATTGCGGCTTGCGAATGGCGACCCACGCGGTGGTAAAGACGTGGACCGAGGACCCGGCCAACGGGGCCGAGCTTGAGGTTGCCCGCGTCATTGCCAGCCAGTTCCGCATCCCGCCGGTGGCCACGGTGGAGCGATTCCGCGAGCGCGGCAACATTAATCTGCACACGTTTTCGGTGGTGACCGAAGACGGCCAGCCCTACTTGCTGCAGCGCCTGAACACCGACGTTTTCGCCTTCCCCGACCGCGTGATGGACGCGATGGTGAGTTGGCTGCGCGCCCAATCTTCTGCCCTCGAGCAGCGCCCCGAACTGAACTGGACCCCCATTACCCTGGTGCCGACGCTGGATGGCGATTCGTGCCTGGATTTCCGGGTGGCGGGCATCCCCAACGTGTGGCGCCTGATGGTGCTGATCCCGAACTCCACCACGTTCAAGAGCCTGAGCGAGGTGCCTGGGCGGGCGGCGCAACTGGCGCTGGCCGAGCAGGTGGGGCGCGGATTGGCCCTGGCCGCCGACCTGACCTCGGACCTGGACGCCCACGCCATGGACGTGAGCCTGCCGGGCTACCGCGACACCTACGGCTACTACGCGCAGTTTGATGCGGTGCTGGGCATGCACCGCGACGCCGATGCGGTGGAGCCCTACCTGCCCGAGAGCGCCGAAGTGCGCCGCGCCACCGAGCATCTTTATCGCCTGAGCGCGAACATCGGCGATGCCGAAGCCGAAGCCCGCCGCTACGACACCGAACTGCGGCCCTACCTGGACCTGGTGCAAGAGGCGCGCGGCCAGGCCCTGATGATTGCCGATGGGGTGCGCGCGGGGTGGCTGCGCAAGACCGCGATCCACGGGGATACCAAGATTGACAATTTCTTGTTCGACCGGACGACGCTGGAAGTGAAGAGCCTGGTGGACCTGGACACGGTGATGCCCTACACATGGCTGGCCGACTGGGGCGACTGTGTGCGCAGCCTGTGCAACGTGGCGGGCGAGAAGGAGCGCGACCTGCGGCAAGTGCAGGTGGACCGCGAGGTCTATGCGGCGGTGGCGCGGGGCTTCTTGGCGACAGCGACCACGCCGCAGCGCGAGGAGATTGCCCTGATGGTGGACGCCGTGGAGGCGATTGCGCTGGAACTGGGGCTGCGGTTCTTGACCGACTACCTGCGCGGGGATAACTACTTTATGCTGGGCGAGGAAGACCCGGCGGACCTGAACCGGGTGCGGGCGATGGTGCAGCTGACGCTGTACGAGCGCCTGCGCGAGGCCCGGCCGGAGCTGGAAGCGCTGTTCGTGGAGCGGTTGGAGAGCTAGGGCGTTACCAGAGTGCGTCACAAAACTAGTAACGACCTTCTAAGCAACAGACCACAGTTTCCTACGCGGTAAACAAGCTTTGGAAGTCCAATGTGAATCTCCCGACGCGGTCTGCAACTCATTACTATTCAGGGCCTACTCTTCAGGTAGCAACCCTGACAAATTTCCCGTCTGCAGGTAAGGGGACGAGCCAAGCCACCTCAAGTTTGACTTAGTTTCCTGCTGAAACCTCTCAGACAGTCGTTTAAGAAAGTCTTTGCCTCTAAGCCATCGCACATCCATGGTGTCTAAAGATTCGACCCACTCCTCAATCTCTGCTTGCCCCCTTGTAGAAAGTTCGTTCTTAAATCGGTCCTGCTCAACTGCCTTGGCACCCTTCTTGGCTTGCGACTTAAACTCTTGTTCAAGCCCACGTAGAACTTCAAAATAAATCAAGTCCAGTACCTTCTCATGCGCTTGGTTCAACACCTTCAAATGATCTAGCGAGCAAAAGACTGACTCGATGTCTACTCCAGGGGTGAAGAACATAGTAGCTCCGATGGCGTCAAACTGTCTCTTCAGACGGCTCGTATCGTCGGGCATCAAATAGTCTTGGTCTCGGTGAACGATTATCTTGGCGTCCGGCGAATGCTCCCTGACAAATCGAATGAGAAGTTCTGCTGATGTCAACCTGTTTGCGCCCTTGTATGCCCAAACGGGTATGTCGCCTTGCGGTCGGAGGGTTTCAAGAATTACCTTGATGGGCTTTAATCCTTCGTCCTCTGATAGCACTAAGGCAGGCGCCTTACCCATAACTAGCTTCTCGGCACTGTCTAAGGCGCCAAGCTCTACTAGAATGTCCTGCTCTCTCGATGCTTCTATCGCTGTTCCATCAACAACCCATATCCGCCTCGAACTCTCAGGGAGCGCATCTAGCACATGTCGTGAGTGCGTTGCGATGAGCACCTTCTTTCCAGTCCCATCACTCCATCGATTCAAATACTCAATCAGTGCTCTTTGATGGCTTGGGTGCAAGTGAGAATCAGGTTCGTCGAGCAGCAATACCTGTGGATCGTAATAGTGTATGTATGCAAGAATTTGAACAGCCTGCAGAAATCCGGTCCCACTAGAGTCCAGTGGAAGTTGCGAGTAGTTATGCGATACAACTGTATTAATAACTTCATCTGTACCTTCGCTATAGTCAATCAAGACTCTGTGATCTGGAAAGATTCCGCTTATAGCATCACCAAAACTAGACCACTTGCCTGTGTCTTGGTGCAGCCTAAGCAGAATGTTTCTAAGTACGAGATTCGCATCTCCTCGAGCAGTTGCTCTTCGTAGAACACCAATGGGGAGCTGATATTCGTTCTTTGAAATCCCTGCCAATCCCGGCACATATGAAAAGAACGGCCGATCCAAGTGTTCGAGTATGACCGCAGCTTTCTCTCCCGTTATAGTAACCATGAGACTGCCGTTTCTGCCGCGGCGGATAGCAATCGTACAACTGATGCCTTCTGCAATCTCAATGCCAATTTCTATCTGTGTTTTGTCAGATTCTGTTAATGCTCCACCATGTCCAAGAGCAAGTAGATTATCAATTGGCGCGTATAAAACACGATTTTGAGCAATTGTGAAAGTTTGTCTATCATGTTTGAAGCGCGGAAGCTTCTTAAGTAATTGCCTTGATTGAAGCAACGACCCTGCGAAAAATAGTGCCTGAAGTACAGAACTCTTTCCGGAATTATTTGAGCCAACCAGGACATTCAGACCATTAGGTAGTGCAACTTCAAAGTGTTTGCATTTGCGATAGCGGCGAATGGAAATTGAGTTCATAACAGAGTAGACGCTTGCTTTTGACCGTAAGTATAAACCCTCAAGTGAGCAGATGTGATAGCCGCGAGCAACGTGATTGTTGCACCTTCAAGGTACAGAATGCAACGGCGAGTGGCCCGGCCTGGCACCTGCCGCCCTACGCCTCCCTGTGGGCGATTGAGAGCGGCGAGAACCCGGGCTGGGTGGGCTGGTGGGTGATCTGCGGCGACCTGCCGACGGACTATGTTTCGGCCCAGACGATCAAGCATCCCCGCGAGGCGATGCGCGCCCTCGCCGACCGCTGGGCGCCCGCCGCCGAGCGCATGGCCCGGGGGGAGGCGCCCGAGGACTTCTCTCTCGGCCAACCCGAAGATTGGCCGACCCTGGCCCCGCTGCTGGCCAGCCGCGCCGCCCTCCTCCAAGACTTCGCGGCGGACGACGCGATGTGGGAAGGGGAATAGGTTCCTGCGACTTGGTCGGCGGCCAAACGGTCAACACGCCTCGGGGGACAGAATTTGACCCGAACACGGTGCCTGCGCACTTCCCCCCGCGAGAAGACTAGCCGCAGCGAACTTCACCGGCGCGATCCCGTAACTTAAACTACGGGCTTTCGTCATGTCCACGCCTGCACCAGCTTCCACCGAATCCACCGCCCGGGCCAAGTTGCGCCGGCGGCTGCGGCCGTACTACAAGATGGAGGCGGCCAACGTGGTCTTGGTGCCGCTCATCGCGTGCGTGGCCGTGTTGGCAGACCCGGCGGGGGTCATCCGCCCGGCGATGATCGCGGCCATGGTGGCCACCTCGTTCTTGCTCGTGGTCGGCACCATCGCCTGGAAGATGGTGGTGGACGGGCTGGAAGGGAACCGCGCGACCGAGCGGACCTGGGTGCCCCGGCTGGATGCCGCGCGCTGGCCGTCGCTGGCGCTCATCCTCATCGCCCTGGTCTTGACCGGCATGGAAGCCGCCCAGACTCTTCCCGCGTGGCCGGGCAGCCTCATTGCCGCCAAGATCTTGGTGGTGCTGGCGATCTTGGAGTACATCAATTACTATCACTATCAGCTTCAGCACTTCGACCACGCGGCGGACTTTGCGCGGTTGATGTCGGGGCGGGGGTTCCGCCGCTCGCACCTTTCCAGGGCCATCGCCGCTTGGAAAGCCGCCAAGAATCCGCGGCCATAAGCTGGTCGCCACAAGGGGCTAAACTTGCCGCCAGTGACCCCCCGCCTCCTCCTCACCGACCTGGATGGCGTGGTGCGCCAGTGGCCGCAAGGGGACTCTTCGCCGGAAGAATCTCACGGGCTCCCGGCGGGCATCATTGCCCGCACAGCGTTCGCTCCGGACCTGTTGCATCAGGCCATCACGGGGGTCATTTCGGATGAAGCCTGGCGGGAAGAAGTGCGGCGGCAACTGCAGGCGCTGCACCCCGGCGCGGACGCGGGGGCGGCGGTGGCGGCGTGGTCCGAGCCCGCCGGGGTGGTGGATGCCGAAGTGCGAGACCTGCTGGCGCAGGTGAGGGAGCGTTGCCGGGTTGGGTTGATCACCAATGCCACCAGCCGCTTACCGCGCGATCTCGCCCGGCTGGAACTGGCGGGTCACTTCGATTTCATTGTCAATTCGAGTGAGGTGGGCCACGCCAAACCGAGCCCGGAGATCTTTGCGCATACCCTGGAGGTGGCGGGGGTCGCGCCGGGGGAAGCGGCGTTCATCGATGACACCCTGGCCAATGTGCAGGCCGCTGCGGCCTTGGGCATCCGCGCCCACCACTTTGTGGGGGCGGCGAAGTTGAGGGATTGGTTAGGCGTGTTGAGCTTGGTGTGAGCGGTGAATCAAAGCGATTGCTTTCAGAAATCGCTCTGGTAGAAACGAGGCATGGCCGGTCCTGAGTGTGCTGACATCTGGGTGGGGACTTTCCCCTCTCAAGCAGCGCTCGACGCGTACTTTGAAGAGTCGTATTCCGATACGGACGACGATCCTCCGATCTCGAAGTTTGCCCAAGACCAGGGCGAGCGCTTTTACGATCACGACTTTATGGAAGTCAAGTACCTGCCCGGGGCGGCATCGATGGTGGAACTCCTAGAGGGTCTCAGTGGATCGCATCATTACGCCGCTGCGATTACCGCTCGCCAAGCTTGGCAGCCTGAGTTCAACACGGTGGTGATGCTCATGCGGGGAGAGATCACTGATCCTCGATCCGTTCAGGGAGAAGGATACACGCTTACTTATGTTGGTCAATATGAGTTTGAGTTCTGAGGCCGTATGATCACACAAGACTTTGAAAACCCGCGAAAGTGGGAAGATCCAAAGCCATTCTTTCAGGATTGGTACGTTCCGTACTCGGTTTACGACGAGACTTTTCACACCTGGCCGCTGACGGGAGCACCTGCGCCGCTAGATCCTTGTTGCACATCCTGCCGAACTCCCGACGCAACGGTGATGGTGGTGGTCTATGCAGAAGACGAGAGTTATCTGCCAACTCTGAACTTTGTACGAGAGAACGCCGACGACATTGCCAAGAAGCTCGGAATCAAGCTAATGGCGATCCAAGAGCGCGTCCTCAAGGATCATTACGAAGTCAACCTGCCCGGCATGCTGAAGTGGGAGGCGCACTGGCAGCACATTCTAACAGAACTAGGTAGCGAGCCGAGCCAGTTTCTTTCGAGGATGTTCAAGTTGACGGGCATCAGGTTCGCGGCCTCCGAACCAGAGGATGAGTGGGTGGTTGGCTACAACTTCCAGTCGGCATGGGATATGGACCACGGTCTCGAAATTGTCATGTGGGGAGACAAGGTCTTGGCGGCCGGCGGAATGATGGAGATGACCTCGACCGGGGGATCGGTCTTTGCCGGGGTGCGCGCCACCCAGCAGTACGAGTTTGATGAAGGTGATTTTCGGCTCGAATAACGGATGAATTGCTCCGTCGCCGGTTGTCTGAATTGTTGGTCTGAAGGGAAAATCCGTGCCTTTGGTGCCCTGGGCTCAGGGGTTCAGGGACAATTCTGCACTTTGATTGAGGACCTGGCTATCCGCGCAACCAGCCTTGATCAAATCAAGTAGAACGGGATGGAGAGATGTGGCAAGTGCGGCCGCCGAGGCACCTTCCCTCAGGTCGATCAGTAGGACCGCCGGACGACGGGCACGTTCCGAACTACCTGCCGAGGGTGTCAGCACCATGAGTGCGAATATCATCGGCCTTCTCTTGGTTGGACTCCTGGTTTTTGGGGTCCCTTGGAGCCTGACAGTTCTCAGAACAAGAAGGAGAGCATTTATCGAGACATACTCGTTTCCGCCGGGCCTCACTTACGCACTGCAGAAGCATTACCCTAGTTTGAGCGCGAGCGAAATGATCCTTGTGCAGGCCGCACTAAGACAATACTTCCTTATGTCCCTACGTGCACCTAAGAGGTCGATGCCGATGCCTTCTAAGGTTGTCGATGCGCTGTGGCACGAGTTTATCCTCGATACTAAGTATTACACGGGTTTCTGCCGTAAGGCGTTTGGACGTTACTTCCATCACATTCCGGCTTCGAGCCCAGCAGTGAGTCACAAAATGCCACTCACCCTTAAAGAGACGTTTCTTCTTGCGTGCCAAGAGGAAGGCATTAGTACGCAGTATCCTTCCCGGCTGCCGTTACTCTTTGCTGCCGACGCTCAGACGAAGATTCCTGATGGCAACACTTACAAATTGCCAGAATATCTGGAAGCTGGTAAGAAAGCCTCACATTGGTCGGGAGCGGACTTCGTGGGTTGCGGGGGAGGAACTGCGTGCTCAGGTGGTGATTCGGACGGCGGCGGCGGTGGCTGTGGCGGAGACTAGTGAAAGGGAATTGAATTGTTGCGTGCCCTCGTGACAAGATGAATGACGTTTAGGTGAATCGAGATGGGTTACTACATGCGCGTATTCTGTACGTCGGAGAACATTCCGACTTTGGCGGAAGTTGAGAGCGAGGTCAAGAAGGTGGTCGCGGGGGCGCGATTTGAAACGGATGACTCTCGGCACGAGGTTCCGTGGGAGGGGTTTGAATACCATTACAACCCTTCAAATCAGCCCATCCTGGTGGAGCTGAACGTGAACGACGCGCCGGATTCCATGGCCGCCGAGGAGATCGAGGAGTTCATCGGCGAAATGGAGGACGTAGACGACGGCCCGGACAAAGCGCAGGTGACGGCCCACCTCGGCCAAACCCGGTTTGTGATCTGTTCCCAACTCCTGGGAGATATCACCGAAGAGGGATTCGAGGCCAATGATGCGCTGTTTGAATTCTTTGTACAGAAGTACGGCGGCATGATCCAGGCCGACGGCGAAGGTTTCTACGGCGCAGAGGGCTTGCTGGTGGATCTCAGCTAACCCTTCCCCCCTGGTGGGGGGAAGGGGCACCTTACATCGCAGGGTCCGACGTCGTCCAACGTCCCGTTTCGACCCGCCCGGCAAAGCGATACGTCGCCCCTCCGGCGGACGCGCTCACGTCGTACCACTGGGCGCTCTTGGCCGTAGAAATCTTGACAACTTGCTGGCCCTGTGCCGGCACCCGCACCGCCGGCAGATTCTGCCCGTAGGATTCGTCGAGGAGCTTGACTTCCAGAGGCGCGGAACCCGGATTTCGAATCTCCAGCACCAGGTTGTCCCCTTCGGCCCGCGCCGATACAGAGAACGGCGGCGTGCCCGCCGACTTCAGCTGCCGCAAGAAGCCGTTGGGGCCATCAATACGCACATGCACTTCGTCACCCACAGGCAACACGTCGGAGAGGGTATCGCCCGGCACCACGGCGTAGGCGCGGGAGACAAATTCCGGACCGTAGGAATACGCCATAAAGGCACCCCCAGCGGCCTTGGAGCCCAGGCGCTGGTTACCCGCGTGGAGGGTCAGTTCGGCACCGCTGGCCCCCACGGTGATGTTGGCTTCGAGCTCATAGGGTAGCGGGCACGAGGGGCGCGTGCCGGGTTCCTGCAGCGCAGCCACCGCCGCCGCATCCGCCGTGTCGGCCGATAGCCGGGGCGCCGGGCCCGGGTTGTCTTGGAACCGCGCATTGTGAATCCGCTCGATCGTGTCGTCGCGATCCAGGAATTCCGGCAACGTGACTTTCTCGCCATCAAATGGGCGGAAGGCCGAGGTCAAATCTCCGCACACGGTGCGCCGCCACTTACTGATATTGGTCTCCGGCACATCCTTGCCCTTGCCAGCCAGCCACTGCTCGAGGAACATGAGGATGGAGGTGTGGTCGGTGATCTGGGAGTTCACTGCCCCGCCCCGCGACCACGGCGAGGCGATGACGAGGGGGCAACGATAGCCCAGACCGATGGAATGCTCGCGATCCCGGGAGATGGCGATTTCATCGGCGGTGTTGATAGCCTTCGAGGTCTTGCCCGTTTCCGGGCGATCGGGATGCGGGGCAATGAACGGCGGGATGTGGTCAAAAAAGCCGTCGTTCTCGTCGTAGCACAGGATGAAGATCGTCTTCTTCCACACCTCGGGGTCTTGCGTGAGGATGTTGATGGCCTCACTAAGGAACCACGCCCCGAACCAAGCCGAACCCGGGTGGTCGGAGAACCGCTCGGGTGGCACTAACCACGACACGGCCGGGAGTTCGCCGGATTCCACGTCCTTGCGGAATTGGTGGAGCACGTCACCCTTCGGCACCATGGTGGTGCGGGCGGTGCCGTTGTCATCGTAGGTGTATTCCACGATGGTGCGGTAGTCCGGGTCGCCGGCGTTGTCGGCAAAACCGCGCTGGTGCAGGTCGCGTTCGCGGGGGTCCAGGGCTTGCCAGGCTTCCTCGCTGTAGATGCTCGCCTCCTTCTTGTAGTTCTCCACCATCTTGGCGTGGGCCGTGAGTTGGGCTTCGTTCCCCTCGCCCTTGGCGATGATGGCCTCTAGTCGCTCGATTTCCTTCTTCACAAACTCGCGGCGCTTGGGTGAGAATCGCACGCGGTACTGGCTCATCCACTCCAGCGGGTTATCCGTGAAGTTGGCCAGCCAGGCGTCGTGCTCGCCGTCAAATCCGGTGCCGAGCGAGAGTTCGTTTTGGTAGACCTTCCATGAGATGCCGTGGCTTTGCAGGCGTTCGGGGTAGGTGGTCCAGCTGGCTTCGTCTTCGTAGTCCGTATCCGAGTTGAGGACGCGGGCGGGGTGGTCGGCGGATTCCCGCACCGTGCCCGACCAGAGGTAGAGCCGGTTGGGCGTGGTGCCAGTTAGCGACGAGCAGAAGGCGTAATCAAAGATCGTGAAGCAGTCGGCGAGAGCGTAATAGAAGGGGATATCTTCCCGGGTGAAGTAGCCCATCGTCATCGGGAAGTTGTCGCCGCGCCGCTTGGCCTGCAGCCACTTGTCGTACTTGCCAGCGTTGCGCGCATCCACTTGGTCCGGCCACGAGTGCGGCGTGCCGCCCATCCATGTGATCTTGGTCTTGTCCATTTCCAGGCGGAACGGCGGCACGATGCTGCCGTCGTCGTCGGCTTGCATCCACACGCTGTGGCCGCTGGGGAGTTCAAAGGGGCGGGGGTCACGGTAGCCTCGCACACCCCGGAGACAGCCGTAGGCGTGGTCGAACGACCGGTTTTCTTGCATCAGGATGACAACGTGTTCGGCATCGTGGAATGTGGTGCCGGGATCTGGGGAAATGTGGGCCGCCCGCAAAATGGTGCTAGTTATGGCGTCATGGAGGAAGGCCGACGAGCCGACCGTGGCCGCTGCCTTAAGGAAATCACGTCGCGAAGCTGTCACCCGGCTATTGTGCCGGGGCTGTGTTAAGCGATGGTTGCGATTTTTGATGTGTTCAGTTCTGGGGTTTGCGCCATCCTTTGTGCTGCCAACTTTGTGCTGCCAAACAGGTGACGTACACCGAATTCAAGTTTCAGGCCCCACCTCGGTATATTGGGGGCACCATGACCCCCCTGGCCCTTGCCCTCCTGGTTTCTGCCGCGCCCGCCCAGGAGCCACCGGTGCGCGTGTTCATCCTGGCCGGGCAATCGAACATGGTGGGGCACGGATTCATTGCCGCCAACCCCGAGCGCAATGGCGGCAAGGGCAGCCTGGAGTACGTGGTTTCGGCCCCCGGGGCGCCCCCGCTCTACCGTCGACTCAAGGACTCCGACGGTGAGTGGCGCGTGCGTGATGACGTCTTCATCGACTACTTCGACCGGAAGGGCAATCTCACGGTCGGCTACGGCGCGGGCAAGGACACCATCGGCCCGGAACTCGGCTTTGGCCACGTGGTGGGGGATGCGCTGGAGGAGCCCGTGCTCCTCATCAAGCTGGCCTGGGGAGGCAAGAGTCTGGCGGTGGACTTCCGACCGCCGAGTTCGGGCGGTACGGTCGGCCCCACCTACACCGAGATGATCCAGGGCGCAAAGAAGGCAATGGCCGATGCCGAAACCAACTTTCCGCAGTGGAAGGGCCGGCGCTTTGTCATCAGCGGATTCGGCTGGCACCAGGGTTGGAATGACCGGATCAACGGGGACTATGTGGCGGAATACCAAACGAACATGGCCAATTTCATTGGCGATGTCCGGCGGGATCTGAAGGCGATCGGGATGCCCTTTGTCATTGCCGAAACCGGCATGGGGGGCATGGAAGAAACCAACGAGCGCGCGCTGGCGCTGATGAAGGCCCAAGCCGCCGTGGCCGAGCAGCCGGAATTCGAGGGCAATGTAGCCTTTGTGGGTACGCGTGCGTTTTGGCGCACCCCCGAGCAATCCCCGAGTGACCAGGGCTACCACTGGAACCAAAACGGAGAAACCTACTTCCTGATTGGCGATGCCATGGGCCGAGCGATGGTGAAACTGATGGACGAGGCTGCGCGATGATCCTGCAACTCCTGGCGCTGGCCACTCTGCCCCACCAAACGGTGAATACTCCGGTCCCGACGGAGATGGCGGGCTACCTCATCGTGCCGCACGAGCGGGTTGATCGCAAGTACAACGCGGGCTTCTCCATGTACGTGGCGGCCTGGCCGCTGCAGCAGAGCTACCCGGGCAACGCGTTCCAGAGCGGCCTGTTCGGCACCTGGATGTTCCCCCAATTTGAAGGCGAGGGCCCCAAGGACCACTACACGGATATCGAAGGCGGGCTGGGCTGGTGGCGCGACACGCGGTTCGCCACGGAGACCCCCAAGTTCATCATGGGCGGGGTGACGCTCAACTTCGCCGAGTGGGCGAACGGCCCCGGGGCGGGCAAGGGGCGCGATTGGAAGAATCCCACCGGGCTCTACGGGGTGGCGCAGTTGAGCCCGTGGGTGATCTGGCCGCCCGATGGCCTCAACTTGAAGCAAGGGACGCGGGGCGAGCTGTTCGGTTACGGCTATCTGCCCCTGCCGCTGACGGAGCCGAAATCCCAAACCGCCGGCAAGCCCGTGCCGACAGGGAACCATGCCTGGACCCTCTTTTTGAACACCGAGAACTTCAAAGGGCCGGTGGCGTTCTTCACCCCTTACTTCTGGTCCAAGGCTTCGGCGGAGAACCCGGCCCTGGCGGGGTTGTTCCTCGATTCGCGGCCCTCGGAGCCGAACCGGGCCGTGCAGATGGAAACGCAGCACGTGCCGGCGATGGTCTCGGCGGCGGCCGACGGCACCATGTACGCGCGGATCGCGCCAACGCATTTCCCGGGGGCGGCGCAGGGGGAAGCCCCCCTCATCCACCGCATGACGGTGTACGACAAGTCGGCCCTGTGGAACTCGGTGGAGCGATGGTTCCAAGGTGGGCCGGCGGTGAATGGTGGCATCGGGGCTTCCTCTTTGGCTATGCACACCTTTAAGGGCGGGGGCTACTCCACGTGGCGGATCTACATTCCCGGGCAGCCGCGCGATCAAGCGGCCGAGGTGGATTGGGCGGCCTACGCCAAGCCCGTGGCGCTGGACGAGCTGACCTACGGGATTGAGTGGAATCGCTCGGTCTTGGGGCAGTCGGCGCCGCAAGATGGGATGTGGACTCTGCCCGAGTTTTACCGTTTGGTGAAAACGGACAGCGGCAAGCAGGTGTGGAAGGCAGTGGATGTGTTTGAGGTGCCGCGCGAGACGGGCCTGAGGCAAGCACAGTTCCCCAAGCCGCAGCGCATCACGGAACCCTACATCACGCCCACAGAGGCAGATTCGACCTGGAAGAAGCCCGGGCCGGTGGCCGGGCCCTTCACGCGCACGCTGGGCGATGGGAGCGAGATCACCTATTCGTGGTATCGCTTTGCGGACCAGCCGGCCCTCATGAACGCGGACCTCACCCCCGCCGAGCGGGAGCAACTGCAGCGCCGGGTGGTGCTTTTGCACCGCAGCTGGAATCGGTCACGGAACTACTTGCCCGCGCCCACGGTCGGCAAGCTGGCCAGCATTGACCCGGCGCTGGTGGTCTCTCCTCCTCCCGGCCTCGAGGCGGGATACGTGCCGATTGTCACGCGGCAGGGGTTGCGGGGGAGATAGGCATTCTTCACGGCCCGCGAAGACAAGTAGGGGCCGGTCCAAGAGCTCGGTCGGCGATTTCGAGTTATCGTGGGCCCCGGAGAAATCTAGCTGGGCTCAGGGACAGGTAGGTGATCCCTTACCACTGCTTGGCCCAATCCGGTGCTGGAATGGACTCAAATGTGGATGGGTTACTGTCGTACAAGACCCTGAGATTATCGCCCTCAAAATCGTACACTTTGCCGTCTTTGAACAGAACTTCGCGTTTGCGTTGATCCCTTCCACAGGCCGCACCTTTCCTCGCATCAATGACCCATCGGCGCTTATATTCTTGCCGCAGGTACTCGTAGTTGTAGCCATTGTGAGAGATGGATCGAGGACCAATAGTTAGGCGCTCTAGCGGGCAGGCGTTATCTGCGTAGACTTTCGAATCAATGATGTAAAGACGGTCTCGGAAAATCTGCGTGCCATTATAGCATAGTGGACTTTCCACTACTTCGAGGGCAGTGAAGTACGGTGGACGGCAGACCGTCACATGTTGGTCATCTCGCATGATTTCTATCGCGGCGTACTTCCCGTCGGAAGTCATCGTAACGTCATGTACCACTCCCCTGATCCACTGCCCGGGAACGAAGACATCCGTATCCGTGTGCCACAAAACCATCTGCGTAAATTTTGTGGGGCCCCTTCTGAAAAGCACACAAACGGGCGCGCGAGGGGCAAAGTAACCAATTAGTCTTGCCGGAGCTTTGGGCGTCACGATTCAAACCTATAAATAGTATACGACTCTTCGCTGCTGGCTTTCGAAAGCCGTCCAAGCGAATCGCCAAGCGCTTTCCCTGGAGAAGGAATCACTGGGCTTTCATGTGGTGGAGGCTAGGGGATTCGAACCCCTGACCCCCTGCTTGCAAAGCAGGTGCTCTCCCAGCTGAGCTAAGCCCCCACGGGTTCAGCCACGATTGTACCTGCCCGGCGGATAGCTACAGGCCCATGGCGCGCATGTGCTCTTCTTCCACCTCGTGGGCCAGACGCTGAAGGTCGTCCGCCATGGCCTTGCGGATTGCCCCCCGCATGAGCGGAGCGAGCGCCGTGATCAAGCAACCTTTTGGTTGAGGCGACATCACAAACACCACTTCGGTCCCGCCATTCACCGCGCGAAAATCAAAGGCCATCGTCTCCAATGAGGATTGATCGTCCGAGGTCATCACAAAGCGGTTGGGCGCCTGAAACTCAATGATCTCGTGCACGGCCGAGGTCGGGCTTTGCGCATCGCCGGCAATCATCCGCCACTTCACCCCCGCACCCTCATGGTGCTCCGACTCGAATTCGAAAAACAGCGCTTCGAACATCACTCGGCTCAATCGCTCCCAGTCGGAGAACGCGGCAAAGGCCACGTCTACCGGGGCTTTCAGGTGAGCGGTAACGGTGATCGGGGAGGCCATGGCTTGACGGACGTTACCCAAAGCGCGGCAGACCAGTAGAATGCCCGCATGAACCGCATCCCCTTCGGCCAAAGTGGCCTCGACGTCAGCGAAGTCGCCATTGGCTGCATGCGCATTGCCCGCATGGAGCCGGACGCCATTGATCACTTTGTGCGCACGGCCATGGATCGCGGGATCAACTTCTTTGACCACGCCGACATCTACGGGCGGGGGGCGTGTGAGGAGGTGTTCGCCGCCAGCGTGAAGCGCCTGAACATCCCGCGCGAAACCATGTTTCTCCAAAGCAAATGCGGCATTCGGGCCGGGTTCTTTGACTTCTCCAAGGCGCACATTCTGGACTCGGTGGATAGGATCCTGGGGCGGCTGAACACGCCCTATCTGGATTGCCTTCTCCTCCACCGGCCGGACGCCCTGATGGAGCCTGAGGAAGTCGCGGAGGCCTTCAGCGAACTCCAAGCGGCCGGCAAGGTGCGCCACTTTGGGGTGAGCAACTTCAACCCCGGACAGATCGAGCTGCTGCAGGCCGCCTGCGCCCAGCCGCTCCAGGCCAACCAGCTCCAGCTGAGCCTTATGCACACCGGGATGATCGACCGGGGCCTGACCGTCAATATGCGCCACGAGAATTCTCTGGACCGCGATGGCGGTGTGCTAGATTACTGCCGTCTCAAGCGGATCACGGTGCAGGCATGGTCGCCATTCCAATACGGGTTCTTCAAGGGTGTGTTCATGGATTCGCCCAAGTTCCCGAAGCTCAACGCCGTGATGGACCGCATGGGCGAGAAGTATGGTATGACCAAAACCGGGCTCGCCATTGCGTGGATTCAGCGGCACCCGGCGCAGATTCAATCCGTGCTGGGCACCACCAATGCGGGCCGGGTGAACGAAGTCGCCGACGCTTGCACCAAACGGTTAAGCCGCGAAGACTGGTACGAGCTCTACCGCGCGGCGGGGAACATTCTCCCTTAGGGGAACACGCCCATGTCGCGGGGCTTCGCCAGGTTGCGGTCGGGGGCATCCGCCCACGGCAGTTCCAGGAAGATTTGGTCGGCCTTCTCGCGGTCGCCCAGAGCGGCGGTGGCGTAGGCCAGCCTGAGCCGGGCGGAGTCGCTCTTCGGGTCGCGGGCCAGTTCTTCGGCGGCTTGGTCGCGCATGGCCTGGGCATCGCCGGAATCCCGCAGGATCTCGATGTACCGCTCCGTAATCCACAGGTTGCGCACGTCGAGGCTGGAATAGTTGGGGTTGCCGCGCATGGGGCCGTGACAGGCCTGGCATCCCGCCGCCGGCCAGAACGCGAGGTGCTCCACAATCCGCTCGATGTTGAGCCGTTCGGTGGCGATGTTGCCCTCAATTCGGGCGATGCGGGCGTTCATTTCATAGACCCGGCGCTCGTCGCGGGCGTTGAGGCCACTGTTCTGGCGTAGTCGCCGCAGAAGCTGCTTCGCCTCGGCAATCTCCCCGCTCAGCAGGTGCTTGTAGGCGGTGGTGACGGGGTCACCGGGGATCGGGTCGTACTGGTCAGGGTACTTGCGCAGCTCGGTCAGGCGGGCGGTATCGCCCATGCGCAGCGCTACCACGCGGGCCAGGCGCGCCCATTCGGCGCGTTCGTCCTCGTCCATCTTCCGGCCCTCCATCGCCTTCAGCATGGCGGCGGCCTTGGCGTTCTCCTCGGTGCGGGCAAGGCCCATGGCATCGCGCACTTCCCACATCAGGGTGTAGTGGTCCTTTTCGGCGGGGGGATCTTGCCGGTTCGGAATAGCCAGGGCCGCTCCGAATACCACCACCGTTGCCAACACAATGAACTTCGTTTTCATGCTTTGTCCCGAACCGCCTTCACATTAGACTACCAGCCTCAAGGGAAGGGTCATGTCCCCCTTTATGACGACGTGCCGCCCGGCCCACGTATGATTTGAATCATACGGACAGGGCAGGTCAGCGGCGAATCATTGGTCATGCGGGCAACCGCAGGATCAGCATTATGAGCACGCTCTTTGAACAGATTGGCGGAGAAGCCGCCGTAGACGCCGCCGTGAACAAGTTCTATCGCCGAGTCTTGGCTGATGACCGAGTGAACGAATTCTTTGAAGGGGTGGACATGGAACGCCAAGCCGCGAAGCAGAAGGCCTTCCTTACGATGGTCTTTGGTGGGCCGCACAACTACACCGGCAAGGATATGCGCGAAGGCCACCGGCACCTGGTGCAACGCGGGCTGAATGACTCGCACTTCGATGCCATCGTGGAGAATCTGGGCGCGACACTCAAGGATTTGGGAGTGGCCGATGACCTGATTGCACAAGTGGCGGCGATCGCCGAAACCACCCGCGACGACGTGCTTGACCGCTAAAAGAGGACCCTGTTGGCCACGGTGACTTTCCACTTCGAGGGGCGCAAAATCCAGGCGGCACAAGGGGAGACAGTGCTGGACGCGCTTCTCCGAAGTGGGGAGCCCGTGGGTCACGGGTGTAAGGCCGGGGTGTGCCAAGCCTGCCTGGTCAGAGTCCAGAGCGGCCCCGTGCCGCCCAAGGCCCGTCAGGGGCTAGCCTTGCCCGTGGCCGAGCAAGGAGGTGCGCTGAGTTGCTGCCTCAAAGCGGATGAAGCCCTCGACCTTCAACCGTTCCGAGAAGAAGACCTGCCCTGGGTGGCCGCCAAAGTGACCCGGGTGCGGCACCTCTCGCCCGATGTGATCGAGGTCAAGATTGAGGCGGACTTAGCCGTTCGGCCGGGGCAATTTCTGCGCGTAAAGGGCGAGGGCATGGAACGAGCCTACAGCGTCGCGGAGACGACGGGCAGCCTCCACGCCTTCCACATTCGGTTGATTCCGGGGGGCCAAATGAGCGCCCTATGGGCTCAAGTTCAACCCGGCGCTGCACTGACTCTACAAGGCCCGTTTGGTCGGTCGGTGTATGACCCTGCCCACCCAGATCGCCCGCTCCTCCTCATTGGCAGCGGCACGGGGCTGGCACCCCTGTGGGGTGTGCTGAACGATGCCTTGGCACAGGGGCACCGGGGGGCGATCTCGCTTTATCACGGAGCGGCTTCGTCCGCCGGTCTCTACTATCGTGATGAACTTGAAGCAATGGTGGGCGTGCACTACGTCCCCTGCGCCGACGCAGTCACGGATCCCCGCGACCGACCCGGCAGCCCCCTCGCCCAAGCCCTGCAAGATCATCCTGACCTGACAGGCTACGCGGTGTATCTATGCGGCAGTCCGGGGCTCGTCAACGCCGCGCAACGGCAGTGCTTTCTGGCCGGCGCGGATATGCAAGATATCTTCAGCGACCCCTACGTGCCCCAAGGCGTGAAGGCCTAGCCTCAAAACCTAGCCCGAGCCCCCTGGGGAAAACACGGGGCCGCAAATCGGGCAAACTGGGGTTGCCTTGTCAGTAGAGTTGATCTCCGCCAACCTCCTGTCGCCCATGGTGCTGGCTTTTGCCTTGGGCTTCCTGGCCACGCTCATCAAAAGCGACCTCAAACTCCCCGAGGGGCTCTACACCTCGCTCAGCATCTATCTCCTCTTCGCGATTGGCCTGAAGGGTGGGGCCGAGCTTTCGGTCACTCCGGTTTCGCAGCTCTGGGCGCCTGCTTTGGGCACGCTTGTCGTCAGCTTGGTCACGGCATGGATCGCTTACATCGCCTCGCGCAAGCTCGGCAAGCTGGATAAGGCCAATGCGGCGAGCTTTGCCGCGCACTACGGGTCTGTTTCGGCCGTCACGTTTATTGCCGCCGAGTCGTTTGCCACGCTGCAGGGCCTCAAGTTCGAAGGGTTCATGCCGGCGCTGGTGGCGTTGCTGGAAATCCCCGCGATCCTGTTCGCCTTGGCCTATCTCGGCCGGGCCAAAGACGGGGCCAAGGTGGGGGTGGTGGTGCGCGAGCTATTCACGGGCAAGACCATTGTGCTGCTGGTGGGTGGGGTGCTGATCGGTGTGCTCACGGGCAAAGAGGGCATGGCCCAGGTGCAACCCCTTTTTGGCGACCTCTTTAAGGGCGCCCTCACCATCTTCCTGCTGGAGATGGGTTTGGTGGCGGCCAGCCGGGTGGACGAACTCAAGGCCAACGCCATGTTTATCGGTCTCTTTGCGACCCTTGTGCCCCTGGTGAACGGCTTGATTGGGGTGGTGATTGGCCACTACTGTGGCCTCTCGGATGGCGGGGCGGGCATCTTGGGGGCGATGGCGGCTAGTGCGTCCTACATCGCGGCCCCGGCGGCCGTGCGCATTGCTCTGCCCTCGGCGAACCCCAGCCTGTACCTCACAGCGGCTTTGGCGGTGACCTTCCCGTTCAATCTTCTGGTCGGGATTCCCTTGTTCCAGCAGGTCGCCCAGGCTTTGGGTTGACATCCATAATGTAGACATAAGTGTACTATTATGGTGTCCGCTCTCAATGGTCTTCTTCTCGCATCGGATCGCCAGCAGGCGATGATTCTCGACATGCTGGATGCGGTCTCAGATATCCGCGTGGCACCGCATGCACTTTGGGAGCGCTGGTGCGGCGGATAGCCTCATCAGTCAGGCCCTTGCACTCTAGGGAATACAGGTGGTCATGGGCGGCATGAAACTCCCTCACAACCTGAATCATGACCCGTTGACTGTTCGCTTTTGGGAGTCCCTGCTCAAGCAGCAGGGACGGCGTATGTGGGTTTGATCATCTACTTCGACTCGTACGCGGAGTAGATGTGCCGGACACAAGCGGAGTCAAGGACCCTAGGGCTTATTTATGTTTAGACATAAATTGAGAACTAAATTTAGAGGTAAAGTGACAGCATGTGGTCAAGGATTCGTTCCTACATCGTTTGGATTGCATCTGGCGTCGCCCTAAATGGGCTCCTATTCGTTCTCGGCACCGCGATCGGAGCCTTCGGGCCATCTGTACTTGCGAAAACGACCCAACAGCCGCTGTCAATCGCACCCGTGATCGCGGCGAGCATCTTTCCCGCGGTTATCGCAACCGCGATTCGGTTAGTGGTTGGTCGATTGGTCCGCCCCTGGTCGAGGGCTCAAAAGTATTGGCGCAATATCACTGTCCTATTGCTACTACTATCATTTGGTTCTCCAGTCCAAGGCCTGTCAGGGCACAACACGCTCAGCGTTGTGATTCTCTGCGCGATGCACGTGGTCTCTGCGGTCACTATATTCATGGGCCTTAGTTGGATCACGCGGCCGCGATGGACCTTCGGAAGCGACTGGAGCCCAAAGGTAACTGGCAACGGTGAGTTAGCCGTCGTAACAGGGGCGACCTCAGGAATTGGCAAGGCTGTTGCTCTTCAATTGCATGACCTTGGCTTTAACGTAGTTGGTGTTGGTAGAAGTGCCACTTTCCCGAGCGCCGAAATGGAAACCTCGCCCCGATATCGCCTCATCACTGCTGATCTTTCGAGCGTGAAGAATGCCGTTCAGGCCGGACAATCAGTTGTCGAGTTCGACAATCGACCAGTTCATCTCGTCGTGCATTGTGCCGGGACGCTAAAAGCCACGACTAAGCAGACGGAGGACGGTATCGACGAGAACTTCGCGACTTCATTCCTCGGACGATTGGCGCTCACCACTGCGCTCAAGACCGACGAACAGACACGATTCGTTATTGTTGGGGCAGCAGAGAGCGGGCGCTTGTCAAAAGGCATGCAGAAGCCTATAAACTCAACCGAGGACATCGGAACCGGACTCCAGGCTCACGGGAAAGCCCAGCTTGCAAACGACCTTTGGACCGCGCGGATCAAGAGGTTAGGATTTCGAGCTTTCGGATATGGTCCAGGTTCCGTCACATCGAATATCCGCCGGGAAGTGCCAAAGCTGATCGAAAGGGCGATGGGCGTTTTCTTCGCGCCTGCCACTCGACAGGCCAGCGACGCAGCAAGAGACATCGTTCGGCTACTTCTCGATGACTCGCTCCCGAAGTCCGGATTCGCATCTAGAGACGGTCTTTTCGACCACCATCCGTTCATTGAAAACGTCCAGAATCAAGATGCGCTGTTTGGCTTTGCACAAACAGCGATCGAAAAGCAAGGTGAGAGTCGGTGAGCAAAATCGAATTAGAAATTTTTGGGAGCATGGTCACCTTTATCCAGGGCACCCACCGGAAAGCTGATGAATCCCTTTCCGACAGTGGCATCTCATCGAGTCAGTTCTATATGCTTCGCCACATTGGGATCAACCAACCGGTCATTCAACTTCGCTTGGCTTCCAGTCTCGGTGTAACGCCAGGGGCGATAAGTCAACAACTTGTTAAGCTTGAGGAAATGGGCCTTCTCCTTCGCGAGCCCGTCGGGAAGAAGAAGTTGCTTCGTCTGACAGCAGACGGTCAGGCACTTGTTGATCGACTTGAGTCTGGTTACGCACCATTTATGGCAAGTGTATTCTCACCTCTCACAAAGCAGGAAAAATCTGATTTATACAAAATCCTCCGGAAGCTGGCTTTGGACTCAAGTTAGGCGCGACCTGCCGCTGGCTTGCTTGTGCTTGGACGTCCGAACACTTCCCGGCATCAATTCCTTCGCCTGTTTGCACGGGTGCTTCTACTCTGAACTCTAGGGTTGACATTGGGTATGTAGACATAAGTATACTAATCTTATGTCCGTTCTTGATGGTCTTCTTCTCGCTTGGGATCGCCAGCAGGCGATGATTATCGACTTGCTGGATGTCGTCTCCGATGATCACATGGCCCTGCGTGCGCTGGAGGGGCGCATGACGGTCAGGGAGCACTTCCAACATATCTCTGAGGTGCGCATGTACTGGTTGGGCCAGATCGCCGCCAAGAACCCGGGCGCAAACATCAATGCGCCTCGCCTCCCCTTTGATGGGACCCGGGACGGGCTGCGGCAAGCGCTGGAGGGAAGCCACGCCGCCGCCCGGAGCTACTTGGCGGCATCACTAGAATCTGATTCGGCCGGAATCCCCTATGATCACCCCGCGCTCTACTTCGGCCACATGCTGTGGCACGAAGGTTGGCACGTCGGTCAGATTGACCTGGCGCTGGAGCGCGGCGGAGCGGAACTCAGCGAAGAGTGGGCCGAGCGCGCCCTGTGGGAGCGCTGGCGCGGCCCTGAAGAGTGGGAATAGCCTAAACCAATCGGGCGAGCAAAGCGGTGCGTGCGTCGTCGGTTTGCAGGGTGGCCTTGGCGGCGTTGAGCACAAGGGACTTGAGCACATCTTCGTTCCAGCCCCACGTTTTCGAAGCGCGGTGGTACTCCTCGGACAGCGTGGTGTTGAACATCGGCGGATCATCACTGTTCAGCGTCACCCGCAGGCCCCGGTCGCGCAGCTTGGCCAGGGGATGTTCTTCCCAACTCGGCACCACGTTCAGGCAGACGTTGGAGCTGGGGCACACCTCCAGCACCACTTGCTGTTCGATGAGTTCATTCACCAGGGCGTCGTCTTCTAGGCATCGAATGCCGTGGCCGATGCGTTTGCATTCGGTCAGTTCCAGCGCTTCCCAGATGCTGTCGGCACCCTGGGTTTCTCCGGCGTGCGGGACAATGGGCAGGCCGTGCGCCATGGCGTAGTTGAAGGCGGCGCGGTGGTCTTCGGCAGGGCCAACCCCCTCGATCCCGCTCAGGCCCAGGGCGACCACGCCCTTCCCGTGGGCGTCCACCGCGTGCTCGGCGATGGTGACACTGTCCTCGGGCAGATCTTGCCGCACGAAGTCCATGATGATCCCGAGGTCCACGCCGTGGTCTCGCCGCCCTTGCGTGATCCCGCGGCGCAGGGCGTCAATCTGCTCGTCGATGGGGATAGCGGCGTGCTGGAAGATCGTGCCTGCCGTATAGGTGGCCTCGGTGTAGAGAATGTTTTGCTCGGCCTGCCCGGCCATGAACTCGGTGACGATGAACTCGATGTCCTCGGGCTCCTGAATGCACTGCGAGAGCAACGTGTAGACCTCGACGAAGTGCGGGAAGTCCGTAAACCGATACCACTCCCGCAGGCCAGCCACGGTGGTGGCGGGGAGGTCAATGTCGTTCTTCTTGGCGAGCCGGAGAACGGTCTCGGGGCGAATGCTCCCTTCGATGTGCACGTGAAGTTCGACTTTAGGGAGGGCCTGGCATTCCGCCAACGAGAGCATGCGGCTAGCATAACACTCTGGATAGGGGGGATGCGACCAGGCCCGCCAGAGAGTAACCTGCGGGCATGAGCAAGCGGCTTGCGTTCCTCGGGGTTTCCCACATCCACGCGGGGGGATTTTCTGACCTCGCCTTCTCGCGGGGCTTCACCTGCGCCGGAGTTTTTGATTGGGATGCCACGCGGGCGGCGACGATTGCCAGCAAGCTCGACGCGCCGGTGCGGGAGCTGGATGAGTTGCTCGCGGATGACTCGGTGGATGCCTATGTGATTGTCAGCCAAACCGTACGCCACCAGGATCTCATCCCGCTTGTGGCCCCGCTCGGGAGGCCGATCTTTGCCGATAAGCCCTTGGGCACGAGCCGCAAGGCGGCCGAGGCCCTGGCCAAGCTGCTACAAAAGCACAACGCGGTGTTCCACACCGGCTACTTCCAACGGGGGAGTGCGGAAGTGCAGACCATCCACCATTGGGTGAAATCTGGCCGCTTTGGACAAATCACACGGGCCCGTATGAGCAACTGCCACAGCGGGGCGCTGGGCGGCTGGTTCGATACGGATTACAAGTGGATGACGGAGCGCGAACAAGCCGGATGCGGAGCCTACGGCGACCTGGGCAGCCACGGCGTGGACCTCCTGATGTGGATGTTTGGCGATGTCGAGCAGGTGGTGGCGTCGGTCGCTCCGGGCACCGACCGTTATCCCGGTTGCGACGAAGTGGGTGAGGGGATTCTGAAGTTCAAGAGCGGCGTGATTGCGACCCTGGCGGCTTCGTGGGATGACGTGGCCAGCCCTTACCGCCTGCAGATTGCCGGCACCGAGGGCCATGCCATCTTGGGAGACGAACTGCGCTGGGCCGGCAAGGATGGCCGCTGGGAGACCGTAACTGACCTCGAACCCGCTGCTCCCGCCGGTTTTGCCGCATTCTTGGACCACCTAGAAGGGAACAACGTCCCGCTGATTTCGCCGGCGGAAGCGGCCGCCCGCACCGCGGTTGTGCAGGCCATCTACGAATCCGTGGACAAATCGAAGTGGGTGAAGCTCTAATTGGCCCCGTCAAAGTGCCGGTTTTTCACCCGCATTCGGCAGAATTGATGACATTGGCGTGAATATTCACTACACTTCTCCCCGGCAGGATTCTGCCAGGAACTTTTATATGGTGTTTTGGATTCGAACCGGAGCGGGACTGCTCGTCTTGGGAACCTTGGCTTTTGCGCAATCGCGCAGCTCTTTCACGCCGGCCACGATCAACGGGATCACCACCACGCGGATCGGCAATCAGCTTACGTTGAACGTAAATGCCACCCCCACCGTGACGATCGGGAGCAACGTCTACAACGTGACCGAAGTGTTCGGCGTGTGGTCGCTGGATAACAACGACGACTTCTCGGCGACCGGCCCTTCGCAGAACGGCTGGAATTTCCACTCCAACACCGCCGGTTCGGGCGGCATCGCCGGGTGGAAGACCAACCCGAACAATGGATTCATCAACAACACGCTGCAGTTCAACTACAGCACGGTCACGGGCCAAGAAGAAGCCTATGGCTATCACGTGCGCGTCAACGGCACTTTGCCGGGTGGCGGCAACACGGGCTACGTGACGGCGGTGCCGGAACCGGCCAGCATGATCGCCCTCGGCGCTGGCCTCCTGGCTCTCGCCCGCCGACGCCGCAAGTAAGCCTCTTCATCCGAATGCCTTGCTCCTCCTTTTCGTGGATTCGCCCACGAACAGGGGGAGTTTTGTCGTGAGAACGATTGGCCTAGTTAGGGGCACGTGAAAATACTGGCTTTCGTTCCAGAGTCGTTAAGAGTAAGGAGTTCAGGCTCTGTCATTGAATACACTGACTCATGGCAGGATTCCTGTCAGGACTTCTTATGAAATTGTTTCTTCGAACCGGATTGGGGCTCCTCGCTATTGGAACGCTGGCCTTTGCTCAGTCGCGCTCCTCGTTCACGCCGGCGACGATCTCCGGAATCACGGTGACCCGCACCAACAACCAGCTCTTGCTAAACGTGAGCGCGACGCCGACGATCATGATCGGCAGCAACGTTTACAACGTGACCGAGGTGTTCGGCGTGTGGGCGCTGGACAACAATGACGACTTCTCGGCCACGGGCGGTAACCAGAACGGTTGGAAGTTCAACTCCAACATGGCAGGCACGGGCGGTATTGCGGGGTGGAAGACCAACCCGAACGACGGTCTGATCAATAGCTCCTTGGCCTTTAACTACAACACAGTGACGGGTCTCGAGGAAGCCTACGGCTACCACGTGCGCGTCAACGGCACGCTCCCGGGCGGTGGCAATACCGGCTTCGTGACGGCGGTCCCGGAACCGGCCAGCATGATTGCGCTGGGCGCTGGCCTCCTGGCTCTCGCCCGCCGACGCCGCAAGTAAGCCTCACGGCACGATCGGCCGCACTTCTTGGCCCGTGGATTCGTCCACGGGCCATTGTGCATTCATCCGCTCGAGTTCTTGGCGTAATCGGTCGCCCATTTCCTTAAGCCGCTCGGGTTGGCGTATGCTGAGGTCGCGGGTCTCCCCGAGGTCGTTGGCAAGGTTGTAAAGCTCCCACCGCCGGGTGCCGTAGAAGAAGATCACGCGGAAATCACCGAGGCGCATCGCCGAATAGGGTTCCAGCCCCGGTCCGCCCCAGCCCCGGTGGTGCGGGAAGTGCCAGACAATCGGGGTCGTGCGGGCCGAATCCTGGTTTGCCCGGATGCGTTCCGCCCAGTCCTCGCCATCCCCCGGGGCTGCCTTGATGCCGGCCAGGCTGGCCATGGTGGCGTGCAGATCCGTACCCACAAGGGCGGCTTTCGCCCAATCCGCCTGGGGAATATTCGGCCCGGCCATCACCAGCGGCACCCGGACCCCGCCTTCATAAGCCGAGCCCTTGCCGCTCCGCAGGGGAAGGTTGTGGAGATTGGGATAGCCACCCCGCGAGCTTTGCGAAAGGCCACCGTTATCGCTGGTGAAGACCACAATGGTTTGGTCAAGCTGGCCGTGCTTGGCAAAGGCCCCCAGCACCTCTCCCATGGCATTGTCCACGCTCTCCATCATGGTGGCGTAGGCGGCCTCGGTGGGGTTCATGCCTTCGTAGTGCTCCAGCAGTCGTTTATTGGCCTGGATGGGGGTGTGCACGGCAAACGGGGCGTACCAAATGAACATGCGGCGCCCCGCCTGCAGCGAGGTGTCGATCTCCTTCACCGCCTCTTTGGCGAGGGCTTCTTCGAGATAGATGTCTTGCCCGTGGTAGGCCTCCAGGTTCGGTACATCGTGCACGGGCGGGAGTGTGGTGCCATCCGGGCGGCGGGCAAAATTCTCGGTGCCGTAGAAGCTGCTAGGGTGCCCGGCACTGCTACCACCAATAGTGCGATCGAACCCTAAGTTGGTCGGGTTGGCCCCGGCCGTACCCTTGCCCGCAAAGTGGGCTTTGCCAATTTGGACCGTGCGATAGCCCGCTTGTTGAAACAACTCGGCGAGCGTGGGGGTGGTGCCGGGCTGGAAGCCGCCGGTTTCCCAAGTGGGCAGGGTGAGGCCGGGATACTTCTCGCCCGTGTCCTGGCCGGGGGCGGAAACCCAAGAGGTGATTCGGTTGCGGGCGGGGTGCTGGCCCGTGAGGATGGAAACCCGTGAGGGCGTGCATACGGTGCAGGCGCTGTAGCCCTGGCGGATGGTAAGCCCGCGCTGGGCGAGAGCGGCAACTTGCGGGGTGCGCACTTGCCGGCCCACCAGCTTCTCCGGTACCCCGAAGCTCAAGGAGGTGTCTTGCCAGCCGAGGTCATCTACTAAGAAAAGGACGACGTGCGGAGACTTGACCGGTGCGGGCCGCGGCTCACTTTGGGCAAGTGAGAGGGCAAGCAGACACCACATCCCGTTAGTATGGCCTTAGTATTGAGCTTTGAGAACCTCGACCGCGCGGGCCAAATCGTCGCTCGTGTTGAGCAGGTCCGGCCCGAACCGGACGTGTCCGCCCCGGGCGTCCGTGTTGACGCCGTGCGCCTTGAGTCGCTGGACGAGGCCGTTGGTGTCCGCGTGCGGCACCAAGGCGTAGCCGCCCCAGGCCGCAGGATCTGCGGGGGCGTGATGGGGGATGCCGGCGGCCTTGAAGTGCTGGCGGAGGAAGCTGAGCTGCTGGAGACTGTAGGCACGGATGCGATCCACCCCCAGGGCGAGGGTGAAGCGCAAGCCGGGCAACGCCTGGTAGTAGGTGAGAATGGGCGGGGTGCTTTCCAGCCAACCATCGCCGCCCATGGCCCGTACGGCAAAGGGGGGCTCGGTGGGTTCAGCGCGGTGGTAACTAAAGACGTCTCGCTTGGCAAACCAGCCCGTATCGAGGGTGCGCATGGTCTCCTGGTGGCGCGGATGAATCGCCAGCCAACACGCCCCCGGCCCGCCGCGCAGATACTTGTAGCACCCGCCGACGGCAAAGTCCATATCGAGTTCGCGGACCGAGATGGGGAAGACCCCCGCACTGTGATAGGTGTCGAGCAAGACTTTGGCGCCCACTTGATGGGCGGCTTGCACCACTTGGTTGAGGTTGGGCAGCACTTGCCCCGTGCTGAAGATCACCTGACTCACCACCACGAGGTCGCAGCCGGGAGTGATGGCGGCGGCCACATCCGCCCCGTCGTAGATCGGCACGGTGCCGTCGAGTCCGCGCGGGTCCACCCAGGTGACTTCGGCGCGGCCCGCGTCGCCGTAGGCTTTCAGGATGAAGTCGAGGCTGTCAAACTCACCGCGCGTGGCCACCACGCGCACCGGCCGGTCTTGCGGAAAAGCATTGAGCACGGCCCGCAGGCCCTGGCCAGCGCTGGTCTTGGGGACCACCCCCCGGGGGTCATCCAGGCCGATGAGGTCGCTGATGCACCGCCGGTATTCGGTCAGGGCGCCCATCCAGCCACTGTGGCCCCAGGCTTCGTCCATCGTGCCGTACCACGCATCCAGGGCCGATGCCACCGAGTCAACCATGTGGTCAAGCGGGCGGCCGAGGGAGTGATTGGCGAGATAGATCTCCTGCCGCGCCAGCACGCGCGAGAAGAGCGGCGCAATATGAGCCCGGATGAGCCCCTCATCCAGCGGCTCGTTGCCCAGTCCCGACAAGGCCAAGTCCAAACTCACCGACCGATCTCCGTCCGGACATCCCAGAGTTCAGGGAACAGCCGGATATCCACCCCGCGCCGAAGGAAGGGCACCCCGCTACTCCCGCCGGTACCGGTTTTGAAGCCAATAATCCGCTCCACTGTCTTCACGTGCCGGAACCGCCACAGGGAAAACTGCTCTTCCACGTCCACCAGCTTTTCGCACATTTCGTAGGCGTCCCAGTGCTCGTGGGGGTTGTCGTAAATCTGCTTGAACACCTGAATCACCCCCGGCTGCGGCGTGTAAGGCTGGCTCCAGTCTCGGTTCACCGACTCCGCTGGCACATCAAACCCGTGCCGAGCGAGGTAAATCAAGAATTCGTCGTACAGGCTGGGGGCGTTCAACAAGCGCTGTAACTCTGCGTATTCCACCTCATGGTTAGCAAAGACGCCAATCGAACGGGCATCTTTATTGCCAAAGTAGAACTCGATCATCCGGAACTGGTGACTTTGGAATCCGCTGGCCGCGCCCAGCACATTTCGGAACTGTACGTACTCGCTGGGGGTTAGCGTTTCCAGCACCGCCCACTGTTCAAACAGCATGCGCTGGACCTGCTTCACCCGCGCCAAGATCTTAAAGCACGGCGAAAGCTCATCGGCCTGCACGTGCGCCACCGCCGCCCGCAACTCGTGCACCGCCAGCTTCATCCACAGCTCCGAGGTCTGGTGCTGAATGATGAACAGCATCTCGTCGTGATGCTCAGGGTTGCTCAGGGGTTCCTGGGCAGCCAAGATGCGGTCTAGCCGCAAATACCCGCTGTAATCCATCCGCGATCGAAAATCGGTCTCAATGGTCTCTTCGTATCGTGATTGGCTCATGCGGTCACCCGTGGCCAGACGTTACCCCCGGCATCGGCCCCAGTCGCACTCAGGCACGGACACGATTCCGCCGAGGTCAGCGTTAGGGGGTACAGGATGAAGATTTCGCGGCGCAAGTTCCTCAAGGGCGCTGCCATCGGCACCGCTGCGGCAGCGGGGGTCGGGTTTTGGCAGTTGGGCGAAGTCGATCGCCTGCGCGTGCGTCATCAAACCCTCACCCTGCCCCGCTGGGATGCGAACGGACTGCGCGTCGCACTCCTCACGGATTTGCACGTGGACCAGGACGCCGCCGAGGTCCTCGCCCTCCGCGCCATCGAACTCGCGGCCCAGGAAAAGCCCGACCTCATCCTCGTCAGCGGCGACACCATCTCCCGGCATTACCAAAAGACACCGCAGCACATCACCACCGTGATGGGCCGGCTCCGCGACACCGGAATCCCGTGCTACCAAGTGCTCGGCAATCATGAGTACTGGGCGTTCCGCGCCCACGAAGTGGTGGCCTACCTCCAGGCCTCCCCCGTGCCCCTGCTGCGCAATGAAGTGCAGGAGATCGAAGGGATCAACCTGTGGGGCGTGGATGACGCGCTGATGAACCGCTGGCGACCCGATTCACTACCGCGGAAGTACGACCGCAACGTGCTGGCCATGCTGCACGAACCGGACCCTGCTGACGACCTACAGGGATCGCCCAGCCTCGTCCTCAGCGGGCACAGCCACGGTGGCCAGGTGTGCCTGCCGGGGCAGATCTCTTTCCATACGCCCAAAGGCGCCCGCCGGTACATCCGGGGGTTCTATCCCAGCGCGCCCAATCCGCTCTTTGTGAGCTGTGGGGTGGGCACCACCGGGCCGCGCGTGCGAGCCTTCTGCCCGCCCGAAATCAATATCCTGACGCTGAACGGTTAGTTGGCGACCTTGGTCGGGGCGGGGAGCGCGAACTCCTTGTCCTCGTAAGCCCCGCCGAACGCCCACCGGGCCGTCCACATGAACTTGCTCTCGGTGCCGTCCTCGAACTTGGCCACGCTGCGCAGGGTCACCGGCAGCCAGCGCTCGCCGTCAATCACAAACTCGTAGGTCACCGGCGAACCCGTTTTGCGCTCGGCCACAATGCGCACGATCTTCCGATCCTTATCCTGAATGCGGGCCGTGGTCGTTTCCATCGTGGTGGTGAAGGCGGGGTCGGCTTCCAGGGCCTTCAGGGTCGCGGCCCAGGGCAGCTGATCCTGCGCAAACACCGACGAAACGATCGTCGGCATCTGGTCGGCTAGGGTGTCCAGCTTCAGCGGCGCGGATTTCGTGTTCCCAAAGGCGGCCAGCGGTTCAAACTCACCCCCGTCGCTGTGCACGCGCTTTTGGCCGTTGCCGATAGCGCGGTGGGTGCGGGCTTCGGTCTTCGGTTGGTACCACTCCAGGCTAAAGGTGCGGCGGTCGCGAACCTTGAGCGTGCCCTTGCCCGCCAGTTGCGCACCTTTGTATTCAATGGTCGTCTGGGTGTCGGCCATGGCGTCCTTCAGGTTCGCCAGGGCTTGGTCAATCTGGGTGCCGGTCTTCTCGATCTCGGTGGGGGCCACGGTCTCCCACTGGTCGTTGGGTTGGTTCACCGGTTTGACTTCAAAGTTCTGCGCCGGGATGTTGAGCGACTGCGTGCCTTCGCCCTTGGGCGTCGTGGGGGTGGTGGGCGTGCTGCCGGTGCCACTCGTCTCGTCCGTCTTGGGCACAAATCCTTCGGGTACGCCGGTGCTGGCCGCCGGGTTATTGGGGTCCACATTCACCGGGGCCTTGCTGGCCGTGCCGCCGCTGTTCTGGCAACCCGCCACCATCACCGCCAGGGCCGCACCCATCATCCAGCCCGCAAACTTCAACCGCATCGAGGTAGTAGACGCGGAAAGCCCGCGCTTTCGTTCCCGCCGTGGCGGCATCCCCAGGCCCATCAATGCAGCGGCACCCCACCCGGAGTCCCCACGTTTAAGGGGTGATCCAGTTGCGCCCAGTCGGAGAGCTTAAGGTGCGGGAAGGGCGCATCCTTCTGCTGGCAATCGCGCAGGAACTCCGTCTCCTCCTCCGTCATCGTGTGACCATCCGCCACGGCCTCGGCCAGGGCCAGCAGGCGCTCCAGCCGGTCGGTGTGGTCGGCAAAGCGGATTTCGCTGTAATCCCGCGCCGAGAAGGTCGAGATCAAGAACTGCCAATCGCTCGATTCCGCCAGCAGTAGCTCCCGGGCGGCCTGCTCCAGAATCTCCTGGGCGGGGCCAGTGGCCTGGGTGCGGCACAGGTCGCGGAAACGCGTCTCCAGCGGATACAGTCGCTCCCACGTCCAGTGGTTGTCGGGGTTCAGCCACACGCTGTGGTAGCCGCCCTCGCCCCAAGAGCCTTCGGGCAAGTGGATGAGGTGGCGGGCCGGTTCGCGGTCCACGGTGTCGCCGCCGCTCACCATTTCGATGTCGCCATCCAGCGCCATCTGCTTGGCGCATTCGTAAAGGAACTCTGGCCCCTCGAACCACCAGTGGCCAAAAAGCTCGGTGTCGTACATCGCCACCACCGTGCCCTCGCGCCCGCTCTGCCCCCGGTAGGCGGCCAGCGTGCTCTTCACCAAGCCCACAAAGTCTTTGGCGTGGGCGGCAATGTTGTCGAACGCCACCCACGGGTCGTAGGGTTGCTTGGCGCCCAGGTCGGCCTTGTTCTGGCTGATGCGCCAGTAGCGCAGGCGGCCGGGATACAGCTGCTTGTGGAACTCCAGGTACCACTCGTTGCCGGGGTAGCCCACGTCGCCGCTCCACACGCGCACCGTGGTTTGCGGGTCGCGGGCAAAGACGGTGGCCCCGCCGGGGATGAGATAGTGCTCGTATTCGCTGCGGGCATCGGCCGGAGGCGTAAAGAGGTTGCGGCTGCGCTGGAACATCTCCGCGAGGTGCGGGAACGACTGCCAATAGGTGCCCAGGGGTTCGCCGCCCCGGATGAGGTGGCTATCCACAAAGAAGTACTCGACCCCGTTCTCCAGCAAGAACTCCTGCACCGATTTGCGCGGCCAGGGGGTTTCGCCTTCGCTGGTGGGGCGCGCCCAGTCGTAGCCGGGGCGGTAAGCGCATTCCGGCAGCCAGAACCCGCGCGGCGCTTTGCCGTAGCGGCGCTTGTGGCTGTCCACCGCCGTCTTCACCTGCGCCTGGATGCTCTCGTCTGTGCCCAATAGCGGGAAGTAGCCGTGGGTGGCCCCGCAGGTGATCAGCTCGATTAGGCCGTCGTCTTGGAAGGACTTGAAGCCAGCGTTCAGGTCGCGGCCCCAGCGGTGCTTAAACTGCACCATGGCCCGGGTGTAAAAGCGCTGCCACCACGCGGCCAGGCCCACCATTTGCAGTTCGTCATTGAGGGCGAATCGCTCTTGGTCTTGGATGGCGGCCTGGATTTTCTCTTCGCAGTACTCCTCGAACCCGGCGGCGAAGGCGGGGTCGGCCAGCTGCTCCGCCAGGATGGGGGTCATGTTGATGGTCCAGCGGGGGCGGATGCCTTCGTTGCGGAGGCGCTCCAGGGCGTCCAGGATGGGCAGGTAGCACTCGGCGGCGCTTTCGAACAGCCAGTCGGTGCCGTGGGGGGATTTTCCGTGGCTCAGCACATAGGGCATGTGCGAGTGGAGACAAAGGAGAAATCGCCCGACCGGCATAGGTTCATTGTAGCCCGGGATGCGGGTGGGCCGGTGAGGGACACGTGGTGGGAGTGTCCCTCATGGCGGGCAGGCTACTCTCCGGTGGAAGGAGGAGGGAATGGGCCGTGCAAGTGGACCAGCTTGCCCGTCTCTCCATGCACCCAGGCAAAGGCCAAAATATCTTCGTCAGTTGGCTTCTGCTTGACCTCGATGACCCATCCGGCCAGGAGTCGGTCATCGCGCCGGTAGGCCGTATCGAATCGAGGAAGGATCCACTTGGCCGACACGGTCGTCTGATCTGCTCGAAAGACATGGCCGGCCTGCCGCCAGGCTGCCAGCGCCGTATCTTGGGCTGCGGACTCCGAGACGGAAATTCGCCAAGGCCCCTCGGAGGGCGTGTACGATGCAAAGGCTCTTAGAATGTGGCCGTTCTGGGCATCAACCAAGATGCGGCTGCGGCGGAGAGTGTGGAAAGTCCGGCGAGGGTCCGTGCTCGTCTCCCAGAGTTCGACTTCATAGAGACGGCGTGATTCTGAATGCAAGTAGCTCGCACTCAATGCCTCATTGACTCGGGTGACCTTGTTGGCTTTTATTGGCCCCCAATCGAGCCGAGATTCCTGGACAAAGCGAAACACCCGTTTTCGGGCATCCTCATCCGAACGGATAAGGTCGGGCTTCTCTGCGTCGAAGGGGTGGTCTCGGTAGTACCCTGGCCTGCGACTAAAGTGGTCGAGTTGACCCCTCTGCTCGTACATCCAAATGGCATAACTTTCGTTCTCCGCGGCCAAATGCCGGGGCAACGATCTCGCTTGAATCGTAGAGATGTCAACGGCACCCACAGCACCTAAAACGGTTCGAACCTGGTCCTCTGTGGTGGGTGCAGGAATGCCCTGCCGAGCAGCCGCATAGAGAAAGAGCGGCGTGCCAATGGTGAGCATAGAGGCGAGAATCAATGTTGTTCTCATGGCGTACTCATCTCTTGACTCCGTGCCGATGCAGTGAATGGAGCAGCATCACCGCCTTGCTTCTCCCATTGTGACCCCCACGCCGCGCCTTTGGTTACAATACACGTATGTGGATTGCCTTAGCCTTGGCCCTCAATGACAGCGCGGTGATGGGGGTGGGCGGCACCGTTTCGGCCCTGGACACCACCACCCCGGTGCGCATGGTGCGCGAGCGCATCGACATCCACATGGGCCAGCGCAAGGTCAATGCCGAGTTCCTCTTCCAGAACACCGCCAACGCCCCCACGCGGGTGCTGATGGGCTTCCCGGAAGAAGGCGGCGGCGACATCGAGGTGCCCGGCCCCAACCGCAGCACCTGGTTCAAATCGTTCCGTAGCTGGGTGGATGGCGAGCCCGTGGCCGTGCAGCGCCGCCCCTCCGAAGGCGACGACATGTTTTATAAGCAATGGTGGACCAAGGAGGTCACCTTTGCCGCGCGGCAAGAGCGCACCGTGCGCAACGAATACGTGACCACGCTGGGGGGCAGCGCCACCGGGATCAGCTGGCTGACGTATGTGCTTTCAACCGGGCGGCCCTGGCAGGGCACCATCGGCGAGGCGGTGATTACGGTGGATTTGGCGGGGATTCCGCGCAACGCTTGGATTGGGGCGCGCACGGCCAACTACGTGCGCCAGGGCGACAAGCTGGTGTGGGTGAAGCGCAACTTTGAGCCCGCCGAAGACGAGGAAGTGGTGGTGGCGTACTGGGTGCAGGTGAAGGGTTCGCCGATTGTGCGGCCGGACGAACTTCGACAGCAGTACGGCCCGATTTTCCAACGGGATTGAGGTGGCGAAAGGGTTGAAGCGAGCAACAACTATTGGGAGCGCCTTGTGCATCCTTGGTGCGGCATTTCTGAGCGGATGCGTAGGCTCAAGCGCGACGGTTTCCAAGCCAAAAGAGGAGCCGGAGGCGCAAGTGCTTCGATACTTTGACGTTGCGGGCGAGGCAAACGCGAAGCCCTTGGTGGTTAAGCAAGACTATAGGATATCCGCGGGGTGGAATAACACCAAAATTCAGATCGACGAATACTCAAGGCAGATCACGGCCATGTCAAGGTTTCCCGCATGGTACGAAGACCATCCTATTGATTCCAGCCTTAAGGAATCACTGACTTCAGTGGAACAGGCGGAGAATCGCCTAGTTGAAGTCATGCGGGCTCTCGATGTCGAAGATCTGAAATACGAAGTCGTCGCTCGTTATGAGCTCAAGGGAGATCAATCGAAGGAGCTTGCGCCCGACGGCCGGAAAGTCTACGTGCTGGTCATCTTTGAAAAGAAGAGTGATCCAAGGTACCACCAAGATGGCCTCCGGCGAGGCACAGTCATCTTTTGTGCAAGCACCGGACAACTGCTCAGATTCAATCTTTCCGTAGCTCCGCCAGAGGGTTCCTGGAACGCCACCAAAGTAAAGTTGGCGCCCGCCGATGAGATTTGGAAAGAGTGGGCCGACGAATACCAGATAGACAGAGTCGAGGTGAAGCAAATGTGGGCTCAGCTGAGTCCCAAGCCCGTCAATGGCAAGTTGGATCCGCTTACTACCGTTATCATGGTCCAGGGCTTTAGCAAGGATGGTGAATTGCGGTGTATCTACACTGTGGACCCGGCCACCAATCGAGCATTGGCGAAACAGTGCGGCGAGTTTGTAAGCAGCGTCAATTGGGACGGACGGACATGGCGGGTCCGCGAGATGGGTGGCTCCTCACGGGCGGCTTTGGAAGCCCCCTAGC
Source organism: Chthonomonas sp. UBA2785 (assembly GCA_002352215.1). Taxonomy (GTDB): domain Bacteria; phylum Armatimonadota; class Fimbriimonadia; order Fimbriimonadales; family Fimbriimonadaceae; genus JAHBTC01. The sequence goes on along the minus strand of DEIB01000004.1, from coordinate 14,245 downwards.
CGCCCCGCCTGACCCCACCGGGCCCACCCGGGCGGGCAGGCCCGTTTTCAGGTAGATTCCAAGGTGAAATGACCAGGGAAGGTCTCCCCGGTCGCGCTTGATTGCAATGATGCCCGACGACATGAATCCCGAAGAACTGACCGCCGAAGAGATCACCTCGCAGGAAATCAGTGAAACTCAGTTCAGCCGGGTCGACAAGGCTTACACCGAATCCGACATCCAAGTCCTGAAGGGTCTGGAGGCCGTGCGCCTGCGCCCCGGCATGTACGTGGGCGACAACGGCAAGCGCGGTCTGCACCAGATGTTCCGCGAAGTGCTGGACAACGCCGTGGACGAAGCGCTGGCCGGGCACTGCGACCTCATCAAGGTCAAGATTTACGAAGACGGCTCCATGAGCGTCGAGGACAACGGGCGCGGCATCCCCACCGGGATCCACCCCGAAGAAGGCGTCAGCACCCTCACCCTCGTCATGACCGTGCTGCACGCGGGCGGGAAGTTCGAAAAGACCGGCGGCTATAAGGTCTCCGGGGGTCTGCACGGCGTCGGCGTCTCGTGCACCAACGCCCTCTCGCTGTGGATGGAATCCACCGTGCAGCGCGAAGGCCAAATCTTCCGCCAGCGCTTTGAGCAAGGCGTGCCGGTGGGCGAGCTCGAGATTCTGGGCAAATCCAAGACCACGGGCACCAAGCAACACTGGATGCCGGACCCCGAGGTGCTGCGAGAAACGGTCTACGACGTCCACATCGTCAAGCACCGCCTGCGCGAAATTGCGTATCTCAACCCGAACATCACCATCGAATTCAACGATGAGCGCCACCCGGAAGAAGATGAAGTGCTGCACTACACGCGCGGCATCATCCAATTGGTGGAAGACAGCAACGACGCCTACGACGTCATCCACAAGCCGATTGCGTTCCACCGCATCCGCGAAGGGATGGAAGTCGAGGTCGCCATCCAGTACCACACCTCGTATAGCACGTCCATCCTGGCCTACACCAACAACATCCATCAACCAGATGGTGGAACCCACGTCTCGGGCTTCAGCGCCGCGCTCACCCGCGTGCTCAACCAGTACGCCCGCAAGATGAATCTGCTGAAGGAGAAGGACAAGAACTTCACCAGCGACGACGTGATGGAAGGGCTCACCGCCGTCATCGCGCTCAAGCTGGAGCACGCCAGCTACAACTCGCAAGACAAGGTCAAGCTGGTGAACCCCGAAGTGCAGGGCCTCACCAACTCGCTGGTGGGCGATGGTCTCACCACGTTCCTGGAAGAGAATCCGCAGGTGGCCAAGCGCATCATTGACAAGGCGATGATTGCCCAGCGCGCCCGCGAAGAAGCCCGCAAGGCCGCCGAAGCCGTGAAGCGCAGCAACGCCATGGATAGCTTTGGTCTGCCGGGCAAGCTGAGCGACTGCGTGAGCAAGAACGCCGCCGACTGCGAAATCTATCTCGTGGAAGGCGACTCGGCCGGGGGCACCGCCAAGGGCGGCCGCGACCGTCTCACCCAGGCCATCCTGCCGCTACGCGGAAAGATCCTCAACGTCGAGCGCGCTCGCCTGGATAAGGCGCTGGATAACAACGAAATCAAGTCGCTCATCGCGGCGCTGGGCGTCGGGATTGACGTGCTCACCGGGCGCGGCAACTTCGAGCTGGATGAAGAAGGGGTGAGCAAGGAAAGCAGCCACTTCGACATCACCAAGCTGCGCTACCACAAGATCATCATCATGACGGACGCCGACGTAGACGGCGAACACATCCGCACGCTGCTGCTCACGTTCTTCTATCGGTTTATGAAGCCGCTGGTGGTGAATGGGCACATCTATCTCGCCGAGCCGCCGCTGTTCGTCATTAAGGCCGGGGCCAACGAGCGCTATTACGCCATGACGGTGGAAGAGCGAGACGAGATCGTGAAGACGATTAAGAAGAAGAACGTGACCATCACGCGCTTTAAGGGTCTGGGTGAAATGGAAGCGCATGAGCTGGAAGAAACGGCCATGAACCCCGAAACCCGCCGCCTGGTGCAGGTGAAGTACGACCCGCAGATGGATATGGAAGTGGAGCGGATGTTCAGCCGCCTGATGGGGGACAAAGTGGAACCCCGCCGGGAATTCATCGAGCGTCACGCCCGCGCCGTCACCAACCTCGACTGGCACTACTAAGCGCGCGTCCTTGCATTCTCCGGCTTGTTCCGGGGGACGCAAAATCGTGTCGTAAACTTTTGGGCGCAGGGATATACTTTCCGTTATGGTCGCTGCCGCCCTGCTTTTGGCTGCTCTTGCCGATGACGAGCCCGAAATCGTCAACCTCAGGGAAGATTTTCGGGTCAACACCGAAAGCGGTGCGGCTCCCATTCACTCCCAGCCGCGCCCCTACGATGGCCCTTCAATTGCCAACCCGAACGAGCGGTTCCAGGGATCGGAGCGGCTTTCCATGCGCGTCTTTTTCGAATTCGTGCCCGTGCCGGATGGACCTCTCTCGGGCAAGGTCTTGGCCGAAACCGTTTGCCTGAATGCCTGTCAGGGGCCCCCGCCCGACCACGCCAAACACGCCGATTGTGACCGCTTGTGCGACCGCCCGTGCGACCGCGAACACAAGATTTCGGTGGCCAACGGCCCGCTAGAGCGCGACCAAGCCGGCATCAACGACCTCGGCAAATCCATGCGTGACTTGGTCAAGGCCTCCAACAATCGCGGCATGCCGATGGTGATGAATGACTTTGCCGCCCTCGATGCTGTCTCCATGCCCTTCGAGTACTTGCGCAACCACAGCAACATGATCGAGTGGAACCCGGGGCACCTTTCGCCCGAAGGGGTTTACCAGCCGTGCCACCAAACCACTCTGCGCTACAAGTCGCTCCAATACGACATTCTGGCGACGGTGGAAGTCCGCTACACCTTGTTTAGAGGAGGCCCCGAATCCCCGAGCTACGCCGAACACAAGGTCTTTGCCAACCGTGGCCCCTTTACCATCGGCCGGGTTCGTGGCATCAATCCGAATGCCAGTGGAGAGGGTGTTACCATTTGCGCCTGCGAGAAGACCGGCGATATCGGCCTATGGAAGGATCCGATCATTAAGGTCGGCGAAGACTACGCGATTGTCCCCACCGATGCTCACAAGAATCGCAATAGCGTGGCCGCACTCTTCCGTAAGTACGATGCGCAGATCACGGTGGCCGGACAGAACCTGAACTACGGCACCTTGGAAGCCACGGGCTCGGAGGAGATGCAAGTCAACTTCCCGGCCGGCACCTTCCTGCAATGCTTGGATGACGCCACCCAAAACGGGATGATTGTGGACACCGTTCGCACCACGTTTGCATTCCAGGTCAACAACAATCCCTTTATGGCGGCGCCGACGCGCTTCCGATTCGCGTGCCTGAATATGAACAAGAAGGAACCCACGCCGAGCACGCGCTTTGTGCCTATGCCGGCGCGGGATTCTAAGCTGGTTTTGCTCGCTCAAGAAATCCAAGAGTCCAGGTTCCGAGGCCCGTGGGATCAAGCCCGAGTGTGGCTGTATACGGACGAACCTACGTACGCCAAGCTCGGCGACGTCTTGTTGCCCAACGTGAGCAAAGCCACTTATCTGCAATGCCTGCGAGAAGTGGCGGACTATGCGCCCCGGCGGCGCAATGGCTCGGAATGGGGGACCCTTATCACCCCCGACATCCTCTTTGATGCCAATGGCGACGAGCGCGCGCTGCAGTGGGGTGCCCGGCAGATTCCGGAAAACCGCCTGGCTGAGTTCCTCAAGTTTGCTAAAGAAGGCGCGCTCCCCGATGAATTCGATGAAGACAGCCAGGAAACCTTCCGCGCGCTCATCGCAGAATTTGGCATGAGGAAGCAGCCCACCGCGCAAGAACTGGCCAAGGTTGTGGCCGAGCGCTGGGTGCCCGCCGCTGCCCGTGCCGAGTTTGCCAAACAGAACGGGTTTGATGGGCTCCTTTGGATGGCCTTACAAGCGGATACTGCTAATGGCAAATGGGCAAGAACGTTCCTTAATGCGCATGCCCCAGAAATGGGAGCCGTCGCCGACGAGATGCTGGCCGAATCCCAACGAGTCCGCAACTAGTAAGCGAGGCGAACGAACTGACAACAATGCCTAATTTTGCCTGGCAATTGTGCCAGTTTCTACCGCGATCATAGCAATGACTATGCGTAGAACTTCATCATTCACACGCCTGGAACTATCTGGGCAGGATGATCCTTATGTACAAGTTCGCTTTGAGTGCCCTCGCTTTGGGTGCCGTAGCTATGAGTTCCGCCCAGGCGCTGATGTTCGATTCCGTACCGGCGACGGTGACGAGCTATTTCGCGCCGGGTGGTGCCACCAACCAAGCGGGGAACACCATCACTCGCCTGATGGCCGACGACATCGACATGATCGACGCCTTCCCGGGCGCCCAGATCACCAGCTTCGCCTTCACCCTGGTGAATGCGAACACGACGACGGTTTCGTTCCGCCCGCGTGTGCGCTTCTATGCTCTGACGGGCACCACGGCGACCACGTTGGGCAACTACATCACGGGTTACACACTCAACCCCGTGACGATGACGGCGAGTTCGGCCACCACCTACACGGTCAACATTGGTCCGGGCTTCAACGTGCCGAACAACTTCTTCCTGTGGGCTGGCCTGACGTTTGACAACAACACCGGCGCTACCGGTGCCACGGCGGCTCAACTTGATAACATCGGTTGGGCTGTGGGTCAACCCTCGGTGGGTACCAGCGACGACATCTTCTTCCGCACGACGGCTGCGGGGAGCTTCGTGGGTGGCAACCCGGCCGGTGGCTACCTGTTCTTCAACGGCAATCCCCCGGCGAACTTCGCGTTCCGCCTGAATGCCGTGCCGGAACCGGCCAGCATGGTCGCGCTCGGCGCTGGCCTCCTGGCCATGCTCCGACGCCGCCGCGCTGCGTAAGCTCGCGGGCGACTGACGACGGAATCCCGTCCTTGGCCACTGGCCAGGGGCGGGATTTCTCCTTGTCGGTGGGCATCCCGAACAGGGACTCGGCTGACCTCAACCCCGCCTCGCAAGTAGAATAGGCAAGCCGCGCGGGTCTCTTTCGATGGACCAATCCCTTATTCGCAACTTTTGCATCATCGCCCACATTGACCACGGAAAGTCCACGCTTGCGGACCGAATCCTGGAGGTCACGGGGGCGGTGCGCGGCCATGCCCAAGAGCAGATGCTCGACACCATGGACCTGGAGCGGGAGCGGGGCATCACCATCAAGATGACGGCGGTCCGGATGAACTTCACCGCCAAAGATGGCAAAACCTACCAGTTCAACCTGATTGACACACCCGGCCACGTGGACTTCACTTATGAAGTCAGCCGCGCGCTCTACGCCTGCGAAGGCGCCCTCCTGGTGGTGGATAGCACCCAGGGCGTGGAAGCCCAAACCATTGCCAACGCCAGCATGGCGATGAACCAAGACCTCGCCATCATCCCGGTGGTGAACAAGATGGATCTCCCCCACGCCGACCTGGAGATGGCGAAGGACGAGATCGAAAACGCGCTGATGATTGACGCCAGCGAGGCGATCCCTTGCAGCGCCAAATCCGGCATGGGCATCACCGACATTTTGGAAGCGGTGGTGGAGCGCATTCCGCCCCCGAGCGGCGACCCCGAAGCTCCCCTGCGCGCGCTGATTTTCGACTCGCACTTCGATACCTACCAAGGCGCGGTGGCTTATGTCCGCGTGGTGGATGGCGAGGTGAAGCCGGGCGACAAGATTCGCATGATGTCCACGGGCAAGACCTTCGATGTGGACGAAGTGGGCGTGTTCCGCCCGCGATTGGAGCGCGGCCAGGCTCTGCGCACCGGCGAAGTCGGCTTCCTTACCGGCGCGATCAAGACGATTGGCGATGCGGCGGTGGGCGACACCGTCACCAGCGCGGAGAACTCGGCGGTTGACCCCCTGCCCGGTTACCGCAAGGCCAAGCCGATGGTGTATTGCGGCCTCTATCCCACGGATAGTGACCAGTACGCCGACCTGCGCGAGGCCATCGAGAAGCTCCAGCTCAACGACTCGTCGTTGCAATTTGAACCCGAAACCAGCGCGGCGCTGGGCTTTGGGTTCCGGTGCGGCTTCCTCGGCTTGCTGCACATGGAAATCGCCCGCGAGCGCCTGGAGCGCGAGTTCAACTTGGACCTGATCCTCACCGCGCCGAGCGTGGACTACCAGGTCTACATGAACGACGGCTCGATGATCCATATCTCGAACCCGAGCGAACTCCCGAGCCCCAACCACATCCAGCGCATCGAGGAGCCCATGGTGGACGCCACCGTGATGGTGCCCAACGACTACGTGGGCGCGGTGATGAACCTGTGCCAAGACCGGCGCGGGGTCTATAAAAAGACAGAATATCCCTCGCAAACTCGCTGTCTTATCTATTACAGCCTGCCTTTGGGTGAGATTCTTCTCGACTTTTTCGACAAGCTAAAGTCCAGCACGCGCGGCTATGCCTCGCTGGATTATGAGTTTAGCGGCTACCAAGATAGTGATCTGGTGAAGGTGGACATCCTCCTTAACGGCGACCAAGTGGACGCGCTCAGTTTCATCGTCAACAAGCAGTTTGCGTACACGCGCGGCAAGGCCATTGTGGAGCAGCTGCGCAAGGTGGTCCCGCGCCAGCAATACGAGGTCAAAATCCAGGCCGCGATTGGCTCCAAGATCATTTCGGCGGACGTCATCAAGCCGTTCCGCAAGAACGTGATTGCCAAGTGCTACGGCGGCGACGTTTCGCGCAAGCGAAAACTGCTGGAAAAGCAGAAGAAAGGGAAGAAGCGCATGAAGAACATCGGCAGCATCGAGGTGCCGCAAGAAGCCTTCCTCTCCGTGCTGCGCGTGGCGGAGTAACGCTTCGGCACCTCGCAGACCCTAGCATAAGTACCAGTTCGTGCGTCTGGATGTCATTTGTTGGCCGGGCGCGTGGTACCCTCAAGGAATCTAGAGGTCATCTCTACTTATGAAGAGGACATTGCTTTTATTCGCGGCGTTGGGAGTTGTTGGCTCCGCTCACGCCGTCGTTATTGACGACTTCAATACGGGGCTCTTTACTTCCAGTTTTGGAGGAAACGCCTACTTCACGGTGAACCCGACGGTGCCGAACGCAGTTGGCCCGCTTCGCTACTTCAGCACGTTCTTTAATGCGAACCCCGTGCCGGCTCAGGTCTTCATTGACATGGTCGGTGACGGCAAGGCCTACATTGAAACGGGTCCGGGCGTGGATGCCGAAGTCACTCTGGCTTGGGCCGGCGGTTTAACTTCGGGCACGGGGTCCTTCGGGGGCGGCTCGCTCAATGCGAACCAGTTCACCGCGATCCCCGCGAACTTCACCGGCTACACCGGTTTCCAGGTGGGCTACGAGAATGCCGACCAGAACTTTGACCTCGTGATGGGCTTCATTGACACCACGAACAACGTGTTCGAATGGTCCACTCCCGTCACGGTGACGGCCGGTACGGGTTCGGTCGTGGTGCCGTTCTCGAGCATCGACCTCACCAATATCAACCTGGCGAGCGTGGATGGCGTGGTCTTCCGCGCGTTCATGGACAACAGTCAGGACGTAACCCTTACCCGCCTGAATGCGGTGCCGGAACCGGCCAGCATGGTGGCACTTGGCGCAGGCTTGTTGGCGCTTTTGCGCAGGAGTCGGCGCGCCTAAGCCGCCGGAGAGGACAACATGAAGAAAATTTTCATTCCCCTGACTCTGGTGGCCATGGCGGCGGTTTCGCAGGCCGTGGTGATTGACACCTTCGGTGACTTCCAGTTCGCTTCGTTCTCGAACGATGGCTACTCGGTGAATACGGCCCCCGGCGGCACGATCGCCGGCGCGGGTGCCCGTACCTTTAGTGCGGACATTTCTGCGAATCCAAATAACCGCCAAATTCGAATGTCGAACGGTTCGGGCAACCTGACCATCCAGACGGGTTCGGGTGTGGCGGGCAATGCTTTCATCATCCTGACGGGCGCCCTCAACAGTGGTGCTCCGAATAGCGGAAACGTTAGCTTCCCGCCGCTGGGCGATCACACGCCGATGAATCTAAATCTCAGCGCCTACAATGCGCTTGAGATTGACTACCTGGGCAACGACCAGGCCAGCACGGGCATCTCGGTCGTGGTGTACGACAACACGTTCGCCAACAGCGACGTGAGTGCCGTATTCAACCCGACCGTGGGCAATGGCACGCTAAGCATCCCGTTCAGCAGCATCTTCAGCACGGTGCCGGCCAGCAGCGTGGGCCTCATCGGCCTCCGCGTGGATCTCCCGAACGCCAACGACATCGCCTTCGGCGAAGTCCGTGCCGTGCCGGAACCGGCCACGATGATCGCGATGGGTGCGGGCTTGCTCGCTCTGGCGCGCCGCCGCCGCAAGTAAACGCAAAGCCTCTAGAGCAAGAGCCTCCTCGCCCTTCGGGCCGGGGAGGTTTTTGCTTTTCCCCTGGTGGGATTACCAGGTTTGTTAGCAGAAGGCTAAATTTCGTCTGAGTTGGAGTGGCCTAGAAATTGAGGGGGTATATTCAACTCGGGTAACTATATGAAGAGGACCATTTTCGCCCTGCTGGCCATCGTTGGGTCGGCAACTGCCTTTGGGGTCGTGCTTGACGACTTCAGCGCAGGAAGTTTTTACAACGATTCCAATTCGGATTTCTATGTAACCGAGAACCTGGGCGCCGGCCTGGTTCGCTATGGTTTCAACGGGTTCTTTAGCAACCCGAACAGCCGCTACATCACGAGCGAAGTGGCCGGTGGGCAACTGTTCGTCGAAGCGGAAACAGGTGTGGATGGCATCTTCACTTACGGTCACCTGGGTGCGCTTCTGAATGGTGCCCCCGCCAGTGCAGCGGGTGCCTTGGCTGCTGTGGACGCGGGTTCTTTCCCGACAGCCCTGACGTTTGCCAGCACGCCGGTGGTCGAAATCGTATTCACTGCGAGCGACCAATCCAATGCGCAAGTCCAGTTCTGGGCTTATGAAAAGAACGGTGTGGACATCGGAGCCTTCGCCGCTTCAACCAACCTAAGCGTGCCGCAAGGCGGTGGCACGGTGAGCTTTGACTTCAGCACGACAAGCTTGGATCTGAGCAACGTGGGTGCATGGGGCTTCAACCTCCTCCTCCCGACGGGTAACGACCTCGCGATCACCCAGGTGAACGCGGTGCCCGAACCCGCGACGCTCATCGCCCTTGGCGCAGGTTTGGCCGCCTTCGCTCGACGACGCAAGGCCAACTGAATTTAGGAGACTAAGACAATGAACAAAAGTTGGATCATCCTGAGCTTGGTCGCCATCAGCGCGGCCGCCCAGGCAAACATCCTGATCGACGATTTCTCGACGGGCAACTATAGCTACAACACGTCGGCCGACACCTACACGTCGCAAACCGGCATCACCGCCATTGCGCCGACCCGCTACGTGGCCCACGACTTTGTCGCCAATCCGAATGCGCGACCGATCCGCACCGAAGTGACGGGTGGCAAGCTGTTCATCTCCACGGGCACCAATGTCAATGCGAAGTTGAACTTCAACTACATGGACAGCCTCAAGAGCTCGGTGCCGGCCCAAGGTACCGGCCTGCTCGGTCTGTCGAGCTTCAATGCCGCGAGCCCGGCGATTGACATCAGCAGCGAAAGCGCCTTCAAGTTCGATTACGAGAACAACGACCAGAACAACACGATGATCTACGTGTATGCCTGGAACTCGAACTTCTCGGCCTTCAACGCTTCTGCAGGTTACTCGGTGGCCGCTGGCAGTGGCAGCCTGATCATCCCCTACAGTGCGGTCTTCACCACGGTGAACCCGAACAGCATTGGGATGCTGGGCTTTGGTGTCCTGGCTCCGACGAGCAACGACATCACGCTGACGAACGTGGCCGCGGTGCCCGAACCGGCCAGCATGATTGCGCTGGGTGCGGGCCTGCTCGCTCTGGCTCGACGCCGCCGCAGCAAGTAAGCCAAGCCTCTTCAATTACCCAAAAAGGAACCCGGATCTCCCCTCAAGGAGAGCCGGGTTTTCTCTTGTGCCAACTAAGCCCGCTTAGCGGCGCGTGAACAGCAAGCGGCTCGCCCGGCCCCCGGCATCCACCCGGATGGCAGGCCAGGTTGCACCTTCACCTTCGGGGGTGATGGTTAAGAACCCGCCCACGCTCAGCTGCTTGGCATTGCCCAGGGTGCCCGCTCCCCAGTCGTGGCCGTTGATCTTCACCTGCAGGGCGCCTTCCTTCTCGGTCACCACGATCGCGTATTCCAGCTCTTCGCTCCAGAATTCACCAACCCACGCCGCACGCTGTTCGGCGGTGGCGGCGAAGGCTTCTCCCCGGGGGCCGCGTAGTTTGGCGCCGCCTTGGTCGAGTACGACTGCCGGAGATTTCCCTTCGGCAATCGCATCGAAGGTGAACTTGGCCTGCACCGCCGCGTAGCTGAATTCGCGCTCGCCGGTGCGGGTCAACTCGATCTTGGGTTGGCCCTGGGGCAGGGCAAAGAGCTTGCCGCCCTCCACCGAGAACTCAATCGGCAACTCGATCGGCTTCAACACATATCGACCGGCGTAGGCCGCCAGGATCTCCGGCGTCAACGGAGTCCAGTCCTGGCTTCCCGCCGGGGCGGTAGGTGCCGCCGGCTCGGGCAGGTCTAGCAGAATCCGGGCGATCTGGTCGTTCATCTGCTTGCTCAGCTGGGTGCCGTCGTTGCCGGCCGTAAACACTGACCACCCCGTCTCCGGGAACACCGTAAACATCGCGTGGAACCCACTCCAGTCCCCGCCGTGCTGGATGCGCGTGGCCGTGCCCAACTTGTCGAGGAACAGCCCGCCCGCGTACCGCATGCCCGGCCCGAAGGGGCGCGGCGAGGGCTTCAGCATCGCCTCATGCCAGGGGCGTTCCGCTTCGGTGGGCGTGGCCAAAAAGCGCGACCACTTCGCCATGTCGCCCGTGGTGGTCAGCATGCCGCCGTCCCCCACAATGCTCGCCCGCAGGCGCATGGCCAAGAATCCTTGCCCGTTGCGCACATAGCTGTTGGCGCGCTGCTTTACCAGCAGGTCGGCACTGGCGTCATAGAGCGAATCCTTCATCCCCAGCGGCTCCCACACCAGGCGGCGGGTGGCGGTGGTCAGGTCGGTTTTCTCCGTGCGCTTCACCACCTCGGCCAGCAGGGCGTAGCCGGTGTTGCAATACATCGCGGCCGCGCCGATGGGGAAGTTCGTCTCCCGCTGCTTCTTCATCATCTCAATGAGCTCGTCGGGGTCGGGGGTGTGGTTCAGGTCGCCGCCGTTGCTCATCACGCTCATGTTCAAGTAGTCGCGCAGGCCGCTGGTGTGGTGGATGAGGTGATGCAGCTTGATCGCCTCCACCCACTCGGGTAGCTCAGGGATGTGCTTGCGGATGGAATCTTCTTGCGAGAGCTTGCCCTCAAGTTCCAGCCGCACAATGCTGGCCACCACAAACTGCTTGGTGATGCTGCCAATGTCAATGCGGCTTTCGGGGGTCAGACGCGTGCCCTGCTCCAGGTCGGCCAGGCCGAGGCCCTCTTGCATCACAATCTCGCCGTTGTGATAGATGGCCACCACGCCACCGGGGCCGTCTTCGGTGCGCCATGGCTTCAGCACTTCGGCAATCGCGGCTTGCTTCTCCGCGCTCAGGGTGGGCGGCTGCAGCAGGCACAGGGCCAGCATCATCGTGGTCATTGCAATGTGTAATACCGCAGATTTTCAGCCCAGGTTGCCGGGGGCGGAGAGAAACTACTCTCCGCGCATGCGGTTGGGGATATGGCAGGTGCTGTCCATCACTTTCCCGTTTCGGGCATCGATCGTGGCGAAGCATTGCCAAGAGTCGGCGTCCGTCGAGGCCCCTAAGAGGAAGGCAGGAATCAAACGATCCTCAGGAAGAACTTTGTATGAGCTGCCAGTACGCACGTACTGGGTCTTCACCCGTATCTGCTTGGAGTCAAAGCTAGCCCCCATTCTCTCCACGATTCGGTGGCAAGCTCCTTGGCTCGTGCTTCGGTGAGGTTAACTTCCCAAGGTGCTGCTTGCGGGATGACCGTTGTCCCGTACTTCAACAATAGTCCAGTTTGACTATCGAAGACAATTGTTCCTCGACGACTACCCGCTCCAGCGAATCGAATATCTGATTTGCGTTCCGCAAACTGAGCACTAAAGACGGGCCGCTCATGGCCATGAGCAAGCTGCGCAGCCTTCGGTCCGTTAAAAGCATCGAACCTTTCAAGCTCAAAGCTCTCCATGTCCACGCCTGCGTCCCTCAAGAACGCTTCCATCGCGGCTTTCGCCTGCGCCTCACTGCGTAAGGCGTTCGGGGCGCTTGGGCTGTATGCGTTTTTGAGGAAGAACTCGCCGGGCCGGCTGATGGATACGAGTTGGCCACTCAACTCATCAACCGAAACCCTTATGGACTCATTCCTAACATGAATGCCCCCGTCGAATCGGGTTGCCAGATCTGCACTGTCTGGATTTTCTCGGCTGGCAATTAGCACTTGCCGCATCCGCGCTTGCGTGTCCACCCGGCCCGTAGCTTGAGAGGCGAGTTGGCCTCGGTAAACCCAGCCTCCGGCCCCGAGCGCCATCACCCCCAGCGCCACCATGGCGAACAAGGAGGGACGCAGCTTCATCAACTCAACTCCAATAGGTTCAGAATGCTCGGCTCACCAAACGTAACCTTCTGACCACTCAACCTACCAACAAGTAGCGGGGGCTGTCAAGTCACGAGCCATTCATTGGCCCGCCCCGGAGCCCCCCGCCCCCGGCGCGTCATACTTAACCCGTGGCCATGTTTCGGGGAATGATGCAGCGGGTGGACCGGCTGCTCGGTCGGGGCGTCATTGACGAAGCGCTGTACGAAGACCTGGAAGAAGCCCTCCTGCAGGCCGACACCCCCATCTCCGTGACCGGCGAGATCCTGGAAGAACTACGCCAGGCCGTTCGCACGGAGCGCATCACCGACCCCGCCGGTATCAAGGACCGCCTGCAAGAGGCCATCCGCCGCCGATTTGACCAAAAGGCGAAATCTGCCCTCTATCGACACATCGTCAACCCCACGGTCTACCTCTTTGTGGGCGTGAACGGAGTGGGCAAAACCACCACCATTGGCAAGCTGGCCACGCGCCTGGTGGGGCAGGGCCGCAAGGTGCTGTTGGCCCCTGGCGACACCTTCCGCGCTGCTGCCATTGACCAGCTGAAGCTGTGGAGCGAGCGCAGCGGGGCCGAATTCATCAACGCCCAGCCCGGCGCCGACCCCGGCAGCGTGATCTTTGACGCGGTGACCGCCGCCAAAGCCCGCAATATCGAATTTGTGCTGGCCGACACCGCCGGCCGCCAGCACACCAAGGCCGCGCTGATGCACGAACTGGGCAAGATCACCAAAGTTCTTGAGAAAGCCCACGGCCGCCCGGCGGACGAGGTGCTGCTGGTGCTGGACGCCAACACCGGCCAGAACGCCATCCGGCAGGCGGAAGAGTTCCGCGCCGCCGCGCAGGTCACCGGCCTGGTGCTGACCAAGCTGGATGGCACCAGCCGGGGCGGCGCCTTGATTGGGATTCATGAGCGACTGGGCATCCCCGTCAAGCTCATTGGCCTGGGCGAACGCCCGGATCAGTTGCAAGACTTTGATCCGGACGTGTTTGCGGCCCAGCTATTTGAATAGCGCTTAGTGGCTGTGGCCTAAGTCGAGGAACTTGCGTTCCGGATTGTGGCGACCCGGGAAGGGGAAGCCGACCATCGTCTGCGAGAACTTGAAGTAGCGGGAGCTCGTGTCGGCGTGGCCGTAGTTCGCGCCTTCCGTAAACCGCTTCTGGTCAATGCGCTCGCTGAACCAGTTTTCGCCGTCTTCTTCGTACAGCGATTCATCGTCCCAGCTGGTGCCGTCCTCCGGCCACGGATGGTAGTCGGTGTCTTCCACACCCTTGGCACGCGGGGCCAGGGCAATCTGCTCGCTCGGATACTCGAACGAGGTGAGGCTCGCCCCGTGGGCAAAGAGGCCGTTGATCAGGTAGTCCGTGGCCGGCTCATCATCTTCGGCCCGGTAGGCGGGCGTGCGGAAGACTTGGCGATTCTTGACATAGGGGTAGAGCGGGTCGAACCAGTCGTAGCCCTCTTCTTCGTCCTTCACCACGCTGTTGTCGTCCCAGTCGGCGGCGTAAATCTGTAGGGCCGTGCCGATCTGCTTAATGTTGCTGAGGTCGGCCGTCTTCTTGGCGGCTTCTTTGGCCCGCGCAAAGACCGGGAACAG